>NZ_LATZ01000120.1 GCF_000981385.1 Bacillus sp. SA1-12
AACTTCTTTTACACTCGCATATTTATCCTCTCGATTTAATTGTTTTTCCCAATAATAGTATGTACTACGTGGAATGTCAGCGACTTTAACTAATTCCACGATATCAAATTCATTCTTTAGCTCAAAAATTACTTGCGCTTTGACTTTGTTTGTAATTTTTCCTGTGCTTGAACTAAAGCGTTCAACTTTTTTAAGTAGGCGTTCTCCATACGTAAACGCTCATTTTCAGCCTGTAGAGCCTCAAGCGATCCTTCAACTGGTAATTGTTTTTTAACATTAGTTTTTGTTTCTTTTTTCATGGATGATCGCCCCTTTTTCTTTGGATGTAGGGCATCAATTCCTCCAGTCTCAAATAACTTGCGCCAGTTTCGGATCAAGCCTGGTGAAGAAATATTGAAAATGGCAGCTGCGTCATAAGAGGATATACCCGTGTCTTTCATAAACTTGAGTACATTTAGTTTAAACTCTACAGAATAACTTGTATAGGATTTAATAAATGCTTCTAAACCAAATTGTTCATAAAGGCGTATCCATCCACTTAAGATAGGAGGACTAACATTAACTTCTTCCGCAACTTTATTAATACTTTCATTTCTTTTTAAATACCTTAATACAATTTGAATTTTTTCTTCCGTTGTAAATTTGGCCATTAAAACACCCCGTAAATGTTAGTTTGGTGTCTAACATTTACGGGGCAGATCAATTCTGAGATAGCTTTCTTTTAAAATCATTCTTCGCTTTCAGCAAGCATGCGCAGGGAAAAGACCGTTTTTTCCCCAGAGCTTTTCTTTAAGAACAACTCACCGCCGCCCTGTGCTTTTGCTAAAAGCTGGCTGAACGGCAAGCCAAGACCTAGTCCTCGTTCTACATGTTTTTTGTTTTCTCCTCGATAAAAGCGTTCAAAGATAAACGGTTGTTCTTGCTCAGAGATACCGTAACCATTATCCGATACATCAAGCGAAATAAAACGGCCATCTTTGTATAGCTCAACAGAAATTTCTCCCTTTTTTCTCCCTTTTACAGCATGAAGGCTATTATTTAATAAATTCACGAGGATTTGTTGTAATCTGACATGGTCTGCAATCGCAAAAAGCTGTGGTTCATGTGTTGTAAACGTAAGGTTTACGCCCGCTAATTGCTGCTGGTGAACAATTTCCCACTGATAGATGATCTCTTTTACAACACGGCATAGATCCATTTTTTCTGGATTTACTTTAATCGAACCTGCACTAAAGCTATTAAAATCTAATAAATCCTCCACCATCTTCTGCAGTTTATTTGATTCATTTAAGGCCATTTGGACAAATTCCTTACTCTGATCGCCTGTAACAACATTGTCTCTTACTGCTTGAATCAAGGCACTTACCGATGTAATCGGTGTTTTTAATTCATGTGTCACGCCAGCGAGCAATTCCGATCTCAGAGCTTCAAGATGTTTGAGACGATTCGTCATTTCCTTGAAGGAGGTGACAAGCTGATGTAGCTCTTTTTCCTTCACATCTTCGTTTAATTCAATTTCATAGTTTCCCCGCATTAGTTCTCCAGCCGCTGTTGCGACTTCTTCAACAGGTCTTGCTAATTTTCTGGACAATGAATAGATGACAAACCAGCCTAATATCGCTAATCCTCCTAAGAGTAAAGCAAGCAGCTGATATTCTTCACGATTCATATTCGTTAAATCTGTAATCGGTTGAATAATAATGATGGCACCAATGGTTTCTTCATCATACTTAATAGGCGAAATAACAGCATATGCTGTCCTAAACCGGTCTGATGAAATTTTTTCCACTGATAATGCTTCTGGTATTTCTAATAATCTAATAAGTTCATCTTGCTTATTAGGATCAACATGAGGGCCTCTCGGGCCAAGTGAACGTACTTCTCCATCATTTGTTTTCAGATAAAATTCCAACGGCTCACGATTATTTAATACTTTTTCTCGATCCTCGAGGAACGGGAGTTTATGGCTGAGCATTATGTTACCTTCCTCATCAACTTCAACTACTCGATCCGAGATCTCTTGTGCCAGTAATTTGGTTAATTCCAGCTTGTTTTCGATTGAACTATGCCGTATCCAAAAAATTGAAACGACTGCGATAATAAGTAAACCAATGACAAGCGTGATTAAATAACGTCTTGTCCAATAATATAATAGCGGAATTTTTGACTTTTTCTTATTTAACATAGAATTGGTAACCCAATCCGCGAAGTGTTTTAATCTCTCCATCTGCCTCATCCCATCCGCTTAATAATTTACGAATTCGTTTTATGGCAAGATCAACTGCCCGATCGCTACCTTCATAATCATATCCCCAAACATTTTCAATCAGCTGCTCTCGTGTAAAGGTTTGATTCGGATGCTCTGCCAAAAATAGAAACAAGGATAGATCTCTAGGAGTTAATTGAATTTCGATACCATTTAAGAACACTTGATGAGCAAGAAAATTTATTTTTAATGACCCATAAAGTTTTACCTTATCTGCTTCCTCAAGTTGCGGTGATCTTCTAAGAACCGCACTCACTCTTGCAAGCACCTCTTCTGCAATAAACGGCTTTGTAATGTAATCATCTGCACCGCTGTCAAATCCTTGTAACTTTTGATTCATATCGGATAAAGCCGTAATCATAATGACCGGACAGGAGCTTTTTTCACGAATTTTCTCTAATACTCCCCAGCCATTAAGCTCCGGCATCATGACATCTAATAAAATGAGCGCAGGCTTTAGTTCATCAGCTTTTTGTAAAGCTTCCACACCATTGTAGGCATAGTGTACTTTATAGCCCTCTTTTTCTAAATATGCACCTAACACCATAGAAATGGCGATTTCATCTTCCACGACTAAAATTGTTTTCATCATCTATTTCCTTTTTCCTTTGATTATACTAAAACTACCTTGATTGGAAAAAGGAGTTTGACATCATGATCAGTCAAACTCCACTAAAAATCTTTGTTTAATGTCGCAACGCAGCTAAAGGACTTAAGTTTGCCGCTTTGTTTGCAGGGAAGATGCCAAAAGCAACTCCAATTATTATCGAAAAGCTTACAGCCACACCTACCGCGATCCAAGAAATGGATACAGCCATATCTAATACTTGGGAAAGCGCCTCTGCACTTCCAATGCCTATTAGAACACCCAGCAATCCGCCCAGAGCGCTTAGGACGGTTGCTTCAATTAAGAATTGCGTTAAAATATCCTTCCTTTTTGCACCAATTGCTTTTCGAATACCGATTTCTCTCGTTCTTTCGGTTACAGAAACAAGCATAATATTCATAATTCCGATTCCGCCAACAATAAGTGAAATACTCGCAATACCTGCTAACAGGAGAGTCATTGTATCTGTTACAGATGTTAATGCCTCCTGGATATCTGATTGATTCCTAACATTGTAGCTTGTTTCATCACCGCTAAATTGATTGTAGAGAAAACGTTCAATTTTAGCCATTCCCATTTCTACTGTATCTTCAGTAATCATTTTCACATCCACTGAATTAATCACGGTTTGTCCTAAAAACCGTTGTGCTGTGGCAAAGGGGATAAGGACCATATCATCAACCGTGCCTTGCAGCTCTTCACCTTGTTCCTCAAGAACACCAATTACTTTAAAGGTGGTCCCATCTATTTTTACTTCATTCCCGACAGGGTTTGTAAATCCAAATAATTCTGTTGCAATGTTAGATCCTAAAAGGGCAACCTTGTTGCGGTTTTCTTCATCAATATTTAAAATAAAGCGTCCCGAGCTGACTGCAGTTTCTTGGACATTCTCATAAGATGGAGTAACACCGTTAATGGTGACGCTCTCCATACTTGCTGTGCTATTTTTCACTGTTCCGCTTCCTGAAACGGATGGTGACACAGCCTCTACTTCAGAATAATCCTCAAACCCCATAACCTCATAATAATCAACGACTTCTTCGCTTGTTGTATTACCTTGTATCGAAACTGATACCATTGTCGTTCCTAATGATGAAACATCTTCTGAAACAGATTGTGAAGCCCCTTGCCCTAGTGAAACAAGTGCAATAACTGCTGAAACCCCGATGATAATTCCCAGCATCGTTAAAAAGGCTCTAAGTTTATTGGTTACTATATTTTTAAAAGCAATTTTGATCGCTTGCCCTAGTTTCAATGGACAAGCACCTCCCTTCTCTCAGAGATTTTTCCATCTTGTATGCGAATCACTCGCTTTGCTTGTTTTGCAATTTGTAAATCATGTGTGATTAAAATGATGGTATGGCCTTGATGATTTAAATCCCGGATCAAATTCATCACTTCAATACCCGTTTTACTGTCTAATGCACCAGTTGGTTCATCTGCCAGCAAGATCGGCGGATTTCCAGCAAGAGCGCGGGCTATCGCCACACGCTGCTGCTGTCCTCCTGATAATTCGGTTGGCCTATGGCCTGCTCGGTCAGCCAATCCGACCTTTTCTAAAGCTTCCATCACAATTTCTTTCCTCCGATTGCTGTTTAAGCCACGGTAAATGAGCGGAAGTTCTACATTTTCAAAAGCAGATTGCTTAGGCAATAGATTAAATGATTGAAAGATAAACCCGATTTTTTGATTGCGAACCTCTGCTAGTTGCTTTTGTTTTAAGGAAAGAACATTTTTCCCATCCAGATAGTATTCTCCAGAATCAGGGACATCGAGGCAGCCAATCATATTCATAAGCGTTGATTTTCCGGATCCAGATGGGCCAATGATGGCGATAAAGTCTCCTTTGTTGACGGAAAAGCTGACATCATCTAAAGCTTTAACCGTTTCTCCGCCAAGCGTATAGTGTTTCCTAATATTTCTTATCTCAACGATTCGCTGCTCTTCTATCATTGACCGATTCCTCCCCGATTACCGCCTCCGTCTTGAGGCATTTGTCCGTTACCCATACTGCCTGGGAAGCCCCTTTGCATCATTCTGTCCATACTTTCTTCTGAATCATCACTGGACTGAAGGGTCGGAAGAACCACCTCATCACCAGCGCTTATACCATTGACTATTTCGGCCACTTCTTCATTTTGCAAGCCTACTTCAACCGTTTTTTGTGTAGTTTGTGTTGCACTTTTTGCATCAGTCGCCTCTACATCTGAATTTTGCTGACCTTCTGCTTGTCCAGATTCTGTTGTGTCTTCACCTTCAGCCGGAACAAGTACATAATATTGGTCACCTTGTTTTTGAACAGCTTCAATTGGAACGGTAACGACATTTTCCTTGCTTTCCGTTGTAATCACTGCCTCTGCAGTCATTCCTACTTTGATTCCCGTTGGTTTATTAATCTTTACATTGACAGCATATTGTGCCACACTGCTGCTTTCTGATTCATTTGCTTCTTTTGATACACTTGTTACAGTCCCTGTAAACTCTGTATTTGGAAGGGCACTAACATCAATCTGTGCAGTTTGACCAACCTTCACCTTGGAAATATCTAATTCATCCACATTTACAACCATTTCCAAATTACTGTAATCTGTAATTTCGATCATTTCCGTTCCCATTGAAATCGTATCTTCTGCCTTCACGTTTAATGTTGTTATCTCTCCTGAGAACGGCGCCTCTATTGGATCTAGGTCATCATCTTCAAATGTGATTAAATCATCACCTTCTTCAACCGTATCACCAACCTCAACTAAAACTTCTTCCACAACTGTATTATTTTCATCCGCTGTGATGAGCTCCTCATTAATTGTTGAAATGCTTCCTGTACCGCTTACCGTCACTTCGACATTCCCGGTTTCTGCAACTGCTGTTTGTGTCTCCAAGACAGGGGTGCTTGCTTCCTCCTTTTTACTACTGTAAATCCCATAAGCGGTTGCTCCGCCGCCAATAACTAATACAAGTACGACAACGCTAATGATCCATTTTTTCATCTTTTCTTCTTCCTTTCCTTTTTACAAGATAATCTTATCCTTCTAAAATTTGCTAGCAGAATTGTTTTGTTTTTTGACCTAAACTGTTTACATGTACAAGCATAAGCCCGTAATGTGTCAGGCAAATGTCAGGATAAAATTTACAAAAGGAAATTTGATGAAATAAAAATAACCCCAGGATTAATATCTGGAGTCAATGTTTCAAATCAATTACCTATTTAATAAGTCTTCACGAACCGGGGTAAATGTATCTAGTAAAATGGATTCTTCTAATGCTGTTACACCGTGTTTTGCATTGCTTGGAATATAAATCGTCTCCCCCTGGTTAAGAATTGTTTCCTCTCCATCAATCCTAAAGGCGATTTTTCCTTTTATACAATAGCTCATTTGTTCATGAATATGGCTATGTTGATAGCCTTCCGCCCCTTTTTCAAATTGTACCTCCATCATCATTAAGCCTTCTCCAGGCTGGAAAATCTTCCGCTTTACACCAGGCTCTGCAGACTCCCATTTGCCAATATTCTTCATTAACGCTTCCTCCTATGTAAGATCATGTTAACGCTTGCATACACCTCTACTACTATAGCATAATTGTATCTATGATTTATGTCTTTAGGGGAAAGTTAATTCCTTTTATTCTGAAAATTTAGTTAATAACGCTAAAATGTTAGAATGGAAGATTATCGGTCCGAATAAAAACAAACCATAAGGGGGATATGACATGACTCAGTTATTATGGCCTAATGGAACACCTTTTCAAGATGCAAACCAGGAATTTTCACCGACTATTACACCCTATTTTGCTGAGCGAAATGGAAAGCATGCTACAATCATCGTTTTTCCTGGCGGCGGCTATCAAAACCGGGCACCTCATGAAGGAGAGCCTGTAGCAAAGTGGCTGAACAGCCTTGGAATAACCGCTTTTGTCTTAAACTATCGAGTGTCGCCTTTTCGGCACCCTGCGCCGCTAGCAGATGCTCAGCGTGCCATTCGATATGTTCGTTATCATGCCAATGAATGGGATCTTGATGAACAAAAAATTGGCATTTTAGGCTTTTCAGCAGGCGGGCATTTGGCTTCCACCGCATCAACCATTTTTGAAATAGAAGGCTTGGAAGCGAGTGATTCTATCGATCAAGAAAACGGTCGCCCAGACTTAGCGATTCTGTGTTATCCCGTCATATCATTCACAAACTACTTTCATGAAGGCTCTGCCCTCAATCTTCTTGGGGAAAATCCATCGCATGAGTATCGAGTCTCGTTATCTAGTGAAAATAATGTTTCTGCTGCTACACCGCCAACATTCCTTTGGCATACAGCTGACGATGCTGCAGTACCTGTTGAAAATAGTCTTCTTTATGCACAGGCATTAAGCAAAAACAGCATTCCATTTGAATTGCATGTTTTCCCCAATGGACGTCATGGTTTAGGATTAGCAGAGGATGATGCAGTGGTTGGAAAGTGGACTGAGTTATGTGGTAGCTGGTTGAAAAAGCAGGGGTTTGCAGAATAGTTTATTCTAAAAATTTGCTTGTTGGTTTTCGCTCATGTGTTCCGCGGAAGGCTGCCAAACCTCCTGGGTACCGTTCGCTTGTGGTATCTCCGTTTGGCTCGCTTTTCTAAGCAGGAGTTTTCCACCTCTTGCTGCACTAAATATAGTGCCAAAATCTAAACAAAGAAGGTTAACTAAAGGCAATCGGTCATTCACCGATTGCCTTTAGTCCTGCACTTCACTTCTCACCTCTGCATAAGTAAGGGGAAAAGATGACCCTGCTCTCTCTTTTATACTCTTTTCAATTTTGTTACCCTGCCATCTGAAATCCACTCTACTACGTAAACATTTCCTTGTGAATCCACACAAACACCATGAGGAGAGCTAAATCTATCAGGACGGTAATAAGCTTTTGGCAGATTAGGCCAACCTTCTTGTTTATAGGCCTGTTGATCCTCCCCAAGATGGCAAACAAGACAGTCATGCTGATCAAGCACGGTTACCCGGCTATTTAAATCTGGAATATAGACGTCGTTGCCATAAAAATAGAAGCTGCAAGGTAAGTCTAAATCTTGATCTACAAATCGTTTATGTTCCCCTTCTAACGTAAAAACTTGAATTCTATGATTCCTTCTGTCAGCAACATAAACCTCAGGTTCAGGACCTCGTAAATTAATAGAGATGCCATGAGGCTCCAATAATTTACCAGGCTCGCTCCCGTGTCCTCCCCAAGATCTAATATAATCTCCTTTAGAATTATATTGATGAATATAATATTGCCCGTAGCCATCACTAATGTAGATATCCCCATTTGGCCCCACGCAAACATCTGTAGGGATATATCTGCGCTTTTGATCGTAAACATCCGGGAGCTCTGGTTGACTCAATTCCAGCAATATCTCTCCATTTATTGACGTTTTTACCACTCGGGAACTTGTAATATCTGTGATATAAAAATACTCTTTCCCGTCTCTATCTTTGTGAAGATAAAATCCATGGGCACCGCCCTCAAATTCACTTCCCCATGAGGTTATATAATTGCCTTCTTTATCAAACTTGATGATCGAATCTTTACTTGTATTGAATATGTATACATTATCGTTTGAATCGACACAAACTCCATGAGTATATCCGTATGTCATCCCTTCAGGAAGTTTCCCCCATCCAGATTCTACCTCAAAAAGAAGTGAACTATTCCCCACCGCAATGCTGCCAGTCATAAATAACATCCTCCTTCATCATCATTTATTCACCCTGCCTAAAAACGATTTGTACCATTTTTAAAGAATCATAGCTTCCTGCCTTGCAGCAGCTGTGTTTTCATCCACTCGTTTTCTACTAATCCGTCTCCTTCTGAATGAAGCCGTAAATAGAGCTTTTCCCTTAAATCACTTACTATATTTGAAAAAGCTGATTCGTAAATTTGATTGACAAGTTCATACGGGTCCTCTTTAAGAAAATATAATTCATCTACATCTGTTGTATTCCAAATATACTTCCAATCATGATTTCGAATCATTCTTTGTGTATATAAGCCGAATTGTTGTCCATTATAGGTTGATACAACCTCTGTTCTCCAATTTGGACTAGTATTATTTATTAATGGAACAAGAGACTGACCGACAAAGAAATCTGGAACATCAATCTTTAGCCATTCTAGAATAGTAGGTGGAAGATCCAAAAAATTATAGACAAAATGATTGCAAATTTGTTTCGATTTAATCATCCTTGGCCATCTAATAATGAATGGAACCTTCACTACTTCATCATATAAGACATAGTGTTTATCCAGCATTCGATGCCCGCCGCACATATCTCCATGATCACTTGTGTAAATGACAATTGTATCTTCAGCAAGCTCTAATTCATCCAAAGTTGCTAATATCCGGCCAATAGCCTCATCTACTTGACTAATGATTCCGTAGTACCTTGCTACAATCGGCGCCCAGTCATCCCATGTGAAATGCTCAATCTCCCAATTGTATAATTGCTGTTTTTGAATATATGGTTTATTTAAAAAATCATCATTAAAATTTCTCCAAATCGGGATCTCCTTCGGATCATACAAGTCAGAGAACGGCTTCGAAGGTCTACAAGGCAAATGAGGTTCAGAAAAATTGACTCTAATATGCCATGGCTCACTATTACGTGTAAACTCTCTAATCATTCCCATCGTTTTTTGGGCTGTCCAATGTGTCTGCGACTTCTCGACTGGAATAGGGTTATCTTCTCCAAAATAGGATTGTTTAAAAGTAACATCTGGATAATTCTCTTTTTGAAAATGGTTATACTGTTTTTCATCAATATATTGATCATAACCATAATGTGTTGGGTCGACTTTTGGATGTACTCCCCATTTCCCAATATAGCCGGATTGATAATTTACTGCTTTTAATTCCCTGGGCCATGAGTATTCAGACGGCTCTAATGCACAAATTTTTAGCCCATTGTTAAAATTCCATAAACATCCAATCTCCTCAGGCCGTCTGCCATTCATCAAAGATTGTCTGGAAGGGCCGCAAACAGGCAAATGTGAAAAGGCATTTGAAAACCATATGCCGTCTGATGCCAGCTTATCGAGATTCGGTGTATGTACAGGGTAGTTTTTACTATACCCGATGCAATCATATCGTTGCTGATCAACAATAATCATTAGGATATTGGGGTGTTTTTTCATTTACTTCACCTTTTCAGGACAACTTAATATGGTTATATTATCTCTTTCCGCGAAATATCCAAATCAATCTCATCATAATACCTTTTTTCTGGTTCATTCATTTCATAATAACTTAGCCTTACTTTTTTCTCATTGCCCATTCCGACATGTTAATGGTCTATTCAGCCATCTTTCTTTACCTTTCTATTAAATTTCAAGACTTTGGAGTTTATATTCTGTTGGCGTTAATCCAGTTTCTGATTTAAAGTTTCTGCAAAAATAGTGGAGACTCGTATATCCTAATTTTATAGAGACTTCTTCAATGGTTTTTACTTCTAATAATAGCTGTTTCGCTTTCCTTATTCGTTCTTGGATCAAATATTGTTTTGGTGAGCAGCCTGTTGTTTCTCTGAATAACGAAGCAAAATAGGTTGGGTGGTATCCGCATAGATCTGCCAATTCAGCTGAGGACCAGTTTATATTTGGCTGTTTTCGGATAGCTTCCAATGCAGGTGCTATCTTTCTCCTTTCCCCAGAAGAATGCTTCCCATTTATTTCGTTTCTAATAATGATTGTAATTAATTGAGTTAATAATCCTCTCAGAACAAATGTATATCCGGGTTCTTCAAATCGATATTCTCTTACAATTTGAGAAAATAGGCCTTCAACTATAGGCAAAATAAAATGGTTAGGAAATTTTACTTCACCATGTTCTTCTACTTGAATCAGATAAGAAGGCGAAACAAAATGAATAAGTTCTGTTGCAGTACAATTTTTAATTCCGGGTAATGGATGAATCGGTATTAAAGAATCCTCTTCCCAACTGAAATGAATACTAGTAAACGTAAATGGGTCTTTTTTTGAAGAAATCAGCTTGTGAGGACTCTCTCCCCCGTAAAACACACATTCACCTGGATTCAAGTGGTAAACATTTGTTCCAAGCATTAATTCCGCCTTACCCGATATTACGTAAATGAGCTGGCAATCGGGAATTGTCCTCGGCCCCCAAACTTGCCCCGGTTCAGCAGTCATTTTATTTGCGAAGTTTACAGTGGGCTTTAACATTGATAATTTCCCTATTTCTATTTTTTCTTTGGTTATCATAACGATGAATCCCCCGTTTTTTTGTCAATCGCAAACACCTGTGAAAAGTGCAAATAATTTTTCGAATATTCTAACGACATGTATAAGCCAAACTTGCTATCATCTACTTACAAAGAGAATAAAGAAAAAACAAAAGAGGAAAGAGGTGAAAAACCATCCTAAACAGCCATCCGATAAACCAAAGCGTTTTGTGCACAAGTGATGGTAATCTAAACAGTAAAATGAAAAGACATTGCAAAAACTGCAAAAAATGCAGCCTTTATTCTCAATACTCCGACTCCAAGACCGAGCCTCTCTTGCTTCATTCTCAAAATGAAAATAATAATCCCAATTAATCGAAAGGATGAAGAACATGTTAACAAACGAACAATTAAAGGAATTTGAAGAGTTTGGTTATATCAAAGGCGATGTTGTATTAAGCGATGCTGAAGTGGATAAACTTCGTGAAGAATTACAACTAGTCATGGATGGAAAATCAGTAAAAAAACCTGTCCTTAATCGTAATCTTTTAGATGGAGAAAAAGATTATGGAATGTCCATTTCTAAAAAAGAAACAGTAGTACAAATTGTTAACATTTGGATGGCTAGTGATGAATTTTTCCAACATGCCTGCAATCAGAAAATTTGTGAAGAGGTTGCCCAATTAACTAAAACAGATACATTAAGAATCTGGCATGATCAAATTCAATATAAACCGCCAGTTACTGGAGGACCTACTGCATGGCATCAAGACCACCCCGCATGGCCTATTATTCAACCAGCAGATCTTGTCAGTGCATGGGTTGCTCTTGATGATGCAACAATTGAAAACGGCTGCATGTGGATGGTGCCAGGAAGTCACAAATGGGGTAATCACCAAGAATACTTAGCAAGTGACGCTCAATTTATGCCGTACCATAAACAACCGGAACTTTTGCCAGTTGGAGCTAATACAAAAGCTGTTCCATTTGAAATTAAAAAAGGGCAAGTTGGATATCATCATTGTTTAACTTGGCATGGCAGTCCTAACAACCGTTCAGATCGAAAACGCCGCGCGATCGCAGTTCATTATATGCCTGGCCATACACGTTTTGAACCCACTGGTTCGCATCCGATGGAGGCTCATGTTCATGTACAGCCTGGAGAAATTCTTAAAGGTGATGATTTCCCAGTTGTATATAAGAAAAACTCAACTATAAAGATATAAAACAACTTTTCAGGCTGTCCCTTAGCATTAAACGTAACTAGGGGCAGTCCTTTTGTTTGGATATCATAGTAAAAACAAACTCTGTTTCTATGAAATAGGAGTGCGAAGTGATTGATTGCAGCGTGAGAAGCTCGCTTTCCATGGAGTGGGCAGTTACCTCCTCTGCTTATACGCATACGGTCTCACCTGTCCGTTCGCACCCCCGCTCCAATCAACCTTAAACAATTTTCGTCAAGAACCTCTTTAATATCAAAAATCTCTTAGAAAAAATCCTTAATGAATGGGCCTCTTCTCTAATCATATTGATCTGGTGAAACTCTGCAAACTAAGATCAGCCTTTACCTTTTTAGCTAACATATACCTCCTTGGGTATGAAGAAAATAAGAAATTCGACAAGCATATAACTTATCGAATCTCTCATTTTTCTATTTTAACGTTAGCGCCAGTTCATCAAATTTCACGACACGATCCCGGATTTTACAGAAGTTGTCCCTAGTAACATATTCTAAGATAAATGGAATGCCTTCTGTATGTTTATGATACAATTTTAAAAACAGTGGCCAATCTATGTCGCCATCACCTATTGCACGTCCATATGTATCATTTACTTTACGATCTTTTCCATGGAAGTAAGCAATATGCGGGGTTAAATAAGAAAACATTTCTTCCTCTGAATTATTGGCAATTAAATTGGCTGGATCAAGCAATACTTTAAGCCGATCAGAACCAACTTGATTAATAAAGTCCACTGTTCGTTTAGCACTTGGAACAACATCAAGAACACAAGGCTCTAATGCAATCGAAACATTATAATGCTTAGCTTTTTCTACTAACCATTTTACATTTTCAACAAGTCTCAAAAAGGCAGTTTCATAAGTTTCTGCATTTATCCCCCTCATACCAGGAATAAACCCGCACTCACTTGAAACATAAGGAACACCATTTATTGAAGCAATTTCCATTAAGCGTTCAAAGTAAGATAGATTTTTTTCCAATTCCTTTTCATCAGGTTCTAATAAATTGGTAAACACACCGATTGCCGTTACCTCAATTCCATTTATTCTATATGTTTCTACTATTTCTTTACTTCTCTCATCTGATAAACTAGAAAGGTCTGATCGACCGTTATATACCCAATAATTAGAATCACTTTGTGAAAAACATAATTCTGTCCACTTAAACCCATTCTTTGCCAATAGCTCAGCAGTTTCTTTGTTGCTTAGTGCAGGAAAACTTCTCGATACGACACCAACATTCATTATTGTCCCCTCCTTCTTATTGATCATTTCCTAAAGGCCGCTCAAAAAATGTTATAAGTACTCCATTAGGATCAAGCAGAGAAAATTCTTTTAATCCATAGGGTTTTAATTGTAATTTCCCATTGGGATGGAGAAATTCTCTTTCCTTATACATTTCATATAGGTCATCGATATTATTGGTTTCAATGCGAATAACCGACCAATCACATAAATGTTGATCAGATGTATGATAAAGATGAAATTCGACATGCTCGTTTTTCAAACCCGCATATGAAAGCGGATCACCGTCTCTTATATGATTTATAAATCCTAATTGATCCGTATAAAATGTTACTGTTTTTTCCATATGAATGGCAGGAACGAGCGGAACTAGACTTAACAGCTTTGATTTTCCCATCAACAATCCATCCTTTTTTAAAGTGACCTTCACTTAATCAATTAAGATGTTAAATTATTATTTTTGTTGATTAGCTTATTTCTTGTCATTTTCTTTGCCATAATGATTAATCCGGCTCCGGCTAAACATTCAATCATGGCGATCAGTATGTTACTAACACCTGCAGAATAACCAATGGAAATCATAATCAGCTTACAAATAAAAAATAACAGGGCCTGGGAACCAGATATAAGAAAAAACGCGGGCCATATTGCCCCTTCCCTATACCCTTTTCGATAATAAAAATTGCTTGCATAAACCAAAACTAACCATCCGATTCCAAGGAGCAAAAAGCTAAAATTATCAATGGCAGGGAGGCTCCAGAAATTAAAGGAAACATGGGTTAATGTAATCATCAGTGTTTCTCGAATCGTAAACCATAGAAGGATTCCAATCACCGCTGTTACAACAGAAAATAAATAGGCTAGAAACATAAGGAAGTAATTCTTTTTTCTCGTTGCAAAATTAGATCCCATTCTCTTTTCCTGCCTCCCATTTATTACGTGTTTTCTGTAAATCTGAAAGGATCATTGAACGTGTTTCTTCATTCTCTACTAATTTTGTTTTCTGAATATAATTGACGATCTTGTTAAGTTTTTTCATATATGTTTCATTTGCATCTTGTTTAAGTTTTGCCATTTTTTCGTGCTGTCCACGCTTCTGCAATTTCTTACACTTTTGTTTAAATCTTTCTGACCATAGTTTTGGTACTTCTCCCTTTGTAAGTTCCTCTAAAACCATATGCTTTTCGCCTATATATTTTCTTGAAAAGAAATTCATAAACCAAATGGATGCAATCATAATCAAAAAAACAGATAAAGCAAAGATTAACATCAGGAGAAAGATCGTATTCATATGGCGACTGCCCCTTTTAATTCGAGCTCATTAGCTAAGTGACAGGCAACTTGATGACCGCCGCCAACATCTTTAAATGCTGGTGCTTCCTGCTTGCAAATTTCTTTTGCATAAGGGCAGCGAGGGTGGAAATAACATCCTGAAGGCGGGTTTGCTGGATTTGCCACCTCACCTCTAAGAATAATCCGTTCCTTTTTTAGTCTCGGATTTGGCATTGGTTTTGCCGACAATAAAGCTTCTGTATATGGATGTTTAGGATTTGCAAACAACTCTTCTGTACTTGCCATTTCAACCATTTTTCCAACGTACATGACACCAACCCGATCAGATATATGCTGAATGACTCCTAAATCATGTGAAATAAATAAATAACTTAAATGAAATTCCTTTTGTAAATCCTGGAGCAGATTAATAATTTGCGCCTGAATCGAAACATCGAGAGCAGAAACTGCTTCATCACAAACGAGAAATTTAGGATTGGTAGCCAAGGCACGGGCAATACCAATCCTCTGCCTTTGCCCTCCGCTAAAAGCATGAGGATAACGCTCAAGGTGGCGGCTGTTCAGACCGACAACCTCCATTAAATCTTTCACTTTATTTTTAAGATCTTCACCTTTTGCGATTTTATTGCAAATAAGCGGCTCTCCGATAATATTTAACACAGTCATTCGTGGATTTAACGATGAATAAGGATCTTGAAAGACCATTTGCATATCTCTCCGGATATCGCGCAAACCATTGCCATTCAAATCCATTACTTCGACAACTTCATCATGACGATTTCTAAATGTTACCGATCCGCTTGATGGCTCAATCGCTCGTAATAAACTTTTTCCAAGTGTTGATTTCCCGCAGCCAGATTCGCCAACAAGACCAAACGTTTCTCCTTCATTTATATAAAAGGAAACATCATCAACAGCTTTGACATGTCCAACTGTTTTTTTTAGGAAGCCCTTTTTAATAGGAAAGTATTTTTTCATTGATTGTACGTCTAAAATCTTGTTAGGAATATACATGGCAGCTGTCTCCCTTTCGTCATTTTTACTCAGCAAGGATACATCTAACATAATGACCCTCCTTCACTTTTACTAAAGGAATGTCATCAACATTACATCTCCCATCCATCGCTTTTTTGCAGCGGGAATAAAATCCGCAGCCTTTTGGAAGATTAATAGGAGTAGGAACTGTGCCTTCAATTGATTCAAGACGTTGATTTTTCAACGCGATCGAAGGGATGGATTGTAACAATCCTTGCGTATATGGATGACGCGCGCCAAAAAATAACGTGTCAACATCTGTATATTCAACTACTTTTCCTAAATACATAACTGCAACATCATCAGCCATCTCTGCAATGACACCAAGATCATGTGTAATAAAAATAACTGCTGAACCAGAGTTTTCTTTTAACTGATTGATTAAGTCCAAAACTTGCGCTTGAACGGTAACGTCCAGTGCCGTTGTCGGTTCATCTGCAATTAATATAGATGGATGACAGCATAATGCCATCGCAATCATCGCCCTTTGCCTCATCCCTCCGGAAAGCTCATGAGGATATTGATCAATTCTTTGCTCAGGATTTGACATTCCTACCTTTCTCAGCGTATCTATCGCTATTTTACGGGCTTCCTTTTCATCATTAGTACCATGTAATAAAATAGCTTCAATTAATTGATTACCAACCGTATGAATCGGAGAAAATGCCTTCATTGGCTCTTGGAAAATCATTGATATTTCGCCGCCGCGAATATCACGCACTTCTTTCCCTTTTGGGTGTAATTTACCGATATCAACAATTTCACCATTTTTCCTTCTCCGAAATTTAATTTCTCCCTCTACCTGTCCTGGAGTTTCGACAATTTGTAAGATGGCTTTTGTTGTCACACTTTTTCCGCTGCCGCTTTCCCCGACAATTCCGAGTGTTTTCCCTTTCTTTAATTGAAGGTCTACACCATCGACCGCTTTTAACATCCCTTCATCTAATTTAAAATAGGTTTTTAAATTCGTTACTTCTAAGATAATTTCCTCATTATCGTGTATACTGGTTTCTTGTAACCTGGAAGTCTCTATTGTTTGCCGATTTCCGCGCAATTTCCATACCTCCTTTATTTATATGGGTCTGCAGCATCCCGAAGGCCGTCGCCAAGGAAGTTAAAGACAAGTACTGCTACAACAATAAAGGCCGCTGGCCATAGTAACCATGGGTGATGGGCTAAGTTTTCTAATTTTTGAGAATCTCCTAATAGCACTCCCCAGCTTACGACTGGAGGTTGTAATCCTAATCCAAGAAAGCTTAGTGAGGTTTCACCAAGAATTGTAGCTGGTATTGAAATCGTGACATTAATAATGATGTAGCTTGCAAAAGAAGGGATCAAATGTTTTGTAATGATGCGTAAATGACTTGCTCCGCATAATCTTGCAGCCATCGTAAAATCTTCTTCCCGCAATGATAAGATTTTCCCCCTGACTACACGGGCTAGCCCAGTCCAGCCGATAATTGAGAAAATCATGATCATCCCAAAATAAATCTTAGTTGGAGACCAATCAGCTGGAAGTGCTGCTGCAAGAGCCATCCATAACGGAATAGCAGGAATACATAATAAAAGGTCAATGAGACGTTGAATAATCGTGTCAGTCACACCACCGAAGTACCCCGAAACTCCTCCAAGAATAATTCCTAAAATGACTGTAAAGACGATTCCTAAAAATGCAAATGAGAGTGATATCCTTGATCCGTGCAGAATTCTTGTAAATAAATCTCTTCCCAGAGAGTCTGTTCCCATAACAAAGAAAGGTGCATCTTTTTCTTTTACCCCGATCAAATGAATATTTGTCTCGAATAGACCCCAAAATTTATACGATTCTCCCTTAACAAAGAAGTGTATTGGATATTTTTTTGATGCATCTTCTTGAAATGATTTTCGAAATGTTTCCTGATCCATTTCCTCCTTTATATCGTATACAAACGGTCGAAAACTAAAGCCCTTTTCAGGATCTACAAAATGGATCTTTTGCGGTGGAGCAAATTTATACTCGGAAAATCGTTCTAATGGAACATGCGGACTTAAAAATTCAGCAAACGCTGCAATAATAAGAAGTATTATCAAAATTGGTGCTGAAATAATGGCAAGCTTATGTTTTTTAAACTTCCACCACATCAATTTCCACTGTGATGCTACCTCATAATCATTTTCCAGTTCTTTATTGTTTGTGACATGAACAGGCTGTTTATTCTTTCTTAGAATGGGGATCATTCCTCAACACCTCCAAATCTAATCCGAGGATCCACCCACGCAAGTAATATATCTGAAAGTAATGTCCCTATAACCGTCAATATACTGAGAATTAAAATAAAGCTCCCAGCAAGATACATATCCTGCGTCATAAGGGCATCTAACAGCATCGGACCTGTAGTTGGCAAATTAAGTACAATAGAAACAATGGCTTCTCCGGAAATAATGGCAGGCAGCGTCCAGCCGATTGTGCTAATCAGCGGATTAATGGCCATTCTTACTGGATATTTGAATAATAGTTTTCCTTCTTGTACGCCTTTTGCACGAGCTGTTATGACATATTGCTTTTGCAATTCATCAAGGAGCATCCCCCTCATAACCCTGATTAAACCAGCGGTACCGGAAGTACCAATAATTAGTGTGGGGATCCAAATATGCTTAAGTAAATCGATGAATTTGGCAAAGCTCCATGGGGCATCTGCATATTCAGGTGAGAATAGACCTGTAAGGGCAACTCCTGTATTAACAAAAACAGTATAAATAGCAACAAGAGCTATTAGGAAGTTTGGTAAAGCGAGACCGATAAATCCAATGATTGTAAAGACATAATCCATAAAGGAGTATTGGCGCACTGCAGAATAGATACCAATTGGAATCGCAACGATCCATGTAAAAATTAACGTGCAAATTGAAATAATAACGGTTAATCCTAAACGTTCACCAATTACATCAGAAACCGGCTCATTCCAGGTAAAAGATCTTCCAAAATCCCCATGCAAAAGGATATTTTTAATCCAAATAAAATATTGAATATACATCGGTTGATCCAAGCCATATTGTGCTTTCAAACTTTGAACCGTACCATCAGATACATCTGTCCCAGCCATTTCAAGCTGCTGTATATAAGTTGTTAAATAATCACCTGGGGGTAATTGAATTAAGGCGAATGATATAATGCTAATGGCTATCAATAACGGTATAAGTTGGATGAGACGGTGACCAATGTATGTTAACATGATCCGGACCTCCTTTTTTCTTCAAAATGGAAGGAAGGAAAAACTTAAGCAGTGCTATCCCGAACTACCTAAGTTTTCCTTTTATTTTTAGCTTACTTATTTTTTAAAGTACATTTGCTCACCAGCGAAATTAATGCTGATCGCTGTTCCTTTATCTGTGATATTCCCGAGCTTTTTATTTACAATTAAAGGTTGTTTTACATTTTCAATATGAATGAAATAAAACACATTCTTCTTCATTTCTTCTCTAATTTTATCTTCAATTGCAAACGCTTCCTGAGGAGTGCTTACTTGAAGCTCATCCATCAGTTTGAAGAATGTTTTCACATTTTCAGGAGGCTCCTCTCCTTTTTGGCCGCCAGATTGCCACCATGAATCCCAAAGCGGTCCCCAGAAAGTTTCACCATAGTCTGACATGTAATAAAGCGGTGTATGTGTCCACATAATAGAAGCCTTTATTTCATTTGCTGTATTACGTGTGCCCCATAAAGTACCATCAATTGTTTTAACAGTTGCATGAATACCGACTTTTTTCCACATTTCTACTAACAGCTCTGCAAGCGGAACGATATCAGGTGCTGCAGCCTGTACTTCAATCGGTATTGAGAATCTCTTTCCATCAGGGCCGATACGATAACCGTCTGCCCCCTTCTCCATTCCCATTTCATCTAAAAGCTGATTAGCTTTATCAAGGTCTAATGTGCTATCAACCATTTCAGATGGTTCTGCAAATCCAAAGTAAAGTGACTCAATAATTTCTTCTCTGTCAATGGCATAATTTAAGGCTTGTCTGAATCGTACATCTTGTACAACTTTACGCCATACTGGATCATCATACGTTTGATTTAAAAACACATCAGACGGAGTTACGTGCATATTTGCTAATAATGCTTCATAACCGCCTTTGTCAGCATTTTCCCGATAAACCGGCATTTTATTTAATGCAGTTGTTTCACGAGAAAAATCAACTTCACCCGCAATCGTTTTCAAACCAACAACCTCTGTATCCTGTACAATCGTACTTTTGATAGAATCAATATATGGCAGCTGATTTCCTTTGGCATCAACCTTAAAGTAATACGGGTTTCGTTCATAAATGGCGAACGTCTTATCCATTTTTGTCATAACCCAAGGATATAATGAAGGAAAACCAACTGCATTGGCATGACTCATTTCTCTTTCGGTAATGTCCATATAGTTAAAGTAGTTTACCCATGTGGACTCTGTATCTTCGCCTAACTCAGCTTCAGCAATAAGCTTCTCTAGTTCTGCCTTGTCTGCATAATCTTTATGAAACTGCTTTAAGTAATGAGCAGGTTTCAAAAGATCCGCATATCCACGCCAGTTTTGAATGGCTAAAGCAATTGGAAAGCCCCCATACGGCTTGTCAAAGCTGATTTTAAATGTATACTCATCAACAACCTCAAGCTTCATGGGAGTTCCTTGGGCATTTCCGCCTGAATGCAGCCAAGCAGGCAATATTGGCATGATTTCTTTATTAAATAAAACATCCTCTACAGCAAACCTAACATCCTCAGTCGTAACCGGTTTACCGTCAGACCATTTCAATCCTTCCCTCATGAAGAATGTAAAGACCATCTGATCTTCACTGACTTCATAGTCCTTAAGAACATTTCCAGTAACCTCTTCACCGAGAATACCAGGGGTATTTAATAATGGCTCATTGCTCATAACAAACAAATCTGCATCCCAGTTAGGAGCACGTGTAACCGTGTTAAGCTGCCCGCCGTAGTTCCCAATTTCTAATTGGAGAGATTCTGCAGGCATTTCGTTAGGTAACTTAGGTTCCTTTGGCAGCCTTTCTTTTACATCGGGCAGTCCTTTATCATCGAGCACTGGTGATTGGTGAAATTCTGTAATTTGGGAAACATCCACATTTTTAGCAACTTCTTTATTCTCATCATTATTGCTGTTTGAATCCTGTTCCCCTTCGCTATTCGGCTTGTTGCTTGCACTTTCATTATTCGTGCAACCAGCTAGGATAAGGGATATCGATAATATAAATACAAAGGCCAACTTTATTACAGTCTTCATCCTTTTCCCCCTCGCGGATTCGCTAGATTTCATTCCACTCATTATTTTTCTATTCTAAATGTTCAGATATCTAATCTCTCACCTCCCTTTTCTCAAAAATTTTAAGTATATGGTGAGTTCATTCGTTAATGTTCAAAACGAAGAACGTTTACCATCTTTCATTTGGAAAATTTCGCTTCCTTAAAAATATTGAATATGGAATTTTTCATTCTATCAACTATTCTTCAAGCAAATCAATATCATTTACCTATTGCCGTGTGATGTAATAGCATCTATATTCTTCTTTTTCAAATGAATGGATACTAAATCAGTTTGGTTTTTATAGTGTTTGTGAGGTTCTTATGATGGTATAAAATTGAAGATTCTTTCATCTTTTATCAGATGTAGGCTTTATATTGATACCCACAAGTAAGCGCTATCAAAATATGTTTTTACATTTGTTGGAGAATATTTGGAGTTTAGCCAAATTAGTCCAAACTTCATGTTCCCTAAGAACCAATTTGACTGAAAAATAAACGTAAATAATTCTATCATTACATTTTTACTTAGTTTAATTTATGAAAAGTAATATATCGTGGTCTATTAGGACAAGTTTTTTGGTCTATTCGGTCAATTAACATGCTTTTCTTTTTCATTTCGTTTTCCGTATCATGTCTTTGCAATGTAGAGATATAAAAAAGCCCCATAAACATGGGACTTTTCAACCTATTATTTCATACCGGAAATCGTATATCCTTCGATAATATGCTTTTGGAAAAGTAAGAAGATAATAATAATTGGAACAACCATAAACGTTGAGCCGGCCATTTGTAATGCAAAATTTCCGCCGTATTGTCCTTTCAATAATGCAAGTCCTACTGATAACGTATATAGGCTCTCATCATTTGCGATAATTAACGGCCATAAAAAACTATTCCAGCCAGCTATAAATGTTAGTATTCCTTGCACAGCCAGAATCGGTTTGGAAATCGGCAAAATAATTTGGACAAATACCCTGAATTCACTTGCTCCATCAAGTCTTGCCGCTTCTAATAATTCATCCGGAATCGTGGACATAAACTGTCTGAATAAAAAGATCCCAAATGCTCCTACTAGACCAGGCAATACAATTCCTGGCATCGTATTGGTTAATTGTAATTGATTTAGGATCAAATACACAGGGATCATTGTTACTTGTCCGGGAATCATCATTGTTGCTAAAACTAAATAAAAAAGTGGCTGCTTCCCCATAAATTCATATTTTGCAAATGCAAAGCCTGCCATAGCATTTAAGAAAAGTCCAATAAATGAACAAAGAACAACGATAACTGTATTGATTGTATATTGTCCAAAATTCATATTATCAAACAAATAAGAAAAATTATCGAATGTAAATTCTTTTGGCCACATAGTCGGCGGAATTTGAAGGATTTCACTTTCAGGTTTAAACGCAGATAGGATCATCCAAATAAATGGGATAGAGACTAAAAATCCTCCGATTGTTAAAACAATGCCTAATATCCATTGCTTGGTGCGCTGATTATTAACATATTGATTTGCTTTCATTTGGGTCACCTCGGATTTCTCACTTAATAATCAACTTCTTTTTTCTGTAGCCTGAATTGAACCAGAGTCACAATGATTATGGCAATAAACAAGATAAAGGAACCAGCTGCAGCATAACCAAAGTTACTAAGTTGGAATCCATTGCGGTATATAAATAACGCTACAGATGTTGTACTATCAAGCGGCCCACCATCGGTCATGATAAACGGTTCTTCAAAAAATTGCAGCCATCCGATCATCGTTGTGATTGATACGAAGAAAATGGCGTATCTCAGTAATGGAATCGTAATTTTTGTTAACTGCTTCCAGTCACTTGCTCCATCTAACTGTGCCGCCTCATAATACGTTTTAGGAATCCCTTGCAATGCTGCAAGGAAAATAATCATATTTACTCCAATAGCTCTCCATAATGCTAAAGCGATTAAGGATATTTTGGCCATAAGAGGATCCTGCAGCCAAGGAACAGCAGGAATGTTAAAAAGTCCTAAAATATAATTAAAAAGCCCAAATTGAGGGTTGTATAAATAACTCCACACAACGGCAACCGCTACGACATTCGTTACCGAAGGCATATAAAATACTGCTCGAAAAGCTTTAAATATCGGTGCTTTTCCATAATTGATCAAAATGGCGATGCCTAATGAACATACAATAACCAATGGAACACCAAAAATAACATAAAATAAGGTGTTCAGAATAGACTTCAAAAAAATGGGATCGCTTAGTACATCCAAATAATTTTTTATTCCTATAAAAGAAATCGTTGACCAATCAGCTAAACCGGCCAAATCGATATCTGTAAAACTAATAATTAAAGCAACAAATATAGGAAACAGTGAAAACAAGCACAACAAAATAAGAGCAGGTGCAATAAAGAGATATGGAATTTTTTTGTTTATTGTACCTTTCATAGCGAGTCACTTCCTTTATTATGCCCAAAGAAACTTGGACAAATTTGGGCAACCAGCAGGAAACCCCTGCTGGTCAACCTCTTTGAAAAATTTTAGTCAGCTAAGATCTCTTCTGCTTTCTTATTGAAAGCATCCATCTCTTTTTGCACATCTTCTCCACCGCGATAAATTTTTTCGAAGCTGGTTAGATATGTTTGTGCAATCTCTTCCCATTCCTTAATGACCGGCATTGCTTGAGAGTTTTCCATTTGCTCGCCAAATGTTTTGTATAGCTCATTTTCTTGTAAGGATTTGTCTTCCCATGATTTTTTATTAGCCGGCAGTGAATTCGTCATTTCTTTCCACTCTATTTGGACTTCAGGCTTACTCATATACGCTAAGAATTTCAATGCTGCCTCTTCATTTTTTGTGTATTCAAATATAGACAAATTCGAGCCGCCTAATGCAGAAAGGTTATTTTCTTTAGTAGGAAGAACAGCTGTAGCCCATTTTCCTTCTAATTCAGGAGCTTGATCGTTAATTAATTTAACCATCCAAGGACCGCTGATAAACATTGGTAAAATTCCTTCACCTTTAAATGCTTGTACAATATCAATACCTAGATCTTGTTTAGGTGTTGAGCCATCCTCAAAGAACCCATTTAAATAAGAGACTGCCTCAACAAATTCTTTTTCATTAAATAATGGTTTATTTCCTTCACCAAGCAACATGGATCCATTTTGGCGGGCAAACATGAAGCCTAAGGTTTGTTCTTTTGTATCAATACTGATTCCATATTTACCTTCTCCGCGTTCAGCTAATTTTTTAGCAGCATCACGAAGTTCTTCCCATGTTTTTGGCGCTTCCTTATACCCGACTTCTTCTAATAAATCAGTACGATAATAAAGAACACGTGTATCTACATACCAAGGAACACCTACTACTTTATCTTCATATTTAGTTGTATCAACTGAACCCTCGAAAAAATTGCTTGCTTGGAGTTCTGGATAATCCTCCATATGCGGAGTTAAATCCTTTAATGCCTTAGCACTAGCAAATTCAGGAATCCACGTTGTACCCATTTGGACTACGTCAGGTCCCTTTTTGGAAGCAACTGCTGTTAATAATTTGTCATGTGCCGTATCCCAGGGAATTGCTTGTACTTCCACATCAATTTCGGGATTTTCTTTTTCAAATTGTTCAGCAATTTTTGGAAGTGATTTAGCCTCTTCCCCCATGCCCCAAACATTAATTGTTGTTTTATCAGAACCCGAATTACCTTCATTATTTGAACAACCTGCTAAAGCTCCTGAAAAAATTACTGAGCCAATTAATGCAATTGCCGCCACTTTTTTGCCAGCTTTTTTAACGAATATATTGTTCATTTCGTAATCCCCCTAATCTAACTTTTTTTAATTAAACAGTTTTCCTATTTTTAAGGTAAATCATTCACTTTGAAGATTGATCTCTTCCTATTTAGCCTGTTCCCTCCTCTTTAGTGAAACGTTTCTATATATAGGTTATTCTTGTATAAAAACGTCTCTTCAGTGTGGAAATAATATCCTGATGGAGATTTGAAGTTCGTAGAAACGTTTCGATGAGCATATTATAAAATAATCTGTAATCGGTTTCAACAAAAAATTTATAAATTAATTAAAAATACGGAAGAACATTTATCCTCATCCTAGAAAATATTGATAAATAGCCTTATTTTCTATTAAAATTAAATTCGGAGAAACGTTTCGATTTTTAATTGACTACTTTTTTGAAAGCGTCTATAATTTGATTCATATCAATTCGAAACGTTTCTATAAAAATGACTGGAGACAAATAGGAAAAGCAAATTGGAGGATTTATGATGAGAAACCAGCAAATTACTTCTCTATTAAAACAAATGACACTAGAAGAAAAAATTGCCCAATTATTGCAGCTGGCAACCCCATTCTTTAAAGGGTCTGAGAGCCAAGGAGAAATAACCGGTCCAATGGCCGAAATGGGTGTTTCCGATGAGAATATTCGCAATGCCGGATCTGTTCTTGGCGCTTCAGGTGCCCAGGAGGTCATGAATATTCAACAAACCCATTTAAAAGATAATCGATTGGGGATTCCCTTATTAATGATGGCTGATATTGTTCATGGCTTTAAAACAATTTTCCCTGTTCCATTAGCTATTGGCTGTTCCTGGGATTTGGAATTAGCTGAAAAAAGTGCAGAAATTGCAGCACTTGAAGCATCTGTTTCAGCTGTGCATGTTACTTTTGCACCTATGGTTGATTTAGTGCGTGATCCACGCTGGGGAAGAGTAATGGAATCAACAGGTGAAGACCCGTATTTAAACAGCGAATATGCAAAGGCGTTTGTTCGCGGATTCCAAGGTAAGGATTTAACAAAAGATAAAACAAGAGTTGCTGCCTGTGTTAAACATTTTGCTGCATATGGAGCTGTCGAAGGCGGAAGAGAATACAATACAGTGAATATGTCTGAGCGCCAAATGTATGAATCCTATTTACCTGCATATAAAGCAGCTCTAGATGAAGGCTGCGAAATGGTAATGACCGCTTTCAATACGGTCGATGGGATTCCGGCAACAGCAAATAAAAAATTGATGCGTGATTTACTTCGCGATGAGTGGGGCTTCAATGGTGTCCTTATTTCTGACTGGGGAGCAGTAAAAGAGATGATTCCACATGGAGTAGCAGAGAATGCGGCTGAAGCTGCGTTGAAAGCTATTCAGGCGGGACTTGATATTGAAATGATGACAACCTGTTATATTGATCATTTAAAAAAGTTGATTGATTCTGGAGAAGTCAATGAATCATTACTTGATGAGGCGGTCGTTCGGATATTACGCCTCAAACAAAAGCTGGGATTATTTGAAGATCCATTTCGCGGAGCAGATACTGATAAGGAAAAAGAAATCATCCTTTCAGAAAACCATCGCCAAGCAGCCCGCGAACTTGCGACAAAATCATGTGTGTTATTAAAAAATGAGGATGTCCTCCCTCTTAATAAAGAACAAAAGATTGCCCTAATTGGTCCCTTTGCTCAAAATGGAGATATTTTAGGCCCATGGTCTTGGCAAGGTTCAAAACAAGAGGCTGTACAGTTATATGACGGCATCTTGAAAAAAATAGAACCTTCCCGCCTTCTTGTTTCTAATGGATGTGGCATTGAAACCAGTTCAAAAGAACAATATGAAGAAGCACTAAAAATTGCCGAGAATTCAGATGTAATTGTTCTAGCACTTGGAGAACATTCGGGAATGAGCGGCGAAGCCTGCAGCCGTGCAGATATCCGCTTGCCAAAGGCCCAGCTTGACTTAATTGAAATATTGAAACAAACGCAGAAACCAATTGTAACTGTTCTATTTAACGGGCGACCGCTAGATTTGCACGGTGTTATTGAGCACTCAGATGCTGTGTTAGAAGCATGGTACCCAGGAACTGAAGGCGGTACAGCCATTGCAGATTTGCTATTTGGCGATGCAAACCCTTCTGGAAAATTAACAATGTCTTTCCCCTATTCTGTCGGCCAGGTCCCGGTATATTATAACTGTTTTAATACTGGCAGACCGCCTGCTGAAGCGAAGGATCACTATTTTTCTAAATATTTGGATATACCAAACGAGCCGCTTCTTCCATTTGGTTACGGTTTAAGCTATACATCATTTAGTTACAACAATGCCAACATTTCGGGAACTTCTATGACCCATGATCAATTGTTAGAGGTGTCAATCGACGTTACCAATAGTGGAAGAATGGCTGGAGAGGAAATTGTTCAACTTTATGTTCGTGATATCGCAGGTGAAGTTGTCCGCCCGCTTAAAGAGCTAAAAGCCTTTAAAAAAATCTTCCTTCAGCCAGGTGAAACGAAGAAGATAACCTTTCTCTTATCAGAAAAGCAATTGCGTTATTATCATTCCAATATGGAGTTTACAAGTGATGCAGGCTCTTTCGAAGCTTATGTTGGTTCAAATAGCCAAGAAGTATACGCATTACCATTTCAACTAGTAAAATAACAGAAATGAGGAATTTATGTATGACCACTTTGACTGATACACAGTTTCGAATAGATGCAGGTAATCTATCATTTACGTTTTTAAATAGCGGAGACATTTTTGAAATTTCTCATCAGACAACAATGGTTAATCAGCTGCTGACGAACCCGATTGATGGTTCGCTGAACAACTTATATTTGCGTCTTCATAAGGAGAATGGCATGCAGGTGTATCCGCTATTGGGAATTAAATCTGCCAGCAATGTCTGCTATTCTGAATCTCAAGTTACTTGGGATGGCATAGTTGAAAATATTAAATATACCATTACTTTTACTCTTACTGAACAAGGAATTTGGTTCTGGGATGTCAATGTTGAAGGCTATAACGTTGACGTTGATATCATTTACGGCCAGGACCTGGGAATCGCAGATAAAGGAGCGGTTCGCACAAATGAGGCCTATGTTTCTCAGTATATTGATCATACAGTTTTCGAGGATGCTCAAAAAGGTTATGTGGTATGTTCACGGCAAAATCAGCCTCAACAGGGCAACTTTCCATATATGCAACAAGGGGCACTAACAAAGGCGATAGGTTTTTCTACAGATGGCTTTCAGTTTTTCGGCTTATCTTATAAAGAAACCGATGAGCCTGAAGCGTTAAAAAAAGAAATGCTTGCTAATGAAATCTATCAATATGAATTTGCTTATACCGCCCTGCAGTCAGAGCGAGTCAGTCTGAATGGACAAGCTCAATTTGTATTCTATGGATTATTTAAAGAAAATCATCCTGATGCCGTTTCTTCACCAGAGTTTGCAGAAGAAATAGCTGCTGCATGGAATTCGGTTCAAGTAATCTCTTATAAAGAAATGAAGTCTCAAGAAAAGGTATGGATTTCAAGTCGAATTGGCAAGCCATTTCAAGCATCTTCTATGACACAGGAAGAAATTAATCGCTTCTTTCCCAAACGTCATCAAGAAGAATGGGATGGTAACACTCTCTTATCTTTTTTCACTGATAAGCATGAGCATGTCATTTTAAAAGAAAAGGAACAATATGTTGAGAGGCCGCATGGACATATTTTAATGTCAGGGCAAAATGTTCAAAACATAGAAACAGTCCTAACGACTACCTCATATATTTACGGAGTATTTAATTCACAGCTTGTAGTAGGAAACACTTCCTTTAATAAAATGCTTTCAAATACTCGAAATGCATTAAATATCATGAAAACAGCTGGACAACGAATTTATATCGAATTAGATGGGGCGCTTCGCCTCTTAACAATGCCATCTATGTTTGAGCTAGGGTTTAACTATGCCCGCTGGTATTATAAAGCAAATAATGAATTAATCATTATCACAAATTACACAATCGTTGATTCGCCAGAAATACATCTCACCATTCAAGCAACAAGCGGCAAAAAATACCGTTACCTTGTAACAAACCAGGTAACAATGAATGGAAATGAGTATGAGACACCTTTCCATGTAACCGAAACGGAAGATCATTTTTCGTTTTATGCAGACGGAGCAGCAATGAATGCTTCACATTACCCTAACCTAAGCTATCACCTGAAAGTGACAGGTGCAAAGGTATCGATGAAGGATGAAAGCCTATTCGCAACAAACATTGCCCCTTATGCTGCTTCTCTTGCTGTTTTTGAGATTCATGAAGCAAGCAACTGGACGATGTCAATTCAAGGTTTATTACATGAAGGTCATCTCCCATTTGCAGAGCGTGAAGCGGAGGCAGAAATCGAGCGCTATCGATTGTTTTTCAAATCAGTCATGAATGGTTTTCAATTGCAGCAAAAGGGCAAACCAACTGAAGAACTGGAAAAAGTGAACGCTTTAGCATGGTGGTATACACATAATATGCTTGTGCACTATTCTGTACCTCATGGACTTGAACAATATGGCGGTGCAGCCTGGGGAACACGGGATGTATGTCAAGGGCCGACAGAATATTTTATGGCTACTCAGAAATACGATACAGTTCGTGAAATTATAAAAACAGTCTATTCTCACCAATTTGAGGACGATGGAAACTGGCCGCAATGGTTCATGTTTGACAAATACTTTACGATCAAGGCAGAGGAAAGTCACGGTGATATTATTGTCTGGCCTTTAAAGGTTGTAAGTGACTATTTATCTGTAACAAATGATTTCAGCATTTTGGATGAAAAAGTACCGTATACAAGAAGGAGCAACCACCAATTTACAGAAGATGTTTATCCAATCTTAAGCCATATAAAGAAAGAACTCGCTTATATTAAGGACCATTTCTTGCATGATACATTCTTGTCTTCCTATGGGGATGGTGATTGGGACGATACTCTCCAACCTGCAAATGCGCAGCTGAAGCAATACATAGTGAGCAGCTGGACAGTTTCATTAACTTACCAAGTCTTTAACCAGCTATCAAAGGTATTAAGAAGGATAAATGAACAAGATGCAATAGAGCTTGAGACATTTGCAAAGGGGATTCAAGAAGACTTTTCAAAATATATGTTACAGTCAGATGTCATTCCTGGATTTGTTTATCTAGAACATCCTGATAACCCTGAGCTTATGCTTCATCCAACAGACTCAAAGACTGGGATCGATTATCGTCTCCTCCCGATGACACGCAGCATGATTAGTGAGTTGCTGACACCGGAACAAGCGGAAGATCATTATCACATAATAAAAGAAAACCTTTTTTGCCCAGATGGTGTCCGTTTAATGAATAAGCCAGCAAATTATCATGGCGGTGTTAGTTCGAACTTTAAACGAGCTGAACAAGCAGCGAATTTTGGCCGTGAAATAGGCCTCCAATATGTGCATGCACATATTCGCTATGTAGAAGCAATGGCAAAACTGGGAAAAGTCGATGAAGTCTGGAATGGTTTATTAATGATCAACCCAATCGGCATCCAAGAAGTGGTTTCAAATGCTGAACGCAGGCAAAGCAATGCATACTTCAGCAGCTCTGATGGTAAATTTAACACCCGTTATGAGGCAGATGAAAATTTTGATAAGCTGCGTACAGGATCAGTACCTGTAAAAGGCGGCTGGCGCATATACTCCAGCGGTCCGGGAATTTACATGAATCAACTCATTTCAAATTGTTTAGGTATTAGACAGGATAATGGGAATCTTGTCATTGACCCAGTATTGCCTGAAAAATTAAACGGACTGGAATTTCATTATCAGTATATGAATCATTCCATTGTGTTTAGTTATCACCTTCAAGGTCATGAGGTCAAAAAAGTGTTAATAAATGGGCATCCTGTTTCTGCAGAAACGGTATCAAATCGTTACCGAAGCGGCGGATTAATCATTTCAGCTCAAAATCTTGAGAAGCTTTTGACTGACACTACGAATAAGATCGAAATTTTTATATAAATGGCGGCGGCCCGTTTGGCCGCCTGCTAACTATTTAGGATCTCTTTTCCTGACCAAATGAAAAAGAATTGCATCGATCTAATATAGGTTAGCTTAAAAAATAACAGTATAATATAGGAAATGGCCAAAGGATAGATAGGAGAGATCGAACGTGGTTAGTATAAAAGATATTGCAAAAAAAGCAGGTGTGTCCATTTCAACAGTATCTTATGCATTAAACGGCAACCCAAAAGTGACACAAGAAACCTCTGCTAGAATTTTGGCAATTGCCAAGGAATTAAACTATATCCCAAATGCGGCTGCACGAAACCTAAAAAAACGGGAAACAAAAATATTAGGGGTATTTTTAACAGACTATAGCGGTGCTTTTTATGGACAACTCCTTCAGGGGATGCGTGAAACACTTAGCCAAAAAGGCTATGAACTCATCGTCTGCAGCGGAAAACGCTCGCATTTATTTCTGCCTGAGCGAATGATAGATGGGGCAATTATTTTAGATGAAACACTTTCAGATGAAGCTTTGCTTCAATATGCAGATTTGGGCCATAAATTGGTGGTATTAGATCGGGAGCTTGACCATCCAAATATAAGTCAAGTTTTACTGGATAATAAAGCTGGGGCTACCCTTGCGATTAATCATTTAATTGATAAAGGGCATCGAAAGATTTACGTTTTAACAGGTCCAAAAGGTACCTATGATTCGATCCAAAGATTAAAAGCAGTCAGACAAGCGGCAAGCAGGCATCCAGAAATTGAAATTACTGAAATTGAAGGGAATTTTAACAAGCCATCCGGTGAAAAAGCGGCCAAACAAATTCTCGAGGGATCCAACCAACCAGTTGCTGTCTTTTGCTTAAATGACGAAATGGCAATCGGTATTTATGATTATCTTTCAAAATCGGATTATAAAGTTGGAAAGGATATTCACATAATCGGCTTTGATAATATTGAAGTTTCTAATTACGTCCAACCCCGTTTAGCAACAATTGATTACTCTAAATGGAGATGGGGAGCTGTCGCTTCAGAGCAATTACTAAAACTGATCGCCAATGAACCTGTTGAACATGAGCGCATTTATGTTACTGTTATTGAAGGGGAATCCGTAACTAATATATAAATAAAAATCCAGCTTAGGGGCTGGATTTTTATATTTAAGAGCCTGAAGCAACCATTAATTTTTGCAGCAAAATGATTTTCCTATCTATTTTTTGACTGATTTTTAGTACGTCTGGATGTGTAAAACCTTTATTTTTGACCAATTTATACATCGTTAGACGATGGTCATCAATACACTTGCTTAAATAGTTGAGATTGTATTGTAAATCGTTCATATCCGGTCCTTTCATACCTAAGTAAATCACTGCATATTTTACTGGTGAAACGTTTCGATAACAAACATCATAATCCGAGATTATGTAAGCTCCAGAAATACATGTTACATATTTTATTGAAAACTATTTCTCAGCATGAAGTGCAGACCCACGACTATTGAATTGAGAAAACTTCTTTTTCTAACAATTCTTCTGGCTTTTTGCCAATTGGGTCGCTATGAAAATAGTCGCGAATAACACCATCATTTAAGAAATTAGCAATCGAGACCATGATCATTCCTTGATCAAGTGCAAGATATGCTTTTGCAAGCTCTCCCGTCTCTACGTTAACTGAATCGTAGAATCCATACTTCCCATACATATTAAAGCCTTTTAATGCTTTGATGTTTTTCTGAACCGCTTCGGGTGCATAGTCTAAAGCTAAAAATGTAGCATGTGCAGTAACTGTGGCTCCATCCTTATACCCTGAGGTACCAAGCGGTGTTGCCGCAAACTCGCTGTAGCCAGTTGGAGTTGCCGCTGGTGAGAAGCCCCATGCAGCGTATCCTTTTTCTTTTGCATACGCAATTTGAAGCTCTACATGACGTTTATTATTCAATCCCAATGCTTTTGTCCCAAGCTCTTTTTCTTTAAAAACAATTCCAGGCATAAGACCTTCAAACATGCTTCCCCCCCAGCTTGGAACGAACTTTACTCCATTGTATTCATAATGGCCTTCGAACACTGTAACTCCATCATATTGAACATCGTTTCCTTTTGGAATTTGAGCTTGCCAGTCCCACTCCTTTGGCATGGTTCGATACATCTTCCACCAGTGCTCTTTTGGTACGTCCCCTTTTCCAATTGAAATATAGCTTGCAACTCGCGGCTCAGTGTAAAACAAGCCATAATGATGGTCAGTCAGCTTTCCTTTAGCCACATCATAGCCGCCGCGGAACTGGCCAACCTCTGGATCATATAGTGTAGAATAATTCATGTTATCGACAAGCCTGCTGGTTTGCTTATTTAAATCCTCATATGCTTGTCCGACAACGATTAAGCCTGCTGAAAGCCAGCCATTATCAACTTGGGAGATAAATTGCCCCCAATCTTTTTTGATGCTGCCGTCAGCTGTATTGTACCAGTTATAAAAAAGGCCATTCCATTTTTCAAGCTCTTCTAACGTATTTAATGTTACCTTTATTCTTTTAACTGCCTCATCTTCTGTAATAAGCCCCATTTGTTGTGCTGAAACGGTGCTCATCATGTACATTCCGATATTCGTCGGTGATGTATGGTTTGCTTCTGTTTCCCCTGCTTCGGTGAAGCGAACCTCATCATATGTCAAACCTGTATTTGGGTCGGTATGATCCTGAAAATATTTATATGTTTTCTTTGCAATCGCTTCCAATTCTACCTGTAAAGCTCTATCCTTTTCATTTTCATTGGCTGAAGCCATATTAGTAAAAACCAAATTTGCCATTAAACAAAACACGAACAGAAAACTTACGATCTTTGCTTTTTTCATCATTTACCCCTTTCAGATCCTAATTATAAGTTTATCGAAACGTTTCACCAATATTTTACCATAAACTTCCGACATCAGTAAGTATATTTTTACTATTCGGAGAATTTACCTATGTCATTTAATAAACTCATAAAAAAAATAGGCCTAAGTATTTACTCAGACCTTTTTGGGAACTGCCCCCTATTTCCTCCTCTTATTTCTTCGGATTCCAGCCCTTCAACACATTCTCAACCGTATATTCCTTAGCCTCTACATCGGTTAACTGAGGTCTCTCTGTATTGACGCCTGCTCCTTTATTTTGGTATTCATAAAATCTGGCATCTTTTGCACTGAAGCCGGACATATCTGTCCATCCTTCTTCATGAATATGTGCGCCAAGTTCGCAGTTTTTAAAGACCACACTTGCAATCGCATTTGGGTCACCGCCAGGATGCCAAGGACGTCCTAAATATACAGTTCCATCTGCAGCTTCACTTGTTAAGCTGCTATTTAGAAAGAGGAAGCCATATGGTTCACTTATATTTGTACTTGCTGCTGTTATATAGCCATTATTCGTTGATGAGCCTCTATCCAGTGATACGATCTCGCAATCTTCAAATACCGCTCGAGCTCCGCCAAAAATAAAGTCGACATCTCCCTCGATATAACATTGATCATAATAGTGTGTTCCCGAGTGGGCTAATAGTGTATCCTGATTTCCGATGAAGCGGACATTGTGAAAGGCAAGTCTCTCGCCACGTGCATAGACGGCAACCGCCTGAGAGCCCCCCTCTACTTGACTCTCATCAAAGGAATTTTCCATTGTGAGATTTTTTGCGGTAAAATCATTCGCATAAATGAACACACTTGCACTTCCGCTAGTTCCATATGTGCCCCCATCCGGTCTTTGTTTTTTTGCATAGTTATCGTACGTTAGAATTGTTTTCTCTGCACTTTCACCAGTTAAGCTTATAAACGGCTTATCAGCAGGCACTTTGATAACTTCTTTATAAACGCCTTTTTTCACAAAAATTTCTACGGGGTGCAGGTTATTTGATGGCACAGCATCAACTGCTGCCTGAACTGTTTCGTAATCACCATTCCCATCCTTTGATACAATCAATTTCACTGAAACTTCCTTTAATTCTTTTGTAGCATCCCCCACTCTGATTAACTCTCCTTCTGCCAGCTCTCTGCCATATTTATCTTCCAATTCATTTGGCAAGACCTCTACATAAACATGCTGTTCAAAATAGCCGGTAGATTTCGCTATTTCAAGCAGTTTTTTTGCATAGCTGCCTCCCCATGAATAACCATCACGTCGCTCTTGTTCAATTTCTTGAATCGTATGTTTGATGACCCCATCTCTGCCAGAGAATATTGGTTTATTTGTACCAATTTCATAAAATCTATACCAGGTAACCGAGTTTGGATCCTCCACAAAATAAATACCATTAGAATCACCGCTTACATAGCGAATTCCCTCCAGCTTTCCTTCATCAAACCATTGCAGCGCCCCGAGAATGGCTTTTTGAATCTCTGGTGTTTGGTTCGGGCGTGACATGAGGAATCTTACAATCCCAACTGATTCACTGCCTGAAATCGAAGGATGCTCATAGGATCTTGCGTGCTGTGGTTCATACGTAACAGGATCATGCTGGGCACACCATGCTGTCAGCTTTCCATCTACTTCAATTTGCGATTTTAAGATATACCCAATCCCTTTATCCATTGCCTTTTGTATCTTTTGCTTCGCCTCTGTATTTAAGAAACCTTGATCAAACGGGTATGCTTCCCTTACTAAATCATCAAAAAGCTCTAAAACATTGATCATCGCGTTATCATTAAAGGTGACATAATTTGAATAATAGACAGAGTCTTCAGGGGATTCGGTACGTTTTGGGTACACCTGCGGCCATCCGCCTGTTTCCACTTGCATTGTTAATAAAAAGTCGATACCTTTTACTATACTGTCCTTCAGCTTTTCATCCTTTGTTTCTCGGTACACTTTGGATAGAAAGCGAATTTCCTTAATTGTTGCCGAATTATCGATTGTTCCTATTTCTTCGCCATTAGGTCCAAATTGTTTGGAACGTTTTTCTTGTCCATCCCAAGGACGGATGTACTCATTTTCCATGCTCTTTGTCCAACCGCCATGATCCATTTGCCAGGATACAAGATAATCAGCCTGCTTTTTCATTTCCTCTAAGTCTCCAGAGAATATATTTTCCTCTTTTCGAACCACTTTCCCCGCATCTAATGCCTCTTGTAACTCATAGATTACAACCGTATCTCCAAATGCATTTTCTCCAACCGCTGCCCGTGTTGGATACATATCTTGAAATTCAGGGTTCAAGGTTTTAAAGCTTCCGGTTGCCGCCTTTAATGCCAATGCTTTTACATCAAATTCATCAAAGCTGCCGTTCAGCAACACGGCCACATGCTTCTCTGTAACCGCTTGTGCACTTACAACATGAACCTTTTTTGTTTGGTGATTGATTTCAGCTTCTATTTTATTAAAAATGGCTTCAGCTTCTCCTAGAGTTACATAATCGTTCTTACCAAATCCCGTTTTACCAGACATATAGCCATTTGAAACAACAACTCCAACAGCTGCTTTACTTTTCTCAGCTGAATCATTTGTGCTATTGCCAGGCTGCAAGTCTAACACTTCAGCAATGATTTCTGCTGCGGCTCTGCGAGTGATACGAGCATTAGGATGAATGCTACCAGCTTGATCAGCCGTTACATAGCCTTCCTGTTTAGCAGTCTCAACTACATAGCTCCACCATTTTTCTTTAGATACTTCCCATACAGTGCCTTTTGCCTCGATATTTTTATAGACATGTTCCGGGTAGTAACCCATGACGTTATTAATATGAGCGAAAAATTCCAAACGCGTCATTTCATGCTTCTTATTATGCTGATCTGATGATAGAATTCCTGCTGTTTTTAATTTTTTTAAGGTAACTCCATCCACCAGCTCTTTCATCGCTACTTCTTTTACCTCTGCTGGCTGGGGTCCCCCATGTTCTTGTTCTAACATTTTGTTATGTATCCGCAGATGATCAATATTGGCTCCTCCGCTTCCCCCTGCACCTGTTGCTACAATATCATTTTCTCCAGCCTGCAGATTAACTTTCGTTAAAACTGTTTTCCAAGAAGTCCATTCTCCTGTCGAAGGAAAGGCAAGTTCTTGTTCTGCCACTTGATTATTTACCTTAATTACTGCCGGCCGATTTTCAGCTGCACCATTTGCATAGCGAAATTCTAACGTGTACTCGCCTGCAGCAGGGACATCTTCTACAGTCCATGTAATCGTACCTCCTGGAGCATTCGGCTTGTAATCAACAAAGCCTGTTCCTGTATATCCAGGGTGTTGGGAATCAATGATTGCATCCTTAATGACTGCATCTTCCGCTTCATAAATAGCATCGAAATCTTGAGAATCCCCTTCCGCGTAAGCCCTTTCATTTTGAAAAACTCCAAAACCTGGTGTAACAGTAAGTAAAAATACGATGGTGAGCAGTAACCCTTTTCGAAGACCACTCCACTTTTTCAAACGCATCCTTCCCTTCATCATTATATTTTCTTGCATGTTGATTATAAGGGAAATGATTTCAAGAAAAATATAATCAATTTATAAGAGATAGGGAGATCGACCTGCTATTTTAAAAAGATGAAAGATCATGAGCATGAAACGAGAGGGTGATTATGACTTTTAGACCAATCCATGCCGGTTCTTTTGTTAATGTTACCTGAAAATCGTGAGCATGATTGTACTATTTTCTTTTCACTAAGCGTATGATTATAGGTAGTTAAGAATCTATTAGAAAAGGGTGGTTTCCTTTTGTGTAAGAAGCTGTGCGGTTTAACTTCCACTTTAAACAAGCTAACGTATTCACTTCTGTTAACCGGTTATAAAACATGTCCTCCTGGCTGGAGCAGACAAGGAACGAAGCCACAGCATCATTCCCTTTGGTTTATCACGAAAGGAAAAGGAGAGGTGGTTTTAAATGGTAAGCGAACGAAGCTTAGTCCGGGGAAACTAATTTTCTTTACACCTGAGATGATTTGCGATAAAAAAGCATCCAGAAATCATTCCCTTGAATTTTATTTTGTCCGGTTTTCCTATGCATTAGCATTTGAGGAAAAAGGCGTGTGGCATTTTAAACAGGCAAAGGATATTAAATTTCCGCTTAGCGGTGTCTATTCCATTACGAATAGTTCAGCCATCATCTTATTATTAGATCAGCTCAATTCATTGTCAAAAAGACGGGGGGCATCTGTCACCTTTCAGAAAAAACTGCTGCTTCAGGAACTGTTATTAACTATTTCCCAGGACTTTCGCTCACAAATGATCTCTGGTGACAGTAAAAAAGCGATTGAAGGAACGATCGAATATATGATTGATCACTACAAAAATCCGATTACCTTATCCGACTTAGCAAATATTGCTGGATTAAGTACAAGCCATTACTCCCGATTATTCAAAAAATACATTGGCTTAAGTCCGATCGATTACTTAACACACTTGCGGATTGATCGGGCAAAAGAACTGCTTGTCCTTTCTGATATCCGCATTAAAGAAGTAAGCCAAACAGTCGGATACGCTGATGAGCTTTATTTTAGCAGAACATTTAAAAGGATCGTCGGAGTATCGCCATCCCAGTTTTGTGATGATCATAAACTCATTCCAGATACCGTACCAAAATAGCATACATAAATGATTTAGACTTTCATATTGGGCTTTTATTGCCCGATATGATTTGAAAACAAAAGAAAATGAAACGGAACCTCCTCACAGCGGAGAAAGTTTCGTTTCATTTTTTTATGCGTTTACTTTTGATAGAGACGATTTTCCTTGGCTCCTGCATAGCTGGTAATAATCCTGTTTGTTTCTTAATAATTCCTGATGATTGCCCATTTCGATCATCCTCCCTTTCTTCAAAACAATAATTTTATCAGCATGTTGAATCGTTGAAAGGCGATGGGCAATGATAATCGTCGTTCGGTTTTTGGAGATCGTTTTTAAGGTTTGCTGGATAACAGCTTCTGTTTCCGAATCAATATTAGCAGTTGCTTCATCAAGGATTAACACATCCGGATCCGCGATAATCGCCCGTAAAAATGAGAGAAGCTGATTTTGCCCAGTTGATAAGATGGTGCCCTGCTCACCAAGCATGGTTTCGTATTGCTGTGGCAGCGACCTGAAAAAGGAATCGATGTTAACCGATTTTGCTACCTCAATAATTTCCTCATCACTGATCTTCTGGTTATTAAGCCGAATATTATCAAAAACGGTGCCAGAGAATACAAAGCTGTCCTGCTGAATAATGCCAATATGCTTTCTTAGCTCTGAGAGATGTACATCTTTAATATCAACACCATCAAGTGTGATTCTGCCCTTTTGAATATCATAAAACCGATTGATAAGCTGAATAATTGAGCTCTTTCCGGCACCGGTTGCTCCAACAATCCCGACCGTTTCCCCTGGCTGAATCACGAAATCTATGTCATTCAGCACCCACTCATCCTCTTTATAGGCAAACGATACATGCTGGAACTGAATCTTACCGGATACTGTTTGCCCCAATGATTTTGGCTGTATCGGATTTAGAATCGTTGGTTCTGTATCAAGTGTTTCAAAAATTCTTTCTGCAGAAGCAAGTGCTGCTTGGATTTGATTAAAGTGATCAGCCAACCCACGTAAAGGTTCAAAAAATTGTCTTACGTATTGGGTAAACGCATACACAATTCCAAAGGTTATTGCTCCTTCCAGTACATTTCTGCCGCCATACCAAACAAGAAGTGCGAGTGACAGGTTTCCGAAAAGCCCTATGGAAGGATTAAAAATCGAATTAAGGACCGTTTGTCGCATACCTGCACGATAATGCTCATCATTTAATTTGTTAAACTGTTCTAATTGCTTCTCTTCCCTGGCAAACAGCTGGATAACAGTCATGCCGGAAAGATTCTCGGCAAGAAACGAGTTTAGTCTGGAAAGAATGAGCCGGATATATCTTTGCGCTTTTCTCATCACCGATTTAAAATAAAAGGTCGTAAGTGCAACAGCAGGTATCAACATTAAACTAATAAGCGTCAGCTTTACACTCATATGAAGCATAATCATGACGATCCCGATAAGAATAAAGATTTCTTTTAGTAAATTGACAATCACCTGTGAATATAACTGATTTAGTGCCTCTACATCATGGGTGATCCTTGTCACTAATCTTCCGATTGGATGCTGGCCATAAAATGAAATCGGCATTTTGGTTAGATGCTTAAAGAGCGTTTGTCTTATATCATAAATAATCGATTGCCCTGTATATTGGAGCGTATTATGTTGATAATACATTAGCACAGCCGCTCCAATGATCAATGATAAATAAAGAACCCCCATTAAAATAAGTCCTTGATAATCATTTCCTCGGAAAAGATCAATATCCTTTGAGCTTAATTGGCTTACTGGATACACCATTCCGTCGATCGTTATTTCATTTGCCTGTTTATTTATCTGATGGTTTTCTGACTCAGAAAGACCAGTATTCCAACCGTGTACGAGGTAGTGGCCGCCCGAGATGGTCACAATGGCAGCTTTTTCTGCATTATTGAGTAACTCATTTGAGGAAAGCGGTTCCTTTAATCGCAAGTAAATCCTATCTTCAAATAAGGCTGTTTCCTCAAAAGGTATCTTTTTCTCCTGCAGTTCTTTCAAACTATCTTCACTTGATGCCTCCATTGAAATCATAGGTGAATAAATTCCATTAATATATGAATCTATTGCCACCTTAACAATGTACGGCTGTGCTAAGCTGGTGATGACAATAACTACGGTTAACAATATAGCAAGGAGAATTTGTTTCCAATATGGTTTCGCAAAGGAAAGCATCCTCTTTAGCAGCTGTGTATCACTATATTCAACGGGTTTATGATCTCCCATGGCTTTGATGCTAACTCCTCCTCCTTTTTATTCTATCATTCTTTCATAATTAGACGGGAGGTTTGAAGACTCTGCTGAAAGCTCATTCGATTGCTGCATATGCATTTTATGATAGATACCCTTTTCCCTTAAAAGCGATTCATGTGTTCCTTGCTCAGCAATTCTCCCGCCATCCAGCACAATGATTTGATCAGCCTTACGAATTGTTGAGATCCGGTGACTGACAATGATCGCCGTTTTTCCTTCCATTTCGGTATTCAATGTTTTAAGAATCTTCTCTTCGGTTTTCGCATCAACAGCACTTAAGCTGTCATCAAAAATCATAATCGGAGAGCTTTTGATCATTGCACGGGCAATACTTACACGCTGTCGCTGCCCTCCTGATAAGGAGAGACCTCTCTCTCCCAGTGTTGTTTCAAAGCTTTTAGGAAAATCTGTGATGTCTTTGTATACATGGGCTTGCCTTGCTGCTTGATAAACCTGTTGTTTTTCATATGGATTTGGATCAAAGGCAATATTATCATGTATCGTTGAGGAAAATAAAAAATTCGTTTGTGGTACATATCCTATTGAAGTTCGCAATGATTTTAATGGAAGATCTCTTATATCAACATCATCTATGAACATGGTGTTTCTCGGCGGATTGTATACACGTAAAAGCAAGTTTACGAGCGTTGATTTGCCGCTGCCGATTTTTCCGACAATAGCCAGGCTTGTGCCTTTTTCAATGACTAGATTTATATTTTCCAAGGCATACCCTTTGCTATTTTTATATTGAAAGGTTAAATTCTTAATTTTTATATCCCCTTCGATCTTTATAGGGAGAATGTCTTCTTCATCTTTTATATCCGGTTTTGTTGCTAGTACTTTGCACAGTCTGTTGTCAGCTGCTTTTCCTTGCTGAAATAGATTAATCACTTTTCCAAGGTTCTCGATCGGTGCAATTAAAAAAGATAAATATGTATTAAACGCAACAAATTCTCCAAGTGAGATCGCACCTTTCATAACTAAAATAGAACCAAATACGATCGAAAGTAAATAGCTTAAGCCTACAATCCCTTGGCTTAGTGAGGCAAACAGAGAGTTGGAGCGAATTAAACGTTTATTTGCTTCTATATTCTCATCGTTTTCTATCGTAAACTTTTTTAACTCTTCCTGTTCTTGTACGTAGGTTTTAATAATCCGTATTCCTGTGCAAAACTCTTGCACTCTGCTTGTGAGCGTGCCAATTGCCTCTTGGACCTTATTTGAATGCATTCGAATCTTCTTGCGGAAGCGATAAGCGAGATAGGTTAAACCAGGTAATGGAAGTATAACAAGCAAGGTTAAAACAACGTCAATCGTACCCGCCATCATCGAAATCGCAATCGAGATTAACACCACTGCCTCAATGGATTGAAACATCCCTTGCATACCAATTTGACGAAGAATATTTACATCATTTATGGCATGTGCCATAAGGTTCCCAATCCGCTCCTGTTGGTAGTATTCAGCAGGCAGCGTCTCCCAGTGACTGAATAATTTCGTGCGCAAATCTCGTTCCAGCATTCGTGATAAACGAAAAATATAAATCCTTCCAGAGGAGCGAAATAAAAATATTCCTACACCTACCAGTACAAACCAACCTGCTAATTGAAGGAGATCTGTAACATCAATCGATAAATGCTGGATTCCATCTGTGAAATTCTCTAATAACATCGGAACGATTAATTGAAGAATAAGGGAAATCGATAATAGTCCAGAGCCAAGCAAATACCCCCATTTATGTTGAAAAAGGTGCTGATGGAAAATGGGTCGCGTTTTCAAAAAACCCCTCCTCTCTTACTGATGAATAGTGTTAGATTACAGCACCTGCCCTCTATATACAATGGATTTCCATATCATGTTATATGGATTATTTTGCTTTAAAAAGTAAAGTGACAAGTTATTTTTAGAAGGTAAATGTATTTTATGAAGATCCCTTTTTCAATATATCTATTGCATTTTCTTTGGAAACAAAGCCTAATTCCTTCCATGCATTTTCAGTTGACCATGGTTTGCCTGGATTGTTTGAAACACCATAATAGGTGCCATATTTTACGGTTGATTGAAGCGCCAAATCAAAAAGCTGGACTGTGTCTTCATGAGACAATAACGTACGGTGAAACCGTTCCTTTTCCTTTACAGCTTTTTGCTCATCATTTTGAACACTTCCGATCCGCAAATTAATGACAGAAAGGTTATGTTCCTTTTCTCTAGCTAAAATATGGCCGATATTTTCTGACGCAAGTTTAAGTACGCCATAAAGTCCACGTGAATACGGATAATCATCTGTAGTAATTTCCCTCCCTAATGCGGAAATTCCATTTTCCTCATAATAATCTGTCGTGTGGTTGCTGCTTGCAAACACGACTTTAGGGATTCCTAACATGATTGCGGCATGTAAAATATAAAATGACGCTGTAAAATGAATCTCTGTCATTTTATAAAACTGATCAATATCCTTTAAATCATTTTCCACTTTAATCGTAAGCAAATTGATCAATGCATCCGTATCCTTTGGAATGCTTTCAAGCAGCTCATGAAAATTAGTTGCATCAACCTGAATGGCGTCCTCCATTTGGTTTGAGACTTTTTTATCTAACACCGTAAACTCATATTTATCACTTAATCCATTTTGTACGATACTTCCGACCGTTCCTGCCCCGCCAATAATCGTCACTTTTTTCTTCATTTATTTCCTCCATTTATGTAATTAATACCATGTATAGCCTGCTTTAAGTCATTTTAAACATGGATTGCATGTAATGGTTGAAACCCTTCTTAAAAAGGTTACAATCTAAAAAATCGCAAGCTTTTAATTAATCAAAGACAACATACAGTTCTTTTAGCACCTAAATCCAATTCATTTTCTTGATTGCCAATCATCAGCAGCTAGTCCGAGGCTTTCGCAGATGTTCAAAAGTGCCTGAATGGCGATTTTTGCTTCTATACGTGCTGATGAAACAAGATAAAAGTGCGGGCCGTTAGCTGTTCAGGAAAATCAAATATGTTAATGAATTTCGATTATCAGTTAACAATTAAATGGTAAACTATTGATGATCTACCCTGTCTAACGTCTAGATTAATATTGAATGAAATCAGGACTTACCACATTAAATGTTTAACTGAACTGAATGATTTGGACAAAAAACCCCTTCTGATAACATCAGAAGAGGTTCTCTCTACTTATCCTTTGGATTACTTAAACACAAGATTCGGCTTTTTAACTAAGCTATGTCGACCATCAATAAAGCGGGCTGTTCCTGATTTTGCTCTTAACACAAGCGATTGAGTTGTACCGATTGAGCCTTTAAATTGTACGCCTTTTAAGAGCTCTCCGTCTGTTACGCCAGTTGCAGCGAAGATCGCATCGTCACCCGATACCAAATCTTCCATACGCAAAATCTTCTTTACATCAATACCCATTGCGGCACATCTATTGATTTCTTCTTCGTTTTGCGGGATCAGCCTTCCTTGAAGTTCTCCGCCAAGACATTTGAGGGCAACTGCAGCAAGTACGCCTTCTGGTGCACCGCCTTCTCCTAATAAAAGGTCTACTCCAGTATGATCAAAAGCAGTATTAATGGCCCCTGCTACATCACCATCATTGATAAGCTTAATCCGAACCTTTAATTCTCGTAATTCAGAAATAATTCTTTCATGTTTTGGACGATTTAGAATCGTCACAACAACATCTTCTATATCCTTATTTTTAGCTTTCGCTACAGCCTTTATATTATCAATTAGCGGTGCATTAATATCTATTTGTCCAACTGCTTCAGGGCCAACCGCAATCTTGTCCATATACATATCAGGTGCATGTAATAGATTCCCATGATCAGCAACCGCGATGACAGATAATGCATTCCAGCCTCCCGACGCAACAATATTCGTTCCTTCCAGCGGGTCAACCGCAACATCAACACGCGGACCATAACCATTTCCAAGCTTTTCTCCTATGTAAAGCATTGGGGCTTCATCCATTTCTCCCTCACCAATAACAACGGTCCCCTTCATGGGAATGGTATCAAAAACATCCCTCATCGCTGTTGTGGCAGCATCATCGGCCTCATCTTTTTTCCCTCTTCCCATCCAGCGTGCAGATGCTAATGCTGCGGCTTCTGTCACCCTTACTAATTCCATCGATAAACTTCTTTCCATCCCTATCACTCCCCTAGTTTCCTTATCTAGCAGTTAAAAACTAAAAAGTTGCTTAAAATTTTATTTTTCTATAGGTTCATTCTTATTATAAAGAAAATTCAATTATTTTTATATATAAAAGTATAACCTTTTCCTCTTAATCCGTTACACTATTTGAATTAAACCAACGAATTACGTTTTTACGAAGTGCGATTTATCTCTAATTGTGTTTATATTATAAATATGCAGTGTTGAAATAATAAAAAAATGATCGCCCCTGAAGGAACGATCATCTTTTTTACTCTTTCATTTTATGCACTATAACGTTCTTGTTCAATCTGTTTTAACGACTTTCCTCTCGTTTCCGGTGCCATGGCAAAGCCGATAACTGCAGCGATGACGAGAAATCCAATCATAATTAATCCCGAAATCTTAAAACCCAGCAGTGAAATCATGGTTGGAACGGCTAGTGAAATAAGTCCTACCGCAACACGAGCGATACAGAATAAAAATCCCTGTGCTTTTGCACGGTATTTCGTATGGAATAGTTCACTTGCCCATAACCCGTAGAAAGCTTGCGCACCAAAACCGGCAGCAACTCCCCACAGAATAACGAAAATGAAGAGTTCCGTATATCCCATGCTTCCTAATGAAAGAACCGCCCAAGCGATAATTCCCATGACAGCACCAACCGTATATAATACTTTACGGCTAACCTTATCACCTAATTTAATAAAGACAAAATAAGTTGAAGCGACGGTTAATACCCATAAAAATGCTTGCAGCAGATTTGCTTGTGCCGCTGATAGTCCGCCGACTGTTTCATATATATATGGCATGAAATAGCCCATCACACCTGCAACTAAATTCCAAAAAACATAGATTCCGAGCAATAATGTGATTGCTTTACGATTTGCTTTAATTGTAAAGAGTTCTTTAATTGGGTTTTCTGCTTTTTGACCAGAAGCCTTCATTTTAGCTTCTTTTTGTTTCTCTTCTTCCCAAATTGTTGATTCATTGATCTGTTGTTGTAAAATCCATGTTACTAAAGCGATTACAAACAGTTGAGCAAAAATAATCCGGCTTCCAAGTAGACCTAATGGCGCTAATGCGACAGACAATAACAATGAAACCGCCGGACCGACTGACCATGCTAATTGTCCATATCCGACCCGGGCAGCCCGTTCATTATCAGGCGCTTCCTCGGCAATATACGTCCATGCCGCCGGAATAGCAGCGCCAACAGCAATCCCTGTAATAATATAACCGATTAATAGCATCGGAAAATTAAATGAGAACGTTATTAACAAGACACCAAGCATATAGACAAGAAGATCATATTTATAAATTAATTTGCGTCCATATTTATCAACTAAAATCCCGCCAAATAATGCTCCGATTGCTGCACCAAATCCATTTGCACTTAATGCACCAAGTAAGCCTAGTTTAAAATCATCTAAATTTAAATATTCCATCCAAAGCGTTAACCCGCCGGCACCTGCTACGATAGAGCCTGCTTCCAAATAGTTTGACATTGCCACCGTAATCGTTGACTTCATTCCTTTTTTACCAGCCATAGATGTATCTCCTTTCTCGATTAAAATGATATTCTAAGCTAAATAAAATACATTCTTTAACTCTTTTGAAACCGGACTGTTATCTGGATTCGTTTCCATTAATGGCTCCATGTATGCCCACCATTTTTTGCAAATTTCCGTTTCAGCCATCTTGCTCCATTTCTCTTCATCTTCCACTTCTAAATAGGCAAATAACTGTCCTGTTTCGATATCTAAGAAGATTGAATAGTTATGGACGCCATGTGCTTTTAATTCCTTTTCCATCTCAGGCCAAATTTCATCATGGCGCCGCTTGTATTCTTCATATTGGTCTTTATATACATACATAATGCTCGCTTTTCTAATCACTTTCGCCCCTCCATTACCAACTTTTTGTACCTATCGTTCTGTTCTTTAGACCGATAGAGAATACCCTTTCATTTTTTCGCGGTTGCTGATTGCGCTTTCTATTGATTACTCTAACTATATTAAACTTTCATAATCGATGAAAGGAGACAATATTAAGGTTGGGGTGAGAATATTAAGATGTTTGGAAGGGATTTCATTAGAACAAAAGCGCAAGCGCCTTGAACAGCCTGGGGCAAATAAGAAGCTCATGAATAGAAGGTGTACTTTCCCTTGAATTCATGAGCTTTCGGACCCTAGAGCTTTAGGCACTTGCGCATTAGAACCTAAACATATGACAAATTTTACATTTAACAAAAGGGTCAGTCTCACAAACACAATAGTAAGATCTAAACTAATTAGAACCTTCCTATATTGGTGTATATTGAGTGACAAACCCTTAAATAACAGCCCCATTCATTACTGCTCCCTCGTTTTATGATGGAGTTCACGGTATTGGGAAGGAGACTGTCCGTACCATTGTTTGAACAAGCGGCTAAAATATTTCGTATCTTGATAGCCAAGCTTTGTTGAAATATCATAAACTTTCAGCTCTGTTGTGGCTAAAAGTTCTTTTGCCTTATCGAGGCGGCATTTTGTTACATAATCTAAGATGGTTTCACCGGTTTGCGCCTTAAAAAAGTTGCTGAAATAAGTTGGACTCATATAAACATGTTCAGCGATTTTCTTTATGGTAATGTTTTCACCAAGGTTTTGAAGGATCCAATCTTTTGCGCGTTGTATTGGATCTGAATCTTTGTTCTTTCTTTCGTCTATTTTCTCTTTCATCTGCAGAACCCAATGCTTGATACTGTCACTTAGTTGATGGAAATTTGCTGCACGCTTAGTCAGCTGAAGGGCTCCTGGCAATAGCTCAGGTGTATCGCCAAACCCAGCATATTCAAGCCAGCGGTTTATTATCTGCAAACATAAATAATGGATAGATTCTTCAATTAATGCCGGTGATTTTAACGCTCCAATTTCCTGAAAAAATCCTTGTAAAGCCTTCACGGTATCTGCTTCGCCTTTTCCTTCCAGGGCAGAAAGGATTTGTTGAACATCTTTATAAACTGAAGATGTCATATTCTTTGATTGTTGAACCGCAAGCTGTTTTACCATCTCAGAATGAAAAACTTTATTTCCGCCTTCAATAATTCGGTATTGTAGAAGAGATAAAAGCTGATCTTTTATCATTGTTAAACATGTCATATTATTAAATTTCTCACTTACTGCTATGGAAACGGTATAAGGTGTTATTCGCCCGATCCTGCCTTTAGCTTCACTTAATGCGTGACTCGTTTTTTCATCAAAGGAAGAATTTGGTTCCTCCTCATCAAATAGCAAAAGCCAGTATTGAAGCTTACCGCCCCTCCACCACCACTGGGTAAAACCATCCAGTGACTGTTTAAACATTTTTTCTATGTTATGATTCCAAATTTCCATATCATCATTCGCTTTTTTGGAGGAAGGATGCTGATCAACACTAATATAAGCTAATTTATAGGATCCTTTTGGAAAATGCCCAGTCCAATCGATAAGTGATAAGTCCAGTTCATCATTCCAGGTTACTTCACTTAAAAACTGAATTTGTTTTGTATAGGTTAATTGTGATACTTTTTCTTGTACATCGCTCCACTGTTGTTGTTCTTCTCGCTTATCGTAAATCTTTTGTTTGACTTCTTCCATTTGCTCTGCAAACAGGATTTTATCGATAGGCTTTAAAATGTAATTGACAGCTCCTTCGCGCATTGCGGTTTGCAAATACGAAAAATCATCATATCCGCTAATAATAATCGCTGTAAATGAATGTGTACGTTTTAATTGGTTTACGAGGGTTAAGCCATCCATTTCAGGCATCTGCACATCTGTAATGAGAAGATCGAATATAATGGATTGATTTGTAATTTCATCTAAAGCTTCCTTGCCATCTGAGAATGCAGCAATGATTTGCCATTCTTCACCACAAGATTGAACAAGCCGTTCAATTCTTCGTCGTATGCGGCTTTCATCATCCACAATAATTGTCCGAATTGAAGACATTATCCATCACCACTTTCCTTTTTAACTAACAGCGGTATTTTGATGATCACTTCTGTTCCTTGATCTTCCATGCTAGTGAGTGTTAATCCATAGTTACTGCCATACATCATGACAATTCTTGCATGAACATTGGTCAGCCCAAATCCTGAATCACGGTTAATCATCGGGTCTTTTTTCAATAACTCGTGTATTTTAACAAGGTCATCTTCCTTAATCCCAGGACCGTTATCACGGATCACAAACACCATTGCATGCTTAGTTCTATCTTGATTAACTTCTATTTCAATGTTAAGTGCCTTTCTTTTTTGCATGCCATATTTAATCGAATTCTCAACAATTGGCTGAAGAATAAACTTTGGAGTTAAGTATAACTCTTGTACTTGATCTTTATGAATGTTGAATGAAAGCCTTTCTTCAAAACGAAATTTTTGCAAAGTCATATAATCTTCAATATGTAGGACCTCTTGAGAAATCGGCACGATCTTATCCTTATTGCTTAGGGAAAAACGCAGCATTCTTCCTAAAATGGCCACCATATCTACAACTAATTCGGATTCCCCATCCTCAATTGATGCTCCAATCGTTTCCAATGTATTGTACATAAAATGAGGATTGATTTGGGATTGCAGTGCATATAATTCAGCCTCTTTTTGTCTAATTTCAATATTGTCATTTCTTCTAATTTGGTCTCTTAATTTTGTTATCATTGATTGAAAACTTGCAGCCAGCACTCCAACTTCATCTCTTGAATGTATCGGGATCTTTATATGAAGATTTCCTTTTTCAACATCCTTCATCTTCTTCCCGAGTACGTTAATAGGCTTTGTCACACTCCAAGCAACAATAATTGAAATCAAGGTTGTAATCACAACGAGGATAAGGAAAATAATAATGGCTACATTTCTTACGACATCTGTCCGCTCTGTTAAATAATTGATTGGAATACGATGAACCAATAACCATTGTTGTTCTGATGATTGGCTAATACTAATTAAGGTTCTTTCCTTTGCTGTGTTTGTCCGGAAACTCCCATTTAAAAGAGGGTATTGATCTAATTCTTCGAGATAGGTACCAATTTTGGTTTGATCCGGATGGTAGATAATCTGCCCTTGATCATCCATTACCCACATCAAGGCTTTTTCTTCTTCATCTAAATCCTCCAGGATTTCCTCAATAAACGTCAGCTTAACGGCCAAAAACAATGTGCCGAGCGTTTCCCGGTTATCAAGGTCGATAATTTCTTTTACTAACAACATATATGGCGGGTTTCCTTCAAACGTCAAGTTGACCTGGTTGGGCAGCAATACCTTTGTATCCCCTTCTAAATCGTGCGCCTCTCCATATGGCAAGGGGTTTTTTGTAAAATCAAAACCTTCATATGCCACGCGCGTACTAATAAAAGAACCATTATTTGATAATAAAAAAGCTCCTAAAATATTTGAGTTATTGCTCCCAAGATAGGACCTGGAAAGAAAGCTTTCAACCGTAAATTGATCTTGGAGCAATAAGGATCGGTCTTCATATGGGCTTGCTCGCAAAACAGACATAACATCACTGGAGTTGTAAATCATATTCGGTAAATTTCCAAGCTCATTGATTTCATTTTCAATGTTTTTATTAGCCTGATTTAATAATCTCGGGACATACTCCCCTACCTCTTCTTCAATTGCTTTTGTATTTTGATAATAGGTGATATAACCTAAAACAGCCATCGGAATAACTGTTAGGAGAATATAGGTTATGATTAGTTTTGTTTTCAACTTGAAGTTTTTTAACCGTATTTCCTCCATCATATTAGAAATCATATTGATCAATATTCTCCTTCGTAAAATCAATGGGCTGCCCCATGATGACAGTATCCTCTTTTACTCTGACATTGCCAATATTTGAAATATATTGATTATCACTAATCTTCTTACCATCCAATAATTCATTTGCAATACTGACTGTTAGATAGCCGAGCTTCTTTGGACTCCACAGGGTGACAACCTGCGCTGAACCATCTTTTATATATTCTCTCATCAAATTTGGAGTTGATAAGCCAACCACTGTAATTTCACCTGGTTTGTTAATGTCTTTTACAGCCTGAGCCGCTGCAGGGGGGCCTACAGATGAACTTCCAATAATTCCTGTTAGTTCCGGATGTTGTTTTAATAATTCTGTTGCGGCCTTATAGGCTTTTTTTGGGTCATCATTTGATTCAACAATATCAACGAGCTTCATGTTCGGGTAGTTTTCTTGCTGTTGGACCTTCATCCAATAGATCCACTCATTTAAATTAGCTGCCTCTCTGGAACCAGTGATAATGGCATAGCTTCCGCGCTCATTTACTCTTGATGATAACGCATCCATAATATGGCGCCCTAATATTTCCGGATCCACCATATTAATAAACAACTCGCGGTATTGGTTTTTCGTATCTGAATCCCATGTAATCACTCTTATTCCTTGTCTTCTCGCTTCCTTTAATACAGGACCAAGCTTTTCTGGATCATTTGCAGAAACAGCTATTAGGTCAACTTTTTGCTCCATATATCCTTCGATAATTGCCTCTTGCTGTTTCCAATCTGCAATCAAAGAACCGGAATAAAGCACGTTTACACCTAAATCCTTTCCAGCTTCAAAAACCCCTTCTTCTACTGCATTAAAATAAGGAATCCCGCTAACCTTTGGAATAACCGCAATCGTGTATGTTTTATGATATTGATTTTCTGGTTCTTGCTGCTGTTCTTTTTCACCGTTATAAATTACCTCATACCGTGTGGTTTGCGGGGTGAAATTGCACCCGCTTACAAATAACAGGAGGAACAGACATGATAATGCACGAAAAAACATATGCTTCTCTCCTAATACATGAAAGTAAATATTAATTTTTATTATATCAATAAAATCGCTCGTGTCTTCAACTTCAGTCATGAGAAACACAAATCTTACAAATTATTTTTTCCATATATCAACAAAATTTACAGGTTACATCCTTTTCCGATATGACATTTGTCATACATTGCACATGACAACTATGTCTGCAAAAACCATGCCATGCCCTCTATAATTTAAGGTAACAATGCTGAAGGGAACTAAAAAAATGACCAAACAATTACAAAAAAATTTACGGAAGCAAGTTGCTCCTTTTGAAAAATCGAATACAAAAGCTAGTGTGATACAGCTTATTAATACATTGGGTCCATTTCTTATTTTGTGGATTCTTGCTTATCAAAGCCTAAGTATTTCTTATTTTCTTACATTAGGTATAACCGTTATTGCTGCAGGATTTCTTGTAAGGGTTTTTATCATCTTCCATGACTGCTGTCATTACTCATTTTTTAAGAATCGGACGGCAAATAAAATTGTTGGGACGATAACAGGGGTGATAACACTGTTTCCTTATAGCCAATGGCAGCATGATCACTCGATCCATCATGCAACAAGCGGAAATTTAGATAAGCGCGGGACAGGCGATATTTGGGTTTTGACGGTTGATGAATATATTGCTGCACCGTTATGGCGTAAAATTGTCTACCGCCTATATCGAAATCCTTTTGTTATGTTTGGGTTAGGTCCAATATATGTTTTCCTTATCATGAATCGCTTCAATAAAAAAGGAGCGAGAAGGAAGGAAAGAATAAACACTTATATTACCAATCTTTCCATCGCAGCTTTAGCAGGAATTCTTTGTTGGACATTGGGAATTGAGGCATTTCTTTTGATCCAAGGACCAATCTTTCTTATTTCAGGCTCTCTTGGTATCTGGCTTTTTTATGTACAGCATACATTTGAAGATTCGTATTTTGAAGAAAATGAAGAATGGGAATACGTGTTAGCTGCCGTTGAAGGAAGCTCATACTACAAGCTTCCAAAGCTGCTGCAATGGCTGTCAGGTAATATCGGCTACCACCATGTTCATCATTTAAGCCCAAGAGTCCCGAATTATAAGCTAGAAGAGGCACACAATACGGCAGAGCCATTACAAAATGTCCCTACGATTACGTTAGCTACAAGCTTGAAGTCACTTAAATTCAGACTATGGGATGCACAAAACAAAAGGTTTGTAGGGTTTAATTATTTATCTCAAATCTCGAAATAATCATAACATTTTCAGGTAAGAGGATTTAATCTAATTACTGTGATAAAATAACAATAACATTATCAATGATTAAAGTAGGTTCAAGATGAAAAAAAGATTTGCGATTTTTCAAAAAAGCACTGGAATTTCCCCATATATTTGGGCATTTCTAAGTATATTACCGTTTTACTTTATCTTTCAATCGTCCTCTACGATTGAAATTATTGTTGGGATTATCCTGACCATTTTATTTTTTATTACCTTTCGATATGCATTTCTGGCAAAAGGATGGCATGTTATCGTGTTAACATGCATCCTTATTTGCATATCCTTTACTTCAACCTATCTTTTCAACTATTTTTATTTTTCATTTTATATTGCCTATTTTATTGGAAACATAAAGGTTCGGCTTTCATTTTTGACCTTATATATCATTCACTTGATTGGCACAGCTGTTTCCATAAATTTTAGCATCGTCTTGCATGAAGATTTGCTGTTAAAGCACTTGCCATTTGTTATTATTAGCTGTCTTAGTGTAATCTTTCTGCCATTTAGTATTTATAATCGGAATGAGCGCGGACAACTTCAAGAAAAACTGGAGGATGCCAACAAGAGAATTTCTGAACTTGTGAAGCTTGAGGAACGCCAAAGGATTGCTCGTGATCTTCATGATATATTAGGACAAAAGTTATCCATGATCGGGTTAAAAAGTGACTTAGCGAGAAAATTAATTAATAAAGACCCTGAACAAGCACGCAATGAAATGAAGGACGTACAACAAACGGCACGAACGACTTTGAATGAAGTGAGGAAGCTAGTTTCGGAAATGCGTGGGATTCGTTTAAAAGAGGAAATGCACCATGTTAGACAAATCCTCAAGGCAGCTGAAATACATTTAGTGAGTAACGATGACTTCGTGTTAAATAATATCCCTTTATTAACTGAGAACATTCTTAGCATGTGCTTGAAAGAGGCTGTTACCAATGTGGTAAGACATAGCGGTGCTTCTACATGCTTTATCTCCGTCAAACAAACTGCAAATGAGATTGAAATCACCGTGAAGGATGATGGAATCGGCATTGTGACTAATGATAAATTTACTAAGGGAAATGGGCTTGCCGGAATGAAAGAACGCCTTGAATTTGTTAATGGCAGCTTAGATATTATTTCCCAGGAAGGAACTACTTTGCTGATAAAAGTACCGAATGTCGTAAAACAGGCAGAGGAGGAGCTCTTATGATTCGAATTGTCATTGCTGAGGACCAGCAAATGCTTTTAGGTGCCCTTGGCTCTCTTTTAAATTTAGAAGATGACATGGAAGTGGTCGGAAAAGCAAACAATGGTGAAGAAGCCCTTGCACTTGTGCAAAAACACAAGCCGGATGTCTGTATCATGGATATCGAAATGCCTGGAATGACAGGCCTCGAAGCTGCCGAAAAGCTTAAGGGCGAGGACTGCAAAGTGATCATCCTAACGACGTTCTCCCGATCAGGTTATTTTCAGAGAGCGTTAAAGGCCGGTGTAAGCGGCTATCTATTAAAGGACAGCCCAAGTGAAGAACTTGCCAGCTCAATCCGGAGCATCATCTCAGGAAGACGCATCTATGCACCTGAGCTTATGGATGACATTTACAGTGAACAAAACCCTCTTACTGAACGTGAAAGAGAGGTTTTAGAGCTTGTAGCCGACGGCTTGAATACAAAGGAAATCGCCGACCATCTTAGCATCAAGACCGGAACTGTCCGGAATTATATTTCCACCATCTTAGAAAAGCTCGATGTAAAAAATCGGATTGAAGCAATTACACAGTCAAAGGAAAAAGGATGGTTTAAATAAGCTTAAAAAATGGGACTGTCCTCAAGGACAGTCCCATTTTTTAAGCTTTTCGCACTACTACTTATTAAATATTTAATCCCTCTTTAATATTTAGACCCTCTTTAATTGATTTCAGTGTTACTTCGTTGGACCATTCTGGTTTATCAGGATAAGCAAAGACTGAATTCGTTACAATTCCATCAAATTTCATTTCTCTTAATTTCCGATATAGGGCCTCAAAGTTTACTTCCCCTTCACCAGGGTTCAAATGCTGGTGAATGGTTACTTTTGCATTAGGAGGATTCACAATATAACGTAATCCAAATGCTGCTTTATGGTTAAGGGTATCGGCAATGAGAACATGAGCAAGTAAATCTCCTGCTTCCTCTAAGTGTTTCTCTACATCGCCTATCCCATCATCATAAAAGAAAGCATGTGCAACAGAATATACCAGCTTAATCCAATCTTTATCCAGTGCACGAATCATTCGAATGGCTTCTGTATTTAACTCAATAAAATCATTTGGATGTGATTGTAAATTAAGTTTAATCCCTTCTTTTTCAAATAGCGGCATCAGCTCTTCCATAGATTTAACGAAAGCAGCTTCACTGTCAAGCGGACGGCTTATGTCACCGGCAAATTCGCTGTTCATTAAATCAACACCTAATTCAGAAGTGATTTCAATACAACGTTTCCAATTTCTTACTGCAGCTTGACGTTCTTCTTCAATTGGTGAAGACCATTGTTGAACAGGCAGGACAGAAGAGATTTTAACACCGGCATCCAAGCAATATCTTTTTAAATCTTTAATCAGCTGCCTATCAACCTTTGGATATTCATAAAACCATATAAAATCTTTACGCGGTGATAGTTCTACATATTCATACCCTAATCTGGCAACTGCATCGATTGTATCTTTTAAATTTGTATTATCACGATAATGTGACGGATCATATGCTAAACGCAATATTAACATCCCCTTTTTTGGCTGATTTGATTTAGCCGTTTTCTGCTTTTCAAGTACTCATTTCATAATGCTTTTTAAGTGCATCCGTTTCTTTTCTGCTCCAGGTTATTATTAAAATGCTGGCTATAAACCCGACTATACCGGTAAAATAAAACCCTGCAGCAAGACCAAATTTAGTATTCAAGACACCTGCTATAAAAGGTCCAGAAAACATACCAATTGCATATAAAGCTTGATAGACTCCCATCGCTGTTGCTCGTTTCTCATGTGGTATCGTTTCAATTGCTAAACCTAATAGCATAGGGAATACGATTCCAAGAGAAAATCCATTCAAAGCTTGAATCACCATTAACAATCCTTTAGATTCAATAAAAGGGGTTAAAAGCGTAATCAATGCTGATGCAAAAAAAGCAATATTTAATGTCTTCCATTTCCCTAATAGCGGTACAATAAGCTTACCCATAAAAAGTGTTGCGATCGCATGAGGGATCATAAATGTAAAAACAAGCAAACTAATCTCACTAGCCGTAAGGCCAATTTTCAAGGCATACGCAGGAATAAAACCAAATGTCGTAGTGAAAATCATACTGTGAGCTAAAATAGACAACATCGACACTTTTATCAGCATTGGCTCTTTTATTACTGACGTTAGATCGATCACTTTTACCGGAGCTCGCGCATTCTCTTCTTTTACCTCATAAATGAAAAAAGAAAGAATTGCAGCTAGAAGACTGGTTATTCCGCCTATCCAAAACGGCGCATGCCAACCCCATTCATTGACGATGATGCCGCTTACACTCATACCCAAAAGTTGAGCTAAAACCACAACAAAAGAAATGCTGCTCATAGCGCGGTGAACTTCGCGATCAACAAAATAACTTGAATATAATACAGTAAAAACAACCCATGTTGCTGCTGCAATACCGGCCAGTGAACGGGCAATTAGCACCCATCCCAGGCTATCTGTTAAGGCAAATAACAAGCAGCTTGCAGTACTGATCAACATCCCTGTGACAATAAATGGTCTTCTTAGTTTAAAAAGATCTGAACAAATCCCAATAGGCAGCCTAAAGATAAATTGCATGAGGCCATAGCTGCTGAGCACAATGCCAATAAATGTGTATTTACCTCCCATCAACTCGATATGGGGCGTCAAGATAGGCAGATAAATAAAATGCGAGAACCATGGTGCAAACGAAACAATTAAAAAAATAACTTTATCTCTAACGGAATTAATCACTCAATTATCACTCCGTCTATTTAAAGCGTAAGGCGCCTGCCTATCGGCGACAAGCATAAGGCGAATAGGAATAGAAGGTGTTCTTTACCTTCCATTCCTATTTGACTAGACCCTAGAGCCGATGGCGCCTGAAGCTGGACACAAAAACTAAGTACAAAAAGTTATTCTTGAACTGTTAAGAAAAGCGCAAGCGCCTTGCTCAGCCCCGACAAGCATAAGACTTTCATGAATAGAAGGTGTACTTTACCTTCAATTCATGAGTGGCTTATGACCTCGAGGGGCTTGGCGCGGGAGCTAGACACTAAAACTAGATTCAAATTTTATACTTTCTTACCTTTTAAAATTACCAGCGCGCTGTTACCATTTTTTTGCGAGTATAGAACTCTACACCATCTGACCCGTTCGCATGAAGATCACCATAGAAGGATTTCTTCCAGCCTGAGAATGGGAAAAAGGCCATCGGAGCAGGAACTCCTAAATTTACTCCAAGCATTCCCGCATCGATGTCTTCACGGAACTTGCGAACATTGCTGCCATCTTTCGTATAAATACATGCACCATTTGCAAAATCTGATTCATTTGTAAGAGCAATGGCTTCATCTAACGTGTTCACTCGAACAACTGATAGAACCGGAGCAAAGATTTCTTCTTTCCAAATCGTCATCTCCGTTTTTACATGATCAAAAATTGTAGGACCGACAAAGTAGCCATTTCCAGAAGCTGCAGCATCATTACGTCCGTCACGAACTAATACAGCACCCTCTTCTTTACCAATTTCAATGTATTTTTCCGTTTTTGCTTTATGAGAATCACGAATAACTGGACCGAGGAATACGCCGTCATCCATTCCATTTCCAATGGTGATATTGTTAGCAGCATCCACTAATTTCTCCATTAATACATCTGCTACTTCACCAACTGCTACAACGACAGCTGCCGCCATACATCTTTCCCCGGCAGAACCATAAGCTGCGTTAATAATTTGATTAACTGCACCATCTAAGTCTGCATCTGGCATAACAATTGAATGGTTTTTTGCTCCCGCTAATGCTTGAACACGTTTACCATAATTAGAAGCTGTTTTATAAACATATTCAGCAACCGGCTGAGAACCAACAAATGAAATGGCTTTTACTCCTGGATGCTCAAGCAATCCATTTACAACATCATGAGCTCCGTGTACGATATTCAATACGCCGTCAGGCAATCCAGCTTCTTTAAATAATTCTGCCAAACGATTTGCCAAAAGTGGCGTGCGCTCAGATGGCTTTAACACAAACGTATTACCGCAAGCAATCGCTAATGGGAACATCCAGCATGGCACCATCATAGGGAAGTTAAATGGCGTGATTCCGCCGACGACACCGATTGGATAGCGGTACATTCCTGATTCAATATTCGTTGCGATATCAGGAAGCTGTTTTCCCATCATTAATGTAGGAGCACCTGCTGCAAATTCAACACATTCAATTCCGCGTTGAACCTCACCATATGCTTCGTTGTAGCTTTTTCCATTTTCGATTGTAACAAGGCGTGCTAACTCCTCCCAATTCTCCACTAATAATTGCTGATATTTAAAAAGAATACGGGCTCTGCGAGGAACAGCTGTTTTGCTCCAGGTTTTAAATGCTTCAGCTGCTACTTCAACTGCGTGATCTACATCTTCACGACTAGAAAGAGGCACATGTGCGATTGTTTCACCTGTTGCCGGATTTGGAACGATCTCGGTTTTTCCTGAGTTTGACTCAACCCATTGGCCACCGATAAAGTTTTTAAGGTTTTGTACAGTCACTGTGTTTGTCATAATAAAGACTCCTCCTAACTTTTATATCTGATTCTTAATAGACTGCCTTTCAGCCATTTATTAGGATATAACCTAAAAATGTCAACTAAATTGAATAAGGCAGCGTTATCATTCACAACTTCATAGTAAAGACTTTAAAACTTCTTTTTTGCAAAACCATTGGTTTTCAATGTAATCGATTTCAGTGAAAAGGAATAATTTCTTACCTTACAAGACTCATTTTATATGATTCTACTCTTTTTGTAAACGCTTTTTCTGTGAATTTTTTATTTTTTTCTGTTTCCATTTTTTAAAGAAACACAGTAAAATCACATACTTTATAGGGATAAGTTAGAAAACAAAGGATCTATAGTTTCATCTTCCGTTTGCATCATAATATTTCTTTTCTAAATCTAGTAATCAAAATGATTTAGAAATCGATTTCAAAAATATAGATCAAATACATTACCGCTGACATAGCATAGCTGTTAAATGTTAAATCAATTCCAAAGTTCTTTTTGCCATCAGATTAGCATTACAGGACTCCCTAATAACCAATTCATCCTTCATCACAATTTTCTTCTTAGTCAATTCTTCACCATTGATCAAATTTAACAACAATTCCATTGCTTTCATACCAATCTTATATTTTGGCTGATTAATGGTTGTTAATTTTGGTTCATGGATCATAGACATTTTTATATTATCAAAGCCTACCACTGCAAGATCCTCGGGAACAGATAAACCGCTGTCCTTTGCAGCCCTTATCGCCCCCATTGCCGTTTCATCATTAAAGGCAAAAACAGCTGTTGGCGGAGCTTCAAACGCCAGTAACTTCATCATTTGATGATAGCCGGATTCAACCGTTGAATCACCCTCTTGTATATAGGCTGTGTCTACCTCTAGATCATGGCTTAACAATGCCTGCTTATATCCTCTTATCCGGTCTCTGCTTAATATTATATGCAGCGGTCCCGAAATATGAGCAATTTTGGTATGTCCCAGCTTGATTAGATGTTCGGTCGCTTTCCTTGCACTGCTGACATTATCAATTGATACAGTTGGAATATTTAAACCATCCATGTATTCACAGGCAAGCACGATCGGGAAATGGTCAGCAATCTGTTCTAGTTCTGTTTTATTAAGCCTGGCTGTTAAAAGGACCATCCCATCAGCCTGCTTCTGCTGCAATAGATTAATATATTCCTTTTCCCTTTCAATATCATTTTCAGTGTCTCCTAAAATGACCTGATACCCATGGCTGACGGCCACATGTTCAATTCCGCGCAGCACCTTTGAAAAGAACGGGCTCGTGATATCTGGAACAACCACAAGAATGATTTTCGTTTCCTTTGTTCGGAATTGCCTTGCCACAATATGAGGCTTATAATTTACTTGATTAATGACAGCCATCACCTTTTCGCGTGTTTCTTTGCTGACAAGTTCAGGGTGGCTAAGCACCCGTGATACGGTAGCAGGCGATACCTTTGCCAGTTTTGCCACATCGCTCATTTTCATCCAATCACCTCTCTCACCTTTAGTTGTAGCTCATTTAATATTTCAAACGTTATTGTAATCGATTTCAAAAACTTACTTACATTTTATATGACAGACTAATTTTTGTAAACGAATACTTTGATGCAGTTGTACTTGCCAGTTAATTTTAATTCCATCGATAAAGGGTCAAAATACAATGAGTTTTTACATTGCAAAAAAATAACCAGAGACAGAAGAAGCATTACCTGCTTCAGCATCTCATGGTCTATATGTTTGTTTGTTCTTTTAATGGTGTTGCCGAGTCTCTAATAATGAGTTCATCCTTCATGACAAACTTTTTTTGTTTGATTGATTCCCCATTTATTAAATTTAACAATAGCTCCATCGCCTTTTTGCCGATTTCATACTTAGGCTGGTCAATCGTCGTTAAATTAGGTTCAATGACAGAGGACATTTTGATATTATCGAATCCTACAATTGATAAATCCTCAGGCACCTTTAGACCGCTATCTTTTGCAGCTTTTATCGCTCCCATCGCCATCTCATCATTAAAGGCAAAAATAGCCGTTGGCGGGGTTTCAAACGCTAATAATTTCATTGTCTGATGGTAGCCGGATTCATAGGTGAAATCACCTTCTTGAATGTAAGCTGAGTCCGCCTCTATATCATGGCTTAGCAATGCCTGCTGATATCCTCTCATCCTATCCCGGCTTAGGATGACATTGATTGGACCCGTAATATGAGCAATTTTCGTATGGCCAAGCTTGATTAAGTGTTCGGTTGCTTTCCTTGCACTGCTTATATTATCAATCGAAACAGTAGGAACATTTAAACCATCCATGTATTCACAGGCAAGCACCATTGGAAAATGACCGGCAATCTCTTCTAGGTTGGCTTTATTTAAGCGTGCTGTTAAGAGAACCATTCCATCAGCTTGTTTTTGCAATAATAAATTGATGTATTCTTTTTCTCTTTCAACATCATTTTCAGTATCACCTAAAATTACCTGGTATCCATGGTTAATGGCCACATGTTCAATTCCTCGTAAAACCTTTGAAAAGAAAGCGCTCGTTATATCAGGGACAACAACTAGAATGATTTTGGTTTCTTTTGTTCTAAATTGCCTCGCCACAATATGTGGTTTGTAATTAACTTGATTAATGACAGCCAAAACTTTTTCCCTTGTTTCTTTGCTTACCAAATCTGGATTACTTAGTACGCGGGATACTGTTGCAGGAGAGACATTTGCTAATTTTGCCACATCACTCATTTTCATACTACCTTATCACTCACTCTCACTGAAAACGATTTAGTGGGAATAAAAAACTTTTTTTGTTAAACATAATCTATATCGTTTTCTTTCTATAATAACCTTTTTTATAAACTAGTAACACTAGTAGCATTTTAACTCATTTTATCACGAAAGGTCTGGATTTGGATTTTTCATTTTTGTTGTTTTCGTAAATTTTGTGGCTATTTATATCAGATGCTCGCTTTCAGCAGGCTGGGCGGTGAGCCTTCTCGGCGTAAACGCTGCATAAGTCATACCTTTCGAACTGCTCCCTTGTCTTGCTTCAGCGCCCAGCCCCTCTAGGGTCTAGCCACTCTTGAATTGAAGATAAAAACGTCTACTATTCAAATGCATCTTATTAGCCCGAGACTGAACAGGCGCTTCCGCATTTTCGAACCAGGATTTTTCAACCAACTCCAATCACCCTTAAACAGTTTTGGTCAAAAAGCCTATTTGAAAACAACAATCTCTTTGAAAAATACCATCATTTTTCACACAAAAAGAAGGAGCTGTCTTATTCGAAAGGATTAAGCCCCAAACACGGTATGTGTCGGAGAGCAGATCCATTTTAGACAGCCCCTCTTCTTCTTTTTAATTTATACTTGCGCTGAATTTTTTGGCCTTATTACTGGAGCCAAACTCCCTCATTTTCCCTTTCACTGTTGCTACAATCGCTTCTTTCCCAGGTGTTGTGATGGCCCGGTGATCATATAGATCAAGATCACGATTTAGCTTTTCCCGGACAGCCTTGGTCCAGGCTTGTAAGCATTCGGTATTCACATTGATTTTGGCATGGCCTAATTCAATGGCTTTCTTGATTTGATATTCAGGTATGCCCGAGCCTCCATGCAAGACCAGGGGGATGCCTGTTAGTTCTGAAATCTGTTTCATTTCATCGAAGCCTAGTTCTGGTTCTCCTTGGTATGGTCCGTGAACAGACCCAAGGGCGGCAGCCAAGGCATCAATTCCTGCCTCTTTCACGATTTGCAAGCACTCATTAGGATCAGCATACTTCACTCCGCCAATCAGTCCATCCTCCATACCGCCGACCGTTCCTACCTCTGCTTCAACAGATACTTCCTTTAAACGAGCATAGTTGACAACCTGTTTTGTCATCGCTATGTTCTCTTCGACGGGATAATGGGATCCATCAATCATGACAGAAGTAAACCCGGCATCGATTGCCTGTATGCATCTTTCAACACTCATGCCATGGTCTAGATGCAATACCACCGGAACGGTAATCGACATTTCCTCTACAAGTGCTTTAACCATGGCAGCGATCGTTTTAAAACCGCCAAGGTACTCAACAAGCCTGTCAGAAGCAGCAACAATAACAGGTGATTGTTCTTCTTCTGCTGCCTCTAAGATGGCCTGTGCCCACTGCAGACTATTAAGATTAAATTGTCCTACAGCATAGCTGCCTTCTTTTGCTTTCAGCAGCATTTCCTTCATAGATACTAATGACACTTTTCTGATCACCTCTTTTTATAGATTTATAAAAGAATTTATTTTAAAAGCCTTTTCAATTTCGTCATACGTTAAGTAACTTAAAGCGTGGATTGATCATTTTTTAAGCATTGATATTGATCTTGTCTGTTGATTGCTTGTAAAAATCGGGTTGATCTTTTAACGAAACGACTTCTTTCTCACCTGAATGCTGTGCTTTAATCGCAGCATCTGCTGTTACAGCGGCAATATATCCGTCCCAAGAAGTCGGTCCATTTGGTTCACCTGTTTTATGAATGGAATCCATAAAATGCTGTAATTCCTTGTCATATGCATCAATAAAGCGATCCTTCCAATCCAATAGCACATTTGTGCCAAACATAGCATTTTTTCTGAACGATATACTTTGGAACTCCGGCAGGCTGACAATTCCTTCATCACCGATTACCTCACATTGAATATCATAGCCGTATTTGCAATTAACAAATATTTCAGCTGTAATAACAATGCCGCCCTTAGTTTCTAAGGTAACAATTTGCGGATCTCTCAGATTCTCATGGGCATTCTTTGATTTTTTCGGATAGGTCACTTGTACCGTTTTATAATCATCATTCACAAGCCAATGCAAAACATCAATTTCATGTATTAGCGTATCATGGATCGCCATCTCTGTTGTATATGTTTCAGGGACCTCACGATTTCGATGTACACAGCGGATCATCAGCGGTTCACCAATGAATTGGTTGTCAATTGCATCTTTTAATTGAACATAACCAGTATCATATCTGCGCATAAAGCCTACTTGCACTAAGCGCTTGCCATGCTTTATTTCAGCTTCGACAATTCTCATGCAGCCTTCAGCTGTTGTTGCCAATGGTTTTTCAACGAACACATACTTTCCAGCTTTAATCGCGGCAAGCACGCTTGCTTCATGTGCAGGTCCCCAGCTTGTTACAAGCACAGCATCAACGTTATCAGCAGCAATAAGTGCTTTATCATCCGGATAAACGACTGCATCTAATTCAAAGCTTTGTACAGCATTGATTGCAGACTCTTTGTTAACATCTGTGACAGCAACAATTTTGCCGCCTGATAATTTATTTTCAATTCGCTTAATATGTTCTCTGCCAATTGCGCCAGTACCAATTACCCCAAATCGAATGGTCATGTCTATTCCTCCCTTTAATTAATGGATATATCCAAATAAAACGGGCAGTAAATCCCACTTCAAGATTCAAAAGAGAAGCGGGGGTTAACTGCCTGTAAAGATCCGACAAAAGACAGGATGTCCAAGTCATGCTATTGCCAAGGAAGTGGAAATGTATGCGTGAAGTTCCGTTTTTGGATGTTAGCCCACAATTTCTGTCTTTTTCAGAGTAAGTAATGTTTCATCAATGTATTTTCTTGCAATTAATGCATATTCCAACGGATGTGCAACCGAAGGATCCTGCTCTGCTTCTATGACAATCCAGCCTTTATAATTATGGTCAAGCAGTATTTGGTAGACTTCTGTAAAATCAATGCATCCGTCACCAGGGACAGTAAACATGCCATTTAAAAAGGATTGTAAAAAGGATTCGCCTTTTTCCCTGCATTGTGCCAGCTGTTGATCTCTTACATCTTTAAAATGAACGTGTTTAATGCGGTTGATATGCTTTGTTAATAGTTTCATATAATCACCATCAGAAACATAAATATGACCTGTATCATAAAGGAGGTGAACATGGTTTGAATCGGTATTGTCCAGTAGGCGATCAATTTCTTCTAATGTTTGAACACCTGTGCCCATATGATGATGATAGACTAATTTTAAGTTATATTGTTCGGCAATTTTCCCAAGTTCGTTTAAGCCTTGGCATAATTGGTTCCATTCCTCGTCAGTAAAGACAGGCTTTTCTGTAAAGACATTTTTAGTTGTTCCTTGTATGCTGTATGTTTGTTCTGATACAACAGCAACGTCTGCCTTCACTTCCTGCAAATATTCACAATGTTGATGAAAAGCCTTTGAAGCCTCTTCAAGTCCATCGCGGATCAGGAAACTGCTGAACCACTGGCCTGCAATTTTTAAGTTGCGCAGCTTAATTTCTTTATTTAACACCTCTGCCTCAGGGAAGAAACCGCCAACCTCTGTCCCTTGGAAGCCAGCAACAACAATATCACTCAATAGATGTGACAACGTATTTTCCTTGCCGATCTCAGGCAGATCATCATTTCGCCAGCCAATTGGTGCAATGCCCCAACGAATCTCTTGATTACTCATTCTTATTCACCCTTTATTAATATTGCTTTGCATATCTTAATTTTTCTTGCTTAAGTTCAAATGTTTTTTGAACAAGTTCTTGCTCAGACACTTCCGGGAATCCTAAGTTCCACCAGCTGCCATCATAACCATCTGTCATTGTTTTTGGAAGCACTTTCATCTCAATTAGAGTTGATCGTTCCTGTTTCTTAGCATCCTCTAAAGCTGCTTTTAATTCTTCAACCGTATTTGCCCGGTACGCTTTAGCGCCATAACCTTCAGCAACTTTCGCATAATCAATATTCATAATTTGATTATCTGCTGTTCTGAATTCACAATGGAAACTGCCATTTCCAGAATCCATTTGAAGATTATTAATACAGCCAAATCCTGAATTATCGAATAAGAGCACATTTATTTTTTTGTTATACTGAATAGCTGTGATAAATTCTGAATGCAGCATGAGGAAGCTTCCATCACCGACGATTGTATACACCTCTTTTGCTGGGTCAGCCAGCTTTAATCCTAATGTACCGGAAACTTCATAGCCCATACAAGAGTACCCGTATTCAAGATGATAGGTGTTCGGAACTTCTGAATGCCATAAACGCTGCAGGTCTCCTGGAAGAGAGCCGGCTGCACAAATAATGATGCTGTCAGGATCGATCGTGTCATTAATCGCTAAAAGTGCAGTCGTTTGCGGAAGTTCTGTTTGTAAAGCATCCGCATACTCATTCAACACTTCTTGTGAAAAATGATTCTTAATTTCAGGATCAAAGTTTTCTCGATTAAATGTGACTTTGCTTAGGCGGTCACGTTCAATTAACCATTCTTCTTTTAATTCAGTAATCGCGTTGCCAAACTCGCTTTTATATCCTTCCAGCATTGGTGTTAAAGCCTCAAATGCTGTTCTAGCATCAGCTACAACTGGAAATGCATCCAATTTATAGGCTTGCATGCGGCTGACATTGATATTTAAAAACTTTGCAGTTTCAAAGTTAAATAGTGTTTTAGATGACGTTGCAAAATCAGTAAATCTGGTCCCGACGCCAATAATCAGATCGGCTTGCTGTGCGGCTTTATTTGCCGCTGATGTTCCTGTAATTCCAAGCCCGCCAAGGTTATTTTCGAATGAAGATTCGATTGCTGATTTTCCTGCTTGAGTTTCAACTAAAGGAATATTATATTTTTTTGAAAACTCCATTAGCGCTTCACGAGCTTCTGAATATTTCACTCCGCCACCTGCAACAATAACAGGTTTCTTGCTTGCCTTAATTAACTCGGCAGCACCTGTCAGCTCACGTTGTGAAGGAAGCTTGCGGTCAATGTAATGGACGCGCTTTTCAAAGAATTTTACATCATAATCAAAGGCTTCCCCTTCAACATCCTGAGAGATACAAATAGTTGCCGGACCAGCTTTTGCCGGGTCTGTCATCACTTCAAAAGCCCGAATTAAACTTGACATTAATTGCTCAGGTCGAGTGATGCGATCCCAATATCTTGATACAGGCTTTAATGCATCATTTGTTGTGACAGCTGTGCTGTATTCTTGCTCAATCTGCTGCAATACAGGATCAGGCTGGCGTGTCGCATAAGTATCTGCCGGCAGGAATAAAACCGGAATATTATTTGCAAGGGCAGTACCTGCTGCTGTAACTAAATTAGCAGAACCTGGGCCGCTTGAAGTTGAAACAGCATATATTTTTTTGCGCAGCATTTGTTTGCTATATGCGATCGCTGCATGTGCCATACCTTGTTCATTTTTCCCTGAAATGATTTTTAAATGTCCTGGGTCCTGTTCAATCGCCTGCCCAATGGCTAATACATTTCCATGGCCAAAGATTGTAAAAATACCTTCAACAAACGGAAACTCCTCACCATCTATATGGACATATTGCTGATTTAAAAACTTGAACAAGGCTTGTGCTGTTGTTAATCGAATTGTTTCCATCCCTCTTCACCTCTATGAAATTGAAATTGTCTCGTTTTTAGCTATTAATTCTTCAATCTCTTCCACTGTAGGCATTGCTTCTGATGAGCTATGCTTGCTAACAACAATCGATGCTGATGCACTGCCATATTTTAATGCTGATTCAATATCTTTACCTGTGATTAGTGCGAATAAGAATGCTGAAGCATAGGAATCACCGGCTCCAAATGTTTTTAATACGTTTGTCTTATAGGCCAAACCTCTAAAAATTTCACCCGATTTTGCATAGGCATATGAGCCTTCAACACCATGCTTAATCACGATAAGCTCTGGAGAATGCTTAAACAGATAGTTGACTGTATCCTCGTTTTTCCCTTCTGTCTTTCTGTTTTCCAATACATCAAATTCATCACGTGTCCCAACGACGACATCTGACTGCTCTGCAACTAATGAATAATAAACAGCTGTTTCTTCAGGTGTTTCCCAGGAATATGGACGATAGTCCAATTCGAAAATAACTTTTACATCATTTTTCTTCGCAAGATTAACGGCTTTTATCACCGCTTCACGAGACGGACTTTTTGATAATGCGGTACCTGAAACAAGCAGAACCTTCGATCTTTTAATATAATCCTCATTCACTTCAGAAGGAGTTAAATAAAGATCTGCTACATCCTGACGATACATGAGAATGCTGCATTCTTCCGGACTCTTAATCTCTGTAAAAGCTAAACCTGTTTTATGTCCCTCAGTATCGACCACCATATTGGACGTATCAATTCCAGCATCCCTCATATATTTTTCAATAAACCGTCCGTGCTGGTCATCGGAAATTTTACCGATGAACCCAGCTTTTAATCCTAGCTTGGAGCTTCCGATTGCAATATTTGCAGGAGAGCCACCAACATACTTTGAAAACGTCATGGTTTCTTCCATTGGGCGGTTATATTCCACTGCATTTAAATCAATGCAAGCGCGACCAATTGCAATAATATCGAATTCCTTATCAGCATGAAAATAAATATTCATTTTATCTAACAGCTCCTTTTTTTATCGATTTAAAATCCATTCATGATCAGGATCGTTGTAGAACTTCCAAATCCTCTTCGGACCTGCCATTACATTTAAGTAATAGGATGTGTAGCCTTCAGGAACACCTACTGGATGGTAGCCCGCAGGTACAAGAACCATGTCACCGCTCTCAACAGCCATTGTTTCATCCAATGAACGATCATCAGTGTATACACGCTGGAAGACAAAGCCCTGCTTCGGATTCATTTCATGGTAGTATGTTTCTTCTAAAAATGACTCCTCTGGCAAATTATCTTGATCATGCTTATGCGGAGGATAGCTGGACCAATTTCCGCTTTCTGTATATACCTCAACAACTAGTAAACTATTTGCAGAAGGATCGGAATCTGGTAAAATATTGTGCACCATACGCTTGTTGTTTCCAGTTCCTCTATGCTCGACCCCATTGTCTGCAGCACTGATTAATTTTGTCGGCAATTGCTTATCTGATGGCGAATAGCATAAAGCAACACGCGCTCCGCTTACTGCCTCTACTTTAAACGTTCGATCATTTGATACATAAACACTGTCTGTTGGTTTCTTTTCAAAGACAGATTCACGTGTACCAATTTCTTCAAAATTGACCTCTCCATCCGAAACATTTATCTTCCCAGTTAAGGCCACAATGCAGCATTCTTTGTTTCCCAGCTTTTCTGAATATGTTGCACCTGGAGCAAGGTCAATCATTTTAAATCCGACATATTCCAATGATGAATTTTCTGATGCTACTTCATGAATAAGTGTTACACCTTGTTCCAGCTCTTTTTGAACAGGCTTGCGCAGCAATTTACTCATTGCAATCTCCTCCTATTTTTATAAGTAAGATAAGAAATGTCACTGCAATCGATTTCATTGGTGGTTTTAAAAACAAAATAGAATTGTCTATTCAATCATACACTTTTCCTGATTTCTTCTACAGATTAATCGTTAAACCGTTTTCAGTCAATACTTTTTAGCGTTTTAAAGGTAATTTTTTCAGAAATTCCCACTTTCCAAGTTCACTTATTCGCAATTAACGTATATTTTACTGCAATCGATTTCATTGATAGTTAGATTTTTTTGATAAGATTAGTTTGATAGTACTTCTAACTAAGTAATCCTATCTTTAGATTTAATCTTACCATTTATATAAAACGCTTTCAATAGGTATCCTTAAATTAATAGATCAATAATTTCTAAGTCATTTTATTTACAATTTACCTGTTAAAAACTGTGCTTCGCCAAGACCAAAGCTCCAATCGGCCTCTCCATTTTCAGTGATTGAGATCATCAAGTCCTCTGGTGATATACCGCACTCCGTTTCAAGTCTATCTGCCAGCAGGGAATATAGTCTTTTTTTCTGTTCTTTTGTTCTGGCTTTACTTACAATACTGATGATCACCACATTATTTGTTCTATTAAAACCTAATCCTGTATCCTGGATAATAAGTTCATTGGCTGAATGCTGATGGACAATTTGATAACGGTCCCTTTCAGGCACGTTAAATGCTTCCACCATTGCATTGTGGGCGGTATCCAATAATTTTTTTAATGACTGCTCATCTCGGCCTTCAATTAAATCAAAACGTAATAATGGCATAAATAACTTCCTCCTTGAACATGTTTATATATAGTAAAACTTTTAAGCCATATGTTTGAAAAAGGCTTAAAAGTTTTCTTAACATCCTAAGTTAATTCAATTTGTCAGAAATGACAAGCTGGATATCATGCTTGTTTGCAAATTCCTGATAGGCATCACTTGGCAGCCGATCTGTAATAATCGCGTCAAGTTCAGATAAATCACAATAGGTCATTAACGCATATTGATCAAACTTTTCATGATCAACTAGTAAATAAACCTTTGAGCTTTTGTTAACAACGGTTTGCTTCATTTCATTTTCAACAGGTGATGAATGAGTAACACCGTTTGTGATGGAAAGTCCTGCAGATGCCATAAATGCCTTGTTGATATTGTATGATTTCAATAAGTCCAGATTTTTCAGGCTGACAAAAGACTTGGTTTTACGCTCTAATACTCCGCCAGCAGAAATGACATTTAAATTGTTGTATGGAAAAGATTTGAAAATAAAATCCAGATTATTAGTTAGGATTGTCACATTTTTCTGTTGCAGATAGTCCACCATCTCTAATGTAGTAGTACCTGAGTCAATATAGATAATATCCCCATCCTCAACAAAATCTGCTGCCGCTTTACCAATTGCCTTTTTTAGTCGTACATTTCTTGTTTGTCTCTCATGAAAGGATGTAAGTGTTGCATGATTGACAGAAATTCCGCCATAGACCTTAATAATCGTTCCGCGATCAACCAATTGCTGGATATCACGGCGAATGGTGTTTTTTGATACATTAAACACTTTACAAAGCTCATCCAATGATACTGTTTCATGGACTAAAACATATTCTTGTATCTGTTCAATCCGTTCTGTTTTTAACATGACTACCCCTTCTTGTTTATATTACCTATTCAAAAGCTCTAAGCAACATGAACCTTACCTACATATTAACAAAAACTACCCAAAAGTTCACCATATTTTTAAAAAAATATTAAATATTTAGTTATTACCTTTAGTATTTTGACCAAATTCATCTTAAAAGAACCAAAATATAACCAATATTAGCCATCATGTGATTAAATCATATACCCGCCTCTTTTGAAGATACCATCCAATCAAAAAAGGCGGGTGGATTTAAAATTGAACTGATCAATGTAACTGCTTTTGTTCAATAGCATGAATCGAATCATAGAGAATGCCAATTAAGCTTTTTATTTCTTCTTTATTGATGATGAGAGGCGGGGCAAAGACAATTGTATCTTGGCCATCAAAAACAACTGAGCGGCAAATGAGACCTCGCTTTGCAGCTTCTGAAACAATAACCGGTGCTAAAGGCGTTGAAAATTTTTCACGTGAGGACTTATTTTTAACAAGTTCAACCGCTCCCATTAACCCCAGCCCTTTTACTTCACCAACGATTTCACTCATCCTCTGAATAGAGCGGAATCCTTTTAGCATTTCTTCCCCCATGTCTTTAGCATTTTTCATTAATTGTTCATTTTCAATGATTTCAAGATTTTTCAATGCAACAGCACAAGCCATCGGGTGCCCGCTGTACGTATATCCATGTAAAAGCGTGCCTTCAGAAAGCTCAATGAATTGCTGGTGAATGTCTTTGGAGAGCATAACCCCGCCTAACTGAGCATAGCCGCTGGTCACACCCTTGGCAAAGCACATCATATCTGGAGTGACATCATAATGATCCACTCCAAAATACGTTCCTGTCCGGCCAAAACCAGTAATCACTTCATCGGTAATAAATAAAATTCCGTATTCATTACATATCTTTCTAACTTCCTTGAAATAAGATTCAGGAGCGATATGGACACCGCCAGCACCTTGGACTGGTTCAGCAATAAATGCCGCAATTGTTTCAGGCCCCTCCGCATCAATTAGGTCCTTTAAAGATTGTAATGAGAGGTGATCGACATAATGAAAATCCGGGGCTAATGAATTGGTAAAATCCCTAAATGGCTTGAGGCCGGTTGCGCTTGTCGCCCCCATCGCAACGCCATGATAGGACTTTGTACGCGAAATGATTTTTTTTCGGCTTGTCTGTCCCTTTAACATCCAATAATGGCGAGCCAGTTTATAGGCTGTATCATTGGCCTCAGACCCCCCTGAAGTAAAAAACGTGGCAGTTAGATCACCAGGAGCAACCTCGGCTAGCTTTGCTGCCAAGCGAATAGCAGGTTCATTGCTAAATGTGGCAAAACAGGAGGAAAAGGCCAACTTTGACATTTGCTCAGCAGCAGCCTGCCCCAATTCTGTTCTCCCGTGACCGATATTAACATTCCACAGGGAGGACATGCCATCAATCACTTTATTTCCAGCAAGGTCATGGAGATATACCCCTTTTCCTTCTGTAAAAATGAAGGACGGCCCTTGTTCTTGTTGTTGTTGAATCGGTGATGTCGGATGAAGGAAATGCTTTTTATCTAATTCGGCAAGCTCCCTAATGAGATTCGAATCTTTTTTCATTTTAAACACCCTTTCCTCTTTTAACCTCCTTGATATACTTCATTTATATGAGAAGGGAATGGCAAGGTATGTTTCCTACAGTGAAATATCAAGAGAAAATGAAGAGAGGAATGTAAGGAAGGAGTTTACAGTTCGCAATAGGCTATGAGCCTCTTTATATTCCTTTCTATTCTAATGCAAAGAAATCCCCACTTTACCTCATATAATGTGGGAATTTTTTAAATCTATGTCACTCCTAAGGAAAGAACGCAAAAAACGATCCGCCTCGCGAATAAAAGGCAATATGTTTAGATTTTTAGATTGTGATAGTTAGATCTCATAATCTACTACAATGACGTTATCTATTATTCCAGACAATGAGGAAACAAAAGCTTGATGGACTGGATGAGGTAAATAATCATTAAGCGCTTGTTTGCTTTCAAATGTTACGCGTAAGCCGAGAGTATAACCTTGTATTTGTTCAGTTTCTTCAGTCATGTTTATCCCTGCTGTGAGTTCTAAAATTCCAGGAATTTTCCCCTTAAAATCTTTTAGTTGCTTAAGAAGCTCCTGTTCTATTTCAGGCGTGATATTTTCATTAAATTTAAACGTAACGATGTGTTCGTACATGTTTCTTCCTCTTTTCTGCAGTAAGATATTTTGTTTAAAAAAGGTGTTATTAATTGGTTGACTTTGAACTTTTATGAGAAAAAGCCAGCATTTGCTGACTTTTTCATGTTTTTATAATCTACTATTTCTAAATCTAATTATAATAGATTTCATTGTAAATAAGAGAATTAAGATAAATCTTTTTCATTTTTCAAAAAGGCTGTTTTCACAAACTTTGTTGCTATTAACTAAGTTGTGTGAATTGGTTGATAGCAGTGAGAGATGCCACTTTGGTGAGCATCCTCAGCGAAAACACCCGTATAAGTTTCACCTTTCCCGTTGCTTTTGCCTGCATTCTCCTGAGTACACATAGTTTATTTCAAGAAAGGTGTGCATGTGGAGCGGCATATCAGCAAAACGGTGGTGTTTGCTAATATTAATCGGGCCTTTATCAAAAAAATACTTTTCCTGTAAACGGGGAATAGAGCTATCATTTTCAATGGCCAGCTCATTTCCATCATAATCATTTACATTTTCATAGGTGACGATTTGGATTTTTTCAATATTATCCAGCTTTCGCAGGAAGTGATCTAATTGTTGATGATTCATCTTCATTCTCCTGAACGATAGAAACTGATTACTTTTCTTTCATTGTAATTGAATTTCAGTTACCTTTCAAAATTGAAGGCGAAATCGCATAAAAAATCGAAGGGCCACCTAAGGATTCCCTTATAACACAATCGTATGAAAAGATTCTGCTTCTAATGTAAATGAATAAATTTCTCCATTTTCTTCGATTGTCAGGTCACGTGCATCTTTAAACGGGTTTGCAACGACAAGCACTTTTGATCCGTCGGGATTTTGAAAGGCAGTTGTATTGCCAGTCCATGGACCAATTGTTTCAAGCCGAACCGCTCCTTGTTTAACAAAATGAGAAAAATGCTTCATTACGTAATATTCCGGATTGTAATTTGTCTGCTTTGATTCTGGATCTACCGTGATCATGGAGTTTTGCTCCCAGCCCCATGTACTTCTGCCTTTTGGTTCTAATACCATGTTCCAATAAATATAGGCATTCGCTCCGTTCACAAAGTAATGGCGAAACAGATTATGAACATAATGAGCATATGCCCATGTATTTTCACCGTTTCCGCATTCGTTCTCGGTTTGCATGTATTTTATTTCAGGATAGCTTTGTACTGTTCGTTGGATGGCATATTTGCCTGCCCATTGATACCCGACACCTTTTACATAGCGATATGCCATCGGATCACTTAACACCGTATTTGCATAAGCATCATAATCTGAGGTTGTTCCCTTCATCAACTCTTCCCATGGTTCAGGCGCATTAATTGTTCCAAGCCAAATTTCAGTATCAATCTCATGTCTTTCAAAGGCTGGTCCTAAATAATCAGCAATAAATTCGCGAAGCTGATCCCCTGTCCAAAGACATGAAGGAAATTTCTGATCGGCCACTACTTCATTTTGAACATGAATTTGATGAATGGTAATTCCTTCTTCTTTATAGGCTTGAACAAATCTAACAAAATAAAGCGCATATGCTTCCAGAACTTTCGGTTCCCAGCGGAGTGTTCCGTAATTATACGCTTTCGGGAACTTCATCCATGTTGGCGGGCTCCAGGGAGAGGCAAATAGCTTTAGATCCGGATAGCGTTTTAAAGCCTCCTTGATATATGGAATTAAATATTTTTTATCGCGCTCAATGCTAAAATGGATCATTTCATAATCTTCAGGTGTTTCATTATGGCTATACCATTCAAGCGCATAGTCACTGGCCCCAATAGGCAGGCGGCAGATTGTGAATTGGCACTCGCCCTCTGGCAAAAATAACGCATCAAAAACTTTGTTGCGATCTTCTTCTGACAAGTGGCTCAGCGCTTCAAAACCAAGTTCATTAAAACAACCACCAAATCCATCAATAACGCGTTTTGTTTCATTGGTTACAATTAAATTCGGCGCTGCTCCTGCATAAGAAGGCTCCAGTTGTTGTTTTTTCCAAAGATGTTCCTTTGTTGTTGAAATCCAGCTCGTTCCCATGTCTCCCTCTCCTCTACTTCACTTCAAAAATCATAAATGACCAAGGCTTTAATAAGATTGAATCCCCTTGTATATATGTTTTATCAGTTACTAGTTCAATAGCCTCTTTAAACGGATACATCATCTCTTGGGATTCAGATGAATAATTAAAAATAAACTTTACCGTTTTACCTTGTTCATTCACTCCGCTCTTCACAATCATCGGGAAGCAAATTTCCTGTTCTGAATTCCAAATACCTGCCCGTTTTAGCGCTTGTGCAAGAATTCCAGACATCAATTCAGGAGATACAATACAGCCAATATAAGTCGCGAATCCTTTTCCATACTCATTACCAGTAATGGCTGCATATTCACCCCAAGTAGGATGATCATATGTTGCCAATACTTCTGCTGTGGTCGGTGTAAGCAGCTCCATCCATGTGTGAAGATGATTATGGTTTTCGTCCACTCCATAAGGATTACCCAAAAGCTTAACATTCTTTGGCTCTACAAACATCTGGTATTGTACTCCGCAAGACTTTTCAATGATTCCTGGCTGTGCAGACGTTCGAACCTTGATATGTTCGTTCGTAAATCCAGATTTAAAGGTAAAAATGGCATGACCGCCCTTTTCAACATATTGATTTAAGCGCTCAAGTAATTGATCTGAAGCGACATACAAACAAGGAACAATAATCATTGAATAATCATTTAAGTTCTCGGTATCCGGGTTGATAATGTCACACTCTATATTTAATTTATATAGTTCATCATAGATTAATCGAAAGATATCATTGTAATTCAACTCGGATTTTTGATTAAATTTAAACCAGCTAACACCCGTCAGAGCTTCATTGCTTACAAGAATCGCTGTTCTATTTTTCTTTTTAAGATTTACTAGTTTAGGTGATAATCGTTTGAAGTCAGCGCCAATTGTTTTAGCTTCATTGTAAACTGGATTCGGCTGAAAGTCGTGACTAAGAAGGCCTTTCCAATAGGTTTCAAACGAATTATGGATCGAATGCCAATGCCAGTATGCAACCATATTCGCTCCTGAGGCAACATGGCTGAAGGCCTGTAAACGCAGCTGACCTGGATAAGGTGTCCAGTTCGTAAAGGCTTGAGCTTCTGTTTCAAGGACAAGATAGTTTTGCTGTTTTGTTGATCGGGCGATATCCCCGCCAAACGAAATTTCCATTCCTGTTAAATCATCCTGAGATGGATGATAAATATCTACTCCGGTTATATCAAATGGTTCTGATGCAGTAAAATGGTTGACGTTCGGCTGAACCCCGAATGAATAGCCTCGCCATTCAAAGTCAAAGTTTTGCGTAATAAATTGTCCTTCTCGGCGATATTCTTTGACAATTTCAACCTGCCATGCGAGAAACTGATCAACAAGCTTACGCTGGAATTTAGAAAACTCTGCACCAAGGCTGCCATTTATGGTTCCAACAACAGATGGCATATCTTCCCAAGCATGAACATCATTGCTCCAATAAGCAAGCCCAAACGCTTTATTTAAGGCATCTGTTGTATTGAATTTCTCATTTAAATACTTCACAAATTGATGCTGAACATTTGGACCGGACGTATCATAATGCTTCGTTTCATTATCGATTTGATAACCGATGATGGCTGGATGGTCTTTTACATTTTCCATCAGCCTTCGAATAATCCGCTCTGCATAAAATAAATAGGTCGGATTTGTAATATCCATAATTTGTCTGGCTCCATACTTCCCCTTACCTTGCTTCGTGACAGCCAGTACGTCAGGATGTTCTTTTACCATCCAAGTCGGCACTGAATAGGTAGGGGTGCCGACGATAACTGAAATTCCTGCTTTATGCATGGCATCTAGTACTCTATTAACGGATGTAAAATCAAAGACTCCGTTTTGCGGCTCATGCGTACTCCATGTTGATTCTGCGATGCGGACGACATTAATTCCTGCATCTTTCATCATTTGAATATCAGTCTCCAGCCTGTCATAAGGCATATATTCGTCATAATAAGCGACACCATATAGTAATTGCTTCAACTTCCTCTCTTCCTTTCATCCGTTTATTTAATAGCGCCATCAGCAATGCCTTCAAGAATATACTTCTGGAAAAAGGCATAAAAGACCACGACAGGCAATGCCGTTAATACCAATGCAGCAAGGATCTTCGGCCAGTCTGCAACATATTGTCCGAACAGCATATTTATCGAAAGCATAAGCGTATAATTATTGACATCAGTCAGCATAATCAATGGCAATAGGAAATCGTTCCAGAGCCAGAGCACATTCAATACTAATATGGTTGCCGTTATCGGTTTAAGCAAAGGAAAAATAATTTTAATAAAAATTTGAAAATCGTTACAGCCATCAATTTTCGCTGCTTCCTCCAACTCTTTTGGAATCGATTTCACAAATCCATGATATAGGAACACAGCCATGTTTACACCCAGCCCAATATAAATGAGACCAAGACCATAAAGTGATCCTTGGAAGCCAAGAATTTTTGCCATTTGACTCAAGGTAATCATGATCGAGTGAAATGGCACAAGCATAGAGGCAATGAAAAGCGTAAAAATAAGGGCACTAAGTTTCCCTGATGTTCTAGCAAGCTTATAGCCAGCAAGTGACCCGCAAAATACAATCCCCGCAAGGCCAATCACGGTAACAATCAATGTATTAAAACCACTTCCTAATAGGTTTAACTCTGAAAAAACACCCATATAGTTTTCTAGTGAAAGTGACTTTGGCATCGATAACACCGAGTTAAAGATTTCCCCTTGTGTTTTGAAAGAATTGATCACGGCCATATAGATCGGAAAAAATGAAATAACCGCAAAAACAGTCAAGATTAGGCTAATGGAAAATGAAACTGCACGGTTCTCCCTCATGCTTCAACCTCCTTGCGCTTTAAGATGCTCACTTGAATCAATGTAATAATCAATACAACGAGGAACAGAATCATTGCTTTTGCATTAGCGTAGCCGAAACGGAAGTTATTCGAAAAGGCTTCTTCGTAAATATTCAAAGCCATTACTTGAGTAGAAGTCCCCGGACCGCCTTGTGTCAAAGCATATACAACATCGAATACTTTAAATGCTCCATTTAAGGTTAAAAAAGAACAAATGGTAATCGCATGCATAATCATTGGGATTACAACATGTCTTAATCGTTGAAAAACATTTGCACCATCGATCATCGAAGCTTCTTTTAATTGTTTCGGAACACCTTGTAACGCTGCCATATAAATGACCATCATATAGCCAATTCCCTGCCAAAGCGAAACAATTAAAATTGAGTAAAAAGATACACTGGCATCCCCAATCCACGACTGATCTAATATCGAGAAGATCGCCTGCTTTGAAAGCTCAGGAAAAACATTGGTAAAAATGAATGAAAACATTAACGAGCTTATGATTAAACTAATCATATTTGGCATAAAGAAAATAGTTCGAAAAAATCCTTTTGATTTCATTCGTGACTCTATTAATAAAGCTAAAAGCAATGCGGCAACATTTTGAATCACAAACATGAAAATCGTGTAACGCAAGGTAAACCAAAAGGAATGTCTAAATGCTGGATCATCACTAAAGGCCTCAATATAATTACTGAATCCAACAAAATTGAATGTTGGATTTAATCCATTCCAGTCCGTAAAGCTATACACTCCTGCACCAATCGTTGGGATAAACAGAAAGACAAAATAGAAAGCAAAGGCTGGAAGGACAAATAAAATCAAACTTAAATGGTTGCTTTTTGTTTTAAGCTTTTTCTTCGTTGCCGCTTCCTTTATAGGTACATTCGGTACATTCAATTCTTTTACTGGCACATGATTTCATTCCTTTCATTCTATGATTCTTAAGATAAGCAGAAGCCGCTAAGCATAAGGCAAATAGGAATAGAAGGTGTTCATTGCCTTCAATTCCTTTTTGACTGCACACTAGAGAGGCCGTCAAAAACTAGGGTCGTCCCTATCTCTTGCCTGCACTTGCACGTCCTTGCTTCACCGATGGCGCGTGGAGCTGGACATCAAACCTAAGTATCAAAAATTATCTTATCTTTAAGTGAAAGACAGTCTATAAAAAACTGTCTTTCACTGTTTATGCATATCTATTATTTGTTCACTTTGTTATACTCCTGCCAAGCACGGTCTAATCCCTCAATAACGTCTTCCTTAGAGGAATCGCCAGCATAGTAGCTTTGCAGTAATTTCTCAGAAGCCGATTTTACTGCCGCTGGAATAAGCGGATCCTGATACACTTTTCCATCTTCCACATATTTCGCCGAATCCTCTAACCAAGGGTAAGTTTCAAATGTATGAACTTCAGAAATCGGGTTAAAGCCTAAGCTCTCATAAAATGCACTGGAATCTTGTTCATCTAAAATATAGTTTACAAAATCTTTCGCTACGTCTTTTACTTTACTTACTTTTGATACGGCCAGTGATGTGGATGTACTTAAATTAATTAGCGTAGCATTTGGATCGTCATTGATTGGAAGAGCCGCCACACCAAAATTGAATTTCTCATTTGTCGCAAGCATAGACTCTGCCATCCATGGTCCTTGAACCCACATTGCTGCCTCACCGCTTGCAAAGGCTGCTGCTCCCTGATCCTGACCAACTTCAAATGGACGATCTGTTCCATGAGCATGAACCAGGTCAATGATCTCAAACATGGCTTTTAAATCAGCGAATGAGCCTTCTCCGGCATTCATGCTGTCGATAAAACCTTTATTTGATGTACTTTCTAAAGCACCAACCGTTAAAGGAAGGAAAAGCTGTGGAATATATGAATCTTTATAAGCACGAATGAATGGTGTAATTCCTTTGTCTTCAAGTGTTTTTATAACCGCTTTCATTTCTGTGAGCGTTTTTGGTACCTCTACGCCATTCTCTTTAAAAATGTCTTTATTGTAAATGAATCCCCATTGAAGTGTTTCTAAAGGTACAGCAAGAACCTTGCCATCTCTTGTAACCGCTGGTGATACTGTGTCATAAAGATTTTCCACAAATGGTTCACCAGATAAATCTTCTAAATATCCTGCCTTATCATATACCGGGATATCATTGACAGCATGAAGGGCAAAAACATCCGGACTATCACCAGAAGCTAGGCGTGTTTTTAATAACTGATCTGCTTCATTAACACTTGGCAATTCAAGCTTAACTGTAACCTCTCGTCCTTTTTCTTCTTTTTGTTTTTTAATAAATTGATCAATATATGTTTCGTATTGCTCCTTAAAACGAGGCTGTCCGATAAAGACCTTTAATTCTACCTTTTTTCCATCGCCTCCGCCTGCATCACCAGATGAACTGCTGCTGCCTGGTGCTGTACACCCAGCAAGCAAGCCTGCAAATAAAATGGAAACAAGAAATAATGTAAGCGCTTTTCTCATTTAGTAATTCTCCCCTTTCTGTTTTAATCATAATCTGTTTGCCTTGGTTATAAAATTGAAAATATTAACGCTTACATTTGGACTATTTTAAGTTTTCCGAATTGTCCCCGGGGATGTTCCAAAGTATTTTTTAAAAACGCGATAAAAATAAGAAACATCTTCATATCCAACCATTTCGGCGATTGTCTTATATTGTAACGAAGTAGTCTTGATCAGTTCTTTTGCCTTTTCCATTCGGGTCGTAATAATATACTCAGTCACATTGCAGCCATATCTTTTTTTAAAGACTGTCGTTAAATATTCTTTGCTGACAAAAAAGGTTTTAGCGATGATTTCAAGTGATAAATTCGGTGACGCAGAATGATCATCAATATAGTCCTTAATATCTTCCAAGTTCATTTTGTTTTTCTGCTTCCTAATTTCGTCAATTTTACTAATGATTTGTTTGCCGATATTTAATTGGTTTGTAAGCTCATCTTCAATCGTGCGGTTTGAAAGATGCCTTAATTGCTCCCAATCTAAACCGATATCCTCCATTCTAAGCTTGTGTTCCTTCAAAGCTTCCTTCAGGAGAAATAAAAATTCATGATGCAAGTGAAAGATAAGTGATTCATCTTTTTTGTGTGAATCCTTTAATTTGCTAAAAAACCGCTCTATACTATTGGAAAGCTCAGAGGCATTCAATTCCTTTAAGGAAAAAGCAAGTGTGTGATGAAAGGGTTTAATCAATTCCTCCATTTCAGGATGATTACCTGTGAATAATGGAAAACCTATTTGCTGCTGTTTCCATTTTCTTTTTTCATACATAGCCTTTTCTAACGCGTTATTTAGTTCCGTTCCATCGACAGGCTTTGGTAAATATTCAATGACACGTGATTTAATTGCTTGTCTAGTATAAACAAAGTCTTGATAGCCGCTTAGAACGATGACCGGGATATCTGAGTAATCTCTTTCAAGTACTTCAAGCAGTCCAATTCCATCAATTCCCGGCATCTTCATATCTGTTATAATGAAATCAGGTCGTTTGCGTTTAATGGATTCAAGGGCTTCTTCCCCATTTTTTGCTTCCATTAGATGTGTTATGTCCAATGAGTCGAAATCAATTAATGCTTTAACAGTTTCTCTGGTCCAGCTTTCATCGTCAACAAGTAATAAAGTATTCATATCAATTCACATCCCTTTGAATATAAGGCAATCTCAAAATCACTCTTGTATACTCAGCTTCCTTACTATATAGTTCAATCCCATATTCGTTTCCGAAATAAAGCTTTAGTCTTGCATCAACATTTTTTAAGCCAATACTTCTATTTTGTGTCCCTTCATCGATCAGCAGCTTTCTTCTTATCTCATCTAAAACAAAACTTGACATTCCCACACCATTATCTTCAATGACTATTTCAATTTCATCAAATATTTTTTGAATATCAATTTTAATCCTTCCTTTTTCAATTTGTGACTCAAAGCCATGTTTAAATGAGTTTTCAATAATCGGCTGCAGGGATAATAATGGAATAACGCCATCATTAACAGCTTCATCAACAAATAAGTGGATCGAAATATTTTCGCCAAATCTAACCTTTTGAATATATAAATAATTCTTCAAATGGCTAACCTCTTCACGAATAGGAACCAAGTCTCCGCGCTTATTTGTGATATAACGAAACATGTTCGCAAGACGCTGTGTCATTTGATACATGTCTTTAGCCTGTTTTTTCAAAGCCATCCCGCTGATGACTTGCAGTGTGTTATATAAAAAATGCGGATTAATTTGTGCTTGAAGGGCAAGAAATTGTGCATCGCGATTTTCCATTTCACGTTTATAATCCTTTTCGATCAATTCCCTGATCCGTTCAATCATTTCTTTATATTTTCTTTGGAGAATCCCTATTTCGTCTGTACGTCTATCGTTTATTTGAACGTTAAAGTTCGTTTCTTCCACATGTTCCATTGTCTTTGAGAGTGCTACAATTGGTTTGGCAACTTGATTTGAGACGATAATCGATAATAAAACCGTTAAGAAAATCGAAATAATAAGAATGACTAAACCAGATTGCCCAATATAAACCGCTCCAACCATCATCATTTCTTTCGGGACCACTTTTAATAAAATGATTTTTCCGTTCATCATTTCCTGAAAGAAATAATAATTCTTATCCTTCTTCAGGTAATGGCTTTCTTGCGAAGAAATGATTTCGTTGGAGATGTCTTTGCTGATCTCTCTCTTCATATCGAGCTGATCTGGATTAAAAAGCAAATTCCCATTGTAATCAAGGAGCAATACGGACTCTTCTTCATTACTTTGCAGGTTTTCGGCTATATGGTCCATAAATGAAAACATAACTTGTATTTCAAGTCTTCCAACCAGCTTTTGGTCCTCAAATCGATAGATATTGCGAGCTAAAGAAAAACTTTCTGTAGCTGGATCGACATTGAATATAGCGTCCTTCTGATTCTGATTCGATGGTGAGCTTATATCATTGCTTACATAAAAATCGTTCTTTTCTACTTTATATAGACGATGATCCTCATAGGAAACAAGTGATACGGATAAAATATCATCACTCCCATTATATAAACCAAATAGTTTATCTTTTAGATAGGACTGTGTATTAAATGCATTTATCGAGCTTATATTATCAACTGTCGTTATACTTGGCACCAGTTTTTCATCCACAAGAGCTGAAAATAAAAAGTCATTATACCAGTACATTTGCTCTTCAATATAACTCTTCGAAAGCTCCATGCGGGAAAGATTGGAGCTAATTTCTGAGGATTCAACGGTTCCCCTTGAAATATGAGTTGAGATTAGCATGAAGATTAATAGCGGAACCATCATGACAAGAAGCAGGGTTCCCATTAACTTGTGCTTAATGCTTTCAATTACGTATTTATTAAAATAATGTTTAACTCTGCTTCGAAATCTCATGATACTTCCTCCATTTTGGATTTCCCATCTTCTTAAACCGTTTTATTTATAATTTTATTTTACTGATATTTTGATTATTATAAATCTTAAAATGCTAGATAAAAAGACTATCTTTAAATAGATGGTTTTGTCTATTTAAAGATAGCCTTTTTTTTGACTTTGTCTCTGTTAACTTGGATGTTGATTTTTCTACTGGTTTTCGCTTTCCGCGGGAGTCTCACATATCTGTTCCAATCAAATAGTGCCAAAATCAGTAATTTACTTTAACATAAGACTTTGAATATACAAATCACTAAGTGTATAAGCAATCTCATGATGGAGGCCGCCTTCCATGGCAGCGCGTGTTGCCAAAGTGATTACGGTAATCCCGAGATTTTTTTGGTTCCGTAATAGGCTTTTCTTAGACAATACCCCCATTTGCCCGCGATCTGGAATTATTTTAAAAAGCTTTAAAAACTCATCCTTCCTTCCCTCTTTAATGCATTGAAAAAGTTTTTTCTCATACATGAAATCGTCCGTACGTAAAGGACAGTATACCGCGTTTCCATTTATATCTGACGCAGTTGTAAATATCTTACACAAGGACTCTTGAGCCCTTGCGAACTCCAAGTGCGTACACATAAAAGCGGCTAATCTAAAGGATCAGCCGCTGCTTTTACTATATGATATTAAGAGCCGGTAAACATTATTTCGCATGGTCACCTTTTAATAGATTGCTATCTGAAATTGGCAGGGCAATAATCTTCTCGCCAATTTGAACATGGACGGTATCATTAAATATAGCCTTAACAATCCCTTTTAAAGAAATAGTTGAATTAACAGCAATTTGTTTTGGAATATCTGTTGCCATCTAATTTCACACCTTCCTAGCTAAATTAGTCTTTAATAATTTGATAGTTTTTGTGAGAAACGACAGTTAATGGTGTTTCAACATTTATTTCTTCTGCATCGGATTTGCTAATCTGTACGATGACACTTTCATCTCTTACTTTTACTACTTCACCCAAAATCACCAATCCGTTCCGCTTAAAGCGGACCATCTCTCCTTCTTTAGCTACATTATTTTCCTTCATCCTGGCCTTACACTCCATTTTCTTTTTTCACTTTTAGATTTGGTTGTTGATTTCCGTTACATCCATTCGCTTTCCACGGACGGTCTGGGAGCCTTCTCGGAGGGTGCGCCTGCGGGGTCTCTCTTTGATCCGCTTCTCCCGCAGAAGTCTGGTGTATCCGTTCCAATCAACAAAGTGCAAAAATCACATTGAGCTTTAACATAGCCTTCACTTTAAATGAATTTATTCAAAGAATCATTGAATAATAAATCAAGTATTACACCAACTACTAGCTATGTCAATAAATATGAACTCGAGTTCACGTTTTGCTGTTTTATGGTATGATAAGTCCGAGGTGATCCTATGTCTGAGCATGAAGATGAACAGCTAGTTGGAGAATATCCTTACTTGCCAAAACAAAAACGGGCACAATTGAAACGACAGGCTTTGCTTGAAAGCGGTCGTGCTCTGTTTATTGAGAAAGGATATGAGCAAACAAACGCAAAAGAAATTGCATTACATGCCGGTGTTGCAATTGGAACATTTTACAGGTATTTCACTGATAAACGGCAGCTGATGTTGTCGCTTTTAGATGATCAACTGGCAAAGCTGCTTCCTCCTGAACCGAGCTGGTCAAATGTTAATCCAGAAGCATTTTTTGCCGCACTTTTGGAGCAGCATTACAATCATCTTGAAGTATTAGGTCTGCACCGTGTATTACCTGAATTGTTATTGAAGGATTCTCAATTAGCTGAGGTGATTTCTGCAGCTAGAAAAAAAATACATGCCAGAATTTATTCAAGCTTGAAAAAGGCTAAAGAAAAAGGAAAGGTATGGCAAGACCTAGATTTAGAGACCGTTTCATGGTCAATTATGGTGTTATCAGATCAAGTACCAGAAAAGCAAAAGGAAAGCGGCAATCAAACAGACTACTATGAACTAGCTAAAGTCATATGCCGGCTAGTATTCCCTCCAGAGGTATTGGAGAAATTAAAAAAGGAAAGTCATGAAGCATAGTTGAGTAAAACATTTAATAAGCATGTTTTAAAAAGAAGAATTTCTATATAATCATTATTATAACTCATCAGAACTTGTAAAGTCACGACTAAAAATATGAAAAACAGCCTTTATTGTGCATTCTATCAGCAAAAAGCGTAAAACAATGTGCCCCCCATTGTTTTACGCTTTTTTCATGGTAATCGATGTTAAGTTAGCATATTCGATTGAAACTATTTGATTTTCCCCCTCGTCAAATAAAGGAATACAGAAACGTTTAAAGAAATACTTTTTATCGTATATAAAGGGGGATTACTATGGAGAGAAAGAAGTTTCACTTTTTGAAACTTGCCGCCATCACATTAGGGTTTGCTGCAGTATCAGTATTCGGCCATAACCATGCAGCTGCCTCAACGATCTATCAATTGACTAAAGGAGATACCTTGTACAGTCTTGCAAGCAAAAATGATGTAACTGTTTCCCAATTAATGCAGTTAAATAACCTGACTTCTACAACCATTTATGCCGGCCAATTTCTTACTCTTCCTACTACCATCACCATTAAGAAAGACGATACCTTATTTAGTCTTGCTACAAAATACAAGACGAGTGTGTCCCAGCTCAAATCTATAAATCAGCTATCTTCTAATAAGAGTGATCCAGGTAAGAAACTAGTCATTCCTACAACTGCCATAGTTAAAAATGGCGATACACTTTTTCGGATAGCCAAAAATTACGGGCTGACAGTTGATGAGCTTAAATCCATTAATGGATTAACCTCCAATACGATAAAGAGTGGTCAAAAACTCATCGTTGCAAAGTATGGGGGTGTGACGGCTGCCCCTGGCCGCTATGATGCATCAAGGGTAAGAGTTGGAGTTACTGTAAAAAATGATTTCACCTTTCATGCAGAAGAACCAAGACGATTTATCGTCCAATACACGAAAAATGATGCTTATTTTTCTAGAATTGAAGTGCTTAATGCTAATGCCAATGTGAATGAGGTTAAGAAAAATTCAAAGGCTTATTTAAAAGGAAACGAAATAACTGACTTTTCAACCGATCGTATCGCCCATCCATTTTATAAAAATGCTGAATTCTTCTTACATGGCTCAAATACCAAAACACAAACAAATATTGTTGTGAAAGAAGTAGATGGAAAATTAATCAGATTTACAATCCATTACTTGAACAAGGAAGAATCTGAGGGAATTATGCCGCATATGATTGATATCTTAAAAACAGTTAAAGTGAGGTAGGTTAATTCCATCATAAAAAAACAGGCTGTCTTGAACCAAAAGGTCAAGACAGCCTTTGCATATACTTTAAATAGTTATCTTCTTAAAAAACACCATTTGCCCTGGCTGTATAAGAGATAACAGCGGCCGATCTTCTTTCATTACCTGTCCAATTACATTGACACGCTCATCAGCAGGAAGGTCTCTTAAAGCAATTTGCACTTCACCGCGATAACGGCCATAAAGGTCATTGTCCATGGTGATGCTGCCAAACGTTCGCTCAACTGTATTGTCAGGAACAACCGCTACTTTACTTCTTGTATCCATTAACCGCAGAACATCTCTTGCAAAGTCAGGTCGCGGACGAAATTCCCCTTCTTGGAGCCGTGATGATTGAATTCGAAGTGGAATCACTTTGTCCTCATCATATTTTACCAATTGTTCCAACAGCCCCTCTCCAGGATCAGGATCGCCGACATACACATCAGCAATACCCCAACGATAAAGCTCAACAGCTGCAACAAATGGATCCAGATAACGATGGCGTTCCAACGTTGGAAGTCCCTCAAACATCGGTCCCCGCTTCTCCCCTCGACCAGGCACATACGCATACACTGGAATATGATAGCGATTGAAAAGAGCCGTTTGATTTTGGAAAAACGTTTCATCTAGTCCTGTTTCACAGCGAGGATAAAAGTTATGCCAAGCAATTAATCGATCCGCATTGATCCCCTTCTCTAATAAGGAAATCAGATCTTTTTCAAGGATAATGCTTGCATTGATCGCAAGCCGATATTGCTTTGAAAGTTTAAGAATTGTTTCATCATCAAAAAAATCATCAAGTCGCAGTCCTACTACACCTAGCGACGATAAGTCCTCTAATGATTGAATTCCCAGGTGCTTTGGTGTTTTTTTTGATACATCAGCATATACATCGAGCCCGTAATCTCTTGCCACTTCAAGCAATTTTTTGGCTTTGCTTGCAAGATCACCTGTTTCTTCAGGAATGTGAAGCGAGGTAAATGCCCGCTTCACACCTTTCTTGCCCGCTTCCATTAGCCTCTGTTCAGCCTTTGGATCATTTAAATAAAACGAGATACCAATCACTCAAATTCACCAGCCATACGATCATTAAATCCGAATACAAACGTAAAGATGAAGCCTGCTGCATAAGCAATAACTAAACCAATCAAATATAAAACGATCTGTTGAGCATGAACTAAGAATGTTAACGGTATTCCTGAAACACCAACTGCAACCGTTGCTACATTAAAGTACGCCTGAAATGCACCGCCGACTCCTGCTCCAAGGCATGCTGTTAAAAAAGGTCTTCCTAGCGGCAACGTTACTCCGAAAATTAGTGGTTCGCCAATTCCAAGGATCCCAGAAGGAAGAGAACCGCCTATTGCTCGTTTTAAACGTTTTTTCTTCGTCTTCATATAAATGGCAAATGCTGCACCAACTTGACCAGCACCACCCATTGCTAAAATCGGAAGCAATGGATCATCACCGATAGAGTTAATTAATTCCAAATGAACCGGTGTTAATCCTTGATGTAATCCAGTAACAACAAGCGGCAGGAAGGTTGCTCCTAACACAAATCCAGCGACAATTCCTCCCATATCCAATACGGCAAGCAAGCCTTTTGTTAAACCGTCTGAAATAATTCCTCCGATTGGCATAAATACGAGATAAGTTAAAATACCAGTAATGAGTAAAGCAATTGTTGGTGTAAGAATGATATCAAGTGACTGCGGTACAAACTTGCGCACACGCTTTTCGACCAATGCAATAAAAATCGCTGCAAATAAAACCCCTATTAAACCGCCGCGGCCAGGCAATAATTCTGTACCAAAAAGACTGATGCCTGCAACAGCAGGATTTATTATTAAGATCCCTGCTAATCCTCCAAGCGCTGGTGAACCCCCAAATTCCTTCGCTGCATTTATCCCCACTAGAATTCCGAGATAGGCAAACAGTCCGCCACCGATCGTTGACAAGATAATCGCAGTTTGTGATTCTGCTGGCAGCCATCCTGCCTGAACAATCGCCTTTGTAATCCCTGTGATTAAACCGGATGCTACTAGAGCCGGGATAAGCGGGATAAAGATGCTCGCAATTTTCCGCAATAAAAGCTTAAATGGTGTAGCATTTTTTTCTTTTAGCTCTGATTTTTTCTGAGCGGCACGCTCTTTTAAATCGATGCCACCTGAATCATCTACTAGCTTGCCAAATTCTTCTGTCACTTTCCCAACCTTACCTGGGCCTAAAATAATTTGTAATGTTTCCTGTTCAACAAGTCCTAACACACCATCTATTTTTTTAAGTGCTTCTTTATTAACGCTCGTTCCGTCTATTGGTGTTACACGAAGTCGGGTCATGCAATGTGTATATGACGCAATGTTTTCGGCCCCGCCAAGCTGTTCAAGTATCTTTTTTGCTAATAATTGATTTTCCCCAGACATTTCAAATCCCCCTTTTTCCATTTCAGCAATCCTGCTGTTTTGAAAACGCTATTATTTTTCTGAAATAAAAGCCTGATTTAGAAGGTACAGGCGATTATTTATTCTCTTTTAAAAATTTTATGGCTTCTCTTGTTTTATCAATATATTGGACTGTCTCATCATACTGCTTAGCCGCCATGCATAAAAACAGCAAATCGATGACATAGAGCTGGGCAAGCCGGGAAGATGTGGCAGCACTTCGAAACGGTGCCTCGTTTGAGTATGATGTAAATAAATTAATTTCTGCTAATGACGAAACCGCTGACTGGCCATATTTCGTTAAGCTTATTGTTTTCACACCATTTTCTTTAGCCAGTGAAAGAACATTAATGACTTCTCTTGTTTCTCCTGAGAAGGATATGCCAAACACAACATCATCTTCATCAGCATTCGCAATCAGTGTTGCGACAAGATGTGCATCAGTAAAGGCGGTTGAACCTTTATTAATTCGAAGAAATTTTTGTTGTGCATCCATCGCAATAATATGTGAAGCACCAATTCCAAAAAAATGAACATTTTTTGCTTTAAGCAATACATGAACGGCTTGCTCAAGCTCATCATTGTTAATCAGTTCAGATGTATCGCTCAAGCTTTGAATACTGTTGCTTGTTGTCTTTTGAACAATCGATTGAATCGTTTCATCCGGCTCAATGTCCCGATAGCCTTGTTCAACCGGCTTTACTAAATCTCCGGCGATCCTTACCTTTAATTCTTGAAATCCTTTAACACCAAGCGACTTGCATAAACGAATAACAGCTGCACTGCTTGAACCAGCCAATGCCCCCAGCTCTCCAGCGGTACAATTCACCACCTCTTTTGGATGATCCAAAATATAATCTGCAATTTTCCGCTCAGATTCCGGAAGGCTTGGTATTACATTTTTAATTATATTTAATCCGCCTGATGCCATCTTTACTCTCCTTTAATTCTTACTAAGTTCAATTGCAGTTCTCACATATCCTTTAGCCTGTTCAAGCAGCTTTGCGGCTTCTTCATACTCTTTTCCTGCTGCAATCATGACGATTGCTGTTTTTACTTCATTATTTGCTAATTCCAGTGTTTCTTTCGCTTGTTCATATGAGACATTGGTAATTTTACGAATAATATTTGTCGCACGTTCCTTTAATTTAAAGTTACTCACATGCACATCAACCATTAAATTTTCATATGCCTTACCAAGCTTAATCATCGTCGTCGTTGAAATCATATTTAAGATCATTTTATGCGCTGTTGCAGCTTTTAATCTTGTTGAGCCTGTCAGTACTTCAGGACCAACGACAACTTCAATGCTCTGGTCTGCTACTTGGCTGATCGGTGCATTTTCATTGCATGATAATGCCACAGCTTTTGCTCCTACACTTTTTGCATATTTAAGCGCACCAACTACATAAGGTGTACGGCCGCTTGCCGCAATGCCAATAACTGTATCATTTGAACTTAACTGAATGTCCCTTAAATCCTGCTCACCAAGTTCTTCCTTATCCTCAGCACCTTCGACTGCTTTCACAAATGCTCTTTCTCCGCCTGCCATAATCCCTTGAACTAAGCTTGGATCAGTACTGAACGTCGGCGGGCATTCAACCGCATCCAACACACCAAGCCGTCCGCTGGTGCCTGCTCCAAGATAAATAAGCCGGCCGCCATTCTTCAATGACTCAAAAGCAAAATTGATCGCCGCTTCGACATCTGGAAGCACTTGTTGAACAGCCAAGGCCACTTTTTGGTCCTCTTCATTCATCACTCTCAAAATTTCAGCCGTATCGGCTGTATCTATATGCATGGTTCGATCGTTACGAGATTCTGTTGTCAATAAGGTGAGTTTTTGATCCATTGAATTGACCTCCATTTTCGTGTTGCAAAATCTACGTTCAGTATAGCGTGTTTGAAATTAAATTTCAATATATAAAATAAAATTTTAAAATAATATTTTAATTTCATAATAAAAACTTTCGTATTGCCTTTGCTACACCAGCTTCACCGTTCGTCTCTGTCATTACATCTGCTGCCACTTTCACTTCATCAGGAGCATTCCCCATCGCAATTCCTAAACCAGCTGCTTTAAGCATTTTCATATCGTTATAATTATCTCCAATTGCAGCTACCTTTGATAATGGAATACCTAATTGAGCGGCAAGCCTGGTAATGGATCCAGCTTTTGAAACGCCGCTTGGAGATATTTCTAAATTTGAATAATTTAGGCTGGTGGAAACTTCATAATCATTAGATTGCCCGGCAAGCTTCTTTGAAAATTCATAAAGTGAATCTTGTTTATGAAAAACAGCAATTTTTGATATGATTGAATTGTTATTTCCTAAGTAATGATTGAAATCTTCTACTAATTGAACAGAGCATTGATCCCGGTACCGCTGGCAAACATCCGGATTACCACCTGACCTTTGCAATGGCAAGATATTTTGTTCCACCCAGCTGACATTCCAATGATTTTCTTCAGGTACAAGAATCGATTCCCCTTCATAAAAATGGGCATACACACCATGTGACAGGCAAAAGTCAAGAAAACGAGGCAACGCTTTTTGTTCAAAATGAAATCTCTCTATAATGTTTCCATTATGAGTTTGAATAACTGCACCATTTAACGCAACAATAGGGTCTGTGATTCCGATTGTTTCAGCAATCCATCTTGTTGATAATGCCGTTCTGCCGCTGCATATCACAACCTTTCCGCCTTTGTCGCGATACTCATGGATCGCCTCAACCGTTTCCTGATCGATTTCATGTTCTTTGTTTAATAACGTTCCATCTAAATCAACAGCTAGTATAGAATACTCCATTTATAACACCTCACTGATTCATTTTGATTTTTTATTTTAATTATAATATACTATTAATAAAATATTATTTCAATTCTATTCTAAATTGCAGATGCATAGATTCATTTTTTAATAGAAGAAATTCAAAATTTTAACTATTTGATAAAGGTGTGAAATAAATGATTACATCCGATATAAAAACAAAATTAATCAAAATCGTTGGTTCTGAAAACTTTGATGATTCAAATGCTGGACGGCTTGTTTACTCATATGATGCAACTCCTCAGTTTCAATCGATGCCAGATGGAGTGATATCTCCGCGTAACACAAAAGAGATTTCAGAAATCGTCAGGATCTGTCTTAAACATAACATCCCTATCGTCCCCCGCGGTTCTGGCACAAATCTTTGTGCAGGCACTTGTCCTACTGAAGGCGGACTTGTTATCTTGTTTAAGCATATGAACCGCATCCTTGAAATAGATGAAGAAAACTTAACTGTTACGGTTCAGCCTGGTGTGATTACGCTCGATATGATTAATGAGGTAGAGTCACGCGGCTTATTCTATCCCCCAGATCCCAGTTCAATGAAAATTTCAACCATTGGCGGGAACATTAACGAAAATTCCGGTGGCTTGCGCGGATTAAAATACGGTGTTACACGTGATTATGTCATCGCTCTTGAAATTGTATTAGCAAACGGAGATATTATCCGCACAGGAGGAAAACTGGCAAAGGATGTAGCCGGTTATGATTTAACGCGATTATTTGTCGGTTCTGAAGGAACACTGGGGATTATTACAGAAGCTACCTTAAAATTAATTCCGATGCCTGAAACAAAAAAAACCATTCTTGCTTTATATCAGGACCTTGAAGCAGCAGCACGTTCTGTTTCAAAAATGATCGCAAGTAAAATCATCCCAACGACGCTGGAATTTCTTGATCAGCCAACGCTTCAGGTTGTAGAGGACTTTGCAAAAATTGGCTTGCCTACAAATGTCCAAGCCGTTCTCTTAATTGAACAGGATGGGCCTTCTGAGGTAGTTGAGCGAGATATAAAGCGAATTTCGGAAGTTTGCGCAGCGGAAAATGCGATTTCCGTTCAAGTCGCCGAATCAGAAGAACAGGCAATGGCCTTACGAACAGCACGCCGATCAGCCTTATCTGCACTCGCTCGTTTAAAACCCACAACGATTCTAGAGGATGCAACTGTCCCGCGGTCAGAAATTGCGAAAATGGTACGTGCCATTAATGAAATCGCAAATAAATACCAAGTCAACATTTGTACATTCGGACATGCAGGTGACGGGAATTTGCACCCAACATGTTTAACAGACTCACGAAACCAAGAGGAAATTGAACGAGTCGAAAAAGCATTCGCAGAAATCTTTGAGAAAGCAATCGAGCTTGGCGGAACGATTACAGGCGAACATGGTGTCGGTGTAATGAAAGCACCTTATCTGGAACTGAAGCTTGGAAAAGAAGGAATCGCAGCGATGAAGGCAATAAAAACGGCACTAGACCCAAACAATATTATGAATCCAGGGAAAGTCTTTGCCAAAGAATCTCGAAAACGGGTGGTGGTAACAAGATGACAACCTTAAAAGAACGTGACAAGATTCAACAACAATTTAAAGAACGGATGGATGAAGATGAGCTTTTAAATTGCATGCGCTGCGGCTTTTGTTTGCCATCTTGTCCCACTTATGTTGAATCAGGTTTTAAAGAATCCCACTCTCCACGTGGACGCATTGCACTTATGAAGGCAGTAGCAGACGGATTGATAGAACCAGACGAGGATGTGGAACGTTCGTTAGAGCTTTGCCTTGGCTGCCGCGCATGTGAACCTGTTTGCCCATCTGGTGTCAATTACGGTCATTTACTAGAGGAAGCAAGGGATATTATCAACCAAAATAAAAAACATTCACTGCCTGTCCGTGCCGTACGCAAGGCAGTCTTTGAAGGACTCTTTCCATATCAAAATCGTATGATCATGGCAACTGGCTTTCTAGGATTCTATCAGCGGTCAGGTTTACAAAGCATGATGAGAAAAACGCGCTTAATCAATATCCTGCCTGATCATCTCGCGACAATGGAAAAAGTGCTTCCTAAAGTACCGACAATAAAGGAAATGAAAAACCGGCCTACCCATCATCAACCAGAAGGGATACGTAAAAAAAGAGTCGCTTTTTTCTCAGGTTGTTTAATGGATACGATGTTTTTAGACACAAATAATGCAACAATCAAACTACTGCAAGCTGCTGGCTGTGAAATCGTGATTCCGAAAAATCAAGCATGCTGCGGCGCACTACATGGTCATAGCGGGGAAAAAGAACAGGCAAAAGAATTAGCAAAACGTAATATTCAAGCGTTTGAAGAACTTACCATTGATTATATTATTACAAATGCCGGAGGCTGTGGTGCATTCTTAATTGATTATGATCATTTACTAAAAGATGATCCAAAATGGAAGGACCGTGCCAAAGACTTTGTTAACAAGCTGAAGGATGTATCTGCTGTCCTAGTGGAGCTGGAATTCCATAAACGAAACTTGAAGCTGCCCGCACAAGTTGTTACGTACCAAGATTCCTGCCATTTACGGAATGTGATGAAGACCTCCAGTGAACCTCGCCTTCTGATGCAAGCAATAAAAGGCATTGATTTTCAGGAAATGAAGGATGCCGACCGATGCTGTGGTTCAGCCGGTATCTATAACATTGTCGAATCTGAAATGTCTATGCAGATATTGGATCATAAAATGGAACAAGCTAAAGCAACTCATGCTACAACGATTGTCACTGCCAATCCAGGCTGCTTATTGCAAATGAAGCTCGGTATTGAACGTGAAGGATTGTCGGATCGAGTACGTGCCTTGCATATTGTCGATCTGTTATTGGAAGCTCTGCAGGATTCTCAGGAAGACTAGTGGAAGAGTGCTGCCGATCGTGAGTGAGGCGTTTTGGAGAGAGTTTGCCGTTTTTATATTCTGGACTTTGCGGAATATAATGGCGGACTCTCTTTTTTTATGGTGGTATCGTCTGTTTTAGCGGCATCCTCCTTTAATAGGCGGGCTGCCGTTTTTGGCGATATGACCTATTTGCAGCGCGACTGGCTTTTTTCAGCGGATTGACCCAACTTTTCAGCGCTCCCCTCTTTTTTCAGCGGATTAGCACCTTTTCACCTCTCTTCTTATTATCGGCACAACCTCAAATTTATCAGCCATTTACCCTTTTCACAGCCTATTTCAAATAGACGAAGAACACTGATTAGCAAAATAAAAGGGCTGCAACCACTATTCCCTAGCAGTTGCAGCCCTTTCCTCTTATTTATCTTTTTGATAATACGTCTTGCTCATATTTCTTCACTTCTTCTAACCACGCTTCTTTTACTGGTACTCCCATTTGTTCGCAGTAGTAATCCCAGATTGCTCCGAATGGGTATGTTTTGAATTCCTCGATTAGCGCTAGTCTTTCAGTAAAGTTGCCTTCTTCTTGCAGTTGTTTTAAGTGGTTATTTGGTACAAGCATAGCGTACAGTAAGGATTTAATCATATTGCGTGTTCCGATTGCCCATGCAGCAACACGGTTGATGCTTGCGTCAAAGAAATCGAGTCCAATCATCACTTTGTCCAGTGCTTCGTTGCGAACAATCTCTAAGGCAATTTCTCTTAACTCATCATCAAGTGTGACAACATGGTCACTGTCCCAGCGTACCGGGCGTGAAACGTGCAATGCAAGCTTATCGCTGTATAATAACATGGACGAAATTTTATTTGAAACTGTTTCAGTTGGATGGAAATGTCCAGTGTCCAGCAGGCATAATTTGTTATTTTTCAATGCATAGCCTAAATAAAATTCATGTGAGCCGACAACATAGGACTCAGAGCCGATGCCGAACAATTTACTTTCTACTGCATCAATATTGTATTGCTCATCGATTTGCTCTTCAAAAATTTTGTCTAAAGATTCTTTTAAGCGTACTCTTGGTGTAAGGCGGTCGCTTGGTACATCTTTATAGCCATCAGGAATCCACACATTCGTTAAGGCTGGTGTTCCTAATTCTTTTCCAAAGTACTCGCCAATTTTACGGCTGGCAATACAGTGATTAATCCAGAATTCGCGAATTTCTTGATTCGGGTGTGCTAAAGTTAAGCCATCTGCTGCTTTTTCATGGGAGAAAAGCGTTGGGTTAAAATCAAGACCTAGTCCATTTTTCTTCGCCCAGTTTACCCAGTTTTCAAAATGCTTTGGTTCTATTTGATCTCTATCCACAGCTTCACCGTTTGTTTCAGCATAGATTGCATGTAAATTGACGCGGTGCTTACCAGGAATAAGGGAAAGTACCTTCTCTAAATCACTTCTTAATTCTTCAGGTGTTGTTGCTTTACCTGGATAGTTTCCTGTTACATCGATTCCCCCAGATAATTCACCTTTATTTACTTCAAAGCCGCCGATATCATCACCTTGCCAGCAATGAATGGATATAGGTACCTGCTTTAATTGTTCAAATACCTCATCAACATTGATGCCCCATTTTTCGTATTCCTTTTTAGCTAGTTCAAAACTTTCTTTTACTGACATCTTTCTCATCCTCTCACTAATAGTGGTTTATAGGTTTTTACTTCAAATGAATCTTTAATAATTGATCTTGCTTGAGTAATGTCTTCTATTTCTCCTAAAGCCATTAACTGTGCGACAATATTGCCAATCGCTGTAGCTTCAACTGGTCCGGCAACAACCTCTTTATTCGTCACATCAGCAATTAGTTGATTTAACATTTCATTTTGGCAGCCGCCGCCTATGACATTTACTTTAGGGAATGACTTTTCAAAGATTTCTTCTATTTCATTTATTGCTTGCTGATAACTAGTTACCAAACTCTCATACACGCATTTTGCGATTTGTCCCGGTGTTTGCGGTACCTGCTGATTCGTTTCTTTACAGTACTTCTGAATTTCCTCTACCATATTTTCAGGTTTTAAGAAACGGTCATCATCAACATTCACAATGGAGTTAAACTCTTTTTCCTCAAGGGCGAGGTTAACTAATTCAGCAAATGAGTATTGATCATTATAGTTTCGTTTCACCTCTTGAATCATCCAGAGTCCCATAATATTCTTTAGAAAACGGAAGCGGTAATCAACGCCGCCTTCATTGGTAAAGTTATATTCTAGCGCTTTGGGAACGCAAATAGGGAAACGATTTTCGACACCTATTAATGACCATGTACCAGAGCTGATGTAAATCGTATCCTTCAGTTCAGGTACTGAGAGTACAGCTGATCCTGTATCATGTGTCGCAGGTAGTACGACCTTCATATCAAATCCTACTTCATTTACTAGCTCTTCAGAGAGCGTTCCTAATACCGTTTTAGGAGGATGAATCTCTTGGAATATTTGTTTATTTATTCCTAATTGATCTAAAATCTCTTCATCCCATTTTTTCGTGAATGCATTCACGAGCTGTGTAGAGGTAGCATTTGTATATTCATTTACCTTTTTGCCAGTTAGTAAAAAGTTAAAGTATTCTGGTATCATCAAAAACGACTTGGCTTTATCAAGAATCTCCGGCGATTTTTGCTTTAAAGAATAAAGCTGGTAGATGGTGTTGAATTTTAGAAATTGAATACCTGTTTCTAAATAAAGCTTCTCTTTTGGAATAATGTTAAATACTTCCTCCATCATTCCATCTGTGCGGGGATCGCGGTAAGCTGCTGCATCTGTTATCGGATTGTCGTTTTCATCCAGCAGCATGAAGTCAACTGCCCAAGTATCGATCCCAATGCTTTCAGGTTTTATATCTAAATCATTGCACTTTTTGATTCCCGCTTTTATTTCATTAAATAGTTTTTCTACATCCCAACAATAATGCTCACCTTTTTGAACAATATTGTTTTCAAAACGATGAATTTCGTTTAATTTTAGCTTGCCATTTTCAAGATGCCCAAGAATCAATCTTCCGCTTGAAGCTCCTATATCTACTGCTAAGCTATATTTACTCATATTTTTCACCCTCTTCATTGAAAACGCTTGCTTGTCTTTATAATAAAATAGTTTAATGAAACATCCAATATCGCTATTCAACTATTTTATTGTCCTTATTTGCACTATTATCCTTTTTGTCATCCTGCGACAAAAAAAGCCATATTTTCTTATATAACAAGGAGAAATATGGCTAATTATGAAAACTATTTAATTGTCAGTTCTCTAAATTGTTTTGGTGTATATCCGTATTTGCTTTTAAACACCCGGTAGAAATAGCTGATATTTTCATACCCTACCTGTTCAATAATAGAAGCAATTGATAAAGAAGTATTTTCTAATAAATCCTTTGCAACACGTAATCTTTTTTCCTGAAGTAATTCTTTAAAGGTTAGATTCGTAGCCTTTTTTATTTGTTTACTTAAGGCATAGTGCGGCTGATTTAATTTTTCTGCTAAATGATATAAGGAAGCATCTTGATAGTTTTCTTCCACATATTTCAGAGATTCTATTATGGTATGATGTTTATCTGCATCCTCTTTATATTTCACCTTATCTGAATGCTTGATAAGCTCAACCATTAATAAACCCATATATAATTTAATTGTTGATTCAGACATTAACGAGGGCTGCATGATTTCTACGATTATTTTCCCAACCAGCTCCTGGATACTCTTAATCTCTGATACAGCAAAATAAAGATATTGTCCGTTTTGTGTATGATTAAAAAGGCTGTTAATTAAAAAATTGCTGAGCAAGTTTTCCGTTGTTAAATAGGAAAAGATGAAGGAGAAAAATTCTGGCTTGATGATAAAATTGATAATAATATCCTCTTCGCTACATGCCTCAAGCTCATGCTCTATATGTTGATTTAAAAACAGAAGATCGCCTTTTTTTAAGATGAAACGCTCATTTCCGACAGTTTGCTTAAGCGTTCCATGATACACATAATTCAATTCAATATAATTATGTTTATGCTTTGGAAAGTCAACAAATCTTATATGCTTTCGCACCATGATCATCGTATTATTGTTAAGAAATTTCTCACTCTCAACAATAAAGTGATCTTGGCTTGTGTACAGTTCTTTTTTCACTTCTTTTTTCTGTTGAAGCATTAGCTTTTCTTCGTCAGTCAATTGAAGTAATTCCTGTAAAAGATCAGAATTCACCTTAGATCCCTCATTTAAATTGGGCAAGCTTGTCATGCTGGCTGCCCGGTTTTATTCTGCAACCTTAACAGTTTTAACTTGGACACCTTTTTCCTCCAATGCCCTGCTGTATGAATCATCAATTTTGGAGTCAGTCAGTATAGAGCTAACCTGTCCGATGTTGGTGATATGCGCAAAGGTGCGAACACCAAACTTTGTCGAATCCGCCAATAGAATCGTTTGATCCGCAATTGACATCATTTGTCTTTTCAATAAAGCCTGCCATTCATTTGAATCGCTTAAGCCGCCTTCCAGGTGAACTCCTTTGCAAGAAATAAACGCCTTGTTTACATGATACATATTTAACGATCTTTCTGCTAAAGGGCCAGCATATGAAAGGGATCTTGCCAGGAGCATCCCTCCTGTAGAAATCACTTTCACCTGCTCTTTTTTGCTGAGCTCAACCGCCACTTTAATAGAGTTGGTTATGACAGTTAACGGGAGGTCAGGCATTTCTTTTGCCATATACCATGCGGATGTACTTGCGTCTAAAACAATTTGGTCCCCAGGCATAATAAGCTTTACCGCTTCAAGTGCAATAGCTTTCTTTTCTGCTGCGTTTGTAATTTCTCTTTCGGTATAAGAAACCTCTGATTGCTCATCCTGTATACTTACGGCACCGCCATGACTGCGGCGAAGCAAGTTTTCTTTTTCCAATTTTTCCAAATCGCGCCTAATGGTTTCTTCGGTAACTTTAAAAAGCTTACTTAGCTCTGTTACTCTTACACTTAATTTTTCATTTACAACTTCAACGATTTTCCGATGTCTTTCTGCTACAAGCATTTTGAATGAATACCTCCAAGTTATACTTACAATGAGGAATGACTAAAAGTGCCAGACCTTGTGCTTGTTGTCCCTAACTTCATATTATCACATAGTCTGCAAATGTCGTATAGTCGTTTAAGACTTCCATATTAAGCGTTTTCAAATCCTCAAAAAAATTTTTTCTTAAGGAAAAGGGTCAGACCCCTCAAACACATGATATAAGGATTTTGACTAAAAGAAAATTCCGTATACTAGTGTTTGTCGGAGGAGTCAGACCCTTTGGTATAACCTTACGATCGTCTATTATCTAGTAAATGCTGCTGGTACACCGCCGTCAACAGTAAGCATACAGCCAGTTGTACGATCTGATTTAGAAGAAGCAAAGAATAGAATGGATTGAGCAATATCTTTTGGATAGATATTCACTAATAAAGTTGTACGTTTACGATAGTGCTCTTCTAGCTGATCTGGGTGAATTCCGTATGCTGCTGCACGTTCCTCTCTCCAGCTGGATCCCCAAATAGCTGATCCTTGAAGCACAGCATCTGGAAGTACAGAGTTTACGCGAATACCAAATTCTCCGCCTTCTGCAGCAATACATCTTGCAAGATGAGTTTCCATTGCTTTAACAGAGCTGTATGCAGCTGCATTTTTACCAGCATATACTGAGTTTTTCGAACCGATGAATACCATGTTACCGCCAGTGCCTTGTGATTTCATTTGTTTGAATGCTTCGCGGGCAACTAAGAAATAACCTGTTCCAAGCACATTCATATTAAGATTCCATTCTTTTAAAGATGTTTCGTCAAATGGACTTGAAGTGGCAAGACCTGCATTGTTTACGATAATGTCTACACCGCCGTATGTTAATGCTGATTGTTTAAATGCTGCTTGAACAGCTTCTTCGCTGGTTACATCCATCTTAACAGCGAGTGCACGCCCCTCACCATATTTTTCATTAATTTCTGCTGCAACCTTTTCTGCACCTTCAAGATTAAGGTCAGCAATCACTACATGTGCGCCTTCTGCAACAAATTGACGGCAAGTTTCACTTCCGATACCGCCTGCTCCACCTGTAACAAATGCTACTTGTCTTGAGAATTCAGCTTCAGCTGGAGCTAATGATAATTTGTAAAGCTCTAAAGGCCAGTATTCAACATTGAACGATTCATTTTCATTTAAAGAAACAAAGCTACCTAGGGTCGTAGAACCCTTCATTACCGCAATTGCACGGTGGTAAAGAGCACCGCTTACGTTGGCCATTGCTACGTTTTTGCCAGTGTTCACCATTCCGATACCAGGAATTAAAATAACACGCGGAGCTGTTTCAGAAATTTGGTCACCTTCGTTTTTGTTTCTTTCGAAGTATGCTTTGTACTCTTCTTTGAAACTTGCAATTCCAGCTTTTACTTTTTCTATTAAACTTGCAGCATCTTGTTCTTGAGGATTCCAGTCAATGAATAATGGAGTCATTTTTGTATGAACTAAGTGATCAGGACATGCTGCACCTACTTGTGATAATTCTGGAGCATTATTGCTGTTTACAAATTGTAATACATCTTCAGCATCATCATACGTTAAAAGCATTTTCTTTTCTTCGCTCACAGCACCGCGGATAACAGGCATTACTTGAGCTAATACCTTTTTACGGTCCTCTTCTGGAAGTGACTCGTATTTTTGTCCGCCAAATACATTTTCTTCTACTACTCTAGCCTGAATATATTGTTCAGCTTCGTTGATAACTGAAATTGTTTTTTCATAACTCTCTTCTGCCGTTTCTCCCCAAACAACCAGTCCGTGTTTTTCCATAAGAACAAGCTCTGCATTTGGATTGTTTTTTACGCCTTCAGCAATCATTTTTGATAAAGTAAATCCTGGTCGTACGTAAGGAACCCATACAAAACGGTCACCGTAAATTTCTTCTGCAATTTGTCTGCCATTATCTGCACAGCAAAGGCTGATGATTGCATCTGGGTGTGTGTGGTCAACATGCTTAAATGGCAAGAATGCATGTAATAAAGTTTCGATTGATGCACGCGGATGCTTGCTGTCGATCATGCAGTGAGCAAGATATGCTACCATTTCCTCATCTGACATTTCGTCACGTTCAATTAATGGGCGAATATCTTCCATTCTTAATCCAGTGAAGTTGTGGGCTTTCATTGTTGCTAAATCTGATCCGCTTCCTTTAACGTACATGACTTCTACATCACGACCGCGGAAATCCTTTTCGATTGTTTTCATTGATGTATTTCCGCCGCCCCAGTTACAAACGGAACGGTCTGTACCAATTAGATTGGAGCGGTAAACTAGCTCCTCTAATCCTGGTTGTAATGCTGAAGCCTGTTCTTTATTCCATAAGCTTTGTACCATTTTTGTTTCCTCCTCTTTGTTTCTGTTTTCTCTTTTTATATCTTGTTTTTATTATACAATATGTTTGTTTATTTTTGAATACATTTTTTGTTTGTTTTTGAAACTTATTTCATTTATCGTTTACTAACATATAAGTGGCTTTTATCGGACCATGTACACCAACGATCAAATTGAGTTCGATATCAGCACTATTGCTTGGACCGGTAATGAAGTCGATACAAGAGGAGATGTTTTTCCCCTCCTGCACTTGTTTAGAAATGAGCGATGTTGCTTGTGTCATTCTAGGAACGAGCGTACTTTTCGGGATAATTGCAATATACGTTTTCGGTAATAAACTCACTGAACGGCCTTTATTTTCACTGCTGAATAAGACAACTGTACCTGATTCAGCTAGGGTGATATCACTATAGGTGATTCCGACATCCGCTTTTTCTGCTGCTTCAATATTCTTTTCCTTAAGGGCGGGATCCCAAATATGAACATCGATGCCCTCAGCAGGCCAGTTTTTTTGAAGTTCATCCTCCAAGCGAAATTCCTTATGACGGCTATCCTTCCAGGTTACTACGCTGTTAACTTCATATTGTTCAAAAACCTTGCGCAGATTTTTTGTTAAATCATTTGAATTCGTTTCGATAAATTGAGTATGGATCACATTACAATGCTTTTTTAGGACGTCTGCCAAGTCATCCTGTGATGCATCCTTTAACACATCATATTGCGGGGTAGTGTTCCACTCAGGCTTTGCAACAATTGATTTTCGTCCGCGACCGAGCTTTGCTGCAACAGTATTTAGAAATGGTTCGCGATTATGGACTTGTCCTTGTGCCATTTCTATTCCCCACCTTTCTCTCTCTTTTTATACCAATCTCTAAATCTTTCCTTACTTGGAGCTGGGAAATCACGAACATCTGTCCAAGGCTTCATTGGACCCGGGCCTTTTTGAATGCTGTTCGCTTGGGTAAATGGCGCCATCACGGTTGATGCTGATTTTGTTCCCGCCTTATAAATACTCGGTGAACTTGCAGCTAACTGGTAGCCCTTCATCGCAAGCTTTTCAGCAAATGGCGATTTCTTCTCATCTTCGACAATCTTTCTCCGATGCTTAATGAGCAATTCATGCAGCGGTATTTTCACAGGACATGCTTCCGTACATGCCGCACATAAGGATGATGCATATGGAAGCTCCTTATAATCTTCATAACCGCCTAATAATGGTGTTAAGACAGCCCCGATCGGACCAGCATATATTGATCCGTAGGAATGGCCGCCAATATGGCGATAAACCGGGCAAACATTCACACATGCAGCACAGCGAATGCAGTGGAGAGCACTTTGGAACTCAGTGCCTAATATATTGGAACGTCCATTATCAACGATGACAAGATGAAACTCTTCTGGACCATCAACATCCTCTTCATCCTTCGGTCCTGTTAAGCCTGTAATATAGCTTGTTAGTTTCTGACCAACAGAACTTCGGCAAAGTAAACTTACGAGGATATCTAGCTCTTCCCAGGTAGGAACAATCCGTTCCATTCCCATTACCGTAATTTGCGTTTTAGGTAAAGCGGTTACAAGTCCCGCATTCCCTTCATTTGTTACAAGGCTTATTGATCCTGATTCCGCAACGGCAAAATTACAGCCTGTAATGCCTAAATCCGCAGTTAAAAATTCCTGGCGAAGCTGCTCTCTTGCAAAAAGCGCCAGTTCTTCTGGAATCTCCGACTTATCATAGCCACGTTTTTCCTTAAACGTGTCCCGAATTTGCTCTTTATTTTTATGAAGTGCAGGGACCACAATATGTGATGGCGGATCATGATCATCAAGCTGGAGAATATACTCTCCTAAATCTGTTTCAATCACCTCACAGCCAGCATTTTCAAGTGCAGCATTTAAATGAATTTCCTCTGTCACCATTGATTTTGACTTTACAACCTTTTTAGCTTGCTTTTCTTTTACCACTTTGGAAATATACTCATTTGCTTCTTCCTTTGTTGAGGCAAAGAAAACATGGCCTCCACGTTTCGTAACATTTTCACTAAGCTGCTCTAAATAGTAATCGAGATTCTCGAGTGTGTGTGTTCTAATTTCTTCACCAAGCTTGCGCCATTCTTCCCAATTTCCTAATTCTTCAGCCGCTGCTAAACGTCTTCCCTGCATGCGTTCTTGAGCAGCAACAACCGCATTGCGCATAAATGTATTGTGAACACCTTTATCCACCCGTTCAAAAAACTTGTCATCACTTATTTTCATCGCCATCTTACTTCACCTCACTATTCAGTACTTCTGCAATATGCATCACTTTGATCGGCTTGCCCTTGCGGTTGATTCTTCCTCCGATATTCATTAAGCAGCCGCAATCTGCGCCAATTAAAATTTCTGCCCCTGTTTCCTCAATATGCTGAACCTTTTCATCGACCATTTGCTCAGAAATCGGCACCATTTTCACCGAGAACGTCCCGCCGAAACCGCAGCAATCCTGACTGTTCGGAAGCGGATTCACCTTTAAGCCTTCTACGTTGTCTAAAAGCTTTCCTGGTGCATCCTTCACACCTAGCAGCCTTGTCATATGGCAAGATCTATGATAGGTAGCGCATGCTGGCAAACTAGCATTCACGTTTTCTACCTTTAAAACTTCAACAATAAATTGTGTTAATTCATATGATTTACTTGCTAGTTTTTCTGCTTTTTCCTTCCAAACAGGTTCATTTTCAAACAAATGTCCGTATTCGCCAAGCATAGCAACACATGAGCCTGATGGACCGACAACATAATCAGATCCTTCAAACGTGCGAATCATATGCTTCGCCACTTCTTTTGTTTCTTTATGATAACCGCTATTAAAAGCGGGCTGTCCGCAGCATGTTTGCTGTTCAGGAAAATCGACTTCACAGCCCAGCTTCTCTAATAGTTCTACTGTATGCTTCCCAACATTTGAATAAAAAACATCTGCCAAGCATGTAATAAAAAGAGAGACCTTCATTTCATAACCTCCATTCAATATGAACCAATTTCCTTTTTCCTATCTATTAATATGATTATACTACTTTTCTTTTTGTTTTAATACCCGTTTTTGTCTGTTTTTTAGTTTAATAGTATTTGTTTGTTTTGTTTTAATTTGATTTTATTCCCTGCTAGTTTGTTTTAACACCTGCTTAAGCCTCCCTTTTCCAGCAGGAGTCTCGCGTTTTTGCTCCAATCAACACAGTAAAAAAAACGGTAAGCGTTAACATATCTTTAAAATAAAAAAGACCGACCATTTAAGTCAGCCTTTTATTAATAGAAATTCGTTATGATGCACGATCTACCTTCTCCCAGTTGATTAATTTTTCGCTGAATATATTTTCAACGCTTAGCACTTAACATTTTTGTAACATTTTCATTAATTAATCACGTAAATACCTGTTGACGAAAGTAAGAAAATATCATATGATTTACTCAAATAATAAATCGTATCTCCTAAAGGGGAGTAGCTTTTACAATAAAGTCGTCATTACAGAGTGAATTTTAGCTCTCGGCTTTGTTGGCAACATTCCGTTGTTAGCAAGACCTTTACTTTTTGGTAAAGGTCTTTATTTGTTTTCTAAAACCTTTACCAAGATGGTAAAGGTTTTTTCTGTTGATCCTTCTTTAGGGTAACGAAAGGAGAACTACACTATGAAAAAAATGTCGTTCGTAGAATTAATTAAAAAGAATAAAGAAGAACTTCTAAATGATAAAAAACAACTAGAAAAAATTGAAAAACGACTTGACCAAAAATATATTAAACAAAGCAAATAAAGGGAGAATACAGGAGGAACATGATGTTACTTAGAAAATATATGTCATTATTAGGTGTAGGTTCAGCAATTATTGACCTCATTTTGCCAAAGGAAACATATCGACGCGGCGAGCTTATAAACGGACATTTTTATATAAAAGGCGGTACCATTGAACAACAGCTTAAACGTATTGACTGTGATTTAGTGATGCTCAACCAAACGACTGGCCAAGAAAAGGTAATCGATACCGCAACCGTTTTATCATCAAAGCTTATTAATTCAGACGAATCCAATTCGGTTTCATTTACATTCAAGCTGCCTGAAACGATTCCTATTTCATCCGAAAAAATCTCTTATCGCTTTAAAACTCGGTTGACCTTTAACGAAGGGATTGAAAGTAAAGACCAGGACATGATCCAGGTTATTTAAAATACTAGTAAACAAATTGAAAGGATGATACACATTGTAAAGTCGACTTCTTAAATAATAATCATAATTAGAGTTTCTGGCATGATATTTACAAAATTGGAAGATTCTCTAAGATTTATACATTTTTAAGGAGAAGCGATTTTAATTGCCATTTAGGTTTGTACGTTCATTCTTTTTTTTGATGGTATTTGTTACTATTTTTGAAACAAGTTTGATCACATCTTTAACCTTAGAGACGAAAAACCCTCCGAGATTTCATTCTAGTATAATCTCAACGTTTCAAAGCTATTCAATTAAACCTTAAAAGGGGTGATTCGTTTGTTTAAGTTTTTTAAACGAATAAAATTTATCCTTAAGTTCTGGAAGTTCATCCCGTTCTTAAAGGAATTTTTTCTTTCACAAGAAGTTGTGCTTCATAAAAAGGTACTAGGGATTTTATTACTATTAACCTATGCATTTTTCCCATTTGATTTAATCCCAGACTTTTTATCATTACTTGGAATTGTCGATGATGTTGTGATTGCTGGATTTATTTTAGATGGAATGATTAAAATGGCTCCAGAATCATTAAAAGACAAATATCAGCTTTACTAACCAGATGGCGGGAGTTTCACAATTTTATAAAAAAATATCGTAACTGGTAGGTATTATCTTTTTTGTTAAGCTTGTAAAGAAAATGATTCTATTTTCTTTACAAGCTTTTCTTTTTTCAAAAAATTAATATACTATGAAACTTTTTGAAAATTTGGTACGTATATGTATCCAAAGAGAAATTCATTTTAACTAAGGAATAGAAAAATGGAGGATTATATATCAGATGGAATGGATTCAACAAACTGATGGAATATGGCAATATTTTATTTTATTTGTGCTTGCGGCCGCACCATTATTAGATGTTTTTCTTGTAGTGCCTCTTGGGATAGCATTGGGTTTAAATCCGATTGCAGTCGCGATTATTGGATTTGCTGGAAACTTTCTTATGGTGCTTCTTTTCGGCCTCTTTTTTAAGCAGCTTTCCTTGTGGAGAGAGAGGAGAAGACAAAGGAAGGGAATTACAGCACCATCAAAAAGGGAAACAAGGGCAAGAAGAATATGGGAACGATATGGGCTTCCAGGACTAGCTTTAGTAGCCCCAGGGATTGTTGGAACAGACTTAGCTGCAATATTGGCATTAACGTTCGGCTCTTCTCGTCCGTATGTTATCTCTTGGATGGCCGTTAGTCTTGCCATTTGGACCATCGCATTGACTATTGGTTCAGTGTATGGTTTCGAATACATGGACTTATTTTAATCATGAATTAATAACCAATTAGTTTTTATCCTTTAATTAAAAAGACTCTTTTCGAAGAGCTTGTTGCGGACTCCCCCTCCCCCGCTGAATGCAATCAATCAATCCGTCCGTACTACTTGGTAAATAGAATTGATGAAAAAAGCCATGAAAAAAAGATCGCTATCTAAAAGTAGCGATCTTTTTTAAGCTATGAAGCAGAAGTCACATCCATTTGGACTCGCGGTGAATTCCAAAGGTCCAGCCACTTCTTAATAGCTGATACCAAAATGATGACTCCTAGTATTAACATAATGACTGACAATATGGCATTCAAAACGTTAAAACCTGCTGCTTCAGGGTTTAAATAAACATTTTTCACCATCCAATAGCCTGCATAGTTAACAGTAATAAACAAATATGCCAGCGGAATAAGGCATGTTAGCATGTATCTGCGTTTATCTGCCATTTTCAAGATCACCGTTGCGCCAATGATTAACCCAATTGATGCCATAAGCTGGTTGGATACACCAAATAATGCCCAAACAGAGCCTATATCTCCTGAATAAAGAAGATATCCCCACATAAAGCAAGCAATGGCACTGGCAATAATGTTCCCAGGAAGCCAGTCTGTTTTCTTAAGCGGTTGATAAAACTCACCGAAGAAATCTTGTATAAGATAACGAGCAACTCGAGTTCCTGCATCAATAGCCGTTAAAATAAATACCGCTTCAAACATAATAACAAATTGGAAGAAGTAAGATGACAAGCTTTCAAACCAAGGAATACTTGTAAAAATATAGGTCATTCCCACAGCCAATGTAACAGCTCCTCCTGTTCTCCCTTCTAAATCAAGTCCGATTTCACGGGCAAGCTCAGGCAGGTGAACAACCTCCATTCCTAATGTTTTAAAAACCTCAGGTGTTGAGTTTATGGCAAAATAATCAGCAGGCTGAAGGGCAGTGGCTGCGATTAAAGCCATGATGCCAACTAAACATTCTACTAACATTGCTCCAAAACCAACAACTTTAATATCGCTCCATCGATTGAGCATTTTTGGTGTGGTGCCCGAACCGACAAATGCATGGAATCCCGAAATAGCTCCACAGGCAATTGTGATTGAGATAAACGGCCATACCGGTCCAGCTAAAATAGGGCCCCCTCCTCCAACAAACTCTGTAACAGCTGGAAAGTGAATAGATGGATTGATAATGAAAACTCCGATAATCAATGCAATAAAGACGCCAATTTTCATAAAGCTGCTTAAATAATCCCTTGGAGCAAGCAATAGCCATACTGGAAGGGCTGCTGCAAAGAAAGCATAGATAGGTAAAATAATAGCCAATGTTTTTGTATCAAAAGTAAGGAATTCCCCAAGTGCAGTACCTTGTATCGATGGACCTGCAAAGACTCCAATCATAAGTAAAATAAAACCAACTGTTGAGGCTAATTTTAGATTTCCTGTTTTCTTGTAAAAAAGCCCTACTCCCATGGCAATTGGAATGGTGATTCCTACCGCAAAGGTACCCCATGGATTATTTTCAAGGGCATGAAGAACAACCATCGATAAGCCGGCCATTGTAATTGTAATAATAAACAGCATGGCAAGACCAGTACAGAAACCAGCTACAGGACCTAGCTCTTCTTTTGCCACTTCTGAAAGGGATTTGCCTTTTTTGCGCATTGATGCAAATAGTACGACGGCATCATGTACAGCACCGCCAATAACCGCTCCAATTAATAACCAGAGCAAGCCCGGCAGATAGCCGAATTGCGCCGCAAGGATTGGTCCTACCAGCGGCCCTGCAGCTGCAATCGCTGCAAAATGGTGTCCAAAGGAAACCCATTTATTAGTAGGTACATAATCCTTCCCATCATTCAATTCATGCGCTGGAGTTGCCTTTGAATCATCAAGCTTTAAAACTTTAACAGCCATGAATGTTCCATACAGCCGATAAGCAATCATTAAAATACACATAGAAGCAATAACTATTGTAACCGCATTCATTTAATTGCGCCCTCCTTTTTATAACGTATAAGGTTATCTTACAATTTGTAAACGCTTTGTTAAGGATTTCAGCATAAAATGCAAGAATACAAGTTTGAGATACAATTTTTTTAAATTGAAATGCAGATTAAAAATCAAGTAATTGCTTAAGATCTTTTGTATATGTTCTACTTACCGGTACTTTTTCTCCATCTTGCATAATTAAATTGTATGTTGAATGAAACCATGGTTCAATTTCCACAATGGCATTCACATTTATAAGATAAGCTCTATGAACTCGAATGATATCATGTGAACTAAGTCTTCGTTCAAAATTTACAAGCGGTTCACTCACTTGATATTTGTTTTTATCCGTTACTACAACTGTTTTTCCCTCAACTGTACCTATATATAGAATTTCACTGACTTTTATTATTACAATCCTCTCTTCCACAGTTATGGCTATTCGATCATTTTCCTCTTTACGCTGACCCTTGTGAGCAATCACAGCTCCTCTTGAGCTAAACAAATGTGAAAGCTTATTTATCGTTAATTGAACTCTAGATTCATCAAAAGGCTTCAATAAATAATCAATGGCCTGCAGTTCAAAAGCCTTTAAAGCGTATTCATCATAAGCCGTCGCAAAAACAATCTCTGGTCGATGCTTTAGTTGCAGAATTTTGTTTGCTAAATCCAATCCACTTTCATCTGCTAACTGGATGTCTAGAAAAATGACATCCGCTTCAACAAATAAAAGCTGCTCCAATGCACTCTCAATCGATTCCGCTTCACCTGTTATTTCCACCTGTTTTGTTCTTTTTAAAAGATATGCTAACTCATCTCTTGCCAGAGGTTCGTCATCAACTAAAAACGCTTTTATCACCCTAACTCCTCCAATGGCTCCCATGATAATGGCAATGTAATGGAAACCTTCGTTCCACCATTCTCCATGCTATTTATTTGAAATGATCCTTCTTTTCCATATAGCTCTTCAATTCTTTTTTTGATATTCCAAAGAGCTGTACCGGTCCCTTCATCTGATTGAACCGTTCCCCTTCCGATTAATTCAAGCAAATGCTGGGGAATCCCTTTTCCATTATCCTCGGTTATGAGAATCATTTTTCCGCTTTTTACTTGCGCACTGACCAGCACTTTTCCATTTTTCATCCTTGGAAAAGCATGGCGAATCGCATTTTCTACTAAGGGCTGCAAGGTAAAGGGCGGGATTAAAACTGACATTAAATCGGGATCTATGTTAATATCGATCTCGTATTTATTTGGGAACCTAGCTTGTTCCAGATTTAAATAAGCCTTTACATGCTCAAGTTCTTTCTCAAGAGGAATTAATAATTGCCTCGCCCCCTGCAGATTACTCCGAAAAAAAGTACTTAAATTTAATAAAAGTTTCCTTGCTTGACTTGTGTCTGTGCGAATCAAGCTGGAAATGGTATTGATTGCGTTAAACAGGAAATGAGGATGAACCTGAGCATGTAAGGCTTTAATTTCGGCATCCTTCAATAGTTTACGCTGCAATTCTGCTTCCGCAAGCTCGAGCTGTGTTGAAAATAGCTTGCTAAGACCCTCAGCCAGTTCTTTTTCAACCTTGTCCAGTCTGCTTGCCTTCATATAATACAACTTTAAAGAACCTACAGTTTGCTCATGGGCTTTTAGTGGCAAGACAAGAGCTGCATGTAAAGGACAATCCTCCTTAAAACATTGGATCTCCTCTTTGGAAAGGGCAATTTCAATTTCTCCGGTCTTTAGCACTCGCCTGGTTAATCTAGTTGCTAGTTGATTTGAAGGCTTGTGATGGTCAGCTCCTGCCCCTACATGTGCCAGTGCCCGTTTTTGATTGGTGATGGCAATAGCATCAGCTTTCGTACCGTTCAGGATAATTTCTGCAGCCTCCCTGCATGAATGAGGGTTTAGCCCTTGCCGAAAAAAAGGAAGGGTCTGTTGTGCAATGTATAGAGCTTTTTGTGTTTGCAAAGCACTTGACCGTTCTTTTTCAAGAAAGATATTTTGAATGATAAAGATAAATAATAACGTCCCGAAACCGTTAATCACAATCATCGGAAATGCAATTACTTCAACAAGGTTGAGAGCTGCATGAAACGGCCTTGCAAGGAGTAAGATAATCCCCATTTGCACACATTCCATTAAGATCCCGATTGCCACAGCTCCCCAAGGCGTGCTGTTTTTCTTTATTCCAAACCTTTTCCCAATGAGTCCTGTTACGATTCCCGCTAAAATTGTGGATACGGCACAGGCAAAAGCTGTAAATCCTCCTAAGGTAAAACGGTGTATTCCTGCAATAAGTCCAACTCCAAGTCCAACAAAGGGACCTCCTAACAACCCGCCAATTGCAACGCCCATTATTCTTGTATTTGCTATAGCGCTATCCATATCAACATCTGTATTCCAGGTGTGCGCCATGATCGAACCATTATAGACTAAAACACCAGTATAATTACTAATAATCCCAAACAGTCCAAATACAACGATTAAGAGGACTTTTTCTTTTAATGAATGCTCATTATGAATAATTTGACGGAACGATTGCATCCTCGAGAGTAAAAAAGCAACAATAATGAGAATTCCCACACGCTCAATCATTAATGGCAATAGTTCAATCATATATAAGTCTCCCTCTTCCAAACTTGCACTCCTATTATACAATACTTGCATAAATGAAGAACATTTTCAAAATTTTATGAGCGGATAACAAAACAATGAATATAATAGTTCTTAATGAAACAGCAAGTTAATTTGGTTAAATTAAAACAACCTTAAACGGATTTTTAGAGTTCATTAGAATAGGGGGGGACCTGCCTGACTGGGAAAGCAGAGAAAGGCTCAAGTCCCTATAAAAGAACTTTGGCCTGTTAATGGAAATCAAAAAAAGTTTAACGGAACAATTTTTATCAAAAAAATTAGCTGAATAGTAAGAATTTTATTTACTAAACAAGCCTAATGGGTTAAAATCAGATAAACATACTCGGATTTTGATCAGGAGGATAACAAATGAGTATTAGTATTATGTTAATGGGATTGGCAGTCGGTATATTAGTAGGTTTAACAGGTGTTGGCGGGGCCGCTTTGTTAACTCCTCTTTTAATAGCTTTAGGTATAAATCCTACGATTGCGGTAGGAACAGACCTTGTCTATAATTCTATTACAAAATTGTTCGGATTTGCTCAGCATTGGAGACAGAAAACCATCAATTTCAAAATGGTTAAATATTTAGCTCTAGGAAGTATTCCCAGTGCAGTGCTTGCAATTGGAACTCTTCATTTATTTCCAGCACTGCACCAGCATCAAGAAAAAATTATTACCCATGCTCTTGGTTACGTGCTTACTTTAGTTGCTATTTCGATATTACTTAGAGTATTCTTCGATAAGAAAATACGTCCTAACAAGTGGCAGACCATGCCATTAGAAAACAAGAAAACCTTAACGATTTTCATTGGGGTAATCTTTGGATTCATTGTTGGATTAACATCGATTGGTTCTGGTTCTTTATTTGCGATCGCCATGTTGTATCTATATAAAATGAAGACATCCGAGCTCGTTGGTACAGATATTGCCCACGCCTTTTTGCTTGTTACAGTGGCGGGTATCTTAAATGCCAGCTTTGGAAGTGTAGATTATCTGCTTACACTTAACTTGTTAATAGGTTCAATTCCTGGAGTCATTGCAGGCAGTATGCTATCAACTAAGGTATCTCCAAAACCACTTCAAGCTGTGATGGCTACCATCATTTTAGTTAGTGGAATAAAGCTTATTTGAACGAAAAAACCTCTTCAATTAAGGAGAGGTTCTTTGTTATTCTTTTACAGTTTGAAATATAATTACTGAAGTGCCTGTTCTCAACAGAAGGGACCTATGTTAAACTTTCGTTATCAGAATTTTCCATATGTGTAAGTTCATGATATTCCGTTAGAAAGACTGAATATTAGAGCGAGTCTTAAAGGGGCGAATTATGAGTAAAGGGTTAATATTCTTTGGAGCAATGTTAATAGCTGGTTTTGGTACTAACTTTCTAATTCGTATGCTGCGAGATGGAGACTTTTATATTGCCGAATTCATCACGAGTATGGTCGGTGTTTCTATCATATTGATCGCATTATTTCTAAAAAAAAGCAATAAGTCCTCAGATAAATCTTATTAGTTTTTAGGAGATTTTATCAGACAAAGGAACTCCAAAGATTAAGGAGTTCCCTTTCTTTATTATAAAAATCAACACTATCTTTTAACATATCTCTTACTTAAAAAACCAGTAAAAAGGCATTACCGCAATATGCAGTAATGCCTAAAAAAATTTCGTAAACATCAACTAATACTGAGTGCAAAACAAAGGCTTCCTTACTCATAGGATTCATTTATTTTAATAAATCCATTAGGTTATTAGATTCAAACGTCTAATGACCTCCAAGATAAGCAAGTTTAATTTGATCACTTTCTTGCAGTTCTGCTGCTGTACCTGAAAGAACAACCTTCCCTGTTTCGATTACATAAGCACGATTTGCAATAGATAACGCCATATTTGCATTTTGTTCAACTAATAAAATAGTTGTCCCATTACGATTTATTTCTTCAATAATTTGAAAAATCGTTTTTACTAATAATGGAGCTAACCCCATTGAAGGCTCATCAAGGAAAAGCAGTTTTGGTCTTGCCATAAGGGCCCGCCCCATAGCCAGCATTTGCTGTTCTCCACCGGAAAGCGTCCCTGACATTTGCTTTCTCCGCTCATGAAGTCTAGGAAACAGCTCATATACTTTTTCAAAATCCTTACGAATTTCTGCAGTATCTTTCCTTAAATAAGCACCTAATTCGAGATTTTCCTCAACAGTCATGTTAGCAAATACCCTTCTGCCCTCAGGAACATGAGAAATTCCTGATTTTACGATTTCCTGAACAGGACGTCCCGATATGCTTTTTCCTAAATAGTGGATGGTTCCGTTTTTTGGTTTAAGTAATCCGGACAATGTTTTCAAAAGAGTGCTTTTTCCCGCTCCATTTGCCCCTATCAGGGTAACAATCTCACCTTCGTGCACTTCTAAAGAAACTCCTTTTAACGCCTGTATATTCCCATAATAAACATTTATGTCATCTACTTTAAGCATATTAGCTCGTGACCTCCTCTCCTAAATAAGCCTCAATGACCTTAGGATGATTTCGAATTTCCTCAGGAGTTCCATTTGCAATCAATTGACCATGGTCTAATACATAAATTCTTTCGCAAATCCCCATGACTAAATTCATATCATGCTCGATTAATAAAATAGTGAGCTGGAATTGTTTCCGGATAAAAGCAACAAGTTCCATAAGTTCATGAGTCTCTTGAGGATTCATGCCTGCCGCAGGTTCATCTAATAATAATAATTTTGGTCCAGCAGCTAAGGCTCTGGCTATTTCCAGTCTGCGTTGTTGGCCATAAGGCAGATTTTTTGCCTTTTCATCTTTAAACCGATCCAATTGAAAAATCTTAAGGAATTCGATGGCTTTCTCTTCCATCTCTCTTTCCCCGGAAAAATGAGACGGAAGGCGCAGGACAGAGCTTAAAATCGAATGTTTAGCCAATGAGTGGTAAGCTACCTTAACATTGTCCAATACAGATAGTTCGTTAAATAGGCGAATATTTTGAAATGTACGGCTGATACCCAATCTCGTAACCTGGAAAGGTTTCTTCCCATTAAGACGTTTTCCATCAAATACGATGTCACCTTCAGTAGGAACATACACTCCTGTAAGCAAGTTAAAACTAGTTGTTTTTCCCGCTCCGTTCGGGCCTATTAACCCAATTAATTCTTCAGGATAGATTTCCATATCAAAACCTGAAACAGCCTTTAAGCCTCCGAATTGGATGCCTGCCCCTTTTACTTGAAGCAATGGATTACTTACCATAAGAGCTGCCTCCTTTCGTACTTTTCCACTTACCAAAATAATCTGTAATTTCGCGAGTACCCATTAATCCTTGAGGGCGGTAGAGCATAACGATAACTAATACTAAACTATAAATAATCATTCGTGTTTCAGGATAATCCTGAAGGAAGGTAGAAACGATTGTTAAAAGAATAGCAGCAATAACCGAACCAGAAAGACTTCCCAATCCTCCCAAAACGACATAAATCAAAATATCAAAAGATTTTAAGAAACCGAAATTCGTAGGTTGAATAATATAAAAATTGTGAGAATACAAGCCTCCTGCGATACCTGCAAAAAAGGAACCAATTGCAAAGGCGACAACTTTGTAATAGGTGGTATTGATCCCCATTGCATCCGCAGCAATTTCATTTTCCCTAATTGATATCGCTGCACGTCCATGTCTTGAATTAGTAAAATTGGCGATAACCAAGATTGTAATAAATAAGCAAATGAACGTTGACGTCCAAGTAGTTAAATGAGATACCTGCATTCCTGCAGCCCCTCCAACATACTCAATATTCAGGAAGACAATTCGAATAATTTCGGCAAACCCTAAAGTGGCAATTGCTAAGTAATCACCCTTCAATCGCAAGCTGGGTATTCCAACAACTAATCCAGCTAATGCAGCTACAAGCCCTCCAGCGATCAATGCTACAGAAAATGGCAACTGCAGTTTCATTGTCATAATGGCAGAAATATAGGCTCCAACAGCCAAAAATCCTGCATGACCAATTGAGAACTGGCCAGTTATTCCGATAACTAAATGAAGACTTACTGCTAAAATAATATTAATTGCCATAAAGATTAACATATTACTGTAAAACGGATTGAGTAATCCATTAAAGATTTGAAATTGGATAATTCCATATATTATCACAGAAAGAATAAAGAATAACCAAAATTTCTTAGATTTCATTGCTGTTTTCACCTACACTTTCTCTCTTGTATTTTTACCGAATATACCTGATGGTCTAAAAATAAGAATCAAAATGAGAATGATAAATGCGGCAGCATCGCGCCATAGAGAATAACCAAGTGCACTAACGATTGTTTCTACTACACCAAGCAAGAGACCGCCTACCATGGCTCCAGGAATAATACCTATACCTCCCAGAACAGCTGCAACGAATGCCTTTAATCCCGGTATGATACCCATTAGCGGCTCAATTTTTGTATAATAAACCCCAAAAATAACTCCACCTGCGCCTGCTAAAGCTGATCCAATAGCAAAGGTAGCTGAAATCGTTCTGTCTACATTAATTCCCATTAATCGAGCAGCATCCATATCATGTGATACGGCACGCATCGCTTTTCCTATCTTTGTACGATGAACGATAAACTGCAAAATCACCATTAATGTAACTGATATCAAAAGAATTAATAGCGACTGAGTGCTAATTTTCGCTCCTAAAAAATTGATCGATGTGTTAGGAAGAATATTTGGATATGCCTCAGGCTGTGCCCCGCGGACATAAATAACTCCATATTCGATAAGCAAGGAAACACCGATTGCTGTTATTAATGCTGCTATTCTAGTCGCGTTTCGCAGCCGTTTATAGGCAATTCGTTCGATTAAAACCCCAAAAGCAGCACAAGCAGCCATTGATAGCAATAGGGCCGGAAAGAAACTCAGTCCCCACGCTGTTATAGAATAAAATCCAATAAATGCACCCACCATAAAAACATCGCCATGTGCAAAATTTATTAATTTAATAATTCCATATACCATGGTGTATCCGAGTGCGATCAATGCATAAATACTTCCAAGTGAAATGCCGTTGATTATTTGCTGAATCCATTCCATGACTCTCACTCCTTTTCATCAAAAAATCGGCGGACTATATGCTGGCAGTCACCTGCTGTGTTGACTGTTGCCTGTCCTGCGCTTATGGATCTTCTGCATAAAACATATATCCACCATAAATTTTATTATTTCAAAATATGAACAAACGAAATGGGAGGATGATAATCCCCCCATTCCTTCCTTAATCTTTAAGGATTAACCTTAGTATTGAAGACTTGTTTTCCATCTTTATATTCTAAAACAGTGGCAGATTTAATTGGATTATGATCTTTATCAATTGTAACTGTACCTGTTACTAAAGATAAGTCCTTCGTTTCCGCAAGTGCATCTTTGATTTTAGTTGGATCTAAGTCCCCTGCCCGTTCAATTGCATCTGCTAATAGATAAACAGAATCATATCCAAGTGCATTAAAAGCGTCTGGTGATTTTCCATCATACTTCTCTTTGAATGTTGTTACAAATGCTTGAATCTTTTCATCTGGATCTTCTGAAGAGTAATGATTTGTAATAAACGTATTATTTAAAGCATCAGCGCCCGCTAATTCTACTAATTTAGGAGAATCCCAGCCATCGGCACCCATTAACGGAGCGGTAATCCCCATTTCACGAGCTTGTTTAACAATCAAACCTACTTCTTCATAATAACCAGGGATAAAAATGAATTCAGGATTTTTTGCCTTAATACGAGTTAATGTAGAACGGAAGTCTGTATCTTTTGCAACATAGGATTCTTCAGAAACAACCTTTCCTCCAGCACTTTCAATCGTTTCTTTAAAGGAAGCTGCTAAACCTTTTGCATAATCACTTGCACTATCTGAAAAGATCGCCACATTTTTAACCTTTAAATCATTTGCTGCAAAGTTTGCTGCAACTGTTCCTTGGAATGGGTCAATGAATGATGTACGAAATACAAACTCATTTACCTTTCCATCTGTTCCTACTGTTACATTCGGGCTTGTACCTGAAGGTGATAGAAGAACCGTTTTATTATCGTTAGCGATTTGAGCCTGAGCGACCGTATTTCCGCTGGTAGCTGCCCCGATTATCGCTGTTACTTTATCTTGACTTGTCAATTTAATCGCAGCATTTGTAGCCTCAGCTGCATCAGATTTATTATCAACCTTAACAACCTCAATTTTTTTCCCGTCTATTCCACCGTCTTTATTAATTTCCTCAACAGCAAGTTCAAGACCATCTGCAATGGAAGAACCGTAAGAAGCAACTGCTCCCGAGAGTTCAAGGTTTGCTCCGATTTTAATGACATCTCCATTTGATCCTCCAGAAGTCTGGTTTCCTCCTGCACATCCAGTTAATAAGCCGGCAGCTAGTAACGAAGACGTTACTAAAAAACTTAATTTCTTTTTCACTATCGTTCTCCCCTTTTATAAATTTAGTATTGAGCGAAAATGGTAAATATTCAGAAATATTACTTTATTAAAAAAGTAATATATTCAAACTTTCTCACTAATACTTTTTTCTTAATTAGCTATTAGTATTTTAAAACAAACTTTTGATTAAGTCTAGTACTGTTTTTTATTTATTTTAACTAGTCTGAAAACTATTCGTGAAATATCTTATACAAATCAGCATAAATAACATTGATATAATGATTTTATGAATCTTTCTATCTTCAAATTCTTAAAATATATTCCCAAAATCTTCTTGTCCTCATAGAATCGTTGCATAAATATATGAATAAATTTACTTTATAAGTACTATTTTTTCTAATCGATGAACGAAAAGGCAAGCAATTAGCTTATGTCCGTTTCTTATACAAAATAGGCATTACCGCATATGCGGTAATGCCTATTTAAAATCCTTATGCAATTTGCTTAGTCGAAGAAGAATTATTTGGTTTGAATTCTCCCTCCCACTTAGAAATAACCACTGCTGCTAGTGAGTTTCCTACAACATTCACTGCTGTTCTGGCCATATCTAAAATACGGTCAATCCCTGCAATGAAAGCCAAACCTTCAATAGGAATACCCACTGTTCCTAATGTGGCTAACAGTACAACAAATGACACACCTGGAACACCAGCTATACCTTTAGATGTAACCATTAGTACAAGCAGTAATGAGATCTGTTGGGATAACGATAAATCAATACCATACATTTGTGCAATGAAAACAGCTGCTAATGCTTGATATAAAGTCGATCCGTCTAAATTAAAAGAATAACCTGTAGGAATAACAAATGAGGAAATGGCTTTCGGACAGCCGAATTTCTCCATTTTTTCCATAATTCTAGGCAAAACTGATTCCGAGCTGGCTGTTGAATAAGCTAATAACAATTCATCTTTTATGATACGGAGAAATTGAAAAATATTAACTCCAGCCATTTTGGCTACTAAGCCTAGTACGACAACGATAAAGAACGCCATCGTTAAATAAACAGTAATAACTAACTTTCCTAGAGGTATGAGCGACGCTAAACCAAATTTTGAAATTGTTACACCTATTAAAGCAAATACGCCAAAAGGAGCAAATTTCATGATTTGATTTGTCATATAAAACATTGCGTCAGCTGTGCCTTGGAAAAAGGCCAGCACAGGTTTCCCTCTTTCTCCAATTGCCGTTAGAGCAAAACCGAATAGGACAGAGAAAAAGATAATTGCCAGCATATCTCCCTCAATAAATGCGGTAAATATATTGCTTGGTACAATATTGACAAATGTTTCAGCGATTCCATGACTTTCTACTTCTTCAGATGTTTCTACATAACTATTAATATCTGTTTTTTGAATGGCACCCATATCCACCCCTGCTCCAGGCTGGAAGATATTTGCCACTGCGAGACCTAAGATGATTGCAATTGTCGTGATAATTTCAAAATAAAGAATAGTCTTCCCGCCTAAACGGCCAAGTTTTTTCGTATCCCCTACACTTGCAACCCCTACGATAATACTTGAAATAACAATAGGTATCACGATCATTTTTATTAGTCTTAAGAATATATCACCAATCGGTTGCAGGTATGACGCCACTTGTTCGTTCCCATAAAAAATGGCACCTACAATGATTCCGAGAATTAGTCCAATAAGAATTTGCCATGCTAGTCCAATTCTTTTCAAATTGATTCCTCCAATCTTAATCTAGTTTTAATCACCTCAAACATTTATTTTACATAAAAATTTATTTTTTCGCAAAAACAAATAAAGGATACAGATTTTTAGTTAACTATATTTTTTTCGGTATTACCATCAATTTGATCGTTATTTCGTTTACGATTTACTATCGGATAAATAATAAATCCTGCTATAAAGAGTCCAATTCCTAATGAAAATGTCTTTAAATCCGAAATTCCTGATTTAATAACCCATATCGAATAGATAAGCGCAAAAACTGCAATTAATCCATCAAGCAATCTCGAGCCTGCAATACGATCATATGTCTCTCCTTTTATGACTAGCTTTAAGAAGAAGATCGCTGAAACTAAATAAGGGATAAGATAGGCTAGTGTTGCAGATGTTGTCAAAAATGTATATGCCTCACTAATCGTGCCTGAAATCACCGAAAGAATAAAAATTTGTGACATGGCATTTGTAACAGTTAAAGCACGAACTGGGCTCCCTTTCTTATTTACCTTGGCAAAAAATGCAGGAAAAGTTCCTTTTTTTGCAGCTTGAAAAGGCACCTCAGCACTTAGGAGAATCCAACCGATTGTTGATCCTAGTAAAGAAACAACTGCAAGTAATGCCATAATTATCGCGCCCATGTCGCCAATCATAACGGAAAGTGCATCGACAAATGGTTTATCTGAAGCTCTTAATACCTCTTGAGGTAAAACACCCATTATTAGCAGCGTAATTCCCATATAGATTGTTAAAGCGATAAATAGTCCGATTATAGTTGCTCTGCTGACATCGCGTTGAGATTTTGCACGGCCAGATAAGATAACAGCAGACTCAATACCAACAAATGCCCAAAGTGTAGAAATCATCGCTAAGTTGATTTGACTAGAAAGATCATGTGTTTGTCCATCAGCATCCACAACAGGTGAATATAAATCCCCCAAGTTTGAGGATTGGAATGCAAAAAGCGCTGCAACAATAAATAAAACAAATCCAATAATTTTTGTAGCAGTTGCTACAACATTTACTTTTCCTCCAACATTTAGGTTCGTCACCAAAACGAAATGTGTTCCCCATAGTAACAGGGTACAAACGATAAATGTCACTAATCTCCCTAATTCAACATCTTGGTTCCCTAGCGTAAACAGGATCGATGAATTTCTCATTATAGGGAAGAAAGTTGATAAATAGCCTGCAAAACTCGTAATAATCGCAACGTTGCTAATCCAGTTTGCGATCCAATATCCCCATACCATACCAAAACCAGCAACATTCCCTTTGTTACGGGATGCAAATAATTCTCTTGCATAGCTTTGTGGACCAGCTGTTAAATCAGGTCTGCGGATTGATAATTTCCCAAAAACAAGTGCAATCATTAAGACACCGATCCCTGTAATGAGCCAAGCAAAGGTTACCCCTAAAGGACTTGCTGTCTGTGCAAGTGTGCTTGGCAACATAAAGATACCGGAACCTACCATATTCCCCACAACCAAGGAGGTTAAAATTAATAGCCCCCACTTTTTCTCTATCATAAAAATTCCTCCGAATAATAATTTAATCAAAAAAAACGCATAGAATCCTATTCCACGCGTTTTTATCCAAAAAACCCGCATCCTATCCCGTAATAGCTCTCCATAGAATAAATCTATGACAGTCCTGCACTTATTCAGTGCAGCCCCAACAAGGACAGCTGTGTGGTCATTCCTTGCTTCGGCGACAATTCCTTTTGTTTCTTCTTCAATGATCCCACCAGATCTCAATAAGAACTACTCTTAATTGTCGCAACCTCTACCTCACCAGGATAGCGATGAGGATTTTAACTCTATTTAATTGACTAGATTTTGAGGATAGCAAATCGTTTCGGGATGGTCAATCATTTGAGGAAAAGCTCTAATATTCTGTTTCTTCAGAATGATTGCCTTAAAAACACGCAAAAACCCTTCTAGTCGTTATTAACAGAAGGGTTTTTGCTATTTTTCAATTATTTATTTCAACCATAAAGATGATAAATTGGAATAAGTTAACACATCATCCCAATCACTATTCCTTAAGATGATATGGCACTGTAGTGACGACCACATCTTTTCTATATAAAAGTATCGCGCGAATTAGTAAGCTAGACTGATTATGAAGAATATAGTGCCATCTTTTCTTCGGAATAAATTGCGGGATTAACACAGTCACTCGATAATTTGATTCATCCGCCTTATGTTCCACTGTATCAATAAACTTCGATAACGGCTGGATAATACTTCTATAATAAGAGTGTAATGTCACAAGCCGGATATCCGGCTGAAACTTTTTCCATTTCTCTTCAAAGGTCTTTTCATCTTTTCGTTCAAACGACACATACACCGCAATGATTTGATCTGCATTTAGAGATTTCGCGTAGTTTAATGAATTTTCTACAACATGAGTAATTCCTGCAACTGGAACAATGATGACATTTCCCTCAATTGGTTTAACTGGTTCACATGTTGTAATTCTCAATTGATTTCCTACTGCTTCATAGTGCTTTTTCACCCTATGAAAGATGACCACAAGAATTGGCAGGAAGATCAGCACAGACCACACCTGGCCAAACTTAGTGATAAAGAAGGTCATCATAACTAAAAAGCTAATGATTGCACCGACAAAGTTTATTGTCAGCTTTACTACCCAGCCATTAGGCTTTTCACGAATCCATTTCACCAGCATCCCTGTTTGAGATAAAGTAAACGGTATGAATACCCCAACAGCATAAAGCGGAATTAATTGCTCCGTATGTCCTCTAAATGCGATAATCAAAATAATAGAAGCCGCTCCAAGGAATATGATACCATTAGAATACCCTAAGCGATCTCCTCTTATAGTAAACATTCTTGCCAGATATTTATCCTTGGCAAGATTAAAAGCCAATAAAGGGAAGGCTGAATAACCCGTATTTGCCGCAAGAATAAGAATCATAGCTGTTGTTCCCTGAATGAAGAAATACATGAAATTCCTTCCAAAGGTTTCTGATGCAATTTGTGAGACAACCGTTTCCTCTGCTTTTGGTGTTATTCCGTAGTAATAGGCTAAATAAACAATACCGGAAAATAAAATCGCGAGCAAAATGCCCATTGCTGCCAGCGTTTTAGCGGCATTATTTGGTGCTGGATCCTTGAAATTGGGTATGGCATTAGATATAGCTTCAACACCAGTTAAAGCAGAACAACCTGACGCAAATGCTCTAAGCAGCAAAAACAAGGTTATCCCAGTAACTGGGGACCCGACAGGTGCATGAAGCTCTGGTGAGACATGACCAGTCAGAATATGATATAAACCAACTCCAATTAAGACAAACAACGCTAAAACAAACAAGTAAACTGGATAAGCTAAAAAGGAAGCTGATTCAGTAACCCCTCTTAAATTCAAGATGGTTAAAAACACAACCAGTATACATGCGATGATGACATTGTATGAATGTAAGGCAGGAAAAGCAGAAGTAATCGCATCTGTTCCTGCCGACACACTAACTGCCACAGTCAGAATATAGTCAACCAATAATGAACCGCCTGCAACGAGTCCTGGATTTACTCCAAGATTCTCCCGCGAAACGACATATGCCCCACCTCCGTGCGGATAGGCAAAAATAATTTGCCGATAGGACAAAATAAGTGCCAATAAGAGAAATAATACACCAACTGCTATTGGAATTGAGTACCAAAAGGCAACGGCACTCACAGTCATTAAAACAAGCAGGATCTGTTCTGGTCCATAGGCAACAGATGATAAAGCATCGGAAGATAAAATAGCCAGAGCTTTCGTCTTATTCAGCTTTTGTTCTCCTAATTCTGTTGACTTTAAAGGACGACCTATTAACAATCTTTTAACCGTAGATACCATTCTTGCACCCCATGTTTTTAATTTCACTCTTATATTCCCCTCAATTAGGGATATAAGCCTTCAATATTTAAACTTTAAACCTTTTTTAGGAACGACAAAAAGCCCACAAAGGCACCATAAATAGCCTTGTGGACATTTGATTTATATGTCAATGTCACACCAGCTCCACCTTCCTCTCATAACGCTTACGGAGTTAGCTGTCGGGTTCGGGACAAAAGAGTATCCCTTCCTGGTAAAGGATTCACCCCAAGAGGATCAAAGATCCACGTAAAAATGGGTCCCCCGTTCCTAATGGATTAAGCGATTTGAATTATGAAACTGATGATTATCATACTCCTATGTTTTCGATATGTAAATACCTCTTTGCTAATTTTTTCTTCTTTGATGAAATAATAAAAAATACATGCTAAGAATATCCATGAAGAAAACGTCAATGATAATGATAGTAAAAAAATGAAGGGGTGATGAAATGACAAAGGAAAAAAAACTCTTATTATCGGACGAGTTTTTAAATGAGTTAGCAAGAGAGATTAACCTACTGTACGGACAACCCCAACCAATAGAAGACGATCATGAAGCTACGAGCGATTCACCTCATCAAGAAAAATAATGGCTCTTCCTTAAATAAGAAAAACGCAAGCACGGATGTTGATGTATTGTAATGAGACGTTTAGTTTTTTCTTTTTGGGGTCTTTTATAGACATTTCTTTCGTTCTCTTGCCGGGTTTGTCTCTTTGATGATGCTTTCAATGAGACACTTCTCCGGTTCTCCTTTCGGATGATTGTCCTTTGATGCTTTCTACGGGACACTTCTTCAGGTCTCTTGTCAGGGTTTGTCCTTTTGGTGCCTTCTATGGAACACTTCTTCGGGTCTCTTGCCAAGGTTTGGCCTTTTGATGTTTTCTACGGGACATTTCTTCTGGTCTCTTATCGAGGTTTGGCCTTTTGGTGCATTCTATGAGACATTTCTCTAACTCTTTTGCTAGGGTTTGGCCTTTTGGTGCTTTCTATGAGACATTTCTCCAGCTCTCTCACTAGAGTTTGTCCTTTTGGTGCCTTCTATGAGACTTTTCTCTAGCTCTTTTGCTAGGGTTTGTCCCTTTGATACTTTCTATAAAATTTTTCTCCAACTCCCTTGCCAAGGTTTGTCCCTTTGATTCTTTCTATAAGATTTTTCTCCAACTCCTTGCCAAGGTTTGTCCCTTTGATGCTTTCTACGGGACAATTCTTCGGGTCTCTTGTCAGGGTTTGTCCTTTTAGTGCTTTCTATGAGACATTTCTCCTGCTCTCTCGCTAGGGTTTGTCCTTTTGGTGCTTTCTATAGGACAATTCTTCGGGCCTCCTGCTAAAGTTTGTCCCATACGCTTTCTTACCTTTAATTTCTATCTTTTTTAAGGATAGTTCCTTGGCCGCAAGATGCTGAAAATGAAACATGAAAGCTAATCCATATTTTATGAATTCTATCATTCCTTGGAAAAATAAAAACACAGAGGTTAGTTTAACCTCTGTGCCTTTTAAACAATTATATTACTTTTTACACTTGTGGTTCATCTGAAACTACACGTTTCTCTTTAAAGGTTTTAATAACACCTTTTTTCTTCAATTCTTTATACTTCCATTCTACCCACAGCTGAGCCGCAATGAAAATAGAGGAATAGGTTCCAACGATTAAACCGACTAATAAAGCAATTGAAAATGGGCGAATCGCTTCACTTCCAAAGATCAGAAGCGATAGAACGGTGATCGCAACCATTAAAACCGTGTTAACGGAACGGCCCAATGTTTGACGTAAGCTTGTATTTACGACATCCACGATATCTTCATATGTCTTTAAATACCTTCTTCTTTGCATATTCTCACGCATGCGGTCAAAAGTTACAATTGTATCGTTTATCGAATAGCCCACAACTGTTAAAAGTGCAGCAATAAAGGTTATATCTACTTCAAGACCAGTAATACTAAAGAACGGAATGACAAAAAATGTTGCATATAAAAGAGCGATGACCGCTGAAACTGCCATTCGAAGTTCAAAACGGAAGGTAACGAAAATGATTAAGCCAACAACCGAAATGAGCAATGCAGTCAAAGCATTTTTTGCAAGCTCTTTTCCCACAGTCGGTGTCACGCTGCTTACATTTGGCTCTGCCCCTAATTCTTTGTTAAAGTGGCTTTTTAACGTTGCGATTTCAGCTTTTGAAAGGATTCCTTTATACCTCGCTACAGCCAAGTTATTCTCTTCACCTGAAATAACGATATCATCTGTCGGCAGATCGATCTTTTCAAGTTCAGATTCAACCATCTCCGTATTAAGAGGTTTATCTGAAAGCAGCTCCACTCTTGTCCCGCTTGTAAAGTCAATGCCGAGATTTAAGCGAAGGACGAATAAGCAAATGATACCTAATAGGAGGACCAAACCTGAAAATGCAAAAAACTTTCTGCGATGTTTTACAAAATCAAAACGATCGAATTTAGTAGGAAGATCAAGCGTATCAAAGTTTTCAGAAATATGGTGAATTTCTTTTTTCTTCACGCCAAACCAACCTGGTTTTTTATTAAAGATTTTACTGTTCACCCATAGGCCAAGCAACCATCTTGAAAGATAGACGTTTGTCAAAAAGCTTCCAAGTATCCCAATAATTAAGCTTGTTGCAAAACCTTTTACAGAACTTGTCCCATAAAAGAAAAGAACAGCAGAAGCTAAAAGTGTCGTTAAGTTGGCATCGGTAACGGCAGAAAAGGAGCTTTGATTACCAGCTTTAAACGCAGCTTGCATTGATTTTCCAACTTTAATTTCCTCTCTTATCCGCTCATAAGTAATGATATTGGCATCTACCGCCATGCCCACACCTAAAATAAGAGCTGCAATACCTGGAAGAGTTAACACCACGTTCATCCAATCAAAAACGAGAACAGTTAAATAGCTGTAAATAGTTAACGTAATCGTGGCAATGAAGCCGGGAAAACGATAGTAAAAAATCATAAAGAGATAAACAGCCAGAACTCCAATAATGCCTGCAAATACGGTTTTATCCATTGCTTGTTCACCAAATGAAGCACCTACTGAAGTGGAGTAGATTTCATCCAGTTTCACAGGCAGAGCACCTGCATTTAGAATATCAGCTAAATTTTTTGCTTCCTCTATCGTAAAATCTCCTACAATCGACACCGTATTTTGATTAAAGACCTGATTTACTACTGGTGCAGAAATGTATTTCGGTTGAGGCTTTGCACTTTCTTTAACAAAAGAGTCCTTGCCTTCTTCAAAGTCCAGCCAAATAGCTAAAACGTTGTTTGGTGCAAGATTAACGATTTCCTGGGTTACATCACGAAATTTATCTGCGCTTTTTAATTTTATTGAAACACTTGGCTTTCCATTCTCATCAAAGGTTTGTTCTGCTCCTCCCTCTGCAAGATCAGAACCATCCATCATTAGACGGTCATTTGCATCACGAAAAGAGAGGTTTGCTTCAGTTGATAAAATCTCTCGTGCCTCATTTTGATCATCAACACCTGCTAATTGAACACGAATGCGATTTTCACCTTCGATTTGGATGTTAGGCTCGCTGACACCTAAGATGTTTACACGTTTATCTAAAGCTTCAGCAGTTGCTGCAAGTGCCTTTTCGTCAATCACTTGTCCTTCTTTTGCAGGTTTTACTTCATAAAGAATTTCAAAACCACCTTGCAAATCGAGGCCTAACTTAATATTGTTTAAAATATCTTTAGATGTCGCCATCATGATGCTTGAAAAAACGACAAGAAAAATAAAAAATGCGACAATGCGACTTTTTTTGACCATTGTTTACAATCTCCTACCTTCATTATGATGAATGATTACCTTCAAATCCTTTTAATTGATCATGATATCAATATTTTAGATAGGTAATTTGATTGGCATTTTTTCACAATGAGAAAGGACTTATCACGAGGGAAAAATTCGGTTAAGCTTAGCAAAATTTGATCAATTCCAATTGTATGTATAACGTAGTTATCATTACTATGAAATGAAGTTAATATTTTTGTCACTTTCAATTCTTTAAACGACGCTAATTTAGAAGCTTCTATCTCCAATTCAAAAAGCAGAGGTAAAAGCTCTTTTTCGGAATGATCAATTTTCAATTGGCCCTTTAAATTAGGAACAGGTGAAATGAACACGTAAATAAGTATGAATAAAGAGATGCATAATTTTATCAAGTGATTCCACCTTCCCAACATTTACTTAACCTCCATTATTATACTATAAGTTACTAAAGCAGATATTAGCTATTTTCATTAATTATTTATTATCTACAAACTTTTGCTAAAATTAACATGTTGATAGAAAAAGATTAAATAATTCTGTTCATAAAAAAACAATGGATTACGATGAATCCACTGCTATACTATATTTGATTATGCCATACAAAAAGTTCCTCTTCACATTGAAAATGTATAAATGTTTATTTCTTATCTAATGGAAGCCACTCTAATACATCTTGAATCTTTTCATCCCAATAAGCCCAATCATGTGTGCCTGGCCCAAAATCTGTGGTTAATTCATAACTGGTCTGCTCACATTTTGCCCTAAAGGTTAAATTACTTTCATAGAGGAAATCCTCTGTCCCGCAGCATTGATAGATGGAAGGCTTTGGTTGACCTGCTGCCTTTTCTCCCTGTTCTAAAAGCCACAAAAGATCATGTTCTGTATCTTTTATCTCTTCATCACCGAAAATGAGATGGAACACATTGTCTAAATGTCCATCCTGCTTGATCCAGCTTGCCATGTCTACGGCTCCAGATAAACTCGCAGCTGCAGAAAAGACATTAGGATGACGCAGCGCCCATTTTAAAGCACCATAGCCGCCCATAGATAAACCTGCTACAAAGTTATCCTCTCTTCTCGAGGATAATGGAAAGAAAGATCGTGCAATCGTTGGCAATTCCTCTGTTAAAAATGCCCAATAGCGATTGCCATATTTCATGTCAGTGTAAAAACTTTGATGAACCTGCGGCATAACAACTGCCAGACCAAGCGGGGCCACATATCGTTCAATTGAGGTGCGACGTGTCCAAATCGTATCATCATCGCTAAAACCATGGAGAAGATAAAGTGTTTTATGCTTATCCGCCATTTGTCTGTTTTCCAGCCCGATCTGTGAGCTTGTTTGCTGTGGCAGAATAACCGTCATTGATGTACTTAAAGATAATACTTCAGAAAAAAATTGACATTGAATGAAAGCCATTGGAATTTCCTCCTACAAGTAATTAACGTTCTCAAAATCTATTTCTTTACTCATAGCGGCTTTTCCTTCTTCCTGCTCACAATCATCCTTAAATAAATGCAAGCACCTTCTCAGTATAGGGAAAAATAAGACTCTCATGAATAGAAGGAGCTCTTTGCCTTCATTTCTTAAGTGGCTGTGACGCTGGCAGACACAAAAACTAAATACAAAACAAAAAAAGAAGCCATTCACCTTGTATAAATAAGGCGAATGGCTTCTATATTTCTTACTTAGTAAATGCTTCTGTTAATACAGGCACGATTTGTTTTTTACGTGAAACAACACCCTTAAGCACTGCTTGGTTGTTATCAAGCTCAACGTTATATGCTTGCTCAACTTTGCTTGCTTCATTACCGATAGCTACAGCAACAGAATCGTTTGTTAAAATATCTGTTACAACGAATAAGAATAAATCTAAACCCTTCTCAGCTACAACTTTTGAAAGTGCTGCTTCAATTTCAGCTTTATTTACAAGCACATCATTTGTATCAACGGCATTAACCTGGGCAATTTCCACTTTGCTTAATCCCATTTGGAATTCTTTCGCATCAAGAGAAATTAATTGCTCAACTGTTTTATCGCTTAGATCAGCACCCGCTTTAAGCATGTCTAAGCCATATGTATTTGCATCAACTCCAGCGATTTCAGCTAATTCTTTTGCTGCGTCAACATCTTGTTGCGTGCATGTTGGTGATTTAAATAGTAGAGAATCAGAAATAATCGCTGATAACATTAATCCAGCTGTTTCTTTTTCAATTTGCACACCATGCTCTTTGTACATTTTGTTAAGAATAGTTGCAGTACATCCAACAGGCTCTGCACGGTAGTATAGTGGATCACTTGTCTCAAAGTTTGCGATTCTGTGGTGGTCGATTACTTCAAGCACGCGAACCGCTGTAATATCATCTGCACTTTGTTGACGCTCGTTATGGTCAACTAAAATAACTTCACTTGCTTCTCCAGCTACTTTTTCTACTAAACGAGGTGCATCTTTTTTAAAGTAGTTAAGCGCATATTGTGTTTCGCCGTTAATTTCACCTAAACGTACAGGCTCAGCGTTTTGTCCAATTTTATTTTTCAGCTCAGCATACGCAATCGCAGAACAGATTGTATCTGTATCTGGGTTTTTATGACCAAAAACAAGTACTTTTTCCATAAGAAAGCTCCTTTACACAATAAAATATATACTATCATATCATATTTTCATCTATTAAAATATCCATCAAATTTGAAAATTATCAAATAATAATTGGAATTTGATCGGAATACATGGCTTTGAAAGAGTATTAGTTTTTATTTAAATTCTGCAAGGCCTCTTCCATTTCCTCTAACACCTCTTTGATGATTGTTTCAGCCGACTTATCCTCCTTTAGCAATCTGGTTGCCTGTCCAGACCATAATGACATATAGTTAGGATTATTCTGTGCAGCAGCAGCCTTTCGGATATCTCCTGTTAATGTGTTTTGACTCGGAAATGGTAAAGGAGCAACACCTGCCTTTTCAAATTCCGTAATAAACACATTTTTAATCCCTCTGGCTGGGCGTCCGGAAAAGCTTTTTGTTAGAACTGTGCTTTCCTCGGTACTATCTGATAATGCTTGTTTATAAAGGGGATGAATTCCGGATTCTTTGCTTGTTAAAAATTGTGTGCCCATTTGTATTCCCCCTGCACCTAAGACAATTGCTGCGAGCATTCCTCTTCCATCCATAATTCCTCCTGCAGCAATAACCGGGATTTTCACATGATCAACGACTTGGGGAATTAGCGAAAATGTTCCGATATTCGCTCCATTTGGATGCTCGTGGATATCAAATGTGCTTCGATGTCCCCCTGCATCACTTCCTTGCGCAACAATGACATCGGCTCCAGCCGCTTCAGCCATGATTGCCTCACGAACCGTTGTGACCATCGCAATGACTTTTACACCTTTCCTTTTCACGATCTCCATTTTTTCTCTCGACAGCAGACCAAATGCAGTACTGATGATCGGCACATTTTCATCAATTACGACCTGAAACTGCTCCTCAAAATCATCAGCAGTTTTTACGGTTTCTTCTCCTTGAGGGACACCTAAATTGTTGCGAAATCGATTTAAGACCGACTGTACCTCTGTGAGATTTTTAGTATGATCCTTCATTGAGGTACAAAACAAATTAACAGCAAAGGGACGATTTGTCCGGTCTTTTATTTTCCAAATGGCTTCCCTTATCATTTCAGGCTTCATATATGCAGCACCTAATGTCCCAAGGGCCCCTGCTTCAGATACACTTGCTACCAAATCAACGGTTGTGGCACCTCCAGCCATCCCTGCCTGAATAATAGGATAGCTGATACCTAACATTTCGCATAGTTTTGAATGCATGACATGACCTCCTTAAACGATCCTCTTGATAGAAGTTCTATTTTTTTAGATCATTACCTTTTTCCACAGCCATTAAAATAGGCTGACCCAATTTGAGTCAACCTAAGTCTCACCATCCATGATAGTATTTTATTTTACGGAAGCACTTACAGATGTGTCATAACTCGGTGAACTTGATTCCGTTTCATTATTCGCTTCAGCTTCAACATACCCATTTGGATCAAACTCATTTTCTGACTTCGCAACAACTACTGTTGCTACACCGTTACCAATTAAATTGGTGATGGCACGAGCTTCCGACATAAAGCGGTCCACACCTAAAAGAAGCGCCATTCCTTCAACTGGAATCATCGGAAACGCAGCTAATGTTGCCGCCAATGTTATAAAACCTGAACCGGTTACACCTGCTGCACCCTTTGAGGTAAGCATTAATACACCCAGTAATGTTGCTAACTGCCAAATTGATAGATCCACGCCATAGGCTTGGGCAATAAAAATGGCTGCCATGGACAGATAAATCGAAGTTCCATCTAGATTAAAGGAATAGCCTGTTGGCACAACAAGGCCTACTACCGATTTGGAACACCCATACTTTTCGAGTTTTTCCATCATTTTTGGAAGTGCAGATTCTGAGGATGAGGTACCAAGTACAAGTAAAATTTCTTCTTTAATATATTTGATGAAGCTAAATATATTAAACTTATAAAATTTTGCAATCGCACCTAAAACAAGGACAACAAAGAAAAACATCGTGATATACACAGAACCCATTAATTTTCCTAAATTTACAAGAGACTCAATTCCAAAGTTACCAATTGTGTACGCCATTGCTCCAAATGCTGCAATAGGTGATATTTTCATGATCATATTAACTATTGTAAAGAAAATATCCGTTAATTTTTCAAATAACGAGATAACCGGTGATGCTTTTTCGCCTAATGATGCCGTTGCAATTCCAAATAATACCGCAAAGAAAAGGATTGGCAACAACTCTCCGCCTGCTAATGCGGCAACTGCATTTTCAGGTACAATGCTCATGACAAAATCCATAAACCCATGGCTTGTTTCCTCTGCCTGTTCCGTATATTGAGAGACATCAGCCCCATCAGCACCGCTCGTATTAAAGCCATTACCCGGCTGAATAATGGAAACAACGATAATTCCAATTGCTAATGCAAAGGTTGTGACAATTTCAAAATAGAGCAAGGCTTTGCCGCCAATTCTGCCAACCTTCTTTAAATCTCCCATACTGCCAATTCCAATGACAATCGTGAAGAAGATAATTGGTGCGATAACCATCTTAATAAGCTTAATAAAAATATCAGCTAATACCTTTAGCTGTGCTCCAAACTCCGGGAAAAGAAATCCAATCGTGATCCCCAGAATAATCCCAATAATTACCTGAACCGTTAAATTTTTAAAATTAAGTTTCATTTATCATTCACCCCTTATTGATACCGCTTTCAATCTTTCTGTTTTCTATATTAACTGATAATTTAGAAACATTATATTTATGGTTTTAATGGTCTTTTTGTTCTTTTTGGTCTTAATTTTACGGTTTAACTTATTTGAGGTTTTCCCCGGGAAGTCCAGAGCCGTTTATCACCCTTCTCAAGCTCCCCTGTCCCTTAGTTCCCTTCCGCAGGAGTCTCGAACCTTCCGCTCCAGCCAACAAACCGACAATTCAAAATGAACTTTAACATAGCTAAAAAAAGAGCAAACCTCTTAAAAGGTTTGCTCAAATCACCTATATAATTATTTTCATCCAAAGCTGTATTATAAAGAAAGTATGACAAAGAAAAGAAGGAGTGCCATTCCGAATACCACGATTAAATGAATAGTCTAGTATACTTTGTTCTTCAGTCATAGTCCATGCTTATTCATCAATTGGTACCAGTCCTGCTTCAACAATGTTTATCACAGACATTTTAACTGTTTCTTTTCGTTGTTTTGGCCTTCACAGCTCTGATCACGGACTCTTTTGCTCTTTCTTTTGCCCGTTTTGGCCTTCACAGCTCTGATCACGGACATTTTAGCTCTTTCTTTTAACCGTTTTGGCCTTCACAGCCTTGATAATGGACACTTTAACTGTTTTTTTACCCGTTTTGGACTTCACAACCTTAATCATGAACAACTTTACTTTCCCTTTTACCCATTTTGGCCTTTACTGCCTATGCACAACATGGTTCATAAACAGTCACTGCTTTGCCATATTCCTCTATATCTCTATCACCATTCAGCAATACTGCCATCTGCATGTCTCCAGATAGGATTTCTCCAATTATGGCTGATTTCCGCCATTTTCCTTACATAATCTTCATTGATTTCAATTCCTAATCCAGGGCCGTCCGGAATGTTTACGTATCCGTTTTCATATTGGAATACGCTGCTATCAGCAATGTAATCTAGTAAATCATTTCCTTGGTTATAATGAATACCCAGGCTCTGTTCTTGAATAAAGGCATTGTGGCATGTAGCATCTACTTGGAGACAGGAAGCCAATGCAATTGGACCTAACGGACAGTGCGGAGCTGCCGCAACATCAAATGCCTCAGCCATTGATATGATTTTTTTACATTCCGTAATACCGCCTGCATGGGATAAATCCGGCTGAATAATATCGACATATCCATCCATTAATAGATTTTTAAAATCCCATTTTGAGAACATTCTTTCACCTGTTGCAATAGGAATGGTTACATGATTGGCAATGTCACGAAGCGCCTCATTATTCTCCGGCAAGACAGGCTCCTCAATAAACATTGGACGGAAAGGTTCAAGCTCTTTTGCTAAAATTTTCGCCATTGGTTTATGTACTCGTCCGTGGAAATCAATTCCGATTCCAATATAAGGACCTACCGCCTCTCTGACAGCTGCAATTCGTTCAATAACCTGATCAATTTTTTCGTGAGAATCAACATATTGAAGCTCTTCAGTCCCATTCATTTTTACCGCCGTAAAGCCTTGGTCCACAACCGCTTTCGCTGAAATTCCTACATCTGCAGGACGATCCCCTCCAATCCACGAATAGACCTTGATCGATTCTCTTGCTTTCCCTCCTAACAGCTGGTGAATAGGTGCGTTGTAGTATTTTCCTTTTATATCCCATAGCGCTTGGTCAATTCCCGAAATAGCACTCATTAAGATAGGGCCGCCACGATAAAAACCAGCGCGATACATCACATTCCAGTGATCTTCAATTGTAAGCGGGTCTTTGCCAATTAGATATTCCATCAATTCTTCCACAGCCGTCTTTACAGTAGCTGCTCTGCCCTCAATAACTGGTTCACCCCAGCCGGTAATCCCTTCGTCCGTTTCTATTTTTAAAAATAACCAACGTGGCGGTACTTGAAATAATTCATAGTTTGTAATTTTCATCAATAACACTCTCCTCGTTTAATTGTCAGATGTTACAGCTACTACAAATTGTTTTGCTTTTTCTGATATTTTTTCTAGATAATCAGCAGTTATCTCTTGCTTCGTATTCACAAGTGCGCTGCCAATTCCGCAACCTGCTGCACCCGCTTTCAAATAATCCTGAATATTACTGACATCTACACCGCCTGTTGGAAGTAACGGTATTTGCGGAAGGGGTCCGCGAATATCCTTTATGTAGCTTGGTCCTAATGTTGCAGGAAAAACTTTGATAATATCTCCGCCACTTTCATAGGCTGATAGAATTTCAGTTGGAGTAAAGGCGCCAGGAATGCTTACTGCTCCATATCTTTTTGTCATATTAATGGTTTCTGGATTAACAGTAGGAGACAAGATGAACTTGGCACCTGCTAAAATGGCAGCTCTGGCCGTTTCCGGATCTAACACGGTACCGGCACCGACAAGCACTTGATCGCCAAGCTCTGCTGTAACGGCTTCAATACCAGCTAAAGCCTTTGGCGAATTCATCGTTATTTCAATCATGTTTACTCCGCCTCCATGCAATGCTTTGGCAATAGAGACAATATTTTCCGGGTTTGCTCCTCGGATAATAGCGATAAGTTTGTTTTCAAGAATGCTAGACAGTATTTTCATTAAAATATTGATCCTCCTATATTTTTATCGAGTAACATCTTCTCTATCTGATAGATGTTGAAGCGCTTCCAATCCATCTCGATCAGGCAAACCTTCAATATCTCCATTCACAGTTGTAACAGTTGCACCGATTGCACAGCCCCTCACGACAGATTCTTTAACAGTAAGCCCTTCTATTAAACCTGAAAGCACCCCTGCAGCAAATCCATCGCCTGCCCCAACGGGATCTATTATTTTTTCCACCTTAAATCCTTGAACAAATCCTTGTTCTATTGGAGTAGAAAAATAAGCCCCTTTTTCTCCAAGTTTTATAATAACGGTTTCAATTCCATGGGAGTAAAACTGCTTCGCCATTTCTTGAGGATCTTCTGTTCCAAATAAAAAAGCCCCTTCACTAATTCCAGGCAAAACGTTATCTGCTTGTTGTGCGATTGCTAATAGCACCGAATGCGCTTCTTCCTCATTCCATAATTTACGGCGTAAGTTAGGGTCAAAAACTACTTTTACATCATGCTTCTTTGCGAGCTCAATCGCATGAAAAATACTATCCCGGCAAGATGTGCTGAGAGCAGGTGTAATACCTGTTATATAAAGAAATTTCGCATTTGCAATATACGCTTCATCTATATCATCAGGTGTTAAGAAGCTCGCAGCAGAATGCTGACGATAATAATAAATTCGAACATTGTTTTCATTCATCATTTCTTTAAAAAAGATACCAGTCGGGGCGTTTTTGTCAGCAGTTACCTGGCTTGTATCGACTCCTTCTCCTCTAACTGCTGAAAGAACGAACGATCAGAATTCATCCTTCCCAACCCGACTGATCCAACCAGTGTTGTGTCCAAGCTTTGCCAACCCAATTATTGTATTGGTCTCGGCTCCAGCAATTTTAGATGAGAAATTTCTAGCGTATCTCATCTGACCTTGGGTATGAGGAGAAAACAAAACCATTGTTTCTTCTATGCCTACAACATCCATGTTCCTCCTCCATTTCTGCTTTTAGGAATAGCCAATGCTTTTGGAAATATTCTTTGCTGTTTGCAGAATCTTTTCGACGATAAAATCCTTCCTGTTGATCATTCTTTCTTTTGGCCCAGCAACACTAATAGCTGCTTGGATTGTTCGGTCCGCGCCAAAAATAGGGGCTGCCAGACAATAGAGGCCTTCCTCATTTTCCTCATCATCAATGGAATATCCCAATTCAGCAAACATGTTTAATTTATCCTCTAACTCCTGGCGATTTGTTATCGTATTCGTTGTAATCCGAGTTAATTCCGTATCGTCCAAAATAGCATTTTTCTCCTGCTCAGGTAAGAAAGCAAGAAAGGCCTTTCCTAACCCTGTGCAATACAGCGGTTTGCGATAACCTGGTTGAGCTGTAGTTCGAATCGAACGGTTATTGTCTATTTTGACGATATAGACTAACTGTCCTGCGGATAGTACAGCCATGAATACTGTTTCTTGAACTTCTTCCATTAACTTTTTCAGAAAGGGTGTTCCTTGGGAAGAAATATCGAGTGACTCCATTGCAAGCGTACCTATTTGAATCAGCTTAGGTCCTAATCTATACCGTTTATGAGAGTCTTGGTTTAAATAACCTTCCTGATATAAAGTGCCAATAAGATTTGATGTACTACTCTGTGGAAACGAAAGCTTTTCACTAATTTCTTTAATGGTTAAACCTTCTTTGTGATGAGCTAATAGCTCAAATACTTTTAATACTCGTTCAGCAGATTTTACTGACATGTTACGACCTCCTAAATCACATATGAGATTCCTAATCGTATATGTGATTTATTAATTTTATCCTAACATGGCATGATGCCATAAACAATGATTTTTGGTATAATTTCATACAACTTAGCCTAATCAAAATCTTTTTACTAAGAAAAGCGCAAGAGCATTGCTCAGCCTTGAGCAATGCCTACAATTTCATTTTGCCTGGACCCTAGATGGGCTGGGTGCTGGTGCTAGACACAAAAACTAGGTTAAAATTTTATCCTTTCTTACCTTTAAAGAAAAAAAAGATTTCCTGTGAAGATGTTGTCCATCTTCTACAAAGTATTCTTTTACTCCCTTTCCATTTCCTCTATCCTTTGTTCAATAAAATCCTTCACAAACTCTTCATTCACCTGATCATAAAGCGTATGATAAACAGGCATAAGCTTGTTTAACCAGGCTTCCCTTTCTTCATCTGTTAAATAATGAATCTCAATCATGGATTCATTGTCAATCACTTGAAGTTGTTGTTTATTCATTTTCATGGATTCTTTGATCATCCAATCGGTTGTCTCATCCATAGCCTCTGTTAAACTTGTTTGCACTCCTTTAGGCAAACTATTCCAAAAATCCTTATTCATTAATACCACATACCCTAAGAATCCATGATTGCTAATCGTCATATAGTTTTGAAGCTCATATAATCGTCGTGAATAAATATTGGAAATGGTATTTTCCTGTCCTTCAAATTTATCTGCTTCAAGCGAAACATACAATTGGTCAAACGGCATCGGAATGGGCACAGCTTCTAATCGCCGGAACTGCTCTGCAATTATTTCGCTGGGCATAATCCTAAAACGCTGTCCAATAAAATCCTCAGGCACTTTCAATGCTTTCACACTGCTTGTCATCTGTTTCATCCCATTGCTCCACAACGCCATCCCTTTGATGTTTTCATCTTCATGCAGCTTTAAGAAGTTTTTACCGATTCCACTCGTAAAAACATCTGTCACATCCTCATTCGTTTGAAACAAGAAAGGCAAGTCAAATAAGCCCCATTCTGGTGCTAAATTTGTCATTTTTGATACAGAAGGCGCGATCATTTGAACGTCGTTTTTTATTAATGCATCCAATTCCTCTTCATCTGTATATAACGTCCCATTAGGAACAACCTCAACATTCACTAATCCGTTTGTTTTATCAGATGCTAAATGGGCAAATTTCTGTGCAGCTAAACCCTTTGGTGTATTTTCAGCAACCACGTGGCTAAACCGTATCGTTATTTGATCAGACAATCCTTTTTGTTCGTCGTCATAACTGATCTTTTCTTGTCTAAATAACTCAAAAGGATAGAATAGGACACATAGTATGATGATGATGACAAGAATACTTGAGGTGATTAAATACTTCATTCTCTACCATCTACTCTCATTATTAATCCTGTTCATTGTAACATGTGTTATTTTCCATGGTAAAATAAGTTCATCTTCTTTTGAAAAGAAAGGAACTCCCAAATGCATTACGTTTCCATCAAAACAAAAATTATGGGTCTCATCTTTTTTATCGTTAGTTTTTCCTTGTTGCTTGCCGGTGTTGTTATTATCGGCAATTTTATTGATTCACGTGAGGATGATTTAAAGCACCGCGCCCTGTTAACAGCCCGTACCGTTGCTGAGGTTCCCGAGATCAGCGCTGCTATTACCGGTACGAAAGATGATAGGAGCACGATTAACGACAGAGTCGAAACACTGCGGATTATTCATGATGCTGATTATATTGTTGTTATGGATATGAACCATATTCGTCTGTCCCATCCTGTTCCAAGCCTGATTGGCAAAAAATCGCAAGGTGATGATGAGAGACCCGCTTTTGCTGAGCTTACCTATACAACAAAAGCAAAAGGAGATGCCGGAACGGTTATACGAGGGTTTGTTCCTATTATTAATAAAAACCATTATCAGGTAGGCGTCGTCGTTGTTGGCTACATCCTTCCGACTTTTTTAGAAATTATTTGGAATGTCCGTTTTGAGATACTTTTAACAGGCGGGATCTCACTTTTATTCGGCGGCTGGGGTGCATGGCTTTTAGCCTTGCGAATTAAAAAAGAAATGTTTAATCTTGAACCACATGAAATTGTTCAATTAGTGATCGAGAGGACAGAGACCTTTAATGCGATGCATGAGGGCATAATTGCGATTGATACAGATGAAACGATTACAATCTTCAATGACAAAGCGAAAAGCATGATGGGGATTACAGGTGACGTCATTGGTCGAAACATTAATTTGATTATACCTGATACAAGGCTCCCTGAAATTCTAAAACTGCAAAAACCGCTCTACAATAAAGAATTAACCGTTCGCAACCTTAATATTGTCTCAAACCGCATTCCTATAAAAGTGCAGGGAAAAACCGTTGGAGCTGTTGCAATCTTCCAGGATCGGACGGAAGTGAAAAAGCTCGCTGAGGAATTAACAGGAGTAAAAGCGTTCGTTAGCGCTTTGCGCGTCCAAAATCATGAACATATGAACAAACTCCATACAATAGCCGGCTTGCTTCAGCTTGGCCATAAAACGAGAGCATTAGAGTATGTCTTTCAAATAACCGAAGAACATGAAGAGCTCACACGATTTTTATCTAAAAACATCCATAGCGAAAGTCTATCAGGTCTTCTTTTAAGCAAGGTTAGCCGCGGAAAGGAGCTGGGCATTACGGTTCATATTGATCGTCATAGCAAATTGACATCATTCCCGCCGCCTCTAGATGATCATGACTTTGTCGTTATCCTAGGAAACCTGATTGAGAACGCATTTGACTCCTTTAAAGACTTCAATGGGAAAGAACAAGAAATATATGTAAGTATCGAACAGCATGAAAATCTGTTATCCGTCCTTGTGGAGGACAATGGAAAAGGAATACCGAAAGAAGCAGAAGCTTTCATTTTTCAAGAAGGCTTCTCTACGAAAGAAGGTTCAAACAGAGGGATCGGTTTGTTTTTAGTAAATGAAATCATTTCTAAAGCAAATGGGACAATCCAAGTGGAATCCACGCTTGAGCAAGGTACATCCTTTACCATCACCTTTAATCTGTAGAGATATGGAGGAATTTTTCTATGAAAAGTACTGCAACACGTGTGTTATTGATTGAGGATGATCCGATGGTTCAAGAAATCAATAAACAATTTGTTGAACAAGTAGAAGGCTTCACTGTTATTGGTTCTGTTTCTAATGGAAAGGAAGGAATCGAGTTTATCAAAAAGGAAAAGCCTGATTTAGCTTTAGTTGACATCTATATGCCAAATCAAGATGGGGTAACAACGATCAAGCAAATTCGTTCCGAAGGACTTAATACCGATGTTATTGCCATCACAGCTGCAAGCGATATCGAAACTGTCCGGCAGGTACTGCAGCTTGGGGCAATTGATTACATTATGAAGCCTTTTAAGTCTGACCGAATCAGACAAGCTCTGACAAATTACCGAAGCTATTATGTAAAGCTTCAAGAAAAAGACGCAATTACTCAACAGGAGCTGGATTTAATCCGATTTCAATCCTCTAAAACTGAGCAAAAACAACTTCCAAAAGGTCTTAATGCTCTTACATTGGAAAAAATAAGTGATTATTTAAAAAAACAAAGCCAGGCTGTTTCCGCCGAAGAGGTTGCAGAAGGAATTGGCATTGCCCGTGTTACTGCAAGGAGATATCTTGAATACATGGAACAATCGGGAAGTGTAAAAATTCAAATTGAATATGGCGGAATCGGAAGGCCGATTAATCGCTATCGTTTCCTAAACTAATGAAGGGTCTGACTCCAAATCAAAGAGTCAGACCCTTCGAGGCAAATCGGCTATGCTTTTGAAAAATGTATTGTTACCCATTCATTCGTTTGTGCTTTTTCTTTAATAGAAAAACCGCCTGATTCAAAAACTGCAATAAGTTGATCAATATGCCATTCAACCAAACCCGAGATGATAAAATCATTGCTGTTTTTTAAAAGGTCATGTCTCTCCAAAATACTCATCGTTTCATTTGCACCAATATTGATTAAAATGAGATCATATTGATTATCGATCGTATAATCACCCGTTATTAAATCGGCTTGCACGACTTCAATTGTGTTCGTTAGATGATTTAATTCAGCATTATGATAAAGCTCCCTTGCAACCTCCTCATAATCAACGGCAACGACTTTTTCAGCCCCTTTAAGGGAAGCAGCAATCGTCAGCATCCCTGAACCAGTTCCTAAATCAAGGACGCTTTTCCCTGTAAGATCCCTATCCAAAATCATTCGTAAACAGCCTTGGGTCGTTTCATGAAGTCCTGTTCCAAATGCAGCCAATGGATCGAATTTTAACACATGCAAATCATCATATTTTGCATGAGAATTTGGATACATAATAACCCAGCCATTTCCTAGATCAATATCCTCAAATTCATAGGTCTCCTCCCAGTCTGTTTCTTCACGGGAAATATAGCTTATGTCTTCTCTTGGAATAGATAATGTTTCTTCTAAAAGGGCAAAATACGCTTCTGGTAAATGATCGACTTCTACATCACTAGCATAAATTTTTAACTCAACATTCTCGTTTTCTTTTTCTTCATAACCATAGCCATTCTGGACTTTAATGATTTCAATTGGGGATTCATAATAAAGATTGTATATTCCCGCCGCATTCAGCGTTTCTGTGTATTCATCAATCCGCTTAAACGGTACTTGTAAAGTAAATTCGTGTAACATCAATCGATTCCTCTCTGTGTATATGTAAGAAAAGGGCAAGCGCCTTGCTAGAGCTAAGGAAAAATAAGACGCTCATGAATAGGAGGCGTTCATTGCCTTCAATTTCATGAATGGCTGGCGCTGGAGCTAGACACAAAAAACTAGTTATCCTTAAACTAAAAACAGCCTTGAAGGACAGCAATGATCCCTTCACAGTGTAATATATTTTGAATTGTGATAGCAAATGGTTTTTATTTTATGCGCCAAAGGTATTATGGCCCCGCCTTATAAATACAAAAGGGAACGATCAACGGTCTCAAACCGTTTCGTTCCCTTTTTAGCTTATTTATTTACCATTACATAATTTCTCCAGCTATGCTTAGGCTCCCAGTTTAATAGCCTTTTTGCTTTTTCGTTGGAAAACAGTGTTTCATATTTATCCAATTGCTTACGGATCTCAGCAGTTGGATAAATGGTCTCCATTAGCTCTTTGCTTTCTATGTTCATACTTGTGTCGTCTGCAGCAATATTTAAAGCAACCGAACCAAGACCATCCGTTTCTACAGCTAAACGGTAAGCAATTGCAGCATCTCTAGCATCGATATAGCTCCACATGATGACCTTACGTTGATGCGGATCATCGATGAAGGACGGAAATCTTTCATACATCGCAGGAGCAATCACATTGCCCAGTCTCATAGAGACAACCTGCATTCCGGTCCGGCGGTGAATCATATCTGCTGTTTGTTCATTCACGATCTTTGATAACCCATAGCTGTCCTCAGGCAGCTGCGGATGATCTTCATCAATTGGGGCATATTGAGGAGATAATTCACTTACCGCAAACACAATGCCATATGATGACTCGCTTGAGGTAATAACTGCTTTTTTAATTCCAAGTGTCCCCGCCGCTTCTAATACATTATAAGAAGACATGACATTGTTTTTAAACGTTACCTCATTTGGGTGTGAATAGGCGACTGGGATCGCTGCCAGATGGACAACCGCATCTGCTCCAGCAAGGACACCATACACCTCGCCAAGATTTTGCAAATCGGTTATGACCGTTTTACAAATCGGTTCCTCTGGATGCTTTAAATCTGCATTTACGACCTCATAACCGCCCGCAACAAACTCTTTTAACACCCATTGACCTAAGAGGCCGCTTCCTCCGGTAACTACGACTTTTTTCAAAGCTTTCTCCCCTTACTTTAAAATATCTTCAATGCTTGAAATGACTTCCTCTGGTAATGTCACTCCTGCTCCTTTTACATTTTCAATGATTTGCTCTGGTTTTGTTGCACCAACCAATGTACTAGCAACGCCAGGCTGACGTAAAATCCAGGCAATGGCTAATTGTGATAAGCTTATATCAAGCTCTTTTGCAATTCCGCCTAATTTATCAACTTTTAGCAAGGTGTCATCTGTTAATAATTGACCCATATGCATGTTTGCCTTCGAATCTGTAGCACGGCTTCCTTCTGGAGCACGATTGCTTAAGGTATATTTTCCTGTCAGTACTCCCTGTGCTAGTGGCGAAAACACAATTTGACTAATACCATGTTGTTCACATACTGGAAGAACCTCTTTTTCAATATAGCGCTGTAACATACTATAGTTCGGTTGATTGACAACAATACGGTTTAATAAATATTTATCAGCTGTGCCTACCGCTTCTTGGATTTGCTGTGCAGTCCATTCACTGACCCCAGCATACAAAATCTTTCCTTGACGAATTAAATCATCAATTGTTCTTAATGTTTCATCAACAGGTGTTTCTGGATCATAGCGATGGCAATAATAGATATCAACATAATCTGTTTTTAATCGTTTTAAACTTGCATGAAGCTGTTCAAATACATGCTTCCTTGACAGGCCTCGATCATTCGGACCATCTCCCATCGGCCAAAACACTTTTGTTGCCAGCACATAAGAATCGCGGGCATACTTGCTAAGCGCTTCACCAACTACTTTTTCTGATTCTCCTCTTGCATACACATTGGCTGTATCAAATGAATTTACCCCTAAGTCGTAAGCGGTCTCAATTGTTTGAATCGCTTTTTCCTTTTCAGTTGAAGCTCCAAATGTTAACCAGCTTCCTAAGCTTACCTCACTTACTTTTAATCCGGATCTTCCTAAGCGACGATATTTCATTCATCCCATCCTCCTCTTCATTTATGAACCAAACGTGTTTTTTTGGTTCTCCCATTAAAATTATAAATTTTTCGAATTTTGTGTACAAGTACTGAAATATTATTGATATAATAAAAATCTAGTGACCTACTATAAATTTTATAGTAACTATCGAGGGGGATTTTATGAAAAAATTAGAGGAAATACATATTGAATGCTCGATTGAAAAAGCGCTTGAAATTATTGGCGGAAAATGGTCTTTCCTTGTTATTAAAGAACTTTTTGAAGGAACAAAGCGATTTGGAGAATTGCAGCGTGCCATTCCAAAAATAAGCCCAAAAGCTTTAACAGATACTCTCCGCCATTTAGAAGCCCATAATGTGTTAACGCGAGAAACATTCCCTACAGTACCTGTAACGGTTGAATATACATTAACTGAAAAGGGGCAATCATTGAATAAAATGTTGAAGGAAATGAAAAAGTGGGGAGCTCAGTGGGGGAAAAAAATTGAGGGATGACATAAGTCATCCCTCATTTATTTTATAATTGAAGCATTTTATAAACCTGCTCCACATCCTTGTCTCCTCTTCCGGAAAGGTTAACAATAATAGCGTCGTCTTTGTCAAGCTCTTTAGCAAGCTTTATTGCATAGGCAATCGCATGTGAACTTTCAAGTGCTGGGATAATCCCTTCTATTTTAGAAAGAGTTTGAAACGCTTCTAATGCTTCTTTCCCGGTAACCGTCACATATTCAGCTCGGTTTGTTGTTTTCAAATAACTGTGCTCAGGCCCGATTCCCGGATAGTCCAATCCAGCTGCAATCGAATAGGTTGGTTGTGGTTCTCCGTTTTCATCGAGCAGTGTTAAACATTTAAAGCCGTGGATGACTGCTGGAGTTCCTTGGGTTAACGTTGGAGCCTCAGCTGGCTCAACACCGATTAAGCGAACCGATTTTTCATCAATATAATGGGCAAACGCGCCGATTGCGTTACTTCCCCCGCCAGCACAGGCAACAACTGCCTTCGGAAGCTTGCCTTCTTTTTCGAGAATCTGTTTTTTGGACTCTTCACTAATAATCGATTGAAAATGTTTCACCATTGTTGGGAATGGATGAGGTCCTACTGCGGAGCCCAACAGATAAAACGTTGTTTTATAGTTGGCCACTAAATCATTTAACGCCGCATCAACTGCATCCTTAAGCCTTCCTTGTCCCTTGTCAACAGGAATAACCTTTGCACCTAATAGCTCCATACGGAACACATTTAATGCTTGTCTTTCTGTATCCAACTTTCCCATGTAGATGGTACATTCCATACCGCCTACAATCGCACAGGCTGTCGCAGTCGCCACTCCATGCTGGCCTGCCCCTGTCTCAGCAATGATACGTGTTGCTCCCATCCGCTTCGCTAATAAAATCTGTCCAATCGCATTATTAATTTTATGTGCTCCAGTATGATTCAAATCTTCTCGCTTTAGGTAGATTTTCGCTCCACCGACCTGCTTGGATAAGTTTTCAGCGTACGTAAGCGGATTTTCCCTGCCGATATATTCCTTCATATAATAATTGTATTCCTCAATAAATTCAGGGTCATTCTTATATTTTTCAAAGTTTTCATCTAAAACATCCAGGACATTTTTTAAATCCTCTGGTACAAAACTTCCCCCAAATTCTCCAAAATATCCTTTTTCCATTGTACGATTTTCCATCTTGCCTCTCCCCTCTGTCTATTAAAATAGCGAATATTCAGAAATGATTGTCTCTATCATTATACCATTATTAAATCAGCAAATGTCAGCCAATATTCTAGTTCCTAATCTCGTTTAAGCACCAAAGCATTATACCGAACAGCATGATATTAATCAAAATGACCAACTGTAATAAGGAAACTTTTCTTTTCATACAATATCCACTTTTTCGAATATCCTACTATTTTGACGCTTTAGCCTGAAAGATGTTCCAGTCTTATAAAAAAAACGGACTCCATATGGAGCCCGCTTCTTAAGCCTATTACTCTTCTTCCTTATCTTGACTTAGGTAATTTTTCACCTTATATTCTTCCTTTTTCTTTTCTAACCATGTTGGATATTCAGTCGCCATTTTTTCATCAAATAAGGTTTCTTTTATTTCTTCTTTGCTATCTTCAAAGTTAGCTTCGGCTGCTTCCTGGATGTCTGTTACTTTTATAATATGATATCCATATTCTGATTTCACGGGTTTGCTGATTTCATTCACCTTCATGGAGAATGCTGCTTCTTCAAATTCGGCAACCATGCTGCCTTCCCCGAAAAATCCTAAGTCACCGCCATTTTCTGCTGATCCTGTATCTGTTGAATATTCTTTTGCAAGTTCAGCAAAATCTTCACCAGCGTCAATCTTTTCTTTGACCTCATTCGCCGCTTTTTCATCTTCTACTAAAATATGGCTGGCTTTTACTTGTTTCGTTTTTGCAAATGAATCTTTGTTTTCATCGAAATAAGTTTTCATTTCTTCATCAGTAATTTTGATACTTGACTCTAATAATTTCTCGATTTGAAGATTTGTTTTAACATCTTCCTTTACATCCTCTTCCGTTAATCCGCTAGCTGTCAGCTGCTGATTAAACGTTTCCTCACCGCCGTAGGAATCGATTAACTCTTTAAGCTCTGCATCGACTTCTTTATCAGAGACAGTCACCTTTTCCTTTGCAGCCTCCTGCTGAATAATGTTTTTCGTAATCAGTGTTTCGACTGCTGCTTCTCCGTTTTGTTCAACAAAAAATGTATATAAATTGTCTTTAGTTATAGATTCATCTCCTACCTTTGCAACAACTTCGCCTCGTGTTGAAAGAAAGATAAATACTGCAGCAGCTGCTACTACAAGCACTGCTAAAATTGCAATTGTTTTTTTACTCGAAAATAGTTTCTCTATCATCATATGTCTCCTTAAAAAAAATAGTCTTCCTTCTAGTCTACTTCTTATTGTAACGGAAAAATATTAATAAACTATGAACAAATGATGAAAAAATGAAAAAAAAGTTACTAGAGTCGCTCTAGCAACCTTTCATGAAGTAGGCAGCTTAATCATAAACTTTGTCCCTTTATTTTTCTCACTGGTAATAGTGATTTTCCCATCATGCAGCTCCACTAGACGTTTAACAATGGAAAGGCCTAAGCCAAACTCACCAAACTGGGTGCTGGTTCTAGATAAGTCCGCTTTATAAAATCTCCTCCAAATGGATTCAACCTCTTGCTTGTCTATGCCTATTCCGGTATCTTCAATTTCAATGATTGTTTCATGATGTGTTTGGCTCCCGCGAAGCCAGACTGAGCCTTGATTTGTAAACTGAATGCTGTTCTTTGTAATATTTATTAAGATCTGAATAAGCCGGTCATAGTCAGCAAAGACGATACTCTTTTCATCAACGTCAATTTGCAGCTCAATCCCCTTTTCTTCCGCTTGATAGAGTAAATGATCCTTAATGACCTCCAGTACCTCTTTTAGCTGGATTTTTTCTTTTGCTAGCTTCAGTTGGTTTGAACGAATCCGTTCATAATCAAGATTTTCATTCACAAGACGGATTAACCGTTTTGTTTCCTGGCTCACAAGCTGGATGCCTTTTTCCTTTTCACTGTCAGCTATCATATTATTTTTTAGTCCTTCAATAACGCCGCTAATCGTAGTCAGCGGTGTACGAAGCTCATGTGAAACATCGGCAATAAATTGTCTTCGCCGTTTTTCCAAACGGTCAATTTCATCGTTTTGTGATTTTAATTGATCAATCATATCATTAAAATCATTTGCCATTTCTGCTATCTCATCAAAGTTCGAGGCAGGGATATAGGCATCATAATCACCCTTGGCAATCTTAGAGGTGGCACTTCTTATTTTTTGGATTCGATTAACATGAATTTTTGAAAGAATCCAGCTTAACAAAAAGGATACTGATAACGCGATAACCACCGTGTAAAGCAAAAATTGATTCATTTCACTAATGATCTGACGAGAACCGCTAACCGGAGAGATGAGCAATATTCCTCCAATCATCCCTCCTCTGCCAATATAAGGGATAGCAACTAACGAAACTTGCTGGTCGGCCCATTTAATATTATGCCTTGTTACAACCTTTTCACCACTTACAAGCTTGTTCCAATCCTCTTCCGTTATGCGTGTTCTTGGCGAGCTTGGCGAAAGGGGATAAACAATTCTGCCTTGCTGATCAAAAATGCTAAAATAAATATTCTGCGAGCTTAAGACATTATTGTATTGGGCCAAAACGAATTCCTGTCCCGTCTGGTTAAAATCGTCAAGGATCTGTTCCCCAAACTCGGTTAATTCTGATACTTTATTTTCGTACACCAAATTTTCAACATAGTGGGCAAACAGCAGACTTAAAATTAAAAAGGCAATGATTAAAATACTGATATGACTTAAAAAAAGCTGATAAATATATTTAATCCTCATTTGCTTCTACCGATTCATCAAATTTATAGCCTACTCCCCATACGGTATGAAAAAATGGATGTGTTTCTGTCTCGATCTTTTTGCGCAATCGTTTAATATGGACATCAACCGTGCGTTCATCACCATAAAATTGATAACCCCAAACTCGTTCTAACAGCTGTTCTCTGGTGAATACTTGGCGGGGATGTTTAAGAAAGTAATAAAGCAGTTCAAACTCTTTTGGTGTTAGGTTCATGATTTTTCGCCCTTGCAAATATACCTCACGTGTTGACTTGCTAATTTTAAAGTTTTCCGTTTGCAAAACATCCGAACTGCTTTCCTGCTGATCCTGCTCAGTTAGCTGATAGCGGCGAGTAACAGCCTTTATTCTTGCCATTAAGGCTAACGGGCTAAATGGTTTTGTTACATAATCATCTGCTCCCATTTCAAGCCCAAGCACTTGATCTGACTCACTATCTTTTGCTGTTAGCATAATAATCGGAATGGCGCTTTTTTCTTGTCTAATCTTTCTGCAAAGTGTAACACCATCCATTCCTGGAAGCATCCAGTCAAGGATCAGTAAGTCCCACTCATGTTTTTTATACTCCTCATATCCTTCAAGTCCATCATAAACAAATTTACCAGTTATTCCTTCTTTTGAAAAAAACATCTCAAGCATCGAACAAACACTTGGATTATCTTCAATAACTAAAACGTCCATTTTCCACCTGCCAGTTGTATCAAAAACTTAAGTATAGATATACTTTTATTTATTTTATCGTTTTCTCACCTGCTGTACAAATAATTCAAGATAAAAAAGAAAGATGCCAATATAAGCTTCATGCTGTTTACATTCAAGTAGTTTAAGTAGAATGGCAGTATCCTTTAGCCAGGTATTCCGCCTTTATTATATTTCCTAAAAATGCTTTTTCAGCCATGCTCATTATCTTCACCTGCCGTAAGATCAAGCTTAAATCCACTGGGAATCACTCTTCCGGCAGGAAATGAATCGGTCAATTGTTTATGTTTTGGTAAAGGCTTTTGGTTCACATGGTAAGCATCAATTTCTTCAACGGTCAGTAACGATTCATTTTCCCAGTTTTTCAGATCCTTCAACATTGTACAGCCTTCCCTTGTTTTTGGCGAAAGCTATCGACATCGCTTTGAAGATCACATTTTCGGTTTTAAAAAGTGAGAATCATCTACCAGCATACAGCTGTTGTATCACATTCACCTTTTCTCAGATGGAACTTGACACCAATTGGCATTAAAAGGATTGCTGGCACGCAACAAAAAAAGACCCCGAAATCGGAGTCTTTTATAAGAGCTGTCTATGCAGCGTTATTTCATTATTTTTGAACGTTAGCAGCTTGTGGTCCACGAGCGCCTTGCTCAACTTCAAAAGTAACTGTTTGGCCTTCTTCTAAAGTTTTGAAACCTTCACCTTGGATAGCAGAGAAGTGTACGAATACATCGTCTTGGCCTTCTACTTCGATAAATCCAAAACCTTTTTCTGAATTAAACCATTTTACTTTACCTTGTAACATTGTTTTTCCTCCTGCGTGGTATTAATAGCCCACATTGTATTACTATTCTTGCTAGACAACGACCTTTCAAGAGGAAACTTTTAAAGCAACTTCCTTCAATAATCCTTATCCGAACAAAAATAATTAATTTTATTCTAACACTAATTAAACCCAAAATCAAGGATCTTATACAAACAACTTTGAGCAATTTACATAATTATTCTAAAGGTGATCAGAATAAAAGGAAAGTTTCACAATAAGACATTGAAAGGGAGGTTCTATGAATACACCTAGCTATGACGATGTGCAGAAGGTAAGGGAAAAGCTTCAAGAGTCAAGCTTTGATCATTGGGTCCAAGATGATGTTTTTGCACTAGCGTGGTGGATCTTGTTCTTTTCGACAATCCTGCCTTACGTTCTATGGTGGAAAATTGTTGATAAAACCAATCTATTTGAAATTGTTGCGTTCGGTTTGCTTTGTGCCGTTTTGGCTTGCTTTCTTGATTTAATCGGCGTATCACTAGGACTTTGGGGATATCCTGATAAATTAATCTCCATTATTCCTCCACTCATTCCAGCAGATTTAATTGTTATTCCTGTTGGCTCTATGATCGTCTACCAGTACTCTTCTTCTTGGTTTTCTTACATTTTACGTTATGCCATTTTTGCAATTTTACTGGCATATGTCATCGAGCCTTTATTTACCCTGCTTGACATCTATGAGAGCTATAAGTGGTGGAATCACACCTCTTCATTCGTTGGATTGTTGTTATTTGGAATCAGCATTCGTGCATTCATTGGCTTTCTCAAAAAACAGCATCAGTCTTAAAGGAAGCCGTTTCGCAAACATCGTGCTTTTTACTAAAAATCATTAAACAGTTTTCACAAGTAACCTACTTAAAAACAATACTCTCTTAGATTAAGAACCTAAAAGAAAGAGGCTGTCGCCATTAACATGGGACAGCCTCATATAAAGTTCACTTATGCTCGTTTAAACGGCCACCAGTTTGCAGCACCAAATGTTTTGACCATAACCGGGACAAATAGAGGCAAAACAATTAAAGCGTAAAGCAGCAAGCCTGTTAAAATAATCGAAGCAATTTGGATAAGTGAAAGCATGCCTGATGGAATCATAGCTGCAAATGTACCGCCAAGGATTACTACAGCCGAAATAATAACTGTTCCCATCTTTTTCATCGATAAAAGCATTGCCTCTCCTACTGATAAATCCTTATACTCATTAAAACGATCCATTAAGAAAATACTGTAGTCCACACCAAGGGCAACCAGAATCACAAAAGAAAAGAATGGAACAGCCCAGCTGATTCCTGTATATCCTAATAGATTCACAAAGATCATTTCGTTTATTCCAATAGCTGTGTAATACGTTAAGATTAAGGAGCCAATCAAATAAAGCGGCATGATGAGCGATCTAAATAAGAAAATAAGAATAATCGATATACCGACAAGCATTAAAATAACGGTACGCGTATAGTCGTTATTAGACATTGTATTTAAATCAGCATTTGTGCTTGTAATCCCCCCAATTGCGACCTTGGCATTTTCTAGCTTTGTACCCTTTGTCGCACGTTCAATCGCCGCATTTAAAGGTTCAACCTGATTGATGGCTTCATTTGAATATGGATTAGCCTCAAAAATAACATCAAATGTCATGACTTTGCGGTCATCTGATAAATACGTATCAAGTGACTGTTGAAAATCATCACTGGTTAACACGTCTTCAGGCAAGTAAAATCCTGCTGTCTCAGAAGTTTTTGCTAAGTCATCTAAATAATCCTGAGCAGAACCAAGTCCATCTGATACCTGATTTAAACCTGTAACACTTTGATTTAATCCGCTTGTTAATTGATTCATTTGTCCATCAAGGTCGCCAAAGCCGTCTAGCAGCTTCTTTTGGCCTGTTGTAACACTTGATAGGCCATCCGATAATTTTGGCATATTGCTTACAATTTGGTTCTGTCCATTGGCAAGCTCATTTAAGCCTGCTTGCTGCTTTTCTATTCCGGCAATTAGTTGTGATAATCCTGCAGAGACTTGCTTATGGCCTTCAATCAGCTGAGCGAAGTTTTTATTTGCCATGTTTAAACCGTCGCTGATCTCTTTTTGTTTAGTGTTTATTTGAGTGATTCCTGCTGCTAGTTTTGGAAGCTGAGTTTTAGCTGTATCCTGGACAGTCCCTTTAATGATTTTATAATCATCATCATTAGCCAGCCCGGGATTTCTTGCTTCAAGAGTCGTAAAATTACCATTTAATTGAGTCAAGGCATTAGATAGTCCCATAATCCCGTTGCCAATTTCGTTATACTGTAAAGCTAAAGCATTTACACCATTTGCGGCATCTTGATACCCTGAAAGAAGCTGACTGCTTCCTGCCTGAAGCTCTTCAACCCCTGCCTTCGCTTGAGCCAAGCCTTTCTTTATTTCATCTGAACCGGCAGATCCTTGGCGAATTCCCGTTTCAATTTTCGCCAGGTTATTCTGTATTTCTGACATACCGGAATGAATTTCCTCAGTACCTGTGATCAAATCATTTATTCCATTTGTTGCCTCTTGGAGTTGTGGCGACGATTTGGTGAGTTCGCTTTCCGCCTCTGCCAATCCTTCACTTATTGTGTCAATCCCGTCCTTTCCGTCATTAAGACCTTCTTCAAGCGTTACCGCTTGATTAGCTACATAGAACTCGTCTATTATTTCACCGGTCGGCCTTGTAACTGAACGGACTGAATCGACTAAATCAACTGTTTCGAGCTCCTTACTAATGTTTTCAGCTAAGTTGATATATTCTGTTGAATCCATTACTTCATCATTTTTTAAAACAATTTGTGTCGGCATGGATTCCCCTGGACCAAAGCTGTCCGAAATCGCATTGAACGCTTTTATCGAGTTGACATCACTGCCGATTTCCTCTAAGGAGTTATATGATAATTTGCCATCATACTGCATTAAAAATGGAACAGATATCGCTGCAACAATTAGCAGAGCGATGAGTGGACGTGCAAGCGAAAAACGGCCGACAATTGCCCATAATTTACTATCCTTATGTTCGAGAGTTCCTTTAGATGGCCAAAAGATTTTATTCCCAAGTACTGCCATGAAGAAGGGAACAACGGTAAATAATGCGATCAGCAAGACGGCAACCCCAACCGCTACGGCAGATGCGGATTGATAAAGCTTAAATTGGGAGAACCCAATAGCAGCAAAGCCGATCATGACAGCTATTCCACTGAAAAAGACAGTGCGTCCGGCATTGCGATACGTTGCAACAATCGCTTCTGTTACACTTTCATAATGTGACAGTTCTTCTTTAAATCGACTTAACAGTAAAATACAATAGTCTGTACCAATTCCGAATAAAACAGCAACTAAAAAGATTTGTGTGAAATTTGAGATTGGAAAATTTACAGCATCAACTAAAATGGCAACAATGGATTGTGAGGCCAAATAGGTAACCCCAACTGTAATAAGCGGAATAAGCGGTGCAATAACTGATCGAAACACAAGGAGCAAAACAGCTAAAATAAACACTACTGTAATCCCTTCCGTTTTCTTTAAGCCTTCTTGTGAACTTGTCATTACATCTTGATCAATCATCCATCCGCTCGTATAGTAATGATCCACATTTACATCTTCAATTGCCTCATAAAGTAATGTTGATACTTCCTTGGCCTCCCGGTCATTCCAACTGACCGACACAGACGCTAAAATGGTTTTGCCGTCCTTTGATACTAACTGTTCCTTTAAGCTTTCTTCATTAAAATGAGTAACAATGTCTTTGACTCCAAGCTCTTTGTTCTCCTCGAGCAAACGAATCGCTCTCTCTGCTTCCTTGATTTCCTCATTTGACAGTTTATCTTCATTATGAAAAACAAGGGCCACCTGTGTTTCATCCCCGGCATTTTCCTGTTTTTGAACATCCTCCAAAATCTCACTTGCCAAGGTTGAAGAATATCCTTCCGGGACGCTAATCTGCCCTTTCTCACGCACAAGGTCTGCCATGTTAGGCGCAGCAAAAAACAGCCCGGCCACAACAGCAATCCAAGCAATAATAACAAGCCATTTTCCTTTAATGATGGTGTTCACTGCTATTCCTCCAAATTACAGTTTTTAAGATTTTTTAAAAGACTATTAAGCTTTTCATACGTTTCGATAAAGGCAACAATTTCACTTTCCTCAAAACTCGTAAGAATGGATCCTACTAAGTTGCAAATTTTATCCTCTGTTTTTTTGTATAACGCTTCACCTTTCTCTGTTAAAGTTAAGTAAATGACACGACGATCATTTTCATCACGTGTCCGCTTAATTAACTCTTTGTCTGTTAAGCGGTTCATAATCGCAGTAATCGCGCTTTTCTTTACCTCAAAGACCTCTGCAAGCTCTGTGGATGTACAGGTTTTTGCCTGATGGATATACCGTAATGTGTAATGCTGGTCATTTGTAATTTCTTCTCCGATACTGTCCTTAATTAAGTTTTCACCCTTTTTTGTAACGGAAAAGGACACGGATATATACCGATTAATTAAATCTTCTATCTGTTGTTCCTTCATGAAAGGAGCCTCCCTTTCTATTAGTTCAACACTTTAACTGTTCAACTATTTAACTATATATCGGCATTCGTCTTCATGTCAATGAATATTCTGATACGCATTGAGCTAGAACATGAAAAATCATTACACGCATATAATTAGGATAAACATTGATAGTAATGAGGAGGTATGTTGGTGAAGCTTTTGTTTAGGAGTAAACAGCTTTTCAGGAGAGATCATCAAGATCATTCATGGCTTTTTTTCTTCATTTTCGTTATCCTGCTAATCGGCTATACCATTGATTTTCTCATTTATAAGGATTGGTCCTTTTTATATGTAACAATTGCAGTTCCTCTTATTTTAGGATGCATATACAGATGGAAAAGCAAAGGAAAAGGAAAGAAATCCTTACCATTCCTAGAGTAATATTTTCATTTTATATCCTCATTATTTTATCTCTATAGATCACTCTTTTAACATGGCATACTTTTCCTCCTAACAGGGTAAAGTAAAAAAAATGAAAGCTTTGGGGGTATAAAAGTGAAAAAGATGCCATTGACCTCTGTCACGAGCGGGATGGGAATTGAAGTTCTTCCAGATGTTTTTTGTTTATCTGATCAAATTGTTAATCTCTGTTTTATTGGAGATCCAAGAGAGACAAATGAATTTGTAATGATTGATGCCGGAATGCCAGGATCGTCTGAATTCATTATTAACGAAGCAGAAAAAAGATTCGGTGAAGGCTGCAGGTTGAACAGCATCATCCTGACACATGGACACTTTGATCATGTTGGTGCTTTACCTGATTTGCTGTATAAATGGGATGTACCGGTCTATGCTCATCCTTTAGAGGCGCCCTATTTAACCGGAAAGAGTGATTATCCGCCGCCAAACCCGGAAGTGAAGGGACTTGTCGCAAAAATGTCCCCCAAATTCCCTAGACATAGCATCGATATAAGCTCTCACCTTAAGCTGTTAGGTGAAGATGGTTCGCTTCCTTCCTTACCGGATTGGCGTTACATTCACACACCAGGACATACACCGGGGCATATTTCATTATACAGGGAGCACGACCAGGTGTTAGTTGTTGGAGATGCATTTACACTAGTTGAACAGGAATCATTATATGATGTCATGACACAAAAGCAGGAAATGCATGGCCCTCCTGCATACTTTACGATCGATTGGCAGGATGCATGGGAATCAGTTAAAAAGTTAGATGCATTAGCGCCTTCCATCGCTATATCGGGACACGGACTGCCAATGGCAAATGATGAGTTAAGAACAGAGCTAAGAAATCTTGCACTTCATTTTGATCAAACCGAAATTCCTGAAAATAGAAAATGAAACTTTTTAAAAAGGCACTTTAATACAGGGGCCTTTTTCTATTTTTCTAAGTCAATTGTGATTCCTATCTCTAACCTCTCTCCCAGAGACATACAATTTACTATGATAGGAGGGAGAAGATGATTTATATAGGAAATAGACTTGTACAGGAAAATCAATTAAAAACATCGTCATTTTCAGAGGAAGAACGAGAAATGATTAAACGTATGGACCGGTTTCAAGTAAGGTATTCCTTTTTAAATTATGATCATTTTAAGTTTGTTCTTCATTTGCGATCAGCAATTATTCAAGCATCAAGAGATTTATTGGCTAGTAAAGCAAAGTTCACTACATTTGAAAAGTCCCGATGCAACGAACGATATTGGAGATTAACCGCGCAAGGAGGCTTTTTGCTTAGAAGCGGGGTTCGGCCTTCAGATGCGATCACTGACATCTTTCAAAATGGCATCAAGTACGGGTTTGAGTGCGCTACTGCGATTGTGATTGTTTTTTACAAAGCCGTACTTGATTCAATAAATCGCAGTCAATTTAATCGAATCTATCAAGGGATGTACTTGCGAGATTGGCAATCAGATGATGATCTTCCAATCCATACAAGAAGGGGAAATGATTTTCTTCCTGGTGATTGTCTATATTTTAATAATCCGCAATTTGATCCAAAAAAGCCCCAATGGCGCGGGGAAAATGTTATTGATTTAAGCAAGGGACTATATTATGCTCATGGAATCGGGATTAAAACAGCAGAAGGCGTTATCGAGTCTTTAAATAAGCGCAGACATCCTTATGCAACTGTATCTGCCTATTTACTGTCACAGGTGACACGGCTTGATGATTATTATCTCTATCAATTTGACAATGACCGCCATCAGCAAGGCAATGTTCCCCGCTTTATCTCACAGAAGAAATTAGTTGGCAGGATCGGGACCCATGTATATTATGATTAACTAAGAAATGCGCATGCACCTTGTTCAGCCTAGGGTAAATAAGAAGTTCATAAATTGAAGGTGTTCTTACTTAATTGATCGCTTCTTAAACCTTGAAAAAAGGCTGTCTCAAATGAAATCCCTTCACATTGAGACAGCCTCTTCAATTTTTAATAGACCGTTTTTTAATAATTGCCATCAGAAATGAAATGATCATTGATAGCAGCGTAAATCCGAGCACCCAAATAAAAAATGTTTCGTCAAAAAACAGGAGCAGGATAAATGAAAAAAGGACGAACACAATAGCAGGGGCAACATAGAACTTTTTCGTTAACATACCCCCTGCAAATGTGAGTAAGATAACTACCGCAAAAAAGATTATAAGCAAAACTTCCATACATCACCTCATACTTACACTTCCTACTACTTATCTTCGTATATCAATCTTAAAGCAGGCATTCCTATAACCCAGCAGGAAAGAATGAACGAATGCCGGCCTTTCCACAGGACATGGCAAAGCCATTATCCCCGCTTAAGCTCCTCTTACATCTTGAAAGAAGAGTTTTCCTACAAATTAATTTTGGGATAAAGATTTTATATAAAAGGTTCTTTGTCTTGGACCGTCAAATTCACAAAAGTAAATTCCCTGCCATGTTCCTAATAGTAATCTTCCATTCGTAATAATAACTGTTTGTGATGCCCCAACAGTGCTTGCTTTCATATGCGCTGCCGTGTTTCCTTCTGCATGCATGTCCTTTACGACATTCCATGGGTAGATTTCATCAAAGCGTCTAATCATATCACCTTTTACATCAGGATCGGCATTTTCATTAATTGTTATTCCAGCCGTAGTATGCGGACAATAAATTAAGACTGCCCCTTCTTGTATCCCTAACTCATTCACGTAGGTTTGGACCTCTTCTGTTACCTCAATCATTTCGTCGCGTTTATTTGTGCGCAGCGTTTGTTTTTTCAACATCTTTGGCTCACCTCTATCAAAGTTAAATTCCCTTTCTAACCATTGGATAAAACCTTTTGCAAGTTATTTCATTCGGATATTCCTATTGACTTATTATCATTTGATTATCTCTTTTCTTATTTTAAACCATCCTGCTATTTTTTCCATAAGACTAAACTCGATTACCATTAAATTGTAGAATTTTCGCAAGCTATTTTAAGAAGTGTGCATACTAAGAAAAGCGTAAGGCGCCCGCCTATAGGCGACAAGCATAAGGCGAATCGGAATAGAAGGTGTTCTTTACCTTCAATTCCGATTTGACTTAAGACCTCGAGCCGATGGCGCCTGGAGCTGGACACCAAAACTAAGTACAAATTTTATACTTTCTGATCTAATTAAGAAAAGCGTAAGCGCCTGAAAAGATGGATTTGTTGAGAAGGTGTGGTGATTTTTTGAAAGTCAGTGAAGAGGAAAAAAAGCAGCTTAGTGAAGCAATTGATAAGATGAATGAAGGCTTAGATGCATTTATTGGATTTTATAATGATTCAGAAGAAGATAAAGGATTAATTGAGTTTTCTGAGGAAACAATCAAAACAATCGAAAACGCCATTGATGTTTATGGGAAAGAAGAAGTCACAGCAAAAATAAATACGATTATTAAAGAAGTTTTATCATTTTTACCAAATAAGAAGGGATGAGTTCAATGGCCAAAACAAATAAAACAATCATCCAATGGCTGCGATGGCCCATCCATTACCGAATATCCATTATCGTGCTTTTTATGATCCTTATATTTGGAGAAATCATTTCATTAGTAGAACCTAGTGTATTTCCCACAACGTTTGACGGGATTTGGTGGGTCGTAGTAACAGTCTCAACTGTGGGATTTGGTGATTATGTTCCTGAAACCTATCTTGGCCGAGGAATAGGGATTATCATGATCTTAGCAGGAGCAAGTTTTGTTACAGCTTATTTTGCCAGCATCTCTGCAGCGGCGATTAAAAGGCAAAATTCACATGCAGAGGGAGCTATTTCATATAAAGGTACAGATCATGTTGTGATCATTGGCTGGAATGAAAAAGCAAACGAGATGATCGAGTCACTGCAATCTGTGAAACCTTATAAGCAAATTGTCCTAATTGACGATTCTTTAAAAGAATCACCACTTATCGAAAACGTCCACTTCGTACGCGGAAATCCGCTCCATGAACAAACCTTATTCAAAGCAAATATATTAGAAGCCGATGCAGCCATTATCACAGCTGATCAGCATAAAAATGAGCATGACGCAGATATGAATTCCATTCTTATCCTATTAACCTTAAAAGGGCAGAACCCAAGTCTGTACTGTGTAGTTGAAATTTTAACTGAGTTGCAAACGAAAAATGCTGATCGTGCCGGTGCGGATGAAATTATTCGCTCCTATAAGCTCACCAGCCATTTTATGATGAGCAGCTATTTAGCGAAAAATGGATTGTCTAAATTCTATTCCGAGCTAAATCCAGCAAGCGGAAATTTGTTTAAAATATTGCCCGCATCAGAAGATCTAATCGGAAAAACATTTAAACAAGCAAGCCATGAGCTTCTTGAAAGAGAATCAATTTTAATTGGAATAAAAAGAGGAGAGGAAACAAAAGTTAATCCCCCCCATAACTATGAAATACAATCATTCGATTCATTAATCGTTTTTACACACTAACTAAGCAGCTCCGCCTCTAATTGTTTAACAAGCTCCTTCCCGGTTTTAACATATTTTTCAGGGAAGGTAGCATCCTTTTCCTCCGGCTCCTGGAACTGATTAAATGAAGCACTAAAGTTGCCAATTTTCGCATGATCATCCATATCTTCTTGATATTGATGGGATAAAAGAAATGGTGTGCCAATTTTGACCATCGTATTAGCCGTGTCAAGCTGTCCATCAGTCGCTTTGAAAGGAACTCTTAAATATTGATAGCCATTCTGAGAATCAATTTTATAATCAAAAAACCCATGATCATACTCCCAATTACCGCCAATTGAATATCCCATCGGCTTTAATTTTTGTTCAAGATCATACAATTCAATCGTTTGCCCCTCAATCCTTGATTCAATCTCGATCATTTTTTAACCCCCTTTTACCTTTAGATTTTCCTAATGATAAAAAAACATTCTTTGGGGCTAAAGATGAGTTTGAATAGGAGAGGCACTGATTTTTTTCTTAGATTTTTATTGTGCTGATATATTTTCTATTTCGCCGATATCCCGTTGGTTCCGCCGATATCCGCTTAACTCCGCTGATAAATTCTCTAAGTCGCCGAATATCAGTCCTGATTGCGGGACAGACCGTTTACATCCAGCTAAATTTGTTATAATCACTTCTGATATAATCCTCCAAAACTTATAATGTTATGCCCCTCTTATCTCAACAAACGACAGAAAAAAGGACTGACAATTTGTCAGCCCCCCAGAACAATCAAATTTATTATTTATTTAAACGGCCTTCAAGCTCAGCTTTCTTTTCTTCAAAGCCTGGTTTTCCCAGTAAAGCAAACATGTTTACTTTATAAGCTTCAACACCTGGTTGGTCAAATGGATTGACTCCAAGCAGGTATCCGCTCATTGCACATGCTTTTTCGAAGAAATATACTAAATAACCAAATGTATACTCGTCCATTTTTGGAATGGATACGACTAAGTTTGGTACACCGCCATCTGTATGTGCCAGCATAGTACCTTGGAATGCTTTCTTATTAACAAAATCAACAGATTTACCCGCTAAGTAGTTTAATCCATCTAGATCACTTTCTTCTGCCTCGACAATTAGCTCATGGCGTGAAGTTTCTACATTGATCACTGTCTCAAAAATGTCACGACGTCCTTCTTGAACATATTGTCCTAATGAATGCAAGTCTGTTGAGAAGTTTGCAGATGAAGGATAGATGCCTTTTTGGTCCTTCCCTTCACTTTCACCAAATAATTGCTTCCACCATTCAGAGAAATATTGAAGTCCTGGCTCATAGTTAATCAGCATTTCGATTGTTTTCCCTTTGTTGTAAAGAACATTGCGAACTGCAGCATATTGATATGCAGGGTTTTCCTCTAACTCCGATTTACCGAAGTCTTCGCTTGCAGCTGCTGCACCTTTCATCATTGCTTCAATGTCAACACCTGTTACCGCGATTGGCAATAATCCAACAGCTGTAAGTACTGAGTAACGTCCGCCAACATCATCAGGAATAATGAATGATTCATAGCCTTCTTCTGTTGCAAGAGTTTTTAATGCACCCCGCGCTTTATCTGTAGTTGCATAAATACGTTGCTTCGCTTCTGCTTTTCCGTATTTCTCTTCAAGAAGCTTTCTAAAGATACGGAATGCAAGCGCAGGCTCAGTAGTTGTTCCAGATTTAGAAATAACATTAATTGAGAAATCTTTGCCTTCAAGTAAATCTTGAACATCCTTCATATATGTAGAGCTAATATTGTTTCCAACGAAGATTACTTGCGGAGCTTTTCTTTGCTCTTTAGATAAAGAGTTGTAGAAAGAATGGTTAAGCATCTCAATTGCTGCGCGTGCTCCTAGGTAAGAACCGCCGATCCCGATTACTAAAAGAACATCTGAATCAGATTTGATCTTTTCAGCACTTTTTTGAATGCGGGCAAATTCTTCCTTATCATAATTTTTAGGCAGGTCAACCCATCCTAAAAAGTCGCTTCCAGCACCTGTTTGTTCATGAATTGAATGATGTGCAACCTTCACAAAGTCACGTAAGTATGTAATTTCATGCTCGTTAAAAAAAGAAAGTGCATTTGAGTAATCAAAGCTAACATGTGTCATACCATTTTCCTCCATTATTCATCAATATTATTATAGCTATTATCACTTTATCTAAACTAATGAGGTAAATCAAGCCAAGCTTCCGATGTAAGCGTAACCAATGATGTTTTTTTCATTTATGAAAAAAACAGGCTAAACACAAAGGGCTGACCACTTATTTAACACAATCTCAGAAAAGCGTGTTTGAAGAAGGGGTCAGTCCAATTGTTTTAGCCTTAAAAAAATAGGCAGTTTTCCAAACTTTGCTGCTTTATGGGAGCGGTTGATTTGGTGCTCGCTTTCCATGTGCCGGCAACCTAAATTGTTTTTGCTCAAAGAGCTGTTAAAAATTACATTCTTTTAGAACAGAAACAAACATTACAATGACGCTGTCAAGATCGCCATTACATCCTGTTTATTTAATTTTTTAAAGTTGCCGAACTCACCATTTACCATCGCTTTATCGGCCATAAGCTCAATGTTCTCATCACCGATTTGATAGTCTTGTAATCGGCTTGGTGCTCCGATGCTGCTCCAGAATTCACGAAGTTTTTCTATACCTTCCAATGCAATTGTTCTGTCATCTTTTCCGCTAGGATTAACATCAAAAACATTTACTGCAAGCTGGACAAATCGCGATACATTCTCTTCAAGAGTATGCTTCATCCAATTTGGGAATAGAATAGCCAGTCCGCCGGCATGCGGAATATCGTAAACAGCAGAGACTGCATGTTCAATATTGTGGGTTGCCCAATCTCCGTGATAGCCCATTTGCAATTGGCCGTTAAGAGCAATCGTTCCAGAATAAAGGATCGTTTCACGCAGTTCATAGTTCTCGAGATCTTCAATTAATTTGGGTGCTGTTTCAATCACGGTTTTTAAAACTGATTCACAAAAGCGATCCTGTAAAGGTGTATTTTTCGTGTGATGAAAATATTGCTCAAAAACATGTGTCATCATATCAACCATTCCATAAATCGTTTGATCCTTTGGAACCGTAAACGTATTTACGGGGTCTAAAATAGAAAATTTCGGGAAAGTAAGCGGGCTGCCCCAGCCATACTTTTCTTTTGTTTCCCAATTGGTGATAACTGATCCTGAGTTCATTTCAGATCCAGTAGCTGCGAGTGTTAGTACCGTGCCAAAAGGCAGCGCCTCTTTTGGAATATGCTTTTTGGTGACAATATCCCAGGCATCTCCATCATATTTCGCTCCGGCTGCGATGGCTTTTGTACAGTCAATAACACTGCCTCCGCCTACAGCTAAAATAAAGTCAATGTTCTCCACTTTGCAAATTTCTACTCCACGGTGAACTGTTGATAGTCTAGGATTTGGTTCGACACCTGATAATTCATATAAGGTAACATCGATTTTCTTTAACAAATTGACAACATTATCATAAAGACCATTCCGCTTAATACTGCCTCCACCATATACAAGCAGAACACTCTTTCCATATTTCGGAACTTCAGTTTCTAATTGTTGAACCTGCCCTTTTCCAAAAATCAGTCTAGTTGGATTATAGTATGTAAAGTTTTCCATTATAAGATCGCCTCCATAGTTAGATTATGTACATTTGCCTTTTTGTTGTAAAGAAAACTGCATTGCCATGAATTCCCACCGAATATAATTCCCTCATCTACACAATCTAATCATGTAGTCATATTCAAAAGGAGGTTGCACAATGAGCGCCATTCAACGTATAGCACTAGTTCTTACCATAATCGGAGCAATCAACTGGGGTCTTATTGGATTTTTCGATTTCAATTTAGTAGCTGCGATTTTCGGTGATACTGCATTATCACGTATTATATACGGTCTAGTTGGAATTGCAGGATTAATAAACCTCGGCCTGCTCTTCAAGCCTTCAGCTGAAGTTGCAAGAGAACCGCGACCAGAAGCAAGATAAAAAAATTGCTCTGAAGCGAAAGACTAAGAGCGAATATACACTATGCAAGCAATAAAAAAGGATGGAACGCTGTGCGTTCCATCCTTTTTAGTCCGTTCATTTATTCCAATCATAATGGGCAGTAAAACCAAATCTTTAAGTTATAGAGAAACTAGGAAGATAAACTGCCCGTAATCCGACGAAGGACAGGATGTCTAAGTCGGAAATCACACATTATTTTTTAATTTCTTCACGTTTAGATTGTTCGATCCATTCTTCAAGCTTATCTTTTAATGTATTAAATCCTTGTGGAGTTTCTGTATCCGTTTTAACAGTTGCTTGACGTTTTTTTGGTTTTTTCGGTGCTTCTTTCTTTTCTTCAGCTGGCGCCTCTTGTGTTGCGCGAATTGATAAACTGATTTTTCCAGTGTTTTCGTCTACAGATAACACCTTAACCTGTACTTCGTCGTTTAGCTTTAAATGTTCGTTTACATCTTTTACAAATCCATGAGTAATTTCTGAAATATGAACTAACCCTTGAGTTTCTTCATCAAGTGCAACGAACGCTCCGTATGGTTGAATTCCTGTAACTTTACCTGTATGAACACTTCCTACTTCGTACTTTGTTGTCATGATAACACTCCTAATTTTCTTATATTTAAAGGTCTCTTTATACGCAATAAAAAATTATATCACATTTCCACTTTTTTTTCAAAAAGTATTTTTCTTTCCTCAGCCCTAGTATGCCAAAAAAGCAACGATTGAAATCGTTGCTTAAGAAAGTGGTTGATATTCAACTTTTGGAAGACTATTCTCAAGTCTCATTTTAAAGAGGACCGATTCTCCATTTTCTTTTATGAGAACATGCTCGATTACTTCGCCAGTCTCCTCATAGTTCGTTCTTACATACTTTACTTCGTTTGATAAAGCTTGATAATCAGCTTGTGCAGCTTTCATCTGTTCAATAAATACTTCTAACTCCGGCAATTTAGAACCTTTTCCATGATAAGAAAGCTGGTAAGCAGTCTCAAAATCTCCTTTTGAAATGGCATACATGTAAATTCTTGCGACCGCAAATTCTATTGATGTGTCAGCCCCGCTATATGGTTCGCTGTAAATAGAAGTAGCGCCAGTATCCTTCAAAGACTTATATCGAGCAAGCATTTCCTTAGTGGTCGGCAATAAATGCTTTTCCAAAGAATATTCTTGAACTTTTGGCTTTAATATATCAGGCAAGGTAATTTCTTCTGCTCTTAATTCATCTGTCAATATAAATTGAGCTGCCTTTAATTTTTGGTAAAATTCTTCTACAACTTTTGCAGTTTCTGAAAATTTATTTTCGCTAATTAACTTTTCAAAATTTATTTTTATCTCCTCTTTTAGTTTTTCACCCTCGATTACAATGCTTGTGTTGTTCATTCCAAGTAAATAGGAAGCAAGGTAATACTGATACTGTATTTTAAGCTCTTCTGCTATAGGAGAAGACGGATTTTTCAAAATGAATTCTTCAATTTCGAGTAATCGTTTTCCAAGCTCAGGATGACTAATGGCTAAAGCTCCATCCATAAAAGCTTCCTTCTCAGACTTGATTTTCAAATATACCTTCGCATCCTCTGTTAAAGCTTTTTCTAAACTCTTATAAACGTCCGTATAATCAGGCTTAAAATTAATACCTCCTTCACCTTCATGGAAAAAGATATACCCATATGCTCTCAGTGTTTTCGTTAATTCAATAAATTCTTGGTCTCCCTCAATGAGATTGCCATCGTTTAATTGTTTAACATAATTTTCTATATCCGTTATTGAATGTTGATTTTGAATAAACAAATCATACCATTCTTCAAAGAATAATTCGTGAAGCAGCTCTAATTTATCGAGATAACTATATAGCTGGCTTTCAGTTATTTCTTCACCATTTACGGCATCTTTCTTGAACAGCTCAAATTCTTCATTTGGCATTGAAACCCGATAAGTAATGATCTCTTTAACCTTGTCCCTATACGTTTCAAGCTCAGCCTGTGATTCATAATTTTTTCGCTGTTCAAATCGTTCAACAGCCGCTTTCGCTTCTTGGACAAACCTGTATTGCTCAGCCTCCTCGAACTTTAGGTTTTCGTTTAACTGATCGAGATTTCGTTCATATAATCCTCTCGTTTCATTTATCGCTTCTTCAATTTCCTTATTTGTTACCGGTTGATTTTTCGGCCCCTCTTCACCGGTTCTAAAATTTGTTGATTGTGACATAAGCTGAATTCCGAGAATGCCTCCAATAATAAGTACTCCAATAAAAGAAGCTACAAGTGGAAGTTGAAAAACGGCTCGCTTTTTTACCGGCTTCTCTTGTCTTTTTATTTGATCCATTATTTTATCAGACGATGAAACTGTTGGGAGTTTCTCATAGGACTGTTTTAAAGATCTCATACGTTCTTCGAAAAGTTTATCATCCATTTATGTCACCTTCTTTCTTGTTAAGTTCCTCGATTACTTTTTTCAGCATGGTCTTTCCCCGTAAAATTCTTGTTTTAACAGTTGATAGGGTAATTGACATGATTTCAGCAATTTCTTCATATTTTTTCTCGTGAAAATAATATAAAACAATTGGTATCCGGTATTTCTCATCAAGCTTTTGGATGGCTAGATGCAAAATTCGATCTTCTTCACTTTTTAACACAGCTGCTTCGATTTCTGGATAATCATCATTTCGAAAGTCTTGTTGTATTTTAAAAACCTTTCGAAGGTTTGATTGTCGTTTTCTAGCAAAATCCCTTGTAACATTTAAGGTAATTTTATATAACCAGGTTGAAAACTTTGCCTTAGTAAATTGATCGATAAAGCGGTAGACACGAATAAAAACCTCTTGAGTGATGTCCTCTATTTCATCATGTCTATTTCCTAATTGATAGGCAAATTTTTCAACTACAGGATAATGAAGTTCAACAAGCTGCTGAAACGCATTCATGTTTCCTTGCTTGGCCTTTTTTATCAGTTCTTCTTCAGACATATTTAACGACCCTCCCTTTTCGCTTATAAAACGGGACTGTTTCTTCATTTGTTTCATTCAGAAAAAAATTTTAGGTGTGATAAATGAGGCAAAGATGGAAGATTTTAAAAAAAGCCTTAAAAAGGGGTTTATGTACACAAGAAAGGGGGAATAAGACAAGCGTAAGGCTTTCTAGTATTCCCCCTTTTTCTATAAAAGACTGTCTGACAGAATCAAAGACAGTCTCTTTTTTATATGCGCTTTTTCACAAAGCGATTCATTCTTTTTAATGCTTCTTGAAGCTGATCTAATGATGATGCATATGAGCAGCGAATATATCCTTCCCCGCTTTCGCCAAACACACTTCCAGGAACAACGGCTACTTTTTCTTCTAATAGCAGCGCTTCCGCAAATTCCTCTGATGAAAGATTGGTTATTTTGATTGATGGGAAAGCATAAAAAGCTCCGCCAGGAACATGACATGTCAAGCCAATATCATTTAAAGCTCCGACAAATAAATTTCTCCGTTGTCTATAGCTTTTCTTCATATGAAGTACGTCTTCTTTACCATTTTTCATCGCTTCGATTGCAGCGTATTGTGCCATGGTTGGCGCACACATCATGGAATATTGATGGATTTTTAACATCGCGCTTAAAAACTCAGGATTTGCCGCAACATAGCCTAGACGCCAACCCGTCATAGCAAAGCCTTTGGAAAACCCGGAAATAAGAATTGTACGTTCAGCCATCCCATTAATCGATACAAAGCTGGTATACATATCATCATATGTAAGCTCCGCATAAATTTCATCTGAAAGGACAAGCAAATCATGCTTTTCAATGATTTTGGCGATACTTTCCAATTCTTCTTTATTATACACTGTACCAGTTGGATTGCTTGGAGAACATAATATGATCCCTTTTGTTTTTTCAGTGATTGCCGCTTCAAGCTCAGCAGGCTGAAGTTTAAATTCCATTTCGCCATTCGTTTGAATCGAGACAGGAACACCGCCCGCTAATGAAACGAGCGATGAATAGGCAACAAAGCTAGGTTCAATCACAATTACTTCATCACCAGGGTTAATAATTGCCCGCAACGCGATATCAAGAGCCTGGCTCGCTCCAACTGTTACAATTATTTCTGTTTTGGGGTCATAGTTAATCGTTGTTTTCTCTTTTAAATAGTGGCTTATTTCGCTTCTCAATTCAAGTAATCCTGCATTCGCAGTATAGGATGTATATCCTTGCTCAAGAGAAAGAATGCAGGCTTCCCTTACATTCCAAGGAGTTACAAAATCAGGTTCACCCACCCCTAACGAAATAACGCCTTCCATACTGGAAGCTAAATCAAAAAATTTTCGGATTCCAGATGGTTTTAAATTTTTGACTGTATCTGAGAGGTAATGAGAATGTTCGATCATGGAGACACCACAATTCTCTTATCCTCATCATCTTGTTCAAATATTGTTCCATCATGCTTATATTTCTTTAAGATAAAATGAGTTGTCGTTGATAAGACTGAGTCTAATGTAGATAATTTTTCAGATACAAATTGAGCGATAGCTGACATCGATTTACCTTCAATAATGACAGATAAATCATATGCCCCTGACATTAAATAAACAGATTTTACTTCATTAAATCTATAAATACGGCTTGCGATTTCATCAAAGCCTACTCCGCGTTTAGGCTGTACTTTCACATCGATCATTGCTTTCACACCTTCGTGACCATCAACCTTGCGCCAATTTACTTGGGCAGTATAGTCAACAATGATGCGCTGATCCTCTAAATTTTTAATTAACTGTTTTGTTTCTGCTTCTGTTAAATCAATCATTTTGGCGATTTGTTCTGCAGATAGGCGACAGTCATTTTCTAAGATCTCTAATATCTCGACTTCCTTGTCCGTAAACTTCATATCCACCACTCCCACTATTCAAATCTTCAGATAATTATACCATTATACACCTGGTTTTCATATGTTTCACCAAAAGAATTAAGGGTAGATTTTACATGAGTGTTTCTTTTCATTTCGGTGAAAATATAAAAAAACAATAAAAATTCATTTGCAATGATGTCAATTGATCTTGCACATTTCGCTTTAAATATACAGCCAGCAATGTTAATCGACATTTCATTTTAACATATGATAACCTTTTATCTATAGGAAAAACGGAGTGAATGCTTATGGAAAAGAGTCATTATTATTGCAGCACTATAAACATTCTTGGTGTAAACGTTCACTATGAGGTATATGAAAAAAACCCTTCAAAACCGACAATGGTGTTAATACATGGATTTTTATCCTCGAGCTTTTGCTATCGAAAAATTATTCCTTTATTGGAGAATGAATTTAAAATTATTGCCATTGATTTGCCGCCATTTGGGAAAACAGAAAAATCAACAAGATTTGTCCATTCCTATCGAAATATGGCAAAGCTGGTGATTGAATTAATCCAATGTCTGCAAATAAAAAAGGCATATATTGTCGGGCATTCCATGGGAGGACAAGTTTCGCTGATTGCCGCGAAGGAAAGACCTGATTTATTTGAAAAGGTCGTACTCTTATGCAGTTCAGGATATATGAAACGAGTTCATCCATCTTTAATCTTAGGTTCTTACATTCCTTATTTTTATTTAGGCATCAAACATTGGCTTGCAAGCCAAGGCGTGTTAAAAAATTTATACAACGTGGTGTATGATCGGTCGTTGATCGACCAGGAAATGATGGATGGATATTTGGAGCCATTTCACGATGACCGAATTTTTAGGGCCCTAAACCGAATGATACGTGACCATGAGGGAGATTTGCTTCCAGAAGAGTTAAAGAAAATCGAGCAGCCTAGTCTTCTGATCTGGGGAAATGAGGACAAGGTCGTGCCTGTCCATATCGGGAAAAGACTCAAAAACGATCTGCCTAATTCCAGCTTTTTTTCATTTAAAAACACAGGTCATTTGGTGCCAGAAGAAAGACCAGAGCATGTGTCGGATATGATTTTTGAATTTTGTCACGCTAATTAGAAAAGCGGAAGCGCCTTGCTCAGCGACGTATGAACTGGAGCACTCCGTATGAGATAAAGGAAACACGAAGAGCGAAGCGATTCGATGTTGACTTATCGTAAGGAGGAGGGGGAAGTTCATTAGTCGCTAGGCGCTGAAGCTAGACAAGAAAATCTAAGGACAAAGAATTTATTGTTTATAATTCGCAGCTGGAATTATTTTTTATGAGAAGCAGTTGCTTAGCAAAGCTCTCGCATTTTTGCAGAGGAATAATTTCTTCAAAAGAAAACTCATAAATCGCCTGAATTTTTCTAGCAAGGAGCATGATGTCATCATATAGATGAACCGCTTGCAGGACGTCCACTACTTCTGTTTCATAGCTTCCCTCTCCATAGCCTAACGGATCCCACTGTAATAAAAGCTCCATTAATTGTAGATTCGTTTGCTGTGCTTCCATTTTTTTCACCTTTACCAATCTTATTTTTTGCACTGTCATTGTATCACATTTATCATGAAAGATAATAGGAAATGCAAGGTTAGAAAATAATCTTCTTTTGAGGTGAAACAAGTGAGTAGATTTGATGAGGTACTAAATCGAAAGAATTCAAATTCCGTGAAATGGGATACAAAGAGAATCTTTGGCATGGACGATGTCTTGCCAATGTGGGTTGCCGATATGGATTTCAAAGCGCCTGATGAGGTGCTCGATGCTCTGCATTCACGTGTTGAACATGGGATTTTTGGTTATACCATCCCTGGTGCGAAAACAGAGCAAGCTATTCAAAACTGGTTAAAAACCCGTCACAATTGGGAAATTGACACAAGTATCATTACATATAGCCCTGGAATTGTAACAGCGATTAGTATGGCGATCCAGGCATATACAGGTCCAGATGATAAAATTGTCGTTCAGCCTCCCGTTTATTATCCATTTTTTGAAGTAGCCAAAAAGCATAATCGCGAGGTCTTATATAATCAGCTGTTATTAAACAATAATCATCGTTATGATATTGATTTTGAAGACCTTGAAGCAAAGCTTTCTGATCCAATGACGAAAATGTTTATTCTCTGCAACCCGCATAACCCGAGCGGGCGTGTATGGAGGAAGGAAGAATTAGAGAGAATAGGAGAGCTTTGTATCAAGCATGATGTTCTTATTGTCTCAGATGATATCCACTCTGATTTATTATTGTTCGACAGTCAATATACACCAATCGCTTCAATAAATAATGATATAGCGGATCGGACCATTACATGTATTGCCCCAAGCAAAACATTTAATTTAGCAGGACTTCAGGCATCTGCTATCCTTATTTTAAATGATACGCTAAAAAGAAAATATAACGCTGCGCTTCAACTCTATGGTCTTTTTACATTAAACACACTTGGTACTGATGCTATGGAAGCAGCTTATACACATGGAACAAAATGGCTGGATGAGCTCATTGATTATTTACAAGGAAATATTCTTTTTATTGAAGATTTCCTGAAAGAGCACCTTCCAGAGTTAAAAGTAATGCGGCCTGAGGCTACCTATCTCGTTTGGCTTGATGTTCGCTATCTAAAGAAAACAGACAAAGAAATAAAAGAACTCCTTCTCAAAAAAGGGAAGCTTGGTTTAGAATCAGGCTCTAAATTTGGTGAAAATGGCGCAGGATTTTTAAGAATGAATATTGCCTGTCCGAGAGAATTGGTGAAGGATGGATTGAATCGTTTAGTTGAAGCATTAAAATAAAAGCTTTCATAATCAATTGGGGTGTCTCAAAAGAGTTCGCCCCTTTTCTTTTTTAAGTCCCTTTGATCAATTTTCAACTTAATTTTATCAAAAATTAACCCCTCTTAAGAAGATTTAATGGTATAATTAGGCAAACTACTTCTAAGGTGACAATCTAATGGAACTGTTAAAAGATATCATCCTGCAAATTGCATTTATTATCTTTCCGATTTTCATCTATCATTTATTTTGGCTAAGCAGAACGCATGTCCAAGTAATCGAGCCAAACAAAATTCTTATTTCTTGCAGTACCATTCTATCTTCTATACTCTGTATCCTTTACCCAATTGAACTCGCGGAGGGATTATACGTAAACCTTCAAGGGATACCTTTATTTATCAGTATTGTTTATGGAGGATTTATTCCTGGTATCTTAACGATGCTGCCAACTTTAACATACCATTTGTTTCAATTGAATCTTGAATGGTACACTGCGGTTCTATGTGTAATTGTCTATTGCACCCTCCCATATTTGCTTCGCATAAAGTGGCAAAGCTTCGGATTAAAGCGGAAGCAGGGCTGGGCAATTGTTTATGGTGCATTCCTCTTTGGATTTTCATTGCTTTTTCTCGGGTATGAAAGCGTTTTAAAAAATGCCTTTTTCTCAATGAAAGACCTTTATATTATTAATGCGTTCAACCTTGTTCTGGCGATCATCCTATTAGTTACCATCTACTTAATTGAATATACGAAAGAAAATGCATTGATACGCATGGAGCTGGTTAAAGCAGAAAAAATGTCGATGGTCAGCGAGCTTGCAGCAAGTGTCGCTCATGAGGTTCGCAACCCTCTAACTGTTGTCAGGGGCTTTGTTCAATTGATCGGAAATTCAACAGACAACAATATAACCCAAAGAAAAGAGTATATGAATCTTGTGCTTGCTGAATTAGATCGTGCCCAATCAATTATTACAGACTACTTAGGTTTAGCGAGCCAGCAATACATAGCGAAGGAAAAAATAGATTTAGCAGAAACGTTAGAGGAAATTAAAACACTTATGACCTCATATGCAAATTTTAAAACAGTCACAATTAACGGGAATATTAATAAAGATTTATATGTAATAGGCGATCACGCCAAATTAAAACAGGTATTTATTAATATTATTAAAAATGCCATTGAAGCAGTGCCGAATGTTGACGGAAAGGTTTCAATTCAGGCATATGTTTCACATGAGTTCGTCAGGATAAAAATTATGGATAATGGAATAGGCATGTCACAAGAACAAATTGCCAGGATAGGAGAGCCCTATTTTACCTTAAAGGAAAAAGGTACAGGCTTAGGATTAACAGTTACCTATTCGATTATTAAAAATCACGGCGGTACCATTCGTTACAAAAGTGAGCTGAATAAAGGAACAATTGCTATGGTTTCTCTTCCTTATTTCGTATCGGATAATGAGCAAGATGCAGGATAAGCGATTGTCATAAAAAGGACAGACCCTCTAAAAAACGCCAATATATAAGTACTAACCAAATTAGTCTTGTATATGGTGCTCTGGTGTCTGACCTTTTTATTTCTACTTAATTCTTTTCTTTCCGCTCTGACTTTTTTAACAGATCATCTACTTCTTGCTGTTCTTTCTTCGATAGTTTAATGATAAAACGAAAAGCAATGAAAGCTAAGATGGTAAAGACCACCATCGTAATACCAGCAGGAATATATTCCGTTTTATCTTCTGGAAAATATAAAAACAAACCTAAAACAGGAATTAATTGGATCATTTTGTCACGACCTTTCTTATCCTTACTATAACAAGTTTTACACTGATTCACTAGGCTGTATTTGTGTTTCCATAAAACGTTCAATATTATTCTTTTTTGTTCCTGCATGTTAAGATAACAATGGATTAGCTTGTACAATAGTAAAAAAGGATTGATGCGAAATGGAAGAAAGAAAGATAGGAGAAATAGTAACAGGAATCTACAAAACAGGAAAATATATCGGGGAAATTACAGATGTTCGTCCAATGCATTATTTAGTTAAAGTAAAAGCTGTCCTAAAGCATCCGCAACAGGGCGACTTACATCATCCAAAACAAGCAGATGTTCAGCTTTTTCATGAAAGACGTGCATTAGCGTACAATGAGCAAACAAATATTCCTAAGCAAATGGTAAAACCTTATTATGGAGCTATCCCAGAATATGAGGATTCGCTTAAGCAAGCGATGGCCGCTCTAAAAAGCGAATTAGAATTAATGGATACCCCGTGGGCGCAGAAATCACTTACCATGATTTCTTCATTAGAGGCAGATTACTTCCCTAATAAAGGGTAAAATAGGTAAACATTACTCAATAACAATAGATATGTGTACACCACAGCGACAACTATTGTTATTGAGTAAGTTAACTATGATGTGTAAAGCTTGTGTTCGATTAAGTTGCATATTTATTTAATACCTTCGCAAGATCAATTCTATCACCAATTGTAGGAGGCGTTGGTTTCTGTAAGTATCGTTTGTCCTCTTCAACCAGCTTAAATATATTATAGGTTGTTAAAGCATCATCTAAAGCACAGTGATGCTTACCTGTAGCTTTTTTTCCATATTCCTCAACCGCCTTCCACAGGCCGGTTTGGTTACGGTCACCGAAAAATTTTTTATATTCCATTGAAAGGTCTCTTATATTCCCGGTAAAAGGAAAGACCTCACCATTCATTTGACAATTTTGCCGCAATACTTTCATGTCCATGTTCCCCCAAGTAATAACAGTAGCAGGAGATGGATCATTATATTTTGTTAACGTTTTTAGAAGTTCAGAAAAGGATATTCCCTCATCAATTTTTGCCTGAGAGATCTTTAGAAAGGTTTTACAGCGCTCACTTAATAAGGGGAATCGCATCGGTTTAACATATGAGGAAAATTGTTCTTCTATTTCATGGTTTCGAACACAAACAATTCCAACTTCAATTATTTCTGGATAAAACCCTTTAGGTTTTGCCTTTCCTTCCGGCATCGTAAATTCAAAATCAATAAATAATAATCGCTCTTGTCCCTTCAAACTATCTCACCCCTCCTTTTTGTAAAATCAACTTTTTGTTTCTATTATTATATCATCGGAGCTGCTAATTTAACTTCAATTTTTCAAAAAATAATGAATTATCCCTTGACTATTTTTTCAAATGAAGAAAGTCATGAGTCGTTTTTCCCGCAACAAGCAAAAAATTTGTCCGCTAACCGGAAAGAATCAGGTAAAATAAAGTGAGACTTCCCTCAGCAGGAGGGTTTCCTGCTGTGGGTTAGCGAAACTTATCGGATCTTTACGTGCAGTTTCCCTCGGCTATTTCATTTAGGAATTACTGCTTGTTAAGAATTAAATAATTCTAGAAAAATTGATGAGAAAGAGTGTGACTTAGAGTGCGAAGTGTATTTGGATGGATTTGTGTTATCATCATGGTGCCGATTTTCCTTTTCAGCGGATTTGCTGCTGGTAAAGAATCGAAAGCCGTTAAAGGGCTTGGAACTGTTTTGGAGGAAAAGATTCCTATTGAATCTTTAGAATTAACACAAAACAGCTATATCTTTGATCATGAAGGAGAACTGATTTCAGAAATAACATCTAATCAGCAAAACCGTGTATATGTACGTTACGAGAATATACCCGAGGCTGTTAAAGACTTATATATTGCATCTGAGGATCAACGCTTTTTTGAACATATTGGGTTTGATGCCGGCGGAATGCTTAGAGCGGTATTTGTCAACGCTAAAAACCAAACTGTTGAACAAGGCGGCAGTACGATTACACAACAACTTGCACGTAATGTTTATTTATCCCATGAACAAACCTATAATCGAAAGCTGAGTGAGCTCCTTTATTCCTACCAGCTTGAGAAAAACTTTACAAAGGAACAAATCCTTGCAGCCTATTTAAATACAATTTATTTTGGAAACGGCACATACGGGATAGGAACGGCGGCTACCTACTATTTTAGCAGACAGATCCAGGAGCTACATTTAGCGGAACTTGTCTTTATCAGTACAATTCCAAATAATCCAACAATGTATGATCCTATTAAAAACTTTGGTAAAACAAAGGAGCGTCAAGAACGTTTGTTAAACCTGCTTTATCAAACCGGGACCATTTCAAAACAGCAAAAGGAAGAGGCAGTTCACTATCCTATTACTCTTTCTATTAACAAAAAAGTTGATATTCATCCAAATTATGTTACGTATGTTCATGAAGAGTTAAAGCAATTAATTTCAGAAAGCGAAGGATTTGCCGGAAAGTTAGCTGCAGATCAAAACAAAGAACTCATAGAAAAACAGCTTTCAGAACGTGTTAACGAGATCGTAAGCAAGGGTATTATTATTCATACAGCATTAGATACGTCCATACAAACGAAGCTTGATAACGCGCTCCAGCACCATATACCATCTGATCAAGTGCAGGGTGCAGGGGTCGTAATCGATCATCAAACACATAAGATTGTAGCCCTTTCTGGAGGAAAGGACTATAAAAAGTATTCGTTTCATCGGGCATATCAAGCATATCGTCATCCCGGCTCGGCAATAAAACCACTTCTCGATTTTGCACCATATATTGATTTAACCGGGACAACAGCTACATCAAAAATTGATGCAGGAGCTTTCTGTCAAGCTGACTACTGTCCGGAAAATTATAGTAAAAAGAATTACGGGATGGTATCACTCGAAACGGCATTAAAATATTCATATAATACGGCAGCGGTACGCATGCTAGATAAAATAGGAATTGAAGAGGGATTATCCTACTTAGAGCCATTTGGATTTTCTGCTTTAGCAAAGGATAAGTATGATCTTTCAGTAGCCTTAGGCGCCCTTGATATTTCACCATTAGAAATAACCGGGGCATATACGGCATTTGCTAATAACGGGCTTTATATTGAAAATCATGCGATTCGTAAAGTTACTGACCTGTCCGGAAAAACGCTCTATGAGTGGAAGGAAAAACCTGTTCGAGTTTGGAAGGAAACGACAAATGATCAAATGCGCAAGCTGTTAGCAGCAGTTATCAAAAGTGGAACAGGGCAGAAGGCTGCTGTTTCTAGTGAATATGTAGGTGGAAAAACCGGGACGTCAAGTGAATATCGCGACCTTTGGTTTGTCGGCTTAACAGATCGGTATACAGCTGGTGTTTGGGTTGGGAAAGATCAGGGAGGCAATGTAAGCCACCTTTATGATCAAGGACCTTCACTGCTGATTTGGAGAGATATTATGAAATAGAAAGTAGGCTGTAAATGAATATTTCAGATGAACGTATTATGTTGTTTGATGGGGTATGTCATTTTTGCAATCATTCGGTTCAATTTGTTATTCGGCATGATAAGCAAGGAAAATTTAAGTTTGCTGCCCTGCAATCACCTATTGGGCAAGAACTATTAAAAAAGTACAATCTTCCTTTAAAAGATTTTGACAGCTTCGTTGTCATCAAAAACAACAATTATTATTTAAAATCAACTGCGGCCATCCAAGTCTGCAAAGAACTGGGTGGGCTTTGGACAGTATGTTCCTTGTTCATTATCATTCCAAAACCGATTAGAGATACTCTCTACAATTTTGTGGCAAAAAATCGCTATAAATGGTTTGGGAAAAAAGATCAGTGCATGATCCCTTCCCCTGAAGTTCGGAAACGGTTTTTATCATAAAAAAGAAGGAGCGACATTATGTCAGCTCCTTCTTTTTTTACTTTTCAATGTTATTAACGAATTTCTATTTTATCGACGAATTTCAATTTAAATCGGCGCTTTCTTGATTTTATCAGCGACTTTCTCATTATTTAAGGGCTCCTTAACTTTATCAACGAAATTTAATCATAACACCGCAACTCACTTTAAACTGGTAAGCTTGCCATTACACTGTTATACAACCTAAAGCATACATACATCGTTCCTAAAAGAAAGATAAACCAAAAAAGGACATGAAACAAAACCAAACCAATCAAGGAAAACGACGTGAGTGAGTTGCTGATTTTGTAAACGATATAGACAAAGTAACAGCCTGTTGCAAGAACGAAGATCGCTACAATCGCTAATGGAACTTGAATAGCAGCTAGAGATAGCGCACCTGCGATTAAATATATGGCTGAACCGCCTCTTATTTTTGAAAGATTCTCTCCTGTTACATCCTTTGAGAAAAATAATAGGGAAAGCTCAGTGACTGTGTCAGCAATTAATTTTAGTGCTGAAAAAACCATAAAATAAAGCAGCGCAAATAATATAAATAAAGCCAGCCTTATGCCATTATTCGAAAAAAACTCTAGCATTCCTTCATAGATTCCAAAAGCCTGCAGATACTCGATTACTGCTATAACTGTCGCTATCGACATAGATGTACTGAATAGTAAAATCGTAATAAGTGGAAAATAACTAGTAAAATATGTATTTTTCATTTTAATTCCCCAAAATACATTTGCTTTTTATCCTCATATTATGAAGTAGAGTTCTTCATTTGACAAGTAAATTTTTACAGTTTCTATGTAAAATTACCCATAACAAAAAACAGAATGCAACAATGTTTACATCCTGTTTACTGGGTGACGACCCGAACATATTCCCGAGGTTTAAATTTTTCAAATACATTTTCTTGCTGAATGAAAAAATCAACCGAAGTTTCAGTATTTGTTAATTGAATCCATAAATCTTCTTCTATTGTCGTATCAACATACTCTCTTTTCATTTTTTCATTTATATTCCAAGCAATGCCAAACATGCATGAAAACAAGCATCCAGCGATAAGAAGCTTCACTTTTTGCATGAAATCACCTCATTATTTAGGATGCTCTTATATCTTAAGAATATACAATTCAACAAAAATTTGTTATCATTTTTATGTTCATATGAACTCGAAATCGACTTTTAGGGACTGATAGCATCCTGCATTCTGAAACATAATAATCAGTATAGGGGTTACCAAAATCCTTCATCAATTTTTTCGATGTTTTATGCAGATCTTCATCTATTTAGTAAATTATTTCAGTACTGTAAGGGGGTTAAAAAATGACATTATTACATTTGGCCATTTTATCACCATTTTTAGCAGCCATACTCGTTCCATTTCTGTATAAGTTATTCCGAAAAGTTCATACAGGCTGGTTCGTATTGGTTTTACCCATTCTACTTTTTATTTACTTTTCCCAATTTGTCAACAGGACTATGGAAGGTCAGCCAGTAATCTCTATTGCCAATTGGATTCCTTCTCTTGGCATTAATTTTACTGTATACATAGATGGCTTAGGCTTGCTTTTTGCCTTGCTCATCACAGGAATTGGTGCACTTGTTATTTTATATTCGATTTATTATCTATCAAAAAATAAAGAACAGTTACACACATTTTACGTTTATTTGTTATTGTTCATGGGTGCTATGTTAGGTGTTGTTCTATCTGATAACATCATCGTCTTGTATACGTTTTGGGAATTTACCTCCCTATCCTCCTTTCTCTTAATTGGATACTGGTATAAACGTGAGAAATCTCGCAACGGTGCACAAAAATCGATGCTGATTACTATTTTTGGTGGTCTGCTTATGCTTGGCGGATTCATCATGCTTTATATCATGACAAATTCCTTTAGTATAAGAGAAATCATTGGACAGGTTCCTGAAATGTCTCAGCATGACTTGTTCATCTCCGCATTGGTTTTGATATTATTCGGGGCATTTACGAAGTCTGCGCAGTTTCCCTTTTATATCTGGCTGCCAGATGCTATGGAGGCGCCTACACCGGTCAGTGCGTATTTACACTCGGCAACAATGGTAAAAGCAGGTATTTATTTAGTTGCCAGATTCAGTCCTGTTTTCTCCGGAACACCTGAATGGTTTTGGATTGTATCCGCTTTTGGGATCTTCACAATGTTCTGGGGTTCTTTCAATGCGGCTAAACAAACAGATTTAAAAGGTATTCTGGCATTTTCAACCGTCAGTCAACTCGGGATGATTATGTCCATGCTGGGTGTCGGGTCAGCTGCCATCGCACTAGATTCACTTGATGATAATATCTTCATCGTAGCGACACTTGCAGCCATCTTCCATTTAATCAACCATGCTACGTTTAAGGGAAGCTTATTTATGGTCGTAGGGATTATCGATCATGAAACAGGTACGCGTGATATTCGGAAGCTTGGCGGTCTTATGAGTCTTATGCCAATTACCTTTACGATTTCCATTATCGGGGCTTTCTCAATGGCAGGATTGCCGCCATTTAATGGATTTTTAAGTAAAGAAATGTTCTTTACTAGTATGATTCGTGTTCTTGAAATGGATGTTTTCAATGTCGAAACGATCGGGCTTTTATTCCCGATTTTCGCTTGGGTCGGAAGCATCTTCACATTCATTTACAGTATGATCCTTGTGTTTAAAACATTTACCGGGAAATATCAGCCTGAAAAGCTTGAGAAAAAACCGCATGAGGCGCCAATCGGTATGCTGATTTCACCGATGATCCTAGCGTCGCTTGTGATTATTTTCTTTTTCTTCCCAAACATATTAGCCTATACAATTATTGAACCGGCAATGGCTTCCATCTTACCAAGCTTACTTGCGGACGGTGGACATTTCCATGTTCATATAAGCGGATGGCATGGACCTACTCCTGAGCTTTATATGACAATTGGTGTGGTCTTGCTGGGAGTGCTGGGTTATCTCACATTGACAAAATGGCGGAGCGTTTACCGCATCGTTCCAAAGAAGCTTACGTTAAATAAAGGCTATGACCGAGCCTTATATTGTCTGGATAAATCCTCTCTAGGGATAACAAAATTCTACATGACAGGATTTATTCGAGATTATTTAGTTTATATCTTTACATTTTTCATTGTCATTTTAGGAACAGCGCTTATCATTAAACAAGGATTTTCATTTTCATTAGAAGGAACGGCACCTGTTGGAATTTATGAAACGGTTCTTGCTGCTGTAATGATCATTGGGACAATCACTGTTTTATTTTCAAAATCCCGCTTAACTGCGATCATAGCCCTTGGTTCAGTGGGTTATACGTTATCACTCTTTTTCGTTTTATTTAGAGCGCCTGATTTAGCTCTTACTCAATTATGTGTTGAAACCGTTTCGGTTGCTCTGTTCTTACTCTGCTTTTATCATTTACCAGAGTTCAAGAAGAAAGAGAAAAAACTCCGCTTTAGAATGACGAATCTGATCATCTCCTTAGGGGTAGGGACGATCGTGACATTGATTGCATTGTCAGCAAACAGCCAGCGTGTTACAGAAACCATTGCAAGCTATTTTATTGAAAACAGCTATAAGCTTGCTGGCGGGAAAAACATGGTAAATGTTATCCTCGTCGATTTTAGAGGCTTTGATACATTGTTTGAAATTACCGTATTGGGCATTGCCTCGCTTGGTATTTATGGCATGATACGCGTGAATGTAAAAAGGGAGGAAGAAGGGTGAAGAAAACAAATATAAAAACAAATGATCTCATATTCCAAACGGTAACAAAGACCGCTGTGTTTATTATTATTATTTATTCTCTCCATCTTTTCTTTTCTGGACATTATACTCCAGGCGGAGGATTCATTGGGGGATTAATGACGGCATCAGCGATTGTGTTGTTACTATTAGCCTTTGATATAAAAACAGTTGTAAATTCGTTGAACATTGACTATATCAAAATGACGGCTACAGGCTTGCTTATTGCACTATTAACAGGGGTAGGTTCGTTTTTCTTTGATGTCCCTTTTTTAACCCACACATTCAGTTATGTAGATCTTCCGGTACTTGGTAAAACCTCATTAGCAACTGCCGTCTTATTTGATCTAGGCGTTTATCTCGTTGTTATTGGTGTAACAATGACCATTATCCAAACGATTGGAGAGACGGAATAATGGAAGTTTTAATGTCTATTGTAGCTGGTGTTCTTTTTACTGCAGCCGTTTATTTAATGCTTTCCAAAAGCTTATTGCGCATCATTATTGGAACTGGTTTATTAAGTCATGGCGCACATTTATTAATTTTAACAATGGGCGGGCTAAAAAAAGGAGCTGCTCCCCTTCTAGGCGAGCATGCACAAAGTTATGTTGATCCACTGCCGCAAGCGTTAATTTTAACAGCGATTGTTATTAGCTTCGGGGTTACCTCGTTTTTCCTTGTCCTAGCCTATCGTTCCTATCAGGAGCTTGGAACAGATGATATGGATCAACTAAGGGGAAATGATCAGCATGAATAACTTAATTATCCTACCAATCGCTATACCTTTATTTGCAGGGATCATCTTAATCTTTTTCAACAAAAACATCAGGATTCAGAGATGGCTAAGTGTGATTGCTTCATTAGCTGGAATCTTTTTTTCGTGTATCATCGTTCAAACGGTTCACATAAATGGTATTCAAACGTTGGAGATTGGAAACTGGAAGGCACCATACGGCATTGTTATTGTTGCAGATATGTACTCAAGCTTACTTGTCTTAACAACGAGTATTATTGCTTTTACTTCGTTATTGTTCGCTTATTCTACAATAAATGTTGAAAGGGAAAAATTTTTCTTTTATCCTGGCGTACAATTTTTAATTTTAGGTGTATCAGGCGCTTTTCTAACAGGAGACATTTTCAACCTGTTTGTTTTCTTTGAAGTAATGCTCATGTCTTCTTATTTGTTAATCGTATTAGGGAACTCGAAAATGCAGCTTCGCGAATCTATTAAATATATTCTTGTGAACGTCATCTCATCTGCTCTTTTCGTTATTACTGTTGCGTATCTTTACGCTGTTACCGGTACATTAAACATGGCAGATTTAAGTGTAAGAATAGCTGAAATGGGACAATCCGGGCTTCTCACCGTTATCTCCCTCCTGTTTTTAATTGTATTCGGTTTGAAGGGAGCTCTGTTTCCGCTTTATTTTTGGCTGCCTGGCTCATACCAAGCACCGCCATCAGTTGTCACTGCCCTATTTGGCGCACTATTAACAAAGGTTGGAATTTACTCAATTACGAGAGTTTTTACCCTCATTTTTTATCATGACCCATCCTTTACCCATCAACTATTGGCATGGTTAGCTGCCTTGACAATTATTTTCGGGGTCATAGGCGCAATCGCTTTTTGGGATATCAAAAAGATTGTGATTTACAATATTATCACTGCAGTTGGCATAATCCTATTTGGGGTTGCCGCAAATACGCCAAATGCAGTTGAAGGGTCTGTTTATTATTTAGTTCATGATATGATTATTAAGGGAGCTTTGTTTTTCTTAGCTGGAGCGATCATTGCGATAACTGGAACAAGCAATTTACGAAAAATAAGCGGGTTGATGGCTAGTCATCCGTTTTTAGGCTGGATGTTTTTTATTGCCGCATTAGCCTTGGCAGGAATTCCGCCGTTTAGCGGTTTTGTTGGAAAGCTGAAAATCGTCCAAGGCGGTTTTGAAGCTGGGGAATATACGATTTCCTTTATCGTTCTACTTTCAAGTTTGCTCGTTCTTTATTCTGTAATGAAGATCTTTATTAACGGCTTTTGGGGGGAACCGAAGCCGGAAATGGCAAACCAAAAAGGATCGGCAAAAGGAATGCTCTTACCGATTGTCATCTTGCTCACATTAACTGTTGCATACGGATTAGGTGTAGAATGGCTTTCACCTTATATATCGCAAGCTGCCGAAACTCTGCTTGATCCGACAATCTATATTCAAGCAGTATTGAAGGAGTAGTAAATATGGCATTTCAAATCTTACTGAACTTTTTTCTAGCGTTTATATGGATGTTCCTATCAAATGATTACTCAACTCTAGCATTTTTTAAAGGTTACTTCTTTGGCGGACTTATTATCTTTGCGCTTAGGAGATTTTTTGCCCACCGCTTTTATTTACTAAATGTCATTGCTGTTATTAAGCTTTTCTTTATTTTTTGCAGTGAGCTTGTTAAAGCAAATATTGCTGTGTTAAAAGTGATTTTATCTCCAAAGCTTACAATGCGCCCCGGCATTTTTGCCTTAGAAACAGAACTTGAGAAGGATTGGGAAATTACTATCCTGGCTAATTTAATTACATTAACACCAGGTACGCTTGTGTTAGAGGTTTCTGAGGATAATAAAATACTCTACATCCATGCAATGGATATTGATGATGTGGAGCAAGCGCGTCTCGATATTAAAAATTCATTTGAAAAGGCTATTAAGGAGGTGAGCCGTTAATGTTTAACCTTGTTATCGGCCTCTCGTTACTCATTGTAGCGATCTCTACCTTATTATTTGTTTACCGTCTTGTGAAGGGGCCTTCTACACCAGATCGAGTGATTGCGCTTGATTCGATTGGTATAAATTTAATTGGCATAACAGCCATCATCTCGATCGTTCTTCATTCAAATGCGTTTGTGGAGATCATTCTCTTAATCGGGATTCTAGCATTCATTGGAACCGTTGCTTTTTCAAAATGGCTGGAGAAAGGAGAAATCATCGAAAATGATCGAGATCAGTAAATTTATCGTAGGCTTTCTCATTCTCCTTGGCGCACTATTCAGTTTAGTGGCAGCGATCGGTGTTGTCAGGCTGCCAGATACGTACACACGTAACCACGCTGCCTCAAAAAGTTCAACCTTAGGAGTTTTAAGTATCCTGTTAGGGCTGTTTATGTATTATTTACTCATTGATCATCATGCAAATGCCCGTGTACTCTTAGGAATTGTTTTTGTATTTATTACATCACCTGTTGCTGGCCATCTCATTATGAGGGCTGCCTACAATATGGGTGTTCCTTTATGGCATAAAAGTGTTCGTGATGACTTAAAAACAGCAAGGAAAGCTAAAAAAAGAAGATGAGCTCATCTTCTTTTTTTATGGCCTCTTTTTTAGGATAGCCATTGTACAACGTGACAAACAGATTAATTCATTCTCTTCATCAACAATGTTAATTTCCCATACCATTGTTGTTTTTCCTCTGTGAGCAGGCTTTGCATACGCGGTCACAGTCCCTGACTTTTTCCCGCGAATATGATTTGCGTTGATTTCCAACCCAACACAAATTTCTGTTTCCTGATCAATTAAATAATAGGCTCCTACACTTGCAACTGTTTCCGCCAATGCGACAGAAGCACCTCCGTGCAACAATCCAAACGGTTGGTGAGTACGGTGGTCTACAGGCATCGTTGCAACTACGCCTTCATCTGAAATAGATGTTATTTCTATACCTAATGCCTCCATTAAGGTATTCTCCACATTAAAGTCCACTCCATTGCCCCCTTACATCCAGTAGTATCAATATGTAGACTATAATGTGAGTATAACACAGCCTAATCGTTATTTTCTCAATAACGCTACAACCAAAAGCAAATAGAATCCTAGAAATAGCAATGTAGGTGAAATAGCCAAAATGTCCATAATAACCCCCTAATTGATGAAACAGTTAATCCTTTCCGTGCAGGCTTTGTTACCATCATAAAGGATGAATATCATGGCAATGTTTACGCTATGTATAGTTTTCGTTAAAACTAGATTCACTCTTTGTAAATTGAACATAAGTTTTGAGTCTATTGAAGGGGCTAGATCCTAGAGGCTAAAGGCTGTCGGCAGTAAAATTTGCGACGCCATCGCCATGGCAGCCCTTACACAACATGTACTGGGCTTACCAGCTGGATGCCAGCGTTTATCCTCAATTTAAAGTATTTATCATTTCCTAAACGACAAAAAAAGAGCCAAGTTAAAGGCTCCTTACATTCTGCTATTCAATGATTCCCTCAGCTTTTGCAATGAGAACTGCCTCAGTACGTGTACTGACATTTAATTTATTAAAAATGGATGTTAGGCTATATTCAATCGATCTTTTACTTAAATGCAGCTGATCAGCAATTTCTTGATTGGTAAGTCCTTTTTCAACCTCATGTAAAATCGCTTTTTCACGCTCGTTAAAGACATTTTGAACATAGGCGGAATCATCCGTTTTTGCTTGTTTATGATGAAGCAAATTTCGTAAATATTGATAAGGGACAACAATATCTCCATTAATGGCATGGCGAACAAAGGATAGCAGCTTTTCTTTCGACTCAGTCTTACTAATTGCACCATGAATGCCAAGTCGGAGTGCCTCTTCTAAATAATCCTCCACATCATAACCAGTATACAGGATTATTTTGCATGAATGCTCCATTCGAATAATCGTTTCAGAAAGCTCTATTCCGTTAATTTCTCCTAAATTTAAATCCATTAAGATCGCATCAAATGGGGAAAAATCAAATTGCTCAAAAGCCTCCACTGTGTAAGGAGGATTTAAGCAATCCACCTGGACTCCAGGCTCAGCTTCCAGTATTGCTTTTGTACCTTCTCTTACTGCCGGATGATCATCGATCACTAAAATCGTTATTTTTTCTGTCATTTTTTTCACCCTTTAAATTGTACTTAACGATGGGATGTCCAATTAAGAAGGGGCTGTCTCAGGAAGGGTCTGACCCTTTGGTTTTGAGAAAGCCCCTTTATAAACGCCAAACTTAAATTTCAACATCAATTTTTAAGCCGTTACCTTTTGCTGAGTCAATGTTAATTGAGCCTTTTAAGGCCTTCACCCGCTCGCTAATTCCTGACAATCCCATACTTTCGGTTTTATCATACCTATGATTATAATCAAACCCAATTCCATTGTCCTCATAATGAAGAACTATTTTTTCTTTTATACAAACAAGAATGATTAATACGTGTGATGCTTTTGAATGCTTTTGGGCATTTGTCAGCAATTCTTGGACAATCCGATAAAGATTTAACTGTGTATCAATATCGAGATTCATTGTAAAGTTACCTGTATTTAATCTGATATCAAAGTCAACGATTTCCTGATATTGCATCACCAGCTTATTAAGAGCCTTAACCAAGCCCAAATCATAAAGCAATTGCGGGCGCAATTCCTGACACGTTTCCCTTGTGGTTTTAATAATTTTCGTCATATTGCTATTCATCTTTTGCAGCTGGTTCTTTAATTCCGTTGATTCCACATCAATTCCAGATAGTACAAGCTCACACTGTCTTTTTAACGAAACTAAATCCTGAAGCACTGAATCATGAAGATCCTTTGCAAGATTTGAGCGTTGCTTTTCTTCAATCGAAAATAACAGTTTTGTAAGCCATGCCGGATTTTGTCCCTCTGTCTCAATCTTTTGTAAATGCTGCATAAGCTCGTCAATTTTCAAAAAGTTTTCTAACGATACATTCGTATAAAAAGATAAGGTTTTTAGCCAAGAAATTTCATCGCGTGTAAGTCTCGGTGTATTTAAGATCGACAAACAAAGCAGCACATAGCTCCTATCCTCGGTTTCGCCAATATTAATGACAAAACCCTTATCCACTTCAATTATTTTCCCAATTTCATTCGAAACATTTTTTATTTCTGAAAGATAGGAACCAAAGTCCGCTTCTTTTGCATGCGGGTCAACAGAAGTTATCTCCTTCTGCTTATCAATCTCAATAAAAAAGGCCTTGCTAACCAGCAAAACGTCCACGATGACCTGTTTCAGTTCGGTGATAACCTGATCTAAATTACTCGACTTCCTAATGCTTTGAGTATATTTAAAAATGCTGTCTTGGTAATTGTATTTTTCAGAAAATCTTTTCAGTCTGAAGCGGAAATCAAAGATTTCTTTTATATAAAAGACAAGGATCATTGCTAAATAAACTACAATTGTGAGTTTTATCTGATAAAAATCAGGGTTACTTTCCTTTAAATTAAGCATAATGCCTACAATAACCAAGGAAGGTATTATTGCTAATAATGAGTAATACCTCAACCTTCCTAATAAAAACTCAATATCATATATTTTGGTAGCTAAAAATTGATAAACCAAAGAAAAAGGTATTAATAATAAGAATGCAGCTAAAAAAGTTGGTGAAAAGATATATTTCTGAAAAATGACATAAGGTAAAACATAGAATAATAAAAAGGGTGAGAATGCTAGAACATTCGTAACTATTAATATTTTAACTATATACGCTTGTTCCGAGTACTTTATCTTTTTTAATCCAGTAAATTTCAAAACAAAGGTTAAAATAAGCAAAATAAAAAAAGAACTTAGATTGATCATTCTATTTATATGAAAGCTAAATAAAAATATATTTTGAGAAATCTCAGCAAGTAAATTAAGTACTACTAAGAAATATCCAAATTTTATAAAAGCAAAACTAAAGAGTTTTTTCCCGAGTTCATAAAAATATTGATATAAAAAATGAAGATAACTTACAGGTACCAGAATAAATAAACTTAAGTTAATATATCTGCTTATTTCATCCCCTCTTGAAGAGCCAGTGGCACTAATATATGCCATTGCAATAATTAATAAAAATAAATTAAGCAAATTTGCAGACTTTAAATTAACTGTCTTATTTGATTTATAGATATAAAAGCTACAGAAGATACAAAGAGAAAGTACTGTCAATGGTATTATTATAACAAATAGACTCTGTGTACTAAGTAATGAAGTGTAAACCTGGTAATATTTATTTATACCGTCTCTTTTTAGAGTAAATGATTGTACCTGCTCAAGAACTTCTTGATTTATTAGAGGTTCATGTTTAAATGGGTCTGCACCGTTAACCTCAACGAGAATATCCCCAACCTTAATACCTACTTTTTCAGCCCATGATTTTGGTTCTAAATTAGTAATTATTATTTCATTATTCTTGTTTATTTCGACATTTGCTCCAACATATGGATACTTAATATTTAAAAAGGAAATATATATTGAAATAATAATACTTATTACCAAAAATAATTTATATGTGTTATTAAAATTACCTCGCATTGCGGACACCTTTCAATATTTTAAGCCCAATAAGTATTTAATAACTTTCCAGAATTAAGAATCCCCTCAATCACAGCCAAAACATCATCTAGATCCACCCCAAGCAAACTTGCTTGTCCGTTAATAACTTTTTCTAATACATCTGGATTTTCAATTAAAAAGTTTACAATTTCATGCATGGCTTTATCTCTCCTTATGATTGGTTTTATTTTTTATTAAATGGAATTTCAAGCTTTCAATTTGGAATGAATTGATTTTTAATCCTTCGATCATTCGTATTGCCCGGTTGATGGCAACTTGGCTTATAACATTTAAATATTGAGCTACGCCAGAATTCAGGAGTTTTTGTTTATAGTATTTAAAATCGCCAAATTCCTCAAGAATGTCTTTTCCACTCGAAAAAAACGTTAACAGATCATGAGCATGTTTGTTGTAGCCCTGTTGTAAATATAAAATGGCCAAAGATTTCTTTTGAATCGAACGGTCATTTTTCATCGGATTAAAGAGATCTCTGAGATCGTTATCAGCTTGTGCGGCAATGCCAATTTGATAAGAATAGTTCTCCACCTCAGGATTATTGGCATTTGCAAGCAGCATTCCGCTTACACAGGCAAGTGCAATTAGTGATCCTGACTTAAGCTTCATCATTTCTAAACATTCTTCTTCTGTGCTTATGGAGTTTTGCAAATCTTCATGCTGCCCTTCCATTGCCTGAACAGCGTATTTATTAACAGCATGCAAAATTTGCTGTTGAAACGGAGAAGATAGTGTTAGAAAAGTGTGTTGGCTAACTGTATACAGTGTGGTAGCAGCATTTAAAGCAATTGCAGGATCCATTTGCATCCAAAGTTCATTCTTATTATCCAAGTCCTCAAGATCATCAAACATATCAAATGACAAAATTAACAATTCAATTGCTGCTGCCAGCCGGAGAGCTTCTGGGTCTTTTCCCCCAAATGCATGATGATGAACAAGCGCCAATTGACCAAAACTAAAACGTTTTTTAGAATTAACAAAGGATTGTAATAGGTCTTGCAGCGTCGTATTCTTAACATTTATGGCAATCGCCTGGTTCATCTGTTCTTGGATTGATTGAAAGTCTACAACTTCTATCACAGTCACCCCTTTGGCTTAATATTACTATACTAAGGGGGATTTGAGTAGTAGTGAAAATAGTATATTATACCCTATTCCATTACATCTATACCTATTCCTTTTAAATATGTCATTTTATAACATAAAAAAAACTTGGCAAATTAGCCAAGTTTTTTTTATGTATAATAATTTAAGAGACGTTCAATACTGCATATTTATCATACTTATCGATACTTTTATTTATACTGTGTAATGATTCTTTCGTTTCTTTAATTTCTTGTTCGAGTTTTAGTAACAGCTTCGTCATTTCTTCAATCTTTTGCTGATCCATCGTTTCACACTCCTTATAAGTTGGTAAGCGAATGCATGGCCAACGTATACAAAATCAATGTTCTATATATAAAAATTCTAAAATACTTAGCGATAATTTTCACCGAAAATAATACGTAATACTCAATGCGCGATACCGCAAACATACGCAATAGTCCAAATTATGTATTTTAGATACATCTTTATACCTGATTCATTAATAAATGATGCCTTTTTATCGCCTTATAAAACTTTACGTGTTTTTGTTGATTCAAATAGGGGTAATGAAATTATTTCTAGCTCTCTGCTTTTTATATAGGCACTGACATACTATTTTAACTTCCGCTGCAGAAGCTTGCTTACCTCTTATAGTGCAAGCCCACCTCTGCACCTTCCGCAGGCTTAGATCTTTCCTGTCCCATTGTCCAACAGGAGTCACGAGAATCCCTTTTAATCAATCAATTTAAGACAAACATAGTACTCTTCCCACTTTAATAAGAACTCAAACCTATTTACGCAAAAAAATAGGATAAAACACAAAAGGTTGACTCCTTTCGTCTTAATCACAGTGACGAAAGAAGTCAACCCATTTTCTTTTCTTCTAATCTTAACGGGCAGAAAGTCCCCACAAAAGGATATAAGAGGGATACTGCCCGTAAACTATCCGACAAGGGGTTGTTGCCCAAGCCAGGCGAGACATAAAGCCGTCGCGTGATAAGTCCCGCTTTATACAGTTAAAATATTATGATCAAATATATTCTGCGCTTTTAAAATTGCCAGTTCAATTAATTCAGCTCTTTTCTCTTTAGGCCCCTGATACTCTAAGGTGTAGTCTTCAATTCCAGTTTTTGAAAACAAGCATTCCATTTTAATTTTGCAATTGTCTTTCATAACCGAAAATACCGCAACCATCTTATCGTCCAAGACAAAAAATGTTGGCTGCCCTCCCATAGAGATAAAGACCTCCTTTAATTGCTCAATTATCATTTTTATAGGCTTATACATTATAAAGATTCTACGGTATCTGTGTGTTTCCTTTTTTATTTTCTTAATTTTTTCAATCAAAAATTAGAAAAAATAAAAAAACATTCTATTCACTAAACATTATGCTCTAAAATACAATAAACTTACACTATTTTCCTTATCAGACCAGTGTTAAATCTTAACAAGGATACATTGCTCCATACCGTTAAAAATAGGAGAAGTGGGGTGAAAATAAAATGGATTTTATCTCTATTGAGTTTTTTACTGCACTTCTGTCAATAGTTGTTATTGACTTAGTTCTTGCCGGTGATAATGCAATTGTCATTGGTCTTGCAGCCCGTAATCTTCCTAAGGATCAGCAAAAGAAAGTGATTCTTTTCGGAACGATTGGGGCCATTATTATTAGGGCTCTTGCTACACTGGTCGTTGTTTATTTGCTGAAGATTCCTGGACTGCTTCTTGTCGGCGGTTTGGTTCTATTATGGATTGCCTACAACTTGATGACAGATGAAAATAGTCATGAGGTAAAATCAGGCTATAGCTTCTGGGCAGCGATTCGTACCATTATCATTGCAGATGCTGCAATGGGGCTCGACAATGTGCTTGCCGTAGCTGGAGCAGCACACGGCAGCTTTTTATTAGTTATATTAGGCTTGTTAATCTCCATTCCAATTGTCGTATGGGGAAGTACTGTGATATTGAAATTTATTGAAAGATACCCGCTAATTATTTTAGTCGGTGCCGCAGTTGTCGCTTGGACAGCAACGAAGATGATTGTTAAAGAACCTTTTCTGCAGAACTTTTTTGCGGATGATTGGGTTCAGTATGCCTTTGAGATTATTGTCGTTGCGGCAATCGTTATTACGGGTTATGTTAAAATGAAGCGCAACGAACAAAGTGAGCAAACAAGAGAAAAAAGTGCTAGTTAATGAAAGTTAACTAGCACTTTTTGCCACAAAATATATTGAACCATATTAGGAAAATGAAATCTATAGGATTAAACATTTGCTGGCTTTACATGTGTTTAAATAAACTCATTGTAATCTTTATCCACCCAAAAAAGGATAACCATAATGGGACACTTAACAATGTTGCCCAAAACATACCCTTCATAAAGTTTTCTTCGTGCATTCTCCTCACACCTCTCAAAATTAGATGCTAATCTTAGCTTATCCATGGTGTATGTATTTAAACATAAAAGAAAACGCTTACATAATTTATTTCCTTGTTTCTATTATCTTTATTCCTTTTTTAGAAGCTTAATTCCTGTGAAAAGTTTTCTTCATTTTCTTACATTATTTTTATTTCCCCTTTTTCATATCTTAAAAACACCTTAGTTATTTCATCAGCATATAGTGTTACATATTTGTTGGTAAGGAGTGGGAAGTGTGCCTGCCATTAACGGGAACCAATACTTAGCACGCATGGATCAAATAAAGCCTGAGGTTTGGATAAAAGGCGAAAAGATTCAGGGTTCATTATCAATGCACCCTGCATATAAAGGGGCAATGAAGACGAAAGCAGCTCTTTATGATCTACAGGTTCATCCTGAGTTGATCAACAAAATGACATATAAGTCGCCAAAAACAAATGAAAGAGTTGGTTTATCATTTCTCCAGCCAAAATCAAAGGAAGATCTTGAAGCGCGAAGGGATATGATCAAGATCTGGGCGACAAAAACAGCCGGCATGATGGGGCGAACACCTGATTACCTGAATACGGTTCTTATGACGCTATCAGCTTCAGCAAGCATTCTTAATGATCAAGATGAAGAGTTTAGCAATAACCTTATCCTTCTCTATGAAACTGCACGTGAAAAAGATCTTTCTTTTACCCATAGCTTTATTAATCCGCAGGTGAATCGCTCTTCAGGGTATGCTGAGCAATCTGCTCAGCCGATTGCACTTACTATTGTGAAAAAAACTTCAGAAGGACTTATCGTTAAAGGAGCTAGGCTTCTAGCAACTCAAGGCGGCATGACTGATGAAGTTTTAGTTTTACCATCTGGCTCTCATGTGAAAGATGAAGCATATGCTTTTTCTTTTAGCATTCCTTCTGATACAAAGGGCTTAAAGTTTATTTGCCGTGAATCCTATTATCAAGGTGAATCTACTATTAATTATCCACTTTCATCTCGTTTTCATGAAATGGATACGATCATGATTTTTGATAATGTGCTAGTTCCATGGGAGCGTGTATTTTTTTACCACCGCCAAGATATAGCTCAAAAGCTCTTTGCCAGAAGCAGCTTTACGCCGCTTGCCCTCCATCAAGTTATCATCAGACAAATCGTAAAAACAGAGTTCATTTTAGGGCTCGCTCAAAAAATGGTGCACACTTTAAATGTATCTGAATATCAACATATTAAAGAGAAAATAAGTGAAATGATCATGGGGTTAGAAACGATGAAAGCGCTATTGGATCGCGCCGAGCTTCATGCCAGTGAGGATAGCTGGGGAACAGTTGTTCCTAATGCGAATTCATTATATGTTGCCGTAACGATGTTTCCAAAGCTATATCCAAGGTTCATTGAAATCTTACAGCTTATTGGGGCTGGGGGCTTAGTTTCGATTCCTAATGAAGAGGATTTCCAATCCTCGTTAGATGCAGATATATCTCAGTATTTCCAAGGGGCTGCCTGTGATGCTGTCACAAAGACGAAGATTTTCAGGCTTGCATGGGATTTAACAATGAGTGCCTTTGGGACCCGCCAAACTCAATATGAACGCTATTTTTTTGGAGACCCAGTGAGGCTGGCTTCCAACCTCTATAGCGGATATCCGAGGGATGACTATGTTAAACAGGTCGAGGATTTTTTAAACAATAATAAAGAGGCTCACTAATCTAAGAGCCTCTTACATTTGCCTTACATTTCCCCTACCCAGTGAATTAATTTAGCTGCCAACTCTTCCGCAGTCTCTTCCGCTACATTTTTCGACAAGGACTCAAAAAGCCGCGCTTTAAGCTCCTCTCTTTCCTCCTCATATTGAACCGACGTAGACCATTCGATTTCAGGAATCGCAATCAGGCTAAATTCTTGTTTTTTATTTTCATATATATACACATTTTCTATAAAAACTTTTCCATTATGTACATTCGCTTTTCTTATTTTCATTTACAACAATCCTTTCCTACAATCTCTCAGCTTTATTATAGTAAATTTTATCAGTTTTACATAATAAAAAAAGGGTCTGACTCCTGATCTGGAGTCTGCCCTTTTTTCAACTATTAAAGAAATTCGATTGATCAAACAGGTCAATATCACTAAAATTTGTAATATTAAATAGATTATGCATCTCAATAAAATCTCCATTATTTGCTACACCAGAACCTAATGAAGATTTATCTACACTTTTTGGAGATAAGCTGAACGAATCTCCAACCTTAAAAATCGCATTCTCTTCAATCGAGTTTAATTGCACTGGACCGACAAATGCAGGCATTGCTCTTCCTCCCCCTTTAGCCCATTAAGCGGCTTTATCGCCATTATATGAGTAAAAGGTAAAATGGTTCTGCTTAATAATCTTCTGCTTTCTCCATGTTCAGTTCTTTTTTGTATTTCATTCTTAATTTTATCAGTCTTATAATGTTCAGCGTAACCGCCTTTAACACGGCATAAGTCGGGACAGCTAAAATCATCCCGATAATTCCTCCAAAGCTTCCTGCACCGATCAATAATAAAATAATCGTCAGCGGATGGGTGTTTAATCGTTTACCAATAATAAGAGGAGAGAGAAAATTCCCATCAATTTGCTGGACAACGAGTACGACAAGGGCTGCCAGTAACGCCTTCGTCGGAGACTCAAGCAAAGCTATAATGACAGCAGGTGCTGCACCAATAAACGGTCCTAAATATGGAATAATGTTCGCAACAGCCACGACAATTCCGAGTACTAAAGCATAATCCAGACCAATAATTGTATAACCGATGAAACATCCTAAACCAACCGCAAGCGACACGATGAGCTGGCCCTGGATATAGGCTGATAACGTTTCATTTAAATCCTGAAAAATTTTAATTCCCTCACGACGATAAGCGGTAGGCAGGATTTTTACTGCGGTGGAAGGCAGCTTATGACCATCCTTTAGCATATAAAATAATATGAATGGGACCGTAATAATTGTTAACGTAATATCTGTCACAACGCCTAAAATCTTTGTAAAGCTGGCGGTAATATTTTCAGGCAAGCTTGTAGCATAGCCTGATAAATTTGCTTCAATTTGTTCAAATGATACATATTCCTGTTCCATAAGCCATTTAAATCCAGGTGATTGCCACATATTTAAAATAAACTCGGTTATTTCTTCAACGTATGTAGGGAAATTTTCAATCAAATCGGTAGCCTGTTCTGAGAGAATCGGACCGATAAAAGCAATAAGTGCAGAAATAACGCCGATAAACACGATATATGGAATTAATATGGCTAAAGTTCTCGGCACATTTCCTCTTTCAAGCAACTTAACTAATGGAGCAAAAATAAAATACAAAATCCCAGCAATTAAAATCGGAAAGAATAGAGTTGAAGCAAAAACAATAATCGGTTCAAACAAAAAGGATACCTTTGTACCAACATAAATAATTAAGAGCAGCAATAAAATCTGTAATGTCCAAAAATGAATCTTAGATTTAAACACAATTTTTCCTCCTGTTTCGTTAGAACCTCTTGTTCTAGACAAAATGGCTAGAGCAGGCATTGAATTAATTATGTATACGAACGGCTTTGATAAAGGGTTTCAAAAATGACTTACTATCTATTACAAATGTACAATATTTATCTTAGGTTTACCAATAATGTCCTAAATTCTTTAACCATTTTCTTCATTAAAATCAAAAAAGCAGTTAGACTTAAATCTAACCACTTCTCCAATTACATAAACCTATTCCTCAACTTCGAGCAGCTTTACCGTTTCCAGCTCAGGTATTTTTTGAATTTCAACTGAGCGGATGAGATGACCTTCCATATCAAGAATATGAAACTCAAAGCCATTGTAAGTCAGCTTATCTCCTTGTTTACTCTCAATATTTTGGGTAAGTATCCAACCGCCGAGTGTATCAATATCTTCATCATCTATATCTAAACCTAGTATGTTATTAATCTCGGAAATAAGCACTTTTCCATCAATAATAAAATGCAATTCACCGCGCTTTTGAATGTCTGGAACCTCATCCTGGTCAAATTCATCTCGGATATCGCCGACAATCTCTTCGATGATATCCTCTACTGTCACAAGACCAGCTGTACCACCATATTCATCCACTAATATTGCCATATGCACACGTTCTTTTTGCATTTTAATTAATAAGTCATGAATCGGAATGGATTCAATCACTTGAATCACGGGACGAATGTATTTTTCTATCGTAGTTGCGTTTCTTTTTTCGGGTATTAAATAATATAAATCGGTAAAAATTTCTTTGAGGTTGACCATGCCGATGATATGGTCCTTATCCCCATTAACAACAGGATAGCGTGTGAATTTTTCGTTCCTCATGATTTCTAAGTTTTCATTAAATGTTTTTTCAACTGATGTTGTTACGATTTCTGTTCGCGGCACCATAATTTCCTTTGCGATTCGCTCGTCAAATTCAAAAATTCGGTTTACATATTTAAATTCGGATTGATTGATCTCACCGCTTTTGTAACTTTCAGAAAGAATAATACGCAATTCCTCTTCTGAGTGGGCTAATTCATGTTCGGAGGCAGGTTTTAGACCAAATAACCGAACAAGCAAATTGGCTGAACCATTTAATATCCAAATAAATGGGAACATCACCTTGTAAAATAAGATAAGCGGTCTTGCAAAGGCCAATGTAATAAATTCCGCCTTCTGAATTGCCACTGTTTTAGGAGCAAGCTCACCAATAACAACATGTAAAAATGTAATTGCAAAAAAGGCAATAGCAAATGTTAAAAGGTGGACAATCGACTCATTTAAATGCAAGGTCTCAAAAAGCGGATGCAGCAATCTTTCTACTGTGGGTTCTCCGAGCCAGCCCAGCCCTAATGCAGTTATGGTTATTCCCAGCTGACATGCTGATAAATAGCCATCAAGATTAGAAGTTACTTTTTTCGCAGAAATTGCGGAAGTGCTACCTTCTGCTATAAGTTGATCCAGCCGAGAGCTTCTTAATTTAACGATCGCAAATTCCGAAGCTACGAAAAATGCCGTTATTGCTATTAAAATCGCAACAATTACCAGGTTAACAATATCCAAAATAAGGGACTGGCCATAAAGCGTGATTTATCGGGACTTTACTGGCAGTTATCACTCCACTTATCTTCTTAGTTTTTTTGAACCTCGAAGTCTGGATTCTACTGCCAGTGTAAGTTTTGAAAAATGATAAACACCATCTTTTAAGCTTGGACAGTCCCCGTCACCTCCTAGGAAATGAAATTTTTTCTCTCAGGTTATTCTTCCTCTCCTTGGAAGAAAATCATAACAAACTTTAATAATTCAAAGAGAGCCATTAATGCTCCTGCCACATATGTTAAAGCAGCGGCACCTAACACTTTATTAACACCATGTTCTTCATTATTACGGATAATTCCTTCTGCTACCATCAATTTTTTTGCACGGGAGCTTGCATTAAATTCAACCGGCAGAGTGATTAACTGAAATGCTACCGCGAATGAGAAGAGAATAATCCCAAGACCGATCAAATTTAGGGAACTTAGAAAAATTCCGCCGATCAGTAAAAATGGCGCAATTCCTGATGTAAGATTAACGACTGGAAACATTTTATGTCTTAATACTAACGCGCCGTATGCTTGTTGATGCTGAATCGCATGTCCTACCTCATGTGCTGCCACAGAAACAGATGAGATGGAATGGCCATAGTATACAGGCTCTGATAGACGAACAACACGCTTGATCGGGTCATAATGGTCTGTTAGTGTCCCTCTGACAGGCTCAACCGGAACTTGATAAAGTCCGTTGCGGTCAAGGATTTGCCTTGCCACCTCAGCACCTGTTTTGTGAGAGGATACAGCTACTTTAGACCACTTATTAAAATTGCCCTTCACTTTAAACTGTGCCCAAATTGATAAGCCTAATGCTGCAAAAATTAAAAAATCCATTGGATGGAAAAACATCCTTTTCTCCTCCTCAAAAAATGAAAGTCTTATTGTAAAGTTGCTGTTTTTGCAAAAAAATAACCTAAACTAAAATTACCTATGCTTATTTTGACCCATCGTACGTTGTAATAGACTCTTTAAAACTGTTGTAAAAGAAACAAAAGCGATTGCATAAGAGCCCTGCTTTGCGGGGTAATCTGCTTTGAAACCTTCTGTTGAGAATCCTCGTTTAAACGATTGAAAATTGGTTTTAATTCGTTAATTTCAATCTCAAGCTGCTTCATATGGGCGGCCAAAATTTCCGCCTGTTTTAAGCATTTATCCTGCTGTTGGCCCGATTGCTTTCCCGAGCGTTTTAGCTCAAGTCGTTCTTTTATATCATGTAAGCTCATATTCAATTCTTTACAGAATTCAATAAAACGAATATCTTCAACCGATTGTTCAGAATATAATCTGTAGTTTGAGGCTGAAGTCGATTCTACCTGCAGCAGCCCTATCTGGGTATAATAATCAATTGTTCGTTTTGAAACATTTGCCTTTTTTGCTAATTCACCAATTTTATACAACAAAACCCCATTATATCACCTCGTACTACTAGTAATACCTTAATCTTATCGTTTTGAAACTGTACAGTCAAACGTTATGGTTTATACATTCATTTCACCCGAATTTAATCCTATGTATATAAAGAAATGGTAAAACTTGCTCTAATAATAAGCCTGTTTTACCATGAACTATTTATTTTATACTGTTTTTCGATATTCCGTTAATAACTGCTCTATTTCCTGATCCAAGCGTTCAACCCTTTTCAATGCTTCCTCTTCGCTGATTTTCCGGTAATGATGTTTTCCAAGAGGTTCCTCATCCATTTCATCAGCCATACGGACAATCTGCTGTAGTGACGTTTTCTTCATTGAGTTTTCTGGTAGATAAGAATCTGTATGCAATAATACAGCTAAAGCGATCTCCTTAGCATATTGCCGATCCTCGCCAAGACGGATGAGAAGCTTGTGAGCACGCTCCGCTCCCTTAATCGCATGAATGTCATTTTTCTTATATTCTTCATAATCCCATTTTCCATTGGTATACCATTCATAATGACCAATATCATGAAGCAAGCCTGCTTTTGCTGCGATATCTGGATTCACTCCATGCTTAATGGCGAGTTGAACAGCATATTGGGCAACCGTTATAGCATGCAAAACACCAGAACGATTTAAATATTTTTGTGCAATAGGATGGATAAATATATCCATGATTCTTACTCGTCGCATGGTCATCCTCCTTTTGTTAAATATTCAGACTAATGTAACATATCTAGACTGCATCTTCAAGAGCAATAGCACAAGCGCCTTGATCAGCTCAGGGCAAATAAGACGATTTAGAATAGAAGGCTCTATTTGCCTTCTATTCTAATTTGGCAAGACACGGGAGGGGCTATGAGCTGGAGCTGGAAATCGAAGCGCTTATCCAAATTATAGAATTTTATTATTTTCAAAACCACTAGATAGGCAGGTTTTCTCTCAATTTTAAAGTATTTTAATTATATATATGTAAGATATGCATGAATGGAACAACTTTTCGATTAGCAAGGGCGAAAATGCGGCAAAATAAAGAGACTGTCTCAGGAAGGATCAGACCTTTTTTGAGACAGCCTCAAGATTTCATTGGAATTGTAATGACAAAGATTGTGGAATTTCTATTTGAATCAACCTCAATTGTTCCTCCATATCGTTCAACTACATGTTTGACAATACTTAAACCGTCGCCTCTTGGAACACCTTTTCTCTCTTCTTTTGTTGAAAATCCCACCTTGAATATTTCCTTTTTTATCTCATTTGGAATCCTTGGACCAATGTTTTCAACCTTGAAGAAGTATAGAGATGGGACTGCTTTGACTTCAATACTAATGAACCGTTCAGCCTCTGGCAGCATCATCGTTGCGTCAAATGCATTATCAATCAAGTTTGACAAAATCTTTATGATGTCAATTGATTTCATTTTGTGAAAAGAATCTTCATCGACTAACAAGTGCATATCTACCTTATCATTTTGCGCCCTAACCCACTTGGACTGTAATAAAATATAAAGTGCCGGATGATTTACTTTTTGCGGCAATTCCATAGATTCGACTTCTTTCGTTAAAGAATTGACATACTCATATGCCATGTCTTCTCGTTTTAGCTTTAATAAACCTTGTATAACTTGAATATGGTTAATAAAATCATGACGAATCGACCGCATTGTCTGAAGCATCGATTGATATTCTCCCTGGTAAGTTTCTTCTGCATCACCTACTTGTGAGGTCACATCACGCCGCAGCCATAACTGATAAGCTAGAAAAATACTAAATGTAAAAAGCACAAACAATCCGCTAAATAGAAAAAAAGGAAAACTACTTTTAATCACGTTATCTACTAAATTGTTTGCTGTTCCAGCATATTCTTCTATAACAAGTGATCCAATACATTCTCCGCTGTTGTTTAAAATAGGGACTCCAGCCAGGACATATGTCCTTTTTTTGTGGTCGTTTACCCTGATCGAAAATGGCTGATTTTCTGTAAATTCCCTCTTAAGTTCTTTCAAAAAATTACTGTACTCTCCTCCATTTGACATAGAAATGGCGGCTGAAATACTATCTGCAACCAGCTTAGGTTGATTGTTTTCAGCAGCCTTTAGGATATATACCTCTTTTGTTCCCATATCATGTTTTGCCTTTCGCAAATTCTCTTCAAGCCTTTGATGTTTGTCCGGAGAATTCTCGTCTTTTAAATAGGCCTCATATGTATGTACATTAAATTGATTCAGCACAGCTCTAGCATTTGAAATTCCTTGGTTTTCAATTGTTAATTCAATCGTTTTACGTGTGCTAGCATAGGTTACATACAAATTTATGGAAGATAATAAAACAATGAGCAAAATTGTTACGGAGATGATGACTGCAACCTTTTTTTGTTTTATACGATTAATATTCAGCCACCTCTAAACTGTTTACTATATAAAGGAAAATGATGGCACATTTCCTTTAAGCCACTTGCTAAAGACCTAAAAAATGAGTAGGAAAGTTTTCATAAGGTCAGCGTGGTACATCCTCCTCATTTTCTTCATAAAATATTATTGCATCAGTTGACAATTTTTGCGAATCTTTTTTTACAATACAATTGATTATTTACAAATAATTTCATAATGCCCTAAACATATTCCTTTATATCGTAAATCCGTCCATTTTCAATTGAACCTGAAAGAAGCTGTATTAACACTTTTGCAACAAAGCCCGGAGACCGTAACATCCCTTTTTCATGGTAGTCTTTAAACTGCTCAATCGATGAAAAGTTTTCTTTTCCCGCAGAACGTATCGTCCCTTGCATCTGTGTATCCATGATACCTGGTGAAAAAGCAATGGCAATCACCTTATTACCACGCTCACCTTGTTCGACACCGATTGTTTTTGTAAACATATTTAATCCTGCCTTTGTACTGCAATAAGCACTCCAACCAGATGTCGGCCGATTTGCAGCACCTGAAGTAATATTAACAATGATCGCTTCACATGGTAATTCCTTCGTTTTCTTTATAAAAAACTCACATAACAGCATTGGCGCAAGTAAATTGAGCTGAACATTTGCGATCATCTCATTCTCCTCTGCATCGCCAACATATTTGATCGGCTCGACCATTCCTGCATTATTAATTAATGTAATTTTAGCTGCCCTGAGGTCATCAATTCTTTCAAACACATCTTCCATGACATTACTTATTTGAGCCACATTCGTTAAATCACATTCAATAAAGTGAAGTGTTGCTTGGTTTTCTAATGCTGCTTCCTCAAGAAAGTAATTTCTTGTTCTAGCTAAGTAGAAAATAGTATTGTCCTTTATTAACAATTTACTTCCTACAGCTTCCCCTAATCCACGAGATGCACCAGTTATAATGTAATAATTCATTTTTTTCATCCCTTCATTTGGTGAATTTTTTAGCCGCTCATGCATGATTCACTAGTCATTTTTCCATAGCTTTTATTGAAAAGCAAGAATGACAAGCGATAAAATAATAGCATAGGTAATCATGTACATGAGACCTATCCTCATCTATAAGAGAAAAGTAGGGATATAATGAATGAGCATTCAAAAAATCCATTTCACTATCATTTTGAAAGATTAGAAGATGTTGCAGACAGAATAAGCGAGGTTTTGCAATGTCCAATTACAATAGAAGATGTTAACCATAGATTACTAGCCTATAGTACACATGATGAATCCACAGACCAAGCCCGAATTTCAACGATTATCCGGCGGCGCGTTCCCGAGAAGGTCATCAATAGCTTATGGAAGGATGGGACAATCCCAAAGCTGTTAAGCACAGATGAGCCAATTCGGGTAGGTCAGATCGATGAGGTTGGATTAGGAAACCGAATTGCGATTTCAATTTGGAAAAACAATGAAGTGCTAGGTTTTATTTGGGCGCTGGAAATTGAAAAGCATCTTGGGGAGAACGAGCTCCACCTTTTAAAAAAGGCTGCACAGGCAGTTAAAAACAAATTATTACATTTGCAAATAGGAAAAACGAAAAAAGCGGAGCGGAACCAAGAGTTTTTTTGGAAGCTATTAACCGGACATATTTCAACAGAAAAAGAGATTCGTGAAGGCTTTCATGAGTTAAACTTGAGACTGCCTGCTATTTTTTCCGTGGTCGTCTTTAAGTTCCCGCATGAGATAAACAGCGCAACAGAAAGAAAGCTTTCCTATTTATTACAAACAACACAGCAGGCTAATATCGTCCTTGATACCATTGATTATGATGAGCTGATTATTTTATTATCGGCTAAAAACAATGCACCTTTATCAGACATTAAACTGTTTACCCGCTCTCTTATACGACAGCTTAATGAACGTTATATAATCAATGATGTTATGGCAAGCATTGGGGGTATTTATTCTCAGCCTGGTCTAATTGAAAAAAGCTATAAAGAAGCTTTAGCAGTACAGAGAATTAAAAAACGATTTCCGTTCGAAACAAACGAATTATCATGCTTTTCAGAATTAGGAATCTATCAGTATCTAGATCTCTTATACGAACAACGTAAACAACAAGGATACACAAATTACTCCTTACAAAAATTAAAGGACTATGATAAACAGCACAAAACCAATTTGGTGCAAACACTAGAGGTCTTTTTAGACCATGACAGCCAGGTCCATGATGTATCCAAAGCGTTAAATATCCATGTGAATACGTTAACTTACCGGTTAAAAAGAATTGCTGAAATTGCGGAGTTAAACCTGAGAAACCAAAATCAAAAAATGACCATTTACCTCGATTTAAAGCTCGATCGCATGTCTTTGTGAAATTTCACAAAAAGACGAAAAATCTTTCTCTTTTTTAAACAAAGATGTTTGGAAGCATTCTATTTATACTTTTTAATAAGAAATATAGCTTCTAGGGAGATGGGTTTTTATGATAATCGGGATTCCAAAAGAAATAAAAAACAATGAAAACCGTGTTGCTCTAACACCAGGCGGAGTAACTCAATTGGTTGCTTGCGGTCATCGTGTATTAGTCGAAAATAACGCTGGGTTAGGAAGCGGCTTTGAAAATGAAGCATACTTACTAGCAGGCGCAGAAATAATTGAAAAAGCGGCAAACGTTTGGGAAAAGGCAGAAATGATTATGAAGGTGAAGGAGCCTCTCCCATCAGAATATGGTTATTTCCGTAAAGGACTCGTCTTATTTACGTATTTACATTTAGCAGCCGAGCCTGCTTTAGCTAAACATCTAAAGAATAAAGGCGTTACAGCCATTGCTTATGAAACAGTGACAGTCAATAAGACATTGCCATTGCTAACTCCAATGAGTGAGGTTGCGGGCCGAATGGCGGCACAAATCGGGGCGCAATTCCTTGAAAAGCCAAAAGGAGGTAAAGGCATCCTGCTTGCAGGTGTTCCTGGAGTTAACCGGGGAAAAGTCACAATCATTGGCGGTGGAGTTGTTGGAACAAACGCAGCGAAAATGGCAATTGGCTTAGGTGCTGATGTAACAATTATCGACTTAAGTGCGGAGCGTCTGCGTCAATTAGATGATATTTTCGGAACGCAAATCAAAACATTAATGTCAAATCCGGTCAATATTGCTGCAGCTGTAGCTGAAGCAGATTTGCTTATATGCGCTGTATTAATTCCTGGCGCAAAGGCTCCAACCTTAGTTACAGAAGAGATGGTAAAGGCCATGAATCCAGGCTCTGTTATTGTTGACGTGGCCATCGATCAAGGCGGTATTGTGGAAACAGTTGACCATATCACAACACATGATCAACCTACCTATGAAAAACACGGGGTTCTCCACTATGCTGTTGCTAACATGCCGGGAGCAGTTCCTCGTACATCAACAATTGCCCTTACAAATGTAACAGTTCCATATGCACTGCAAATTGCCAACAAAGGCATTTATCGAGCAATAAGTGATAATGAAGCACTTAAAGCGGGTGTAAATGTACTTGCCGGCGAAATAACCTATGAGGCTGTTGCCCATGATCTTGGCTATCTTTACAAAACAGTTGAAGAAGTATTAGCGAGTGAACACTTAATGTATTAGTATAAAAGGAGACAGCTTGTAATAGCCTGTCTCCTTTTTTGTATATGACGAATAAACAAATGGAGGTTTCATTTATGTATAATCAACTTTCTAAAGAAGCCAGGAATAGGATGAAAGAAGAAATAAAAAGCTATTTTTACAATGAAAGAGATGAAGAAATCGGGGAAATCGCTACAGATTCTTTTCTTGAATTTTGCATGGAAAAATTAGGTCCTTACTTTTATAACGAGGGCGTACAGGATGCTATCAAAATTATAAATGAACGAAACATGCAGTCTGAAGATGACCTCTATTCACTTAAACGCCCAGTTTCTCGTTAATGGGTTGCTTTGCTTTTTTTGCATAATTTTTTAACCCTTTTCAAATAATAAAGAAAAAAGAAGGGTGATTTAGATGCAACATGTAAAAGCATTAATTATTAAAGCTGTCGCGACTTTCGTTCTCCTTTTTGTCATTTTAGGAATAGGCTTCGATGTTTCCTTTGGCAATATCCTAGCGATTACATTTTTATTAGGGATTATCTCATACATTCTAGGTGATCTCCTTTTGCTTCCAAGAACAAGCAATACAACAGCAATTATTTCAGATTTTGCTCTAGCACTGCTCTTAACATGGTTTTACCTCGCAAATATAACCGAAAATGATACAAATGCCTTTATCGCATCACTAATAACAGCAGTGGGTGTTGCCTTGTTTGAAGCCTTCTTCCATCGTTATATGAAGGCCAATGTACTGAATAACGTTGAGACGAATGAAAAGCTGAACAATGTAAGGTATCAGACAGAAGCCTCTGAAGAGCTTACACCAAATCGACGAGAATTGGATAAAGAGGAACGTTAAGGGAAAAGCGTCTTTGAGACGCTTTTTTGTTTTAATACCAGCAGATAAATGGGGAAAACCTGAAAATTGGCGGATTCGCTTATATATTACGAATTCGCCGATAATTGTCGAACTCGCTGAATGGTTCTGGGAAGGTGCTGAAATATTGGGTCAAACCGCCGATATTTTATTAGGGAACGCTGATAAATGGAGAAATAACGCTGATATAATCTAAAGTCGCCGAAAAATTAAAAAACGTCCCTGCCTCTTGCAGGAACGTATAAGCTAACTTTTACTTTTCAGCTGAGATCATTAAAAACATCGGTCTACGGAGTTCATCTTTCATTTCAGGATTATTCTTTAACATTTCGTCAGATGGAATTGGTTCCTTTACTGCTTTAATACGAAATCCGGCATTAATTAAAGTATTTACATAGGTTGACAGTGTACGATGGTATTTAATAACGTTTTCTGTCAGAAATGTTGTTTCGCGGTTTCCCTCTGACTGATAATCATCAACAGCCCAATGCAGCTTGTTTCCTTGTACATCATAATACCAATCTTGTTCATTACGTGAAGTGAAGATTGGATGTTCTACTGAGAAAACAAAAGAACCATTAGGCTTTAGACAATCATAGACCTTTGTGCAGATTGATTCAAATGACTCAATATAGTGAAAAGCCAATGAGCTGATAACCACATCAAATTGTGATTCTGAAAAATGAATATCCTCAATTGGTAATTTCATATATGAAATTAGAGGGTCATCCGTTTTTTCACGCGCTTTTTGAAGCATTTTTTCAGATATATCGATTCCAATAACAGAACTTGCTTGTTGTTCACGGGCATAGCGGCAATGCCAACCGTAACCGCAGCCTAAATCAAGTATACTTTTATCTCTCAAATCTGGCAAAAGCTCTTTTAATACATGCCATTCGCCTGCACCTTTAAGTCCCTTAACTGAACGTGGCATTTTTTCATATTTAGAAAAGAAAATTTCATCATCATACTTATTTTGCTTCATCATTTAACATCTCCTTAATTAAGTTAGCCTCCTAAAAACTAAACAACAACTTTTTAGGAGGCGATCTATCTCCTTCTAACCATTTCTTTCACCTCTATAAAAATATTACTATTTATTTTTTTGTCTCCATTCCATTGCCTTCCGTTCCAAATTTTTCACAAAATTATCTTTACCAGCACTATAGCCTGCAATGTCATTAGGGAACTCTTTGGCAAGACGTTCCTTCAATTCGCCATAGGTATGCGCTTCTTTTTTATGAGATTTTAAGTAATCACGAACAGCTAAATGGCGTTCAATTTCATATTCGTTGTCATGTTGAAAAACATGTACTTGATGTGTCCGATTTTCCCCGCCTTTTCGAAAATACCTTCTTCCTTTCATCCCAAATTCCCCAAGGGATTCATAACCTATTTCAATCATCTTTGAATCATACATATCAACCATTTCAATCTGTTTAACTTCCTCAGTTAGATACATTTATCTTTCGAATACTCACTTATTCGCAGGATTTCAAACCACTTGATCGAACAATAACGGATGAATGGAATTAATTTTGATACTTTGGCTACATGAAGGCATGCGGAAATAGAAAGGTAGAAATAACTCCAATTATTACCATATTATGCACGCATTCTCCATGCCGCCCCTGGAGGCTATCCCTCCCATGTCTCAACGGGTCTAAGCCCTCTCATTCCTTCGTCATGCCTATCCAAGGGGTGGAGGCCGGTTTTGCTAACGGAACGGGTCGGTGCCCTTGGGTTAAACACATCCAGTACTCCGTGCTTTCTTTGAGATCCTACGAATAAGGCAACATTCGATAAAATACTAATCTAAATATTAATTGATAGGTATTTAATTTATAAAGATACAGTTATGCTGCTAATGGTGTTAAAGGTTGTACTTTTCTAGGACAATAAGATTCATTACGTCGGGCCATTCCTACTAATATTCTTGCAAGTTTACCAATCAGTTTCATAATTGATTTCATTTTCTTCATTTTTTTTACTTTTACATTGTTGGAGTGAAGCTCCTTGAACTCGGGATTGTTCATGACAAGACTCATTGTCGCTAAATACAAGAAACGCCGCAGTCTGGATCTCCCACGTTTAGAAAGAACGATTTGTCCTTTCCATTTACCCGAGCTAGCCTCTGCTAGATGTAATCCTCCATGTCGTAATAGAGAGTTACCATGGGCGAAACCACTTAAATCTCCTGCTTCTCCTAAAATTCCTGCTAATGTTATTTCACTAATTCCTTTAATGGCAAGTAATTTTCTTGCGAAAGGAATTTGTTTGAGTACGTCAGTAACTTCTTTTTCGACTCTTTCGAGTTGGGCTGTAGCGAGATCAAATTCTTCAAGTAATTGTTCTAAGTGTAGTTTATAAGCATCATGTGCTTGGTGACTACCAACAGAATGTTTGGCTAATTCTATTAGTAACTGTGCTTTTTTAAAGCCAGCGTGTCGCTTCATCAGTGTTTTCCAACCTTTTACTATATCCTGTGCTTCCATGGAACGTAGTTCCCTAGGTGTAGGAAATAAGCGAAGAGTTGCGATTGCCCCTTTGCCTTTGAAGTCTTTAAATACCTGTCGAAGTTCAGGGAAGACAATATCTACCCAACGATTTATTTGGTTTATGGAACTGACGAGCCGTTTAACAATCACGTCACGGTTAGCCATTAATACTCGAAGTTTTTCGAAAGGTTCTGAAGTGGGACGAATAAAGGCATAGTAGCCATTCTTCACCATATCAGCGATGACGAGAGCGTCTTTTTTATCACTTTTGGATTGGGTGTTATCTCGGTTTTCCTTATTCTTTTTTACAAGGTGAGGATTAACTGATACGACATCAATGTTTTGTTCGTATAGCCATTTCGATAAGTTAATCCAGTAATGTCCGGTAGGCTCCATACCAACTATTGCTTTATCAAAATTTTTTACAGCTTTTAATCCTTTGATCCATTCTAGTAACCTAGTAAAGCCCACTTCATTATTTTCGAAAGAAAGAGGATTACCAACCACAATACCACGATAATTAACAGCTCGAGCTACATGGACTTGTTGTGCAATATCAACTCCGACAACGAGATGACGGTCTGAGATTCTTTCAATAAGTTGATTTTATTTGTCTTGCATTTTATACTTCATAGTAGAGCTTCCTCCTTAAGATTTGGGTTTAGAGTGGTGTCTATATTCAATCTTACTGAGGAGCTCTTTTTTTATCAAAGTCAATAATTTACTCTCTACAGGAATGCTAACGGAGTGCTTTCCTTTAAGATTCAGGCTGCCATTTCGGTGGCTTTTTCTTATTTAACTAAGAAGCAGGTTTGTTGAAGAAGGATTAAGTATATTACTAGGAGAATTTAAATATATAAGCTTAATAATTGGAGGAAGTAATAGGTTGAAACAAGTTTTTTCAAGATTTTCGCATTGGTTAGCACTATTAATTATCGGTTTTAGCTTTTTTACGATGTTTATTAATTTTAAAGTTATCCAACTCGATGTTTTAGCTGTAATAATGGGTGGTATTGGACTTCTATCCGTTGGTTATCTTACTTTTGCTGTGGAAAAAAAAATAAAGAACCAAAGAAATGACTTATTTTTATGAAGAGAGGTGTTGCAGCATCTCCTTTTTTATTGAACTAAGAAACATAAATGACTTATTTAGATAAAAATAAATCTCAATTTCTCACTTTTGACACTGAGAGATTGAGATTTTAAATACTGGAATATCCATAATGGTATAAATCCTCATTTGCAATACTCCAAAGGGCCTTCTCCATTCGTACTTCCCTTGACATTGCATTCACTGCTTATTAGCTAACTGATCCCGATCTGGTGCTTGTGGTGGTTGCTCGAGCCAACCGTTATCAATCATTATATTGGCTCCATCTTCTGCATATTGTGCAATTTCCGCCATTAATCGAGGATAAAGAACTCCTAAATCGTGTCTTGCACTTGTTCCAAGACTAGCCCCATAATGGGTGATTCCTATCGAAATTAACGCTGTTACATGGTACATCATCAGTTTATCGGAAAATGGGGCAACCGTTGAATCTGTTGCTTCAGCATCCCATTTACTAGCTGGAGGCAGGTGATCCTCACTTAATACAGAGCCGAAAATTTCAATATGTTTGGCTGAAATGTCTCTTCCTCTTATCATAAAGGTACGAACATCTTCAGACCTCGCTACTTGACTAAATCCCGTGACCAGTGCTTCTCCTAATATATTTCGTATCATACTAAAATAGATATTCGAAATTTCAATTGCATTAAGAGGTCTACGCCTGCCAAACCAACCGGCTAAATAACTTTGTTTTTGAACGTATTGAACCTGTTTTGGTTTTGGAATATGCGGAGATCTCGTATGGTTTCCCTTTGATAGTAATACATGTAATGCTTTGTTAAATAGTTGCGTGTATTCAGATAGACAGTTGGTGAAATATTGACTTTGGTCTAATCGAGAAGAATTTGCTAAAGCCATCCCATATGATTCAATTCCGATTTTACCCATGTTGTGAATGTATGTCAGATAGAAGGTATCCGTATATAAAGGAGGGGCTTGTAAATTAAGATCCTCATTTTCGTTAAATCCATCCGGAATAGGAAGTTGTTCTTCGTTAAACATAGCAACTAATTGTTGAACATGTGATTGAGATAACTGTAACGCAAATTCTAAAACGGCACGAATTTCTGTATCTTTAACGGTAGCTAGAGCATATTTAAGAACACAAATGACCATCGTATCATTTTGGTACGCCGTCCAAAGATTTGCCATTTCTGCAGATGTTAAATCAACATGATGTTCTGTTTGCATCGAATTTCCTCCAATTTTTAATTGCTAGCAATAATTTCTCCAATATTAAATTTAATATGTATAATTAGGCTGACTAATTTCGAGAAAACTAGCTTATGTTAGTTTAATTACAAAGCTTCAGTTAGAATAAGTTTTAAAGCTAATTGTTTGCATAAATACTAGTTAATATGAGCTTTTTGTTTATTCAAGAAAAGAGCGCTTTTCTTTAGTAAAAAGGCGTCTATTTGACATGACCCTACACATTAAGGGATTAGATTTTGTTAAGGTTAATAAATTTGTGAAGATTTTCACTTAAACTAATGGGTGTTTGAGTAAAAAAGGAGTTGTTGCTGCAACTCTTTTTTTATTGAACTAAAGGAGTAGGTTAGCTCAATAAGGTATACACAAAAACCTAGCTTTATTGGCTAGGTTTTTGTGATATTAGATATTACCTCGCGTCCATTGAACATAATTTTTTTGCTTCTGTAATAATATTTTTAATGAATATCTCAACGGTTTGATTTTGGGCTAATCGTGGGCTTTGACCAGCCCAAAGTGACATAAAGTCTGGATTGTTTTGTACAGTAGAAGTTTTTCTTATATCTTGAGTAAGTGTATTTTGAACAGGAAAATCTGGTAAAAATGTTTCGTGTTTCTGCATTTCTAAAATAAATTTATTTTTAATTCCTCTTGCCCATTTACCGGAAAATGAACGAGTTAAAACAGTGTGATCTTCGTTTGAATTAAGGATTGCCTCTTTATGAACCTGATGTGCACCACTTTCAACACAAGTCAAGAAAGCAGTACCCATTTGTACACCCTTTGCCCCTAAGCAAATAGAAGCCATCAATCCTCGTCCATCCATAATTCCTCCCGCAGCAATAACAGGAATGTTTACATTGTCAACCACCTGTGGGATTAGTGACATTAAACCAACTAAACTTTCCTGATTCCCATCGATAAAGCTCCCGCGATGTCCTCCAGCTTCACTGCCTTGAACAACGACAAGATCCATTCCTGCTTTTTCATTTTCAACTGCTTCTCCCACAGTGGTGGCTGTTCCTATCAGGATCATATTATTTTTCTTTAATTCAGCCATCACTTCCTTAGAAGGGATCCCAAATGTAAAAGAACAAATAGTTACATTTTCTTCAATTAACACATTGATTTGCTCAATAAATGTTTCATAGACATGTTTAAATCTAGTAATTTCAAAACAATCTTTTCGAGGTAAATTCAATTGCTCACGAATAGGGTTTAATATCTCGTTAATTGATTTCACTTCATCGTCTATAACATCATATTCTTCAGGAACAAATAGATTTATGCCAAAAGGGTTTGATGTTAAATGTTTTATTTCCTGGATTTGTTCTCGCATTTGACCAGGTGTCATATAGCCTGCACCAATCATTCCTAGACCTCCGGCATTTGAAACTTCAGCCACTAATTTCGAAGTTGTTACTCCGCCAGCCATTGGAGCTTGTATAATCGGATACTCAATTTTTAAAAGTTCAGTCATATGATTATTTAACATAATTTCACACCTCGTAATTCATTTTTACTTACTGATTAATATTCCATTGGTTTTTCTCTCAAACTGAATTCCATTTAAAAGCATTACTGCCCCAATTAAAATGACACTAGATGCTCCTATCAATACAGTATTAAAATTATGAGTGATTGACGATAAGACTCCAGCAAGGAGGGGTCCTATCAACTGTAAAATAGCAAATATAGCGGTCAGAATGCCGATAGTTCGACTACTATTAGATGGGTTTATTTCCAGTCCTAATGTGGTAGCAAGTGTAGTGATACCCATAAACGTTGCTCCAAATAATAAAGCACTTATGATAAAACTAGTTTTTGAGATCCAAAAAGCTGGAATCGCCATCCCAAAGGATTGCATTGCCATTGCAAGAACTAAGGATTTAACGTATCCCCTTTTTTTAGCAAGTAAAGACCAAATGAGACAGGATGGAATGGCAGACAAACCAACAAACATCCAAACTAAGGTAGCATCTTTATGAAAATATGAGGTCTTTTCAGCAATAGATACGATAAACGTGCCTGTAACAATGTAACCCAATCCTTCTAATCCATACGCAATAATCAACCAGATGAGCCATTTATTAGGGGGGGATTGTGTAATTTCTTGTTTGGTTTTCATCTCAACTGAGTTTGAATGATCATCTAGCCAGGTCCATACGAAGAAAACGAGGATTCCACTTACAACAGCCTAGTCCCATCCAAGTTCCTTCCCACTGATATAAATGGTTTAAACTCGGAATTAGTAGATTGGATAAACAGATACCCAAACCTACCCCGCCATAGAATAAGCCCGACAAGCTAATTTTGTTTATAGTTGAAAGTTTATCAAACACGATACCGGAAGCTAGGATCAAGACATAAGCACTGGACACCCCTGATAGAAATCGGAGTACATACCAAAATAAATGAGAGTAGGTTAGTCCCATAAAAGCAGTGGTTAAGATACTGATGATTAGACTTATTCTTAAGGAAATCAATCTATATTTCTTCAAAGGAAAAGCACCTGCTAAAATTGCTCCAAGCAAATAACCTGCGTAATTACTGGATGCTATATAACCTGCAACCGTATTAGAAAAAGAAAGGTTTTTTTGCATGAGTGGAAGAATGGGTGTATATGCAAATCTGCCAATCCCCATAGCAATGATTAAAGACAATATTCCTCCTATTAAAAATAGATATAGTTGTTTCTTCAAATTAAAACCCCCAATAAATAAATTATATTTAAAGCATATCTTTTTTTTGGTATATTGAATAATACATAAAACTGATATTTGCTATCAGTCAATCAGATAACAAAAAGGAAGATGAGGAGGACTTTTATGGATTTGCATTCATTAAAAATTTTCCAAACGGTTGCAAAATTGGGGAGTATTTCGCATGCAGCAAGAGAACTTCAATATGCACAGTCCAATATCACGATGAAAATACAGCAGTTGGAATCGGATCTTCAAACAACCCTATTTTACAGACATAATCGAGGCACTGCATTAACTGCCAAAGGAATCATGTTGCTAACATACTCTGAAAAAATATTCGATCTTGTAGAAGAAACTAAAAATGCAATGACTGATGATCAAACACCAAGAGGTCCATTAGTCATTGGTTCAATGGAAACAACTGCAGCAGTTCGTTTACCAGTACTATTTTCAAAGTATCATAAAGACTTTCCGGAGGTTGATTTGACTTTAAAAACAGGACCTACCAAACAAAATATTCAGGCAGTTCTTCAGTATGAAATTGATGGGGCATTTGTAGCTGGACCTATAAATCACCCTGATCTTATTCAAAAAGAAGTTTTCGAAGAGGAACTAGTTCTTATTACGGATACTGTTCATCCTCCTATATCTTCTATTAAAGATATTCAAACAAAGGCAATACTTGTATCTCATATGGGATGTGCTTATCGGGAAATGCTTGAACATTTGTTTTACCAAGAGAAGATAATACCCAATAAGATAATGGAATTTGGCACAATAGATGGGATCATCGGTTGCGTATCTGCGGGTCTAGGTATAAGTCTGCTCCCTAACAGTGCTATTGCAAAACAAGTACAAGCAGGAACTCTTAGACAGCATTCATTACCCATCCCATATGGAAAAGTCAAAACAATGTTCATTTACCGAAAAGAAAAGTATTTATCAGCGTCTTTAATAAAATTTATTGATATGTTAAGCGATTAGGTGGATTTGTCAGGATTATTGTTACAACAAAAATGATAAAATCACAGAATAAATAAGGCTGTTCCGACAGTCTTTTTCATATTTAGTAAAAAGTTTGTGAAATATTGTACTAAAAGTTAACTGGTAGCTAATGTTGAAGATCCAGCTGCCATTTGGTGTTTTTTTTATTGAACTAAATTTGCAGATTACTTCAAGATATTGGGTATATTAAGAGGTGATTAAAAAATGGCTAATGAAAAGTTAATGAGCAAGTAGTGAATAAGATCATCGATAAATAATGGAGTGATAGAATTGCCATATTCACATGTTCAGCTGCCGGATGGGAATGATCAGCGGTGTAATCATTGTGAAAGATGCAAAGGAGGAAGTAAAAGTTCCATAAAGAAGATGCTGTATGAAGTGGGGATAGCTGGTTTTAAAAATAGTTAGAAAATCCATTTGACAGTCGATCTACTACGTGTTACGATATACCTGTAGTAGGTCACACTGAATACCAGCACCACTGAATAGTGGGAAAGCAATTAAATTTTTTGGAGATATAGTTGACACCCCTACTACTCGGTGTTACAATGTACTTGTAATAAGCAATACTGAATAGCGTGACTCTCAGAAGCTATTCGGTAAAAATTCGCCTCAGTACTATGTAATACTGAATATAAGTCAGACAAAATAGAGGAGGTAAAGGAGGTTCTAAACATGGAAAATTTAACTGAAATGCTGAAGGGTTCGCTGGAAGGCTGCGTCCTGGAAATCATCAGCCGCCATGAAACCTATGGCTACGAGATTACCCGCCGCCTGAACGAACTTGGGTTTACAGAAGTTGTGGAAGGGACGGTCTACACCATCCTCGTGCGATTAGAAAAGAAAAAACTAGTGAACATAGAAAAGAAACCATCAGATATGGGGCCGCCACGTAAGTTTTACTCACTTAATGAGGCTGGCAGGCAGGAACTTGAATTGTTTTGGAAAAAATGGGATTTTGTATCTTCAAAAATCAATGTCTTAAAGTCAACCTAGCTTCATAAGATATTCCGTCCGATATTTTTGGAGTGACTTATTCAGCTTTATAAAAAAGGAGGAAAAATAACATGATGGAAATGTTCAAAAAAATGATTGGTGATAAAAAAGAGTATAAGATGATGATGGCACGGGTTGAAGCCCTGCCAGAGGACTACCAGTTTGTCTTTAAGAAAATTCAAAACTACATGTGGAATTTCTCAGCGGGCAACGGGATGGATATGATGCACATGCAGTATGAATTAATCGAGTTGTTCGAAGCCGGAGCAGCGGAAGGAAGACAAGTGCTGGAAATCACTGGGGACGACGTGGCGTCCTTTGCTGACGAACTGGTGGCGAACGCTAAAACTTATGTCGCCAAGTATCGTGAAGATTTAAATCAGAGTATCATGAAGCGTTTGGGAAAAAAATAAATTCAATTGATAATACCGACTGATTAGCAGGTTACAAATGTGAATTGCCGCCTTAGCTATTCAGTTATATTTTTAACTCGGTAATAAGTAATACAGATTATCAGTCAGACTAACTAGAAGAGTATAGGCAATCTAGCTCCGCAATGAGATCGATCGGATCATTACTCAGCTTTGGCTGATCACAAGCAACATGTTTGTTTATCAGACAAAGCTCCGAAATTTCCGGAACTCGCAAGCGGCCTTGCTGCACTATTTATAAGGAGGAAAAAAATATGAGCAATGCAGCGATTTCTGTAAAAGGGTTAAAAAAATCCTTTAAAGACAAGGAAGTATTAAAGGGAGTGGATTTTGAGGTGCGGCGTGGTGAAATTTTCGCACTGTTGGGCTCAAATGGAGCGGGCAAGACGACGACGGTCAACATCCTCTCGACACTTATGAAGCCCGATGGCGGCGAAGCAGGTATTTGCGGCTTTGACGTCCAGCGTCAACCGGATCATGTTCGCCAAAAAATCAGCCTGACAGGGCAGTTCGCAGCTTTAGACGGCATGCTCACCGGGCGGGAAAACCTGATGATGATCGCCAAGTTGCGGGGAGTTTCCAAGCCCGCTCAAGTCGCCGACAATCTGCTTGCAAGATTCAGCCTGACCGATGCGGCCAACCGCCGAGCGGATAAGTATTCCGGCGGGATGAAGCGCCGGCTTGACATTGCGATGAGCCTGATCGGTACGCCAGCAGTCATTTTTCTCGACGAACCGACGACAGGGCTTGACCCCGAAGCTCGGATTGAAGTCTGGGATACCGTGAAGGAGCTTGCTGGCGGCGGCACGACCATCTTGCTGACGACCCAGTACCTGGAGGAAGCCGAACAACTGGCAGACCGTATCGCCATCCTGCATGGCGGAAAAATCATTACGACTGGTACCCTTACCGAACTCAAAGAGATGTTCCCGCCAGCGAAAGTGGAGTACATCGAGAAGCAGCCGACATTGGAGGAAATTTTCCTCGCGATCATCGGCAAAAAGGAGGAGATGTAATTGAAAAGCAAAACAGGGGTATTACTAGGACGTTTAATGCGCAACATTATGCGCAGCCCGGATACGATTATTACGGTGGCGATTACGCCGATTATGATGATGCTGCTGTTTGTCTATGTATTTGGCGGTGCCATAGAGACAGGTACGGACAACTACGTCAATTATTTATTGCCGGGAATCTTGCTGATGGCTATCGCATCCGGAGTCGCTTACACTTCCGTACGGTTGTTTACGGATGTAAAGAGCGGGCTGATGGCGCGTTTCATTACCATGCCCATCAAGCGCTCGTCGGTATTGTGGGCTCACGTGTTGACTTCGCTTGTTTCCAATGCGCTTACTCTCGTAGTGGTTATTCTCGTTGCGCTCTTGATGGGCTTCCGTTCCAGTGCTGATATCCTGGATTGGCTCGCGGTAGCTGGGATACTCGGGCTGTTTACGCTGGCGCTGACATGGCTGGCGGTCATTCCCGGCTTGACAGCAGGATCTATGGAAGGGGCGACAGCCTACTCGTACCCGCTGATTTTTCTGCCGTTTATCAGTTCGGCCTTTGTCCCCACCGAAACCATGCCTAAAATTGTCCGTGCGTTCGCTGAGAACCAGCCCGTGACTTCAATCGTGAATGCAATTCGTGCCCTCTTGTATGAAGGGCCAGTTGGCAACGATATCTGGATCGCGCTTGCCTGGTGTGTCGGCATCATGGTCATCGCTTACTTCTTCGCCAGTAAATCATTTAAACGCCAGTTAGGGTAAGTACACCATCTGTTCGGTGTCTCGTGGAACTAAATCTTCCGAATTATAATATATATTTGGAAAAGCACGGAAACATTTTCCGTGCTTTAATTATTTGTCATGTTCTAAATGTAACTATTGTCGAAATAACACCTTCATGGTATTCAAAAATCGTGCGCAATTTTGCAATATGAATTGTCCTTTTATTTCATTTAATGAAAAAGGACTTTTAAACAAAAATGGACAAAAAAGGTTTATTAGTGTGAGTTTGTGAAGAAATATATTTAAAGTAGAGGATGCAATAATTTTAGAATAAAATGGGTTGCTGCGGCAGCCTTTTTTAATTATGTTGAGTAATAATTGATAGAATTCTTAGAGATGAAATTGGTTTGGGTAAAGCTATTTGACTAAAATGTGCTTACCTTCAATAAGAAGGAAGTTTGTTATGTGGCATTTGACGTAAATTGCGTCGTAAGTGTGTGGCTTACAGTTTAATTCTTTTTATTCTTACAAAAATAAAAGTGCCACCGGGTAGCCAAACAAGCAAAAATATAATAAATTGCAGACCACCATAGCTTCCAACCCTTATATACGACGTACCCACAATAGCTGGATAAGATTTCATAAGTCACGGAGATAATAACCCAGAACAATAGATAGTAAATAAATTTTTTCTTATTATTTGGCATGAAGTTTACATACAGTATTCCAAATGTAGCAGGCAAAGTTGTTTGTATAAATAAATCATATGGTTGAGGTCCGGGATCCATTAAATCATATAAGTCTAAAATATCACCAAGAAATATATCACTCCAAAGCACAACAAGAGTAACAAATATCCATGTTAAATAAATTTCACGTCGATTTAGTTTAATGGGTGCAAACAGAATTATAAGAGAATTAATAATCAAGGAAGTAATAGTGAATACGTAGACCATTATGATGCCCCTAGTAAAGTTAGTTAGCTACAAAAGTAGTGATTATATATATACTTTGAAAAACTTAGTGATACTATTCAGAGATTAAAGCCTAATTGTTTCACAATTCGCTTAAATTGCGAACTAAAAATAAGTTTGATTTTGACTACGGTACAGGTCTGAGAAATTCATCTATAAATTCCAAGAATAGAAAATAAACCAAAAGACTAATTGGACAAAAATTTTTTTGTTCCATTAAACGTGCAATTTAGTTTAAAAAGGATTTAAAGGCAATTTATCGAATTAGAAGAAAAAATGAAGAATAATAGGTGAAAATGATGAGTGAAATAATTAAATACTACAATCAATTTGATGAGTGGGGAAGGCTGGATCGGGAACCGATAGAATTTCAAGTAAATTGGCACTATATTAAAAAATATATGCCAAAAACGGGAGATGTGCTGGATAATGGTGCTGGACCAGGAAAATATTCAATGAAATTAGCTAAAGAAGGTTACAATGTGACATTGGCTGATTTAACACCAAGATTAGTGGATATTGCAAGGAGTAAAGCAATTGACCTTAATTTAACTCATAAATTTAAAGATTTCTTAGTAGCCGATGCAAGAGAACTAAGTATGTTAGAGGATGAACAGTTTGATGCTTCATTGATGCTCGGCCCAATGTATCATTTGCAAGAAGAAAAGAACCGAATTAAAGCAGTCAATGAGTTGAGAAGGGTTATAAAAAAAGGCGGGCTCATATTTGTGGCGTTTATGCCCAGAATAAGGCATATTTTTAACTCTCTTTTATTTCCTGAGAATTGGAAACCTAACAATAATATGGAAACAATTAACCAATTTTCGAAAACAGGTTGTTTCAACCACTCAGACGAAGGGCGTTTTACTGGAGCTTATTATTTTAATATTGAAGAAATCAAGCCATTTATGGAGTCACAAGGCTTTGACAGTCTGGAATTATTAGGTTCGAATGTTGCGGCAATTTTAAATAAAAATAGTTGGGACTATTGGAAAGACAAAGGGGAAGAAGAAAATGTAATGAAACTAATTATCGATCATGCAACCGATCCTTATATTCTTGGGATTTCAACTCACTTGCTTTACATTGGAAGGAAAAAGTAGACCTATTTTTTATTCTTCTTATGCCAACAGATCTTTCATTCTACATAAGTGTTTTTGAAGATTTACATAGGGGAAATTTAAATGAATGATGTTATGGAATTAAGAAGATTAGTAGGAAATAGACCATTAATACTATCGGAAAAGGCTAATTGAAGAATGATATTTCCTAATAGAGTTTGTCATGGTTTAGAGATGGGGGCAAGGGAGATTATAATGAACCGTCATAATATCAAACAATATTTGTTTACATTTGGAACTTTAACATTTTTATTTATGTCTATTTATAGCTTTTACGATGTAGATTGGCGTAATGAGACCTTAAATAATGCAAAATCATTTATTGCACCATTGGGTATGCTGATGATTATGCAAATATTGGGTGGTCTAATCCAGCCTTAGAAAATAAAGGATGGATACTTATCTCTCTTGCAATCATTAGTAGTCTCATAATTTATAATTGGTTAACGGGTGGATGAAATTTTTTCAATTCCTTTTTCAACTGCCCTTTTGGACAGCTACTTATTTACGTAAAGGGCAGGTTAATGGAATCTATCAGTATCAATGTAGTTTTAGGGGGATAATTAATATGTTTATCGTAAATGTTGAAGGTGCTATAAGGAAAAATGATAAGTGGTTAATTATTGAAAGAAGTAAAAAAGAGGAACATGCAGGTGGTCTGCTTTCTCTTGTTGGAGGTAAGGTAGATGGAGAAGGAAATTCATCAAATATATTAGAAAGAACTATAAAGCGTGAAATTATAGAAGAAGTCGGAGTGAAAGTAATTGACAAGGTATATTACGTGCACAGTAAATCTTTTGTAACAGACAAAGGTGAAAATGTAGTAGATATTGTTTTTCTTTGCGAATATGAATCAGGTGAAGCATTTCCTAAAAGTCCTGATGAGGTAGAAGAGGTCTTATGGTTAACGACTGAAGAAATACTAAACCACCCCAATTCGACTATTTATTTAAAGGAAAGTATTAAACTTGCTGAGGATATGATTTCAATTCTACATAACTACATATGCATTTAATGGTGAGAGTCCTGCTGTTGCAGGCTTTTTTATTGAGCTAATGGGTATTTTTCTATATGATTCAAACTACAAATATAAGACTTTAACGGTTGAATGATAAGGTTCCTATCATAAGCAACTCTACAGTTGCTTATGCTTGACAAGCAACCGTAGAGTTGCTTATACTCAATATATGAATTGGGATAAAGACGCTATATTCAAAGCACTTGGCGACTCGACTCGACGACTAATAGTAGATGAACTTTCCGAACGAAACGAGCAGACGTTGTACGAACTTACGGTACGTCTTATTACAAAGCACAATCTTTCCATTACGCGACAGGGGATAGCTAAACATCTTTCTGTACTGGAGGATGCAGGGCTCGTAAAATCACAAAGAAAGGGAAAATATCGAGTAGTTATATTTAACAACGAACCACTTAAAAATTTGCTTAATGGATGGATAGATTAATTTTATTTAAAACCTTCTGACAAATGTAGGTTTTTCTGGTTGGATCCAGATTGTATCCAAAACACCAATGTGGTAAATATCAAAGGAGGCATAACATTATGAAAATCATTGTTACTAGTCTATTCGTACAAGACCAAGACAAAGCACTCGAATTTTATTCAGAAAAGCTGGGATTCGTAAAAAAGCATGACATTCCTATGGGGAAATTTAGATGGATTACGCTTGTTTCTCCCGATGAACGTGAAGGTACCGAGCTATTACTAGAACCGAATGATCATCCTGCTGCAAAGGAGTATCAAAAGAAAATATTTGCCGAGGGCATCCCAGCAACAATGTTTGGCGTTGCTGATATTCATAAAGAGTACAAACGATTATTGGAAAACGGCGTGAAGTTTACTATGGAGCCGACAAAAATGGGTGAAAACACAATTGCAGTTTTCGATGATACTTGCGGCAACCTTATTCAGATATTGCAGCAGTAACTTCATGTCGAAGTTGTCAATTTCTTAACAACTTTCTTGCTTAGGTTTTAAGTTTGCTGAAGTTTTTTTGGTATTAATCCGCTTTAGATAGCCCTGTCCAAATTTTAGGACAGGGTTATACCTTTTTAAGGGGAAAAATAATGACATTCTTCTCATTCGCCAATAGAAATGGAACATTGTGAATAAGTTGATTTACACATGAGTGTAAGAATTAAACATCAGGCTGCCATTTTCTTCTCAGCTAAGGCAGCAAAAAAAGTAGAAGAAGGTAATTGTTTTGTTAAACCAGAATAAATATATAACACACTAAAACAAAGATTAAGGTGGATGAGAAGTGGATAAAAGAGTGCTATTTGATTTTGAAATCGAATTTACGAATGGCGGTGGAATTCAAGGGCAGGAATTCCGATTAGATATTGATGGAGATGACATTTCTGACGAAGAGTTAGCAAAGTATATTGTCGAAGATATGAGGTTGCTAATGGTTGGGAATGTAAGGATTCTTAACAAGAAAATCATAAATGAAACACATAAACGAAAAGCTGCTGACGAGAACTAAGTTAAAGCTGCCAAATGAGGTGGCTTTTCTTTTTTGACTAATGAAGCAGGTTTTATTTATACAGATCTATAATATGTATGAGCATGAATAAGAAAGGTAGTGTTTGATTTTAGGTTGAACTTATTCATAATACGATAGAATTTCTTTAGATTCATCACCGTAAAATAGTCATTTTCTAGAACCATTCTTATATCTCGTTCACCTGATTTACCACTCTTTTCATCGTAGATTTGTTTTATAAGATTTAGTATCCTAGACCGATCTGATACATAATTGACATTTGTTATCCAATTGTTTATGTTAAAATTCATTAAAAATAATTTTACTCATATCTAAATTCCCCGTTCACTCTATTTGTTTTGATTATAAAGGGTTTTCTATGATAAAACACAAAAAATCCCGAATAATGGACTTTTTTTAAAAGTGTCCATTATTCGGGATACAGTTCAATATTATCCAATAAAGGGTTTTTATTTTTTCTTATTTTCTCAAACAAGAATTGAAAGACATATAAAAGATAGGCTCTAAGTTGAAGGAACAAAAAATGCTGGAATGGCTTGATTTTGACTAATGTAGCGATTCGTGTTCGCTTTAAAAGTATTAATCCCCAAACATCAAATAAAAGATGAAGTATGATATTAGAAATTAGATACAAAGGAAATCTGCCGTACGTCAATTTAAGTATCCAGAGTGCTGAAAGAAAGAAAGGACCAAATACAAATGCAGTGTCTCCGCTTATTTTAGGATTTACATTTGTATAAAATAACCACCATTTACGCTTTTTACCTATAAAATATAAAATTTTTGAGATAACACTTATAAAAATAGTGGCGGGAAAAAATCTAACGATCGTTCTCCAACCTAATAGTGGGAATGTAAGCCAAGGAAGAACAAACAGTAATATTAATAACATCTTTGGTTTCTTCATAAAACACCTCTAATTTCAGCAAATGAGCGATAAATCTTATCCACTATATTTTATCCGGAAAGATTAAATCCATACAAACTACAAAAATCCACCACAAAGTTAGCAATGGCTGATGTTCTATTCATGTTTATCATAAACAGGTTTCGTACACTCACATCTTATATTTTCCCCCTATGATTTTACTGATTATTTTGTTAAGAGCAGGTCTAATGTTTTCTTCCACCCTATTGATATCTGGAGTGTTATTGGGCCAATTTTTTCAAATATTGTTTGATATAAACAGTGATCATTCCGTATTTTTTATGCCATAATAAGACACTTTTTTTGTAAAAAACAGAAACGCATTTTTAAAGAATAAATGATCCTATTAGGAAGATGAAAAAGGGGCTCCATAAAAATGGGAATCCTTCTTAAAATTGTGCTAGAATACACTTAACTAACTAAAATGGAGGCGTTTACAATGTGTAAAATCATAAAAACAAACCAAATGAAAGGAAAAAATAAAATCATGATGAAGAGGGTAATTACAGATGAAAATACTCAACATAGGAGTGTTGGCCCATGTTGATGCCGGTAAAACAACTTTAACGGAACAACTTCTTTATAGGGCCGGAATCATTGAACAACCGGGATCTGTTGATCATGGCAATACAACAACAGATTCCTTGGAGATTGAACGGAAACGAGGGATAACGGTAAAATCTGCTGCAGTTTCATTTTCATTGGATGATCTCAAAGTAAACTTAATTGATACACCGGGTCATGCAGATTTTATTTCTGAAGTGGAACATTCCTTAACTGTACTTGACGGAGTTATCCTTGTTATTTCGGCGGTTGAGGGAGTACAATCTCAAACAAAAGTATTGATGCAAACATTAAAAGAGCAGCGAATACCGACGATTTTATTTATGAATAAAATGGACAGGATGGGTGCTAATTATCAAAAAACTAGGGACATGATTCAAAATAACTTAGTTGAAGAAATATGTGAATTGAACGAAGTCATGTATGAAGGAACTTCTACTGTAAAAATTAAACGAAAAGATCCAAAAAAAGCTGGCTGGATCGAAACGTTGGCGTTAAATAATGAAACACTTTTATATGAATTTGCAAATGATCTGTCTATTCCAGACGAACAATTATTTAACGGGTTACATGAGCAAGTTAAAAATGGAGTTGTTTACCCTCTTTTTGCAGGTTCAGCTGCAAAGGGAGTTGGAATTGATCATTTGCTTTCATCATTAAGTGATTTCTTCCCTGTTTGTTATTCCTCACAAAAAAATGAAAGACCGCTTGCTGGGATTGTGTTCAAAATCATTAAACATCCAAATGGTACGCGGGAGGCTTTTGTTCGACTTTTTGAAGGACAACTGCGAATTCGTGACGAAGTCCAAGTTATCACACAGAATGGTCAATATTCACAGTTAAAAATAAAGCAACTTCAATGCTTAAAAAACGGGAAACAAATTCAGACAGCTGCAATTGAAGCAGGGGACATAGGGGTACTTACTGGGTCAGAGCTAAAAGTTGGGGATGTCATAGGAACGAACTCTGATCAAGTGAACATCTTTACATTCCATCGTCCGCCGATACAGGTCCAAATTAATACAGCAAAGGCTGAGGATTCGATTATTCTTCATCAGGCATTGACTGATCTTACAACCGAGGATCCTTTCTTACAATATGTTTACCATCGGGAAACAAAAGAGAATATGATACACGTATTCGGCAAAGTTCAGCAAGAGATTCTTACTGAAATGATCCAACAACAATACGGAATCGACGTCATATTCTCAGCCCCTAAAGTCATTTGTATTGAAAAACCTCTTTCTACCGGTAATGCTGCAGAATACAAAGTTAAAGATGGTAATCCTTTTTGGGCAACAGTTGGTTTCCGAGTCGAGCCTGGTGAAGAAGGTTCTGGTTTGCAGTACCGATTAGAAGTAGAACTAGGTTCACTTCCCTTATCTTTCCAAAAGGCGATAAAAGAAACGGTGGAGGAAGTCTTAAAAGAAGGCTTGTATGGATGGAATGTAACAGACATCATCGTTACGTTGACACACTCAGGATATGAAAGCGCTTGTTCAACGGCAAAGGATTTTCGCAGCCTGGTACCACTTGTCCTTATGAACGCACTGCATAAAGCAGGAACAAATGTTTACGAACCGGTGAATTCCATCCAGCTAACATTACCAGAAAGCAGCCTAAGTAAAGTCTTATCAAGGTTGTCCGTGTTGAAGGGAACATATCAAGATCCGCAATTTCAAAAAGAGATCGTGTATATAAATGGAACCATTCCTGTTCGTCATTCTGATTTGCTCGAGCTAGATTTCCATTCATTAACAAGTGGAGAAGGAACCATTTCTATAAAACCTGGAGGATATAAAAAGGTTGATCAAACGATTCCTAAAAATAAACGGAGCCAACCTAATCCGCTAAATCGAGGCGAATATTTCCTTCACTTAAATAAAATTGTTTAGATAATATGTATTGAAGGGTGTCCTAACCGTATGGGGTTTAGACGCCCTTTCTTATATTATTACTGCACTCACTATTTTGATTTTCTGTTAGGATTCAAGTAAAATCCTAATTTTTTGCAAGAGTTAGTTACGATAATATTTATTGAATAAGAAAAGCTCTATCCCGTAACATCAAGAAACTTTATGAGTTGAAATGTAACCATGTTTTATTAGTCTCTATTATTAAAAGTCTGATCTAAGTCATCCATCACTTCTTCAAGCATAATTAGGGTTTTGCAATAAGGAACCGATATTGATGCATGTTGATACATTAATGTATAATGACAAAAGCGAGTGTGTGTAAACGATCGCAGCGTCAAAGGGGGAGTTTTTTTGGCAGGAATCACGATAAAAGATGTAGCTAGAGAATCAGGTGTATCTACCGCAACAGTTTCACGAGTTCTTAGTAATAAGGGATACGCAAGCGATGAAATAAGAGAGCGTGTTCTTTCTGTAGTGAAGAAATTAAATTATCAACCTAATGCAGTGGCGAGAAGTCTTAAAAATGAACGGACGAATACAATAGGAGTAATTATCCCTGATATTTCCAATTCTTATTTCATGACCATATCTAAAGGGATAGAAGATACATTACATCAAAGTGGCTATAATCTAATTTTCTGCAGCGGTGATGAAAATCCTAAAAAAGAAAAAGAAATGTTAAAAGTATTGTTGGAGAAAAGAGTGGACGCAATTGTTTTAGCTACATCTGGTGAAAACGAAGAAATGGTAACAAAAATCATCAATTCAGGTCTTCCGGTCATTTTAGTAGATAGAAAAATTAATGATCAAAATCATGGGCTGGATCTGGTTGTTGAAGATAATATTGAAGCGGCTTTTGAATTAACCAAAACTCTTATCCTTCAAGGTCATGAACGTATAGGAATTGTTAATGGGTGTTTGAATGTTAGTACGGGATTAGAACGGTATATGGGATATAAAAAAGCTATAGCAGAGTTTGGTATTCAAGAAAATCCAGAGCTTATTTTTAAAGGCAGCTTTACTCAAAATGACGGTATCAAAGCAGTAGATTATTTCTTAAATTTTACTGAGAAACCAACAGCTATCTTATCATTTAATAACTCCATGACGTTTGGAGTGATCCTTCAATTGACTCGAAGGGGGATAAGGATTCCAAAGGATGTAACGGTAGCTTCATATGGAGAAATCGAAGCTGCTCAATTACTGAAGTCTCCAAGGATAATTAGTGTGAATCAGACACCATATGAAATGGGCTTAAAGGTCGGTGAAATATTACTAACACGCTTAACGAATAACGTAAATGGTCCGATATATGAGAAATTTAAACCAACTCTGTCAATAAAATAATAAGAAAATTCAAAAAAATTCACAATAGGTATTGATATTTTAAAAACTTTATAATATTATAACAACAACGCTTACATTAAATTACATATGTAAAATGTGTAATCGTTTACCTATTATTTTGATTAATGTGTAATCGTTTACCTATAATTTTTTAATTAATATGTATTCGTTTACACATTCTTTTTTGGTTGATGTGTAATCGTTTACCTATCGTTTATCCATTAATATGTACTTGTTTTTCCATTATATCGATGTGTATTCGTATACCCATCATTTTAATCAATGTGTAATCGTTTACCTATTGTGTTTAGCTGAAAAATAAATGTTGATGGAAAAAGAATCAAGGACTTAAGTTCAATAAACTTTATTAAAAGGGAGAAAAAACTATGAATATCTTGAACCATGTAAAAAGAGTCATAGAAATAGAAGCTTCTTCAATTCAAGAACTCCTTAATCAAGTAGGTCCACATTATGAAACAGCTGTAAATTTAATTAAAAATTGCAAGGGAAAAGTTATTGTGACCGGGGTTGGCAAGTCTGGACACGTCGGAAAAAAAATTGCAGCTTCTCTTGCAAGTACAGGAACTCCGGCATTCTTTGTCCATAGTACAGAGGGTGTGCACGGCGATTTAGGCATGATACAAAAAGAGGACATAGTAATCATGATTTCAAATAGCGGAGAAACAGCAGAAGTACTAAACCTTCTCCCTTCATTAGAAAAAATAGGATCAAAATGTATTGCGATTACTTCTAGAAAGGATTCAACATTAGCACAGTCCTGTGAAGTAGCGCTTACCTATCAATATAATACAGAGGCTGATTTTCATGGGTTAGCTCCCACTACAAGTTCAACGATTACTCTTGTTATTGGAGATGCTCTAGCCATTGCACTTTCAAATTTAAAGGAATTTAAGGAAGAAGATTTTCTTCTGTATCATCCTGGTGGGAGCTTAGGTGAACAATTATTAATAAAATACAACAAAGGAAGTTGATCGTGTGGAAGTTATAGTTATTGGTAGTTTTATGATGGATTTTGTGATTCATACACCACGAGCACCTAAAAATGGGGAAACCATTATAGGCTCAAGCTTTTCAAGGTTTCCAGGAGGAAAGGGAGCAAATCAAGCCGTAGCTGCAGCCAGACTCGGCGGATATGTAACGATGATTGGGAAACTGGGGTTGGATCAATTCGGAGAAGAATTTATAGATACTCTTAAGAAAGAAAAGATTAATACGCAATTTATTTTACAAGATGAGCAATATGCTACCGGAGTTGGATTTGTTACGTTAGAAAAAAACGGGGATAACCGAATCGTTGTCGTGCCCGGTGCAAATATGAACTATAAAATAGACGACTTAAACAATATAGAAAACCTTATAAAAGAGGCAAAGATATTACTAGTTCAGCTTGAAATGGATCTCGATATGATTCAGAAGGCTGTTTCATATGCTGCTGAAAACCAAGTTCCGGTCATTCTAAACCCTGCACCTGCACCAATCCAGAGGTTAGATAGCAATTTACTTAAACATGTAACCTATTTAACACCCAATGAAACAGAACTAGAGATCCTGACAGGAATTAAGGTCATTTCTAATGAAGATGCCGAAGCTGGAGCAAGGTTGCTTATAGGTAAAGGGGTAAAAAATGTTGTCGTAACACTTGCAGATAAAGGATCTTTACTCGTTAATCAATCTGGTACCAAGTATATTCCGGGATTTCCAGTAAATCCGGTCGATTCAGTTGCTGCAGGTGATGCATTTAATGGAGCACTTGCTGTTGGGAGTATGAATGGAAAATCTTTAATCGAAGTCATTCAATTTGCAAATGCAGTCGGAGCTTTGACGGTGACAAAAAAAGGGGCCATACCATCTCTGCCTTCTATTAAAGAAGTTGAAAATTTTATTAAAGATTTTGAAAATAGGGCAGCTATTAAATAAATGATTTTACTAAAAATTAGGATCTACATTTACATACTGCAAAATAAATTAATATCTTCCTATTTTGTAAACGTTTACTTTACATTTAGGGATATGAATTTTTAAATAACCAATCAGGAGGAAAGTCCTGGGCTATGAGAATCTGTATAGGAGGTGATGAATCACTATTAGATTGAGTTAATATGTCGTTCTTTGATACTTAATTAGATCCATTTATAGCATTACCTCATGAGGCTTGTTACTTAATAGTAAAAAAAAGATTTACTATAAAATTCATAAGGGGTAAAAACTATGTTAATAGCCAATAAAAAAGTTTTTCGTTTGATTTTGATATTGACCCTTTTATCAACTTTGGTTTTTTCAGGATGTGCTCCTAAAAAGCAATCGTCAGGTGGAGAAAGTGGTGACAAAGTAAAGATTAGTATGTCGGTTTGGGGGATGCCTTGGGAAGATGCATTATATAAAGATATTTATATACCTGAATTTGAGAAACAAAACCCGAACATAGATGTTGTTTTTCATAATTACACAAAATATGATGATAAATTAGTAACTTTAGCAGCTGGGGGAAATGCACCTGATGTTATGAGACAAGGAGCTGATACGCTTCCAAAGTTTCTATCAAAGGGTATGAACTTACCGCTGAATGATTATATTGAATCATCTGGGTTGGATAAAAGTGACTTTGTAAAAACGGTATGGGATATTGCAAGTAAGGACGGAAAAGTTTACGCACTTCCACAAGATGAGGCCTTATTAACATTATATTATGATCCAGCTGCCTTTAAGGAGGCCGGATTAAAAGAGCCTGATCACAATTACACATTAGATCAGATGTTAAAAGATGCTGAAACATTAACAATAAAAAAAGGAAAAAAGGTTGAACGCTACGGTTTAGTGCAGGCTTGGAATTCATTTACATTCAGTAACTATGTCATGGCTTTTGGCGGCTCTATCTGGAGTAAAGACAAACAATCATCGACAGTTAATTCTGAAGAAGCAATAAAGGCATTAGAATATTGGAAGAAGCTGATGGTTGATTTTAACTTAACTCCTTATCAATCTGAAATGGGCCAAATAGGACCAGATGTCTATTTCCAAACAGGAAAAGCAGCTATGTTTATTGAAGGTACTTGGATTTCTCCTTCGATTTCAAAGGCAGCTCCGGATTTTAAATTCAAAGCTACTAGTTTTCCAAAGGGAGAAAGAAAAGTTGTTACCGCTCGGTCAGTTATGTGGGCCGTTAGCAATGAATCAAAACACCCTGATGAAGCCTACAAGCTAGCAGAATATTTATCTTCCAAAGAAGCTTTAACTAAGTATTGGCAAACACTATGGGTAGCACCGCCAGCCAGGTACTCAGCTGTAAAGAGCGAAGAATTCAAAAATGTTACAGGATTTAAAGATATTCCTGGAATGAAACCAGAAGAATATGAAGACAAAGCTTCATGGATTGTTGATACATTTGATAATAAATGGGACACCCAGGAATGGATAGGGCCACATCAGGCACTTTATTCAAATGAAGTAGATAATGCTATTCAATCTGTATTAGTTGATGGCTCTAAAGTCACTTCTAAAGAGGCTTTAGAAAAAGCGGCAAATAATATTAATAAAGCGATCAAACAGCAACAATAAAAATTCTTTGCACAGTGCAAATATTTTTTCCTGCACTGTGCAAAAGAAAAATAGTTTTGGAGATTTAAATTCTTTGAAATTCATTGAATAAGCTAGGGGGAAGAATGTGTTAGGGACTAAAAAAGTAGAAACCTCTACTCAATCATTTAAGATAACAAATAAAAAGAGAAAAATAACCTCGAGACTAATTGCACCTTGGTTATTTATGGCGCCAGCTATATTGATTGTTCTTATTTTTGTTGCTGTTCCTGCCGTGACAGGTTTAGGTTTAAGCTTTTTTAAATACGATGGAATCAATCCACCTAATTTTACCGGTTTAAAAAATTATGCTTACTTACTTAACGATGAATTATTTCTCAAGTCTATCCTTGTGACGGTTTATTATGTAGTAGGATCCTTAATTCCTGCTGTTGCGATCTCATTAGCCATTGCAATTGTTTTAAATAAAAAATGGTTTCCATTTAAAAATATTATTAGGGCGACCTATTTTCTGCCTACGATTGTTTCAATGGTAGCTGTCGCTTTTGTATGGAAGTGGCTTTTTAATCCACAGTTTGGCCCGGTTAATGAGTGGTTATCGTCCTTAGGGTTTCCGAATCAACAATTTTTTGGTGATCCACTGCTTGCAATGCCGATGTTAATAATCATTGGGGTCTGGAAGGCTATAGGTTTTAATATGGTTATCTATTTAGCCGGATTACAGGGCATAGATAAAAGCTATTATGAAGCGGCGGAAATTGATGGTGCAAGCTCACTTCAACAATTCTGGTTTATTACTTGGCCGCTTTTAATCCCAACTACCTTTTTTGTTGTAACAATGGGAGTGATAGGAGGCTTCCAAATTTTTGATCAAATTTTCATTATTACAGGAGGAGGTCCGGCCCAATCTACGTACGCCATTGTATTCTATATCTATCAAAAGGCATTTGAGGAATTAACATTTGGATATTCTTCATCTCTATCCATGATTCTGTTCATCATTATTTTAGTCATTACTCTTATTCAATATAAATATATGGGGAAAGTGCAATACTGATTGTTTTGGAAGAAAAATAGTCCCTAAACTAAATAGGAGGTTTTCCTGATGGCTTCATATAATAGTGTTAACAAAAGTTTACAAAGTAATGGGCTGTCACCGGCATTGCGAATCACATTAAAAACGTTAGTCTTAATTATTATCCTCCTAGGAGCATTTACAATGTTAGTACCATTTATATGGATGATCCTAACGTCGTTAAAAACAGATCAAAACGTATTTACAATCCCGATCAAATGGTTCCCTGAAGAAATACAGTGGAGTAACTATCCTGATGCGTGGAAAGTAGCTAACTTCAGTAGATATATATTTAATAGTGTCTTTATAACTACTCAGGTTATGGTATTCAGTCTTTTATTTAACAGTATGGCGGGATATGCTTTTGCAAAATTCAAGTTTCGATGGAGAGAAACGATTTTTCTGCTGCTTCTGTCGACAATGATGATACCAGGACAAGTTACAATGATACCGGTATATCTGATCTTGAAAAATTTAGGTTTTTTAGATACCTACTATGGCTTAGTCGTACCAGGTTTGGCAACCGCATTTGGAATATTTATCATGAGACAATTTATGTTAAATATACCGGATGAGTTCTTGGATGCGGCAAGAATCGACGGCGCCGGGGAAGCGAGGATATTTTTTCAAATCGTACTCCCATTAAGTAAACCTGCGTTATCAGCATTAGGAATATTTACTTTTGTAGGAGCATGGAATGATTTTTTGTTTCCGTTACTTGTAGTAAGCAGCGATGAAATGAAAACGCTGCCTTTAGCGATTGCTTCATTAGCTGCCGGACAATATGTACAAAGCTGGCCAATATTAATGGCTGCTGCAACATTTGTTACATTACCCGTTATCATTGTCTTCTTTTTAGGACAGAGATACTTTATTGAAGGGATTACAATGACTGGTATAAAGGGATAGTTTTATAGTTTTAATCAGCTGTAATTAAGAAATAATAAATAAATCATTTTATAAGGAAGGGAAGTTCAATATGATAAGTTCTTTAGGAAGTATCTTCCATTTGCAAAATGATATTAAAACTAAGCGGATTTCAAGCTATGATCAAAACGGAGGAAATGCAGACCGCCTTGTTATACAAGCTGGGGAAACAGCTAATATAGCTAAAATAAACGGGGCGGGCATCATTAAACATATATGGATTACAATTGCTACGAATGATCCCTTTATCCGACGTAATGCCATAATCCGGATGTACTGGGATGGCGAGAAAAACCCTAGTGTGGAATCTCCTATTGGTGACTTTTTTGGCCAGGGATGCGGAGAAGAATATAATTTTATCTCCCTTCCATTGGCTGCAGCTCCGATGAAAGGGCGTGCTTTAAATTGTTATTTTCCAATGCCATTCGGTGATGGCGCGATTATTACTATTGAAAATCAATCCGATTTACCAATTGATAGTTTCTATTATTATATTGATTACGAAGACACCCATCCATACCTGTATCAGCTGGCCGTTTCCATGCATGGTGGAACAAGGAATTAACTGAAGTTCACCCAGAGGAAGGGGAAACAGAATGGGGAGTCGTTGCTGCCCAAGGAAATAACACTACTGATAAAAATAATTATCTTTGCAGATATTGAAGGCAAGGGGCATTTTGTAGGGGTAAACTATTATGTAGATAGTCCCGGACCTATGTGGTATGGCGAAGGCGATGATATGTGGATGATTGATGGGGAACAATGGCCAGGATCATTACACGGAACGGGAACTGAAGATTTTTTTAACAGCTCATGGTGTCCAAATGAGTTATATCTTCATCCATATTTCGGCTATGCCCGTATACCTGACAAGTTAGGTTGGATGGGGAGAACCCATTGTTATCGATTCTTTTTAGAGGACCCTATCTATTTTGAGAAATATCTGCGGTCCAGCATTGAGCATGGACATGACAATAATCTTACACTCGATCTTTCTACGGTATCGTATTGGTATCAAACAGAGCCTCATAAGATTTTCCCGCCTTTGCCAGGAAGGGAGATGCGTCAAAATATGCCTGAAATTACAGTGCGTGATGTACATAAATGGCGCCACGAGTGGAGAAAAGCGATGGGAAATGGAAAAACGCTATGGGGACATGAAAGTAATCGCTAGATTAGTAAAAAGAAGGCAGGGTCAACATCACACATTTCGTGATTCCTAACCGTCACAAATTACAATCACTTTTTAATTGTATGGTAAGTTGAGATATCCTTAGTTATTGCTGAGACTTCAGTAATGATTGTAAGTGGTAATCTAAATTGGAACGAATCTTCATAAGCTTAACCTTATGGCACAATTCTGAAGAATTGTGCTCTTTTTTATGTATTGGGCCAGATAAATGAGTAAAACTCGGGAAAAATAATAGATATTTATGTTATTTTGAAGTAGTGTATTAACGTGATCACCTTTAATAAAAAAGAACGATAAAAGTGGAAACGATATTAAGTGATAAAAGTTCGATAGTATTGATTGAAAGGATAAGTTCTGTTTAGTTTGGCGGAAAAGAAAAAGTATAGACGCTTGAAATAAGTTTGAAAATTATCCAATTTATTTTTTAATGTTGAAAAGAATTTTAGAGATGACTTCATGAACAAATATGACTATGTGAAAAGACTATTAGCAAAAACAAACAAAAAATGCTGAGAATTACATTATTACGAGAATTTGGCATTTACTAGATAATTACAATATAAAAATGAAGAGCAATTTATTCCACTAGGTTAAATTTTACTATCCAAAGTCAGCCATAGACAAATGGTTGTTAAGTTGGGAATTTACTGCTATTCCTTAACTGTAGTCCTTCTAAACTAAATTAAAGAGTGCTTTCCTGTTATGCTTTAAACTTTTCTTTTTCATGAATGGCGAGATGTTTTTGAGTTATGTAGAATCGAAGAAGAAATTTTCATTTTCATGGAGGAACTGATTTATATTATTTTCCTTAAAGGTGCAATTTAGTTGATATTAATGAATTATTAAAGAGGGGAATAGCCTTATGGAAAAGAATCTCTTAATATAGAGGCGTATAAATTCTAATAATTTTTATGAAGGAGTGTAGCAAGTATGTTTCATGCAAAAGACGTTTTGTCTGACCAGCTATTAGCCAATGCAAATGAGCAAAGTTGGTATGTACCATTTTCAGAAGCTGTTAAAAATTTGACAGAGGATGAAGCTTTTTGGAAGGTGCATGAAGAAAGTAATAGCATAGCTGAAATTGTACAACATTTGCTTTATTGGAATGAAACATGGCAAACAAGGTATAAAGAATTTAGTGTTCATGCAGTTCCGAAAGTAGGAAGTAATGACAGTACATTTTCCATCCCAAAAGAAAAAACATTCTTTGAGTTCCAAAAACAACTATTAGAAGTTCTTTTACATTGGCAAGAAATATTAACGAAAAAACACCTTGAAAGCGATGTTCAAGGGTTCACCGATACGAAATGGTGGGAAGTAATAGGAAATGTAGCAACACATAATGCATATCATATTGGTCAGATTATATATATTCGGAAATTACAAAAGAGCTGGAATCAAAGCATTATGTAAGATTAATTTTATCATTAATAGATCTTACGGTAGCATAAGTTGAAGATCAAGAATGTGAATGGGATCATTATGTTCTTATACCGAAAAAATGTTATTCCTCTTTTTGTTGTTTCTGGAATGGGAATTGGAAAGGTTTGAACTTAATTTTTGTGATAAAATGGACTTAACGAAACGGTGCATGAGTTTAAGATGGGTTGCTGCGGCAATCCTTTTTCTTACTGGACTAACGAACTATGATAGGTTGCGATCCTTCAATAATGGGGGATCGCTTTTCTTATTTTAGCAACAGGATAGGTTAATTCAAGAAGAACGTCGAATATATTTTGTAGTCGGACTTGGAGGAAGAAATGCTTGTTTTTTTCAATATACAATGTCTTTTCTTAAATGATAATCAACAAATTTTACTCTTTTGTTGAATAAACAACAAATTGAGTTAATTTAACCATTGTAAGCGCCATCCTTTTTCTGTTAGTAATAAAAAATAAGGATAATTTATTGAAAAGTGGGTTAATCAAATGGATTTTGCAAAACTCGGATATACGGGATTAGTTGTATTAAACTTTGCTTTGGATGTATGAGCTTTGGTAAGTCAAATAAAGGGGTTCCTAGATGGTCACTTGGTGAAGAGGAAAGTCGTCCTATCATAAAAAAGCCCTTGATTTAGGGAGCGATTTTATAGATTCAGCAAATATGTATTAAGAAGGTATGAGTGAGGAGATTGTTGGACGAGCTTTAAAGGAATTCGCAAATAGGGATAAACTTGTCCTTGCGACAAAAGTTTTTTACCCGATGAATGAAGGTCCAAACGGCAAAGGCCTTTCCCGAAAGCTTATTATGAGCGAAATTGATAACTGTCTTAAACGTCTCGGAATAGATAAGTGGATCTGTATCAAATTCATCACTAGGATTACGGCACACCAATTGAAGAAACAATGGAGGCACTCCATAATATTATAAAGGCTGGTAAGGCAAGATACATTGGTGCTTCCTCAATGATGTCATGGCAGTTTCACAAGGCGACTATGTAGCAGAGAAATATGGATGGACCAAGTTTGTATCCATGCAAAATCATCTAAATCTCTTGTTCCGAGAAGAGGAACCCGAAATGCTGCCTCTCTGCATGGAAGAAAAAATCGGCGTGATTCCGTGGGCCCCACTTTCGTAAGGAAGATTGACGTGTGATTGGAGCGAAACTACATCTCGCTCGGCGAACGATCAAGTGGCACTATGGCTTATTTTCTCAACGGAAGTGTAAGACCGCAATGTTGTTGAACGTGTTGCAAAAGTGGCTGAAAAACACGTAGTTTCCAGAGCCCGAATCGCACTTGCCTGGTTACTACCAAAGGTTCCTGTTACTTCTTCAATAATTGGGTCAACGAAAGCATCTCACCTTGAAGATGCGGTAGGTGCCCTTTCAATAAAATTAACAGCTGAAGAAATTGAGTTTCTGGAAGAGCCGTATGTCCACATAAAGTAGTTGGTTTAGAATAAAATGGTTTGTGGTGGGCTGTATATTGCAGCCCAAATTTTTATTAGAAAGTTAAAAGGGGAAATAGGGATGAAATATAACCTTATCATGAATAAATTATCAAAATGGGAAAAAGATGAATCGTTATATCGAAAATATTATCAGTTGAAAGATAATGCAGAGGCTTTAAATGAATTTTTAGAAGCAATCAATGATGAAACTGAATTAAAGGAGATTATAATACACCCCGAGAATATACCTAAGTATCGGTATGAAGACGAATTTATATCTAATAACCATAATGTTGCTATTATAAAGCACCCGCGGTTTATTCCTTTCTTTTTTCATGAACACAGTTTTTTTGAAATAATATATGTACTATCCGGGACTTGTAAACAACGTATACGTGGTAAGACATTTACCTTTGTACAAGGAGATTTGTGTCTGATCCCACCAAATGTAGAACACGGTCTGGAAGTTTTCGATGATAGTCTCATCCTCAATATTCTCATCAGACGAAGTACATTTCTGGATATTTTTATTAATACCATTCGTGATAAAACTGAAATTTCTTTTTTCTTTTTAGAAAATATATATACCAGACAAAAGGTTAGATACATGATATATCACACAAATGAAGATGTTCTTATCCGAAATTATATTTTAGACATGTATTTGGAACAGCTAAACTTGGATGAATATTCAGATCGGATTATCTGCAGTATATTGATCATTTTTTTTATGCAGCTGACAAGACGCCATAAAAAATCCTTGGAAATTCCTGAGGTTAATCAGAAAGGCAAAGCCTATGAAAATCAATTTTTGAATTATATTCTGAACAACTATGCAACCGTTACTTTAAAAGAATTATCCGAACACTTTAACTTTTCTGTACCTTATTGTTCGAAACTTATTAAATCTTTAACTGGATACAGCTTTACAGAATTATTAACAAGCATCCGTATGCAGCAAGGAGAAAGTCTCCTGTTGCTAACCCAGTTAAGCATCGCTGAAATTAGCGATAAAATTGGATATAAACATCCAGAAACCTTTATCAGGGCATTTAAGAGAAACTTCGAAACAAGCCCGAGCCAGTATCGAAAAGGTAAACATTAGTGTGGCTTTTTTGTATATCACAAAGAAAGAATATGTTAATCCGATATTATGATTTAAACATGTATTCTAGACACCTAAACTCGGATGAATAATCAGAGCGGATTATCTGGCATTATACTGACCATATTTTATTAGCAGGGACAAGCACGCAATAAGGAATACTTGGTAAATCATGAAATCAATCAGAAAAACAAATATATAGACGATTATGATACGGAGAAGGTTGTTTTCTCCGGATCTTTTATAATGTTAAAAAAGGTAATTTCATAATACAGAATTTTCATTTTTTCTAATCTATATATTAATTTATGTATATTTGATTCTACAAGTAAAATAAGTGTAGGAAGCGATAAAGTAAGTGATACTAAAAAAAGAATAACTAGAGTCAATAAAACTGATTCTCTGCAGTCATGGAAAATAGGATTTCTGTTTCCTATAATTTAGATAGAAAGGAGATGGATTAATAAACTCAGAACTAAAGAGAATAGCCAAAAAACTTGTTGCAATACTAGCGTAGTAAGCTATGAACTTTACTTGTGGCTAAAGTGATTTTAACAGCCATTTTAATGAGTGATCTGATAATCCCTGAGAAACCTTCTACCGTTAATGCGTCACGAATAATAACACTTACGGTATTAACTCTTTTAAGGCTAGGTTATCTACATAAGTTAATTAGTTGTTAAAATTAAGTTTTATTTATTGTATAAAATTAATCATCCTATTTACTTCATTGTATGATTTTACTAGTTTTATCACTAATTATTTTACAATGAAGGGCGCTTTATGATTTTATAGTGGGTCATTATATCATCATTAATAGGAGTACTATATTTGAGCACATTAAATTTACGGAATTTACTGAATGAGTATCAAAAAGAACCTAATGGGTTGGATTGTAAGGTTCCACGTTTTTGCTGGGAACTTTTAAGTAATGGTAAAAATGTAAAGCAGATTGCTTGCCAGATTACGATTTATGATTATAGGTTTCGGCTATTTTGCATCAGCACAGGTTAACCAATGCAATGGAAAACAGAATAGAGACTTAAAAATTAAAAACTTAAGGTGAGGATGGATATGAACAAATACTTAAATTGGTATGAACGAGTATTTGAAGAGTTAAAAAATGAGCAATCCTATCTTGGCAGGGATAGTTATTATGAATTTATAGAGTACTTAAATGATAGTTTAATCTTTGAAAAAAAGGTAGCAAATAAACATCCTGTAATTGAGCTTTATGATTTTCAACATGAGGTAAGAGTATGTTATATCTATTTTGACCCAGTTAATTCACTATTTTATTTACCAGTTTACAATGATGAAATAGAAATGAAAATGCATATCATATTAGATTCATTTGAGGATATTCAAAAATTCTTTGTTGGAAGTTGGATTCGATATTCAAGGCTGTTTAAAGACGGCTACGAAAATGAGTCTAAAGATGTTAGTAAATTTCAAAATATTCTGGATATAATGACTCAATAGGAAGCAGATACGGTTAATTGGAAAAGAATGACGGGGCAAGAGTTTAAGATCCAACTGTCAAAATTGCAGCTTTAACAGAAATTGAATCTCTATATCTTTTTCACAAAATTTAATTTACCCCCTCATACTTATCACGTTAATTTATAAAGCACATGGGAATGACCGTAATTGACTATATAAATTCGATTCATCTATAAAGGTCGTATCATGATTTAGTCAATACTGTTTATTCAATTTTACAAATAGCATTAGAACACGGCTTCCTAATTAGAAATCATTTTTCAGGTTATTTAAGAATGTATATAATGTAACTCCAAACATATATCGAAAAGAAAATATACTGAAATCCAATCCTCATAAAAGTTATAACTAGCTTGTATTTTCTTGAAAAGGTAAAAAAATAAACAGAATTAAGACAAAAAAGGATAAATTTTTCCCACGTTTTCATTAATATGGTTTAGGTAGTACCGTCTAAGAAAGGGGAACTAAGATGGCATTAATACAGGTTAATTTTATGTCAAAGACTTTGAAAGGAGAACAGTTCCGATAAATGTCATTTTACCAGTTGATAAAATGACATTTCCGGGAATGCCGGTAAGAGAGGATATACCATACAAGACCTTATACCTCCTTCATGGTGTTTTGGGAAACTACACAGATTGGGTTTCAGGGACAAATATTCTGAGATGGGCAGAGGCAAAGGACCTTGCCGTTGTCATGCCTTCCGGTGACAATTTGTTTTACGTAGACACTCCATGAGGTCGAAATAATTATGGAGAGTTTATAGGGAAGGAACTAGTAGAAATAACAAGAAAAATGATTCCTCTTTCAAACAAAAGAGACGATACATATATCGCAGGTTTATCTATGGGTGGATACGGTGCCATTAGAAATGACTTGAAATATCATGATACATTTGGTTGTATTGCGGGGCTGTCTACCGCTTTGGAAACTGAAAGCCTTGTTAATAGAACAAACGAGAGTCCAATATTCTTTATGAACCGATCCTTTTCGGAAGGCGTTTTTGGTGACCTTACTAAGGTTGTCGACAGTGATATGAACCCGAAATGGCTTGTTCGGAAACTGGCAGAGGAACAATTGAATATACCGAAAATTTATATGGCATGCGGAGATAAAGACATCCTGCTTGAAGCAAACCGAGATTTCAGGAGCTATCTGAAGGAAATAGGTATTGATGTGACGTATGAAGAGGGACCAGGTGGTCACGATTGGGATTTCTGGGATCAATATATTAAAAAAGTGCTAAATTGGCTTCCGCTGGAAAAAAATACAGTAGGTATCAATAGTGGAAATGTGGGTTTTGAATAAAAATTAATAAATGAAACGATTCAATGGATTACGGTATGCGAATTGATAGAAGTTGAAGTAGAAATGAAAATAGCTTGGTCCTGAGGATCATAACAAACCTCTCTTCATTTGGAAGGGAGGTTTGTTATGAATAAGATTGTGAAGAATTGTACTTAAAGTAACTGGTGCGATGCTTCAAATAGGAAGGGTTGCTTTTTTATTCAAGTAACGGATCATAATAATTCAACAAATATTGGTTAATTGTGGTAAAAGAGTGATCGACAATATAAGCATATGTATGGTGTCAGTGAAACTCAATTGCTTTAAAAGAATTTTTAAAATAAAGGATAGGAATAGGTACTTTATTGATAAAAAACAGGATATTAGTCTAAAACTAATATCCTGTTAGTACTAAGGGGTTCAATTTCTTAGTCTTGTTCTTGATCTTGTTCCTGATCTTGATCAGAATCGGCTTTAGCTCTAACTCTTGCTTTTGAGTTACTATCTACTTCAATGTGGATATCCACTTTGGCATTACCACTATTAATGACTTTAGCATTATTAATGTTTTTATCCTTTACACTAATATCATTTTCGTTATCTAATTCATTATCGACGCGATTATCTAGCTTTGTTTTGTTTTCTGCTTCAGCTTTTGCTCTAGCATTAGCATTTGAACGTGATGACTTATTATTTTTCCAATAACCCATATAGTCTCACCCCCTTGCTTTCTACTAATACTATATTCAAGGGAGCAATTGATTGAATGGACAAAATTGCATAGTCAAAGACATATTTTGAAACAGTTTATGCAATTAAGAAAGAACAAGTATGGGAAATATGAGACTATTAGATAAATTAATTTCCTCGGATTGTTCTTTCTTGAACAGCTATAAAAATACGTTTCTTTAATAAAAATATGACATCAATTAAGAAGACTCTACAGAATCGTTAAAAAAGAGGAGAGCGTAAATTAATAAGACTATGGATTCGTATTGACCGGATATAGTCAGTATCAATATTGACACCTCCTAACTATTTCTATTTTTTGTGCTGCAGCTCTGCTACATGGAAGGCTAACAGGTGCAGAGGTTAACACTGAGTAATATAATATAATATGGAGAGTTGCAATGGAAGCTAATGCAAGAACAATAATGAATAATGCGTTGAAAAAAATTGTGATGCCCCTTTTAAAAGAACAAGCATTTAAAGGGCTCCTTACCACACTTTAGACGTAAGAATGAATACAATATAGATTTAATTACTTTTCAATTTAACATATGGGGAGGTTCGTTCGTAGTTGAATTAGCCAGTTGTTCAATTGAAGGAATAACTACACACTGGGGAGAACATATCTTTCATAGCAAAGTTACTGCCCACGATGTAATTTCTATGTTGTTCAAATAAAGGTTGCTTGAGTATAGGTTTTTGGTAACGCTGCATTTTTTTATTTATTGTACGGTCCAGCTAGCATAACAAGGATAATTTACCTTTCTTGAAGAATAAGGAATAGGAGATTTAAATGAGGGGAAGATGCGATGAAACTGTCATTACTTAAAGAACATTTTATTCATCTTGAAAAACATTTAATGACAAATGGTCATAAAGTATTTAATGAGTATCTTGCAGATGATTTTGTGGAAGTCACAATAACAGATTTTACTATTAAAATGCTGACTACAGATGTTGTATTGGCAACGTATCGCACATTTGTCCATCACAATAGTAAATATGCATTACGAAGTTCTATTTGAAAAAAAACGAAGGTAAATGGCAAATGATCTTCCATCAGGGAACTCCTACCTCTCCATATTTTAATGGTTGAGATGTATTATTCTAGAGTAATCGTCCTTTCCTTTAAAAAAGTTTTTTTCGATTAACGTTGAGTATAGAGTATAGGAAACAGAAACGATATTTTAGACAAAAATTTTCAATAGGTGATGAATGTGAAAAAAGAAGAGATCATGTTTAGAGAACTTACTGATTGGGCAAATAGCAAGGAAGTTATTCGAACGATCATTCTCACAAGTTCTCGTGCAAATCCTAATGCTTATAAAGATGTGTTTACCGACTTCGATATTGAACTTTTCGTAAGTGATTTACAGCCTTTTCTTACTAGCGATAGATGGTTAGACAATTTTGGTACAATGATTACTACCATTCCATTAAGACCAGTTGAAAATGATGGTTGGATAACTCGACTTGTTCTTTTTGAAGACGGCACAAAGATTGATTTTCAAATATACACTTCAGAGTCTTTAAAAGAACTTTCAAATAATCAACAGTTACCAGTCAAATATGATAACGGGTACAAGGTATTACTTGATAAGGATAACCTCACAAAAGATATTAAATCTCCTTCATATACAGCATTTGTAACCACAAAACCGACAGAAGAAGAATTTTGTGAACTAATAAATGATTTTTGGTGGGACACTACGTATGTTGCAAAAAGTTTGTGGCGTGATGAACTATATTTCGTTAAATTTATGCTGGACAATGTAATTCGATTTAATTATCTTCAAAAAGTGATTGAGTGGTATATTGGTGTTCAAAATGATTGGAATGTAAATCCTAATAAGTGTGGCAGATGGTTTAAAAGATATTTAGATAAAGAAACCTGGCAAGAACTCGAGTCTACATATGCAGGGGCAAATATTGAAGATAATTGGAATGCACTTTTTAGAACTGCTGACCTTTTTAATAGGTTAAGTGTGAAAATTGGAAAAGATTTAGGCTATGACTATCCAATTGAGCTTGAAAATAAGATTAGAGAATATTTGTTAAAAACAAGAAATTTAGATAAAAACGCTACTGCTTTTCATTAGTATTTTAATTGTTTGAGGAAATTCACTTTAATTATAAGGTGCTTTGCTTCAGTAAGGAGCAAGGCTTTTTTCTTACTGACTTAGTAATTTAGTTTAACAACCTCCTTGCCCTTTCTTATGATAATATAGGAATATACGTTCTGTCGAGGGTGATTTTATGATAATTAAAAACAAAAAAGATGTAATTGAACTAATTAAACAAGATGAATGGATGATGGAAGTATTAAAAGCAGCGAAACGATTAAATCTTCCAGATTGGTGGATATGTGCTGGTTTTGTACGCTCAAAAATATGGGATACACTTCATCATTTTAGTGATAGGACAGATACATCAGATGTGGATGTCATCTACTTTGATGAAACAAATATTGATGAAATTGAAGAAAAGAAATTGGAAGATAAGTTAAGAAACATCATTCCTAATGTTCCTTGGTCTGTGAAGAACGAAGCCAGAATGCACATTGCTAATGATATTCCACCATATGCTTCTTCGGTTGACGCAATATCAAAATTTCCAGAGACTGCAACAGCATTAGGTGTAAAATTAGATGAACAAGAAAATGTCATTTTAACTGCTCCTTGGGGTATAAGTGATGTACTAAATTTAGAAGTAAAGCCCACACTTTATTTTATGGAAAATGAAGACCTCGCTATTATCTATAAAGAACGGATAACAAAAAAGAATTGGAAAGCTACTTGGAACAAGATAAAAGTATATCAAATATAAGAGGTATTCTTTAACGGTAGGTTGCAACAGTTTTAGATCCTTGCTGTCGTAGTGGAAGCTTTCTTATTTTACGAACGTGGCAAATTAGTTCAATAATGAATTAAGATAATTTTAAGGAAGTAAAGCCAAGTATCGATTGGTTAAGAAGTAGGGAAAATCATTAAGGGATTTTTTGTTAAGTTCGTGTTATTGACTTATAGACTTACAAACATACCATTCTATAACATTTAAATGAAATGAGTAAATGTTTAGAGTTTCGAAAGATAAATCAAATACTAGGGGATAAACTTATGAATGGAAAGATTAAACCAACAGCCTATGAAGATGTAAATGAGGTGCTGAATTATTTCTTAAAGCATATTCAAGAAGCTGCTGGAGAACATTTTGTTGGTATGTATTTGATAGGCTCTCTCGCACTTGGTAATTTTAATCCGATTAGCAGTGATATTGACTTTGTGATTGTAACTGATATCGATATAGATGACACTCTCTTTAACAGACTAAAACATATACATTCTGAGTTTGCTGCAAGTCATTCACCATGGGCCAATAAGATAGATGCGGTTTATGTTACTATAAGAGCTCTTCATAATGATGATTCACCTTCATCACGGTATCCTCAAGTAGAACATGGGACTGAGCTATTCAAAAATTTTCTAGAAGATGGCTGGATTTTTCAGATGTATACATTGCGTGAACACGGAATTCGGGTTTTTGGACCTGAACTTAGCTCTTTTGTTAACCCTATTGACCCAAAAGAAATGATACCAGCAGTAACAGCTATAGCAGGATTATGGCTTGAAGGTGCCCAAAACGACCCCTCGTGGCTGGAATGGTTGGCAATTAGGAAATGGCAGGTTTTTGTTATACAAACTCTTTGTCGAATGCTCTACTCACTACGAACGGGTTCAGTAACCTCAAAACCTGTGGCTGTAAATTGGGCACAGCACGAACTGGGTAAGCCTTGGGACTTGCTTATTATGCGTTCTTTATCAGCAAAAAAGGAGAATAGTAAACTTACACAAAAAGATATAGAAGAAACTATTCATTTCATTCGATACACAGTTGAGCAAGCTACTTTGCGTTAGGGTAAAACCATATTTTTCAATTGGACTATTGGATCCTCTGGAAGTATGTTATGTCATGAAAGGCTAATGCAGTTGTTTCATTAGACGTACAAGCCTATCATACCCAACCCTCCAAGTAATTTCCAAGGGTTGTTTACGTTGAAAATTATTAATACGTACTGAAGATCATTCAGCAAAAATACTGTAAATGAGTCGCAGGTAAGTATGACTAATATAGTCACTAAGCATATAATGGATTTATATGTAAAAAGTGGAAAGGAGGATGGGTTATGGTTTATATCGCTCTTCTTCGAGGGATTAATGTGGGTGGTAAAAATAAAATTGACATGAAGTTGCTTAAAATGACTTTTGAACAAGTCGGGATGAATAATGTGGTGACATATATCAATACAGGCAATATTATTTTTTCATATAATGGCCTATCAAAAACTGAACTATCACGTATCTTGGAAGAAGCAATACATAATGATTTCGGTTTACAAATTAAGGTAGTAGTACGTAATGTTGATGATGTAAGAGGAATCATTAACGCTATTCCTGACACATGGAAAAATGACAAAGAGATGTCAAGTGATGTCATGTTTTTATGGGATGAAATTGATGATGAATCTGTACTTGAGAATTTGGCCATTAAACCAAATATTGACACGGTGAAATATGTCCCCGGCGCGATTCTATGGTCAGTTGACAAGCAAAATGTAACCAAAAGTGGAAAATCAAAGATCGTTGGGTCAAAGATATACAAACAAGTTACGATAAGAAATGTCAACACCGCTCGTAAGATATATGAACTAATGAAAGCCCAAAACAGTTAGTTCTCCCGATGATGATATCACGCTGTAGATGCAATCCGTGCCCTGCAATCAGCAAGATCTTATTAAGCTAACTGATGCTTTGCTTGTATAAAGAGCAAGGCATCTTTTTATTAGAATCATAGAGCATTTACTCAATAAACTCAGTGGTTTTTTATGGTAAACTAAACATTAAAAGGCAAGTAGGGTTTGGACAGGAAAATGCGGATTTACAACGCTTAAGAGTTTTGAGCACTGAAATAATAGCATTTTGTATTCGTAACATAATAAATTGACAAAATCCTGACTTAGCCCCTGTAAGGAGATGAATTTGATGAAAAGAATTCCACTTAAAATGATGAGAAAAGATCTGTTAGATCTTCCTGAATATTCGCTTCCAACGGGATTTCGAATCAGGTTATTTGAAAAAGGTGACGAGCATAATTGGGCTAGAGTTGAAGCAAGTGTAGATGAATTTAAAAACGAGAATGCTGCACTAGAACACTTTTATAAAGAATTCGGACCATATATTGATGAGATGTCCAAGCGGTGTGTTTTCGTTGAGAATAAAGATGGTGAAGTGATTGGAACAACAACAGCATGGTATGGCGACTTAAATGGCGATGGAGAAATATGGGGAAGAATACATTGGGTAGGTGTTATTCCCGAATATCAAGGGGCGAAACTTTCAAAACCTTTACTTAGTGCTGCGATGAATATTTTATCAGATCATCATTCAAAGGCCTATCTTACATCTCAAACGACAAGTTATAAAGCTATCAATATGTACTTAAATTATGGGTTTGAACCTTTCATTACAGGTCCTGGCTGTTATGAAGCTTGGTCCTTATTAGAAAATATTTTAAATCGAAAAATATTAAATTAGCTTATATGAAACAAAAGCTGAAGAGAAGGGAAAATTTGACTAACAAAGTAAATTACTTTATAAGGAGTAATGCTTTCTTACTAAAGTAACAGGCAGCAATGTTGAAGAATCGTGAAAATTTCTATAAATGATTCTAAGGTGTGGTAAATTTGGAAATTAAACAGAAGGTAAATTTATTGCTGGAAAATTTTAAGGAATGGTCCGGACAACAACCAACTATAAAAGGTGTTGCAGTTGTAGGTTCATTTGCAAGAGGTGACTTTCATTTAAATTCAGATGTGGATTTAACGATTATTTCTATAGATAAAGACCTAACTTTAGAGAGTATTAAAAATGATTTTCATTTCGGTCATATTGAAAGCAGTACAATTGAACAATGGGGGATTTTGACCTCTCTAAGAATATTCTATGATAATGGTTTAGAGGTAGAATACGGTGTTGTAACCGACAGGTGGGTAAAAGAGCCACTTGATGAAGGAACAAAAAATGTCGTTAAAAACGGCTTTAAGATCATAACTGAAAAAGAAGATATATTCTCTAGTGTAACAATGTTTTTAAATAAATTGTAACCATATTCTTCAACAAAAAAATGATAAATCCCTTTTCAACTGTGAAGGGATTTATCACTCTTGCAGTAATGTGTTTAGAAATTTAGTCCAATTATATGCGAATAGTTGAATATAAGTTATTTTAGAGTGTCCATGTTTGATTTCAATAAAAATTACCCGTAAGGTACGAGTCCATTACAAGATCTGACTCATACCCAACTAATCTTCCTGATGAAATCACCATGTCTGCCTATTTAAAGTCAATCCATATTTCGCATATTTGCTAAATTTCCAAACTGATAGCGACCAGATCAATAGCTTTTGATATTAATATTGTTGAAGCTTGTGATTCAAAGTACAGATGTCTTAAAACTAGTCACCACTCAGCGGATTTCGAGGAGCCACCACCAGTCATTATCGTCACGGCCTCCGAAGCCGGTTACTTCTTGTTGGCCTGCGGTCCATTGGTCATGACTGTGCTCGAGATGGGAGTGGAGGGCATGGTTCGTATTCTGGTGGACAAGCCGGATTCGACGCTGCGCTGTCCATTGACCGCCGCCTTCGAACTCGACCCGCCAGTTATCATTGTTATCTCCCTGGCCTCCAGATCCAAAACAGGTGACCTCCTGCTGACCAGTGACAGGAGAAGGGTGCCCAGAGTGGCTGTGCAGGTTACGTTTTGTGGCAACGTGCTCGAGCCGTATCACATCGCCATGCTTGACTACTTCATTGATCTTATAGTTTGCATCAGTATCATGCGGCCCTTTGATTCTCCAAAGGTCATTGTCATCGGCCCCTCTGAAGCAAGTGACCTGCTGTTGACCAGAGCTGCCTGCATGGCCGTAGTTAAGTGCATGCGAATGAAGGGTCAGCCCAGTCATAAGATGACTTACCTTAATGGTTTGACCGTATCGGACCGCAGCATTGGCCGCCGGTGGATTGGTCGTGAACACAGGAGGATTCTTTTGCGAGTAGTCGACAACAAAAAAGCCTCTCCAAGGGTCAGTATTTGTGGCGTCAAAGTGCTGGTTGCCTGGTTCAGAGGACAAAACGACTTCTTTTCCTACCGTGATGTTATCGTAAACAAATACTTTCATAATGTTGGCCTTCGAATGCCACTCATACCCATAAGCTAGAACCTGGTGATTCTCATTTCCGATCTGCCCAATATTGGTTGCATCGATCATACCTAGGACAACAGGCCTGCCAGCGTCGATGCGCGACCGAAGCTTTGGAAATTCCTCCTCCTTTGTCCAGCGGCTGACTCCTTTCCCTCCAAAAACAGTAGAATGATCAGATGCGACCGTCCAATTAATATACTTGATGGAGGAAGGAACAAGGAAGCTGTCCATTAGTCGACTGTATAGGTAATCCGCAAGCCAGTGTCCATCAGGCGGAACTTCACCGTTGAACAGGCTCCCTGTGTATTTTGGAACGGGAATGCCCTTGAGGAAGTAGTCGAGTGCAGCAAAAGCCATACCTCCGCATCTTCCTTGTGTTTGCACTTGTCCATATCCTGGGATGTTAGCTATATTGTTGACGAACTTATTTCTAAACAAAAATCCGTGAACCGCTGGGTCAAAACCAAGCTTTCGACTATGTCGCCATGTTCCCGAGTCCCAGAGTGCGTTTCCTTGGCTGGCGTAGATCACCAAGTTCCCATCGTCCTGAAGGGTGAGGTATGCTCCTCCGTTCCCATCGGTGCCAGAAGCCCAAACCGCTTGACCATTAGCCTTGTAGACGACTAGGTTGCCATCACCCTGCATGACTGCTCTCACTGCACCGCTGCCGTTGGTGTTAGACGCCCAAACGGGGATGTTATTTCCTTTGTGTACTTCATATAGAACGAAATTTCCATCCTCCTGCATGGTTAGGAATGTTCGCCCATTATTTGCGGTAATCTGTTGGTTTGCCAGAAGTTCCTGCCCTGGCTGAAGTTGATTTGCCATCTTTTAACCACTCCATTCATTATAAAGAACAATAAATTAGAATTGCTTCTCAAAATGGATATGTGATTATTATTCATTTTATGCTAATGATAACGGCAGTTAGAGGAAAAATAATAATTGACAAAATAAAAGAGGTTGTTCTCAACTAAGAACAACCCAATTCTACGAACCACAAAATACAATAAAGCCTTTGTACTCGGTACAAAGGCTTTAGGATTTATTTTCAAATTACATATAATCGTAAACAGAATCTTCAAAGTAGAGCCAGTGATAATATTCAATCTGTGCATCAGTCATTTCAGAAATTTCTTTTTGATTGAATTTTTGTTTTTCTAATAAAACTTTCACTTTAGATTCTCTTGCTAATTGGCTCATAGTCATGTCCTCCTTATGTATAAGAAGTAACGTTGCAGTTACAATCTTGTAAGCGTTTGCTCTTTTCTTGTTTTTATTATATATCTCAAATCGAGATGAAACAAATATCAATTTGAGATTATTTCTCCAAAACTAATATAGAAAAGTTATTTATTGTGTGAGGTGTTTAAATTTAGCTAAAAAAGTCATCGTTTTGTTCAAGTTATCTTTAATTATATGGATCTATCTGTAAAAAGAGGGAGATCTTCTTTAAAAAATATATCTAACGAATTGATGATGATAAAATCATAAAGGTTTTTCCTTTTATAGCACCAAAGTGATTAAAATTCATAGATTATTCTTAGCTTTGCCCATGTTCAGAGAAATGGATTACCGTTTTTAAAAAAGGGGATGCATAATCCTTCTTTTTTCACTTTAGAATTAAAGACTTTAGGAAGGAAGAAATTACGCACGAAGGGAACGTTTGTTCTATACGTGTGCTATAATGGTATTGCAATAGTTAGGGAAACTCAAGGGTGGTCCGTTACCCCAGAAAGAAAGGGGGTGAGGTTTATGATGACTGTGTCTCAAACGATCATGCTGATGATAGATTTTGCAAGTTTGGTGTTGTCAATTATTTCTTTTAGAGACAAAAAATAACCCGCCCTTGAGCTTTGCAGTGCAATAGGGTGAGTTATTTCCCAAAATGCAGATCCCCTTGTTGGGAATCTGCTATTGTATGACTGTTTGGTGTTCCAGCACCGAACAGTATTTTTTAGTTTATGCTTATTCAACTATTATTGTAACTAAAGATTCGATAAATGAAAAGCAATGAAAAGAAAAGTAATTGCTTAAAAAACATAAAGTAGACCTTTTTCCTTAAGAGAGAAGGTTTTTTAACGTTTACAAAACGAATTGCATTGCCACTCGAACAAATGTAAATACTCTCTCTGAAACAAACATGATTGGAATACTGCAGTCTGCAGGATACCATTTTATCTACTTCTATCTATTCCGATTTTTTCGTTGCAAACATTCAAGAACGATCGTTAAAAAATAATTATTGACCGATCGTTCTTGAATGTGATAAATTTGTTTCGAAAGGAGAATCGTTGAGATTTCAGGATAAACCGATTGATCGAACTTCATTAATGACACTAAGATAAGTGACTTCATTTCCGGTTGCGGTTCTTTTTTGAAAACTTTTTGGGGAGTGATTTTACAGTGAAAATTAATTCAAAGCAAGACTTCAATAAAGATTTTAATAGAGAAGATAAGCTGAAGACACTGACTAAAAACCAATATAACGTAACACAGAATGGTATGGACGAGGAGCCGTTTCATAATGAATACTGGGATAACAAAGAAGAGGGGATCTATGTAGATATTGTTTCGGGAGAGCCGCTGTTTAGTTCGAAGGACAAATACGATGCGGGGACAGGGTGGCCGAGTTTTACAAAGCCCTTGGAGTCAAAAAATGTTGTTCTCAAACGCAAAGGATTATTGATGGGGACCGAAGTCAGAAGTCGGAATGCTGATTCCTTCCTAGGCGACGTGTTCAAAGACGGTCAACCAACGGGACTCCGGTTCTGCGTGAACTCTGCATCCATGGAATTTATTCCGAAAGCTGATCTTGAAAAAAGAGGATATGGCGCTTATGCCGCGCAATTTAGCGAGCAGAAGCATGGAAAAAAATAGATTGTACAAACTATATATAGAGATAGATACAAATATAGAAGAATCCGTATGAATCGATTGGAAACCTTGCTTAACTGATAGCTGCGACAAGAAAAGTCTTGCCTCCCATCGTAAAGTGGCTAAAAGGCGAGACGGCAGGTACTTTTTTGTAGGTGAGCCAAGGAAATTAGGAGGAAATGACAAAGGTGGAAATCCTTTAAATACATTAATTGGTGGTTCTTTCTAGCAATCACTGAATAGGGAGGTATATATTTATGGCTACAAATTATGAATTAGCTACCTTTGCTGGAGGATGTTTTTGGTGTATGGTTCAACCATTTGATGAGTTACCTGGCATTCTAAAAGTAGTTTCTGGTTATACAGGAGGGCATAAGGACAATCCGACCTATGATGATGTATGCTCTAATACAACTGGCCACTATGAGGCAGTCCAAATCACATACGATCCAAACATTTTTCCGTATGAAAAGTTGTTAGAGCTTTACTGGCAGCAAATTGATCCTACCGATGCACATGGTCAGTTTCATGATCGAGGCGAGTCTTATAGAACAGCTATCTTTTATCATAATATGGAGCAAAAGCATTCGGCAGAAGAATCTAAACAAAAATTAGAAGACAGTAAAAAGTTTCAAAAGCCAATTGTAACAGAAATAAAAGAAGCGTCTGTGTTTTATCCAGCAGAAGAAAGTCATCAACAGTATTACAAAAAAAATTCCTTCCACTATAATGTTTACAAAGAAGGTTCTGGAAGAGCAGATTTTATTCGGGAAAATTGGAAAAAATGAATAATAACGAAAACATCATATGACACAAGTGAATGGCACTGAACCAGCCTTTTATAATGAATATTGGGATCACTAGGAGGAAGGAATTTACGTAGATATCGTCTCCGGACAGCTGTTTTTTATATCTTTAGATACATTTGATTCTGTGGTGATAAAGGTGGATTTCAATATTTCTTCAGTTCAGCTGCACTTAAGTTTATATCTAAAGAAAAACTAAAAGAAGATGGCTAAGGCAATTACCTACATCAATTTATATAAGTTTAGTTAAGTTCTTGGAGACTTCTCCAAGGATTTTTTATAGATGAACAAAAATGTAAGATAGTTAACAACATGAAAATACAATTGTATTTAAAATTGATAGTAAAAAGAGAAAATAGGATGTAAACATATGACTTTACGAGAACAACTTGACGCAAGATCAATCAGTTTGCTAATAACACCCTTCATTTATAGGCAGCTAAGGTTTTAGAAAGGCATGCTTCTGTCGGATAAAAAGCTCTGAATTTTACTTTTCCAAACGGGGTCGGTGAAAGAGTATCATTATACTCTGAACTCTAGAAGGGTAGTTATTTTAACTTTTTATCGAGGGGTTTGGTGTCCTTATTGTTACTTAGAGCTTAATGCCAATCAGGATTTGCTTCCCAAAATCAACAAAAGGGAGCACAGATGTTAGTCATTTGCCAGCAACGTTCATACTCTTCCTTAAGCATGAAGGAATAATGAACTATAATTCCACTTGTTAAGTGACAAAGGGAATCTGGTTTCAAACGACTATCAGCTAACATTTAAGAGGCAGGAAGCATTAATAGAAATGTACAAGAAATGGACTATTTGTTCTGATTTCAATGGGAAGATAGAAGGTAATTACCACTCGCTGCTGCCTTTGTTTTTATGATCAAGACCTTATCATGGATTAAACTCCCTAAAACTTTTTTATTTATCATAAAGAGCAATGAAATTAGAATATAGTCATTAACATCTTACAAAACAGGCATCATTTTAGATATGAATGCCATGATTTGATTTTTTTAGGAGTGATGATATTGGATACTGTTACTTTTGGAATGGGCTGTTTTTGGGGGCCAGAGGCACGCTTTGGTTCCCTGCCTGGAGTAGTCAAAACGAGAGTAGGGTATGCAGGTGGTAAAGAAGGACAACCATCTTCGAAAAACACCTTAGACTTTACAGAGGTTTTGCAAATCCAATATGATTCAGAGCTGCTGAGTCTTGATCAAATATTGACTCAATTTTTTGCGCAGCATAATACGGCAAGAGCGCCTCGGTCAACTAAGTATCGTTCCGTTTTGTTCTATCAAAATGAAGAACAGAAGGATAAAATGATGCAAAAAGTAGAGGAAAAGAAACGAAATAATGGAGTTATTTATACTGCTGTAGAGCCACTTAAGCAATTCTTTGAGGCGGAAACACGTCATCAAAAATATTATCTTCAACGATGGAAACCAGTTTATCAAAAGTGGTGCAAACTTCATAGCGAGGAAGATTCACTAGTTGAATCAACCTTAACAGCAAGGTTAAATGGACTATCAAAGGGCTGTGGAAAGTTAGAGGAGATACAACGAGAGTTTCTGGATCCATCGTTGGAACCGCTTTGGTGTGTCATTCGTGAGGGAATAATGGATAAGCAAGAGAAGACAGGAGATACGTGTAGCATAGAGTATTGATTAAAAGCAGCTCTATTTGACAGGCTGATTACTCATATATAGATTACGTACTGCATGAAGAAAATTACTCGGCTCCAAACGGGTCATAAAATTTTGATTTACTGGTTTAAAGCGAACTTTGCCTGGTTCATCAATCATAAAAGAAGCGGGTACGGGTAAAATCAATTTACTTTACCATTTCATAAATTTAATCCAATATTTTCATATGCATTCTTTAAGTACTAAAAGCATCAAATAATATAATATGCAGATATGATTCCTTTTTGGGCACTTAAAACTTGTAAATCTAGTTAGCTTCGACCAACAAAAGCTTTTTTTATAATAAAATTGCAGCCCCAACTTTTATAGGGGCTGCATTTCTTTTTTACTTATTTATTTTTCATATCCCTTAAGTTGACAAATTAATGAACGCTTAATGTTACTCAAAACTCTCCCATTGATCTCTTTCCAAACGGATTCAAATTAATGTCCCGTATGGCGTGGAGCACGAGCACAATGTGTTTTTATTCAACCTGTCTCCGACTAGCGTAGAGACTTGATTGCCGTGCGGAGTTCTGAAATGACATACTCTAGCTGTTCCCAAGCAGCGAAGTGTCCGCCCTTAGGAAGTTTGTTGTAGTGGATAAGATTTGGGTATGCCTTCTCTTCCCAGCTCTTTGGTGCTTCATAGAGCTCATCCGGAAATACGCTAACAGCAACCGGAAGTTTGACGCCTTTGATGCTGAAGAAGGAGATTCCAGCATTACTGTTCTCCCAGTAGAGACGGGCAGCAGAAACCGCTGTGTTCGTAAACCAGAAGAGCGAGATGTTATCGAGAACGTCGTCCCTCGTTAGGCCTTCTTTGACTCCAGCAAAAGATCTCGAGATCATAGCAAGGCTCTTCCAGTCGTGGTCAAGCATAAAGGCTGCCAAACCAACGGGCGAATCCACCAGTCCAGTCAGCGTCTGTGGGCGCGTTCCCATCAAGAAGGCGTAATAGAATTTATTTTCAAGCCTTTGCTCGCACGCTTTCTTCTCTTCGTCTGAAAGACCGGATGGCAGCGGGTTGCCAGACCAGAGCGCCGCATCAACGTCGGGCGGAATCACGCCTGCCATGTTAGTGTGAATACCGATTGGTCCTTCTGATTCCTGAACACCCATGAAGTCTACGACAACCGAACCCCAGTCACCGCCCTGCGCTACATACTTCGTATATCCAAGGCGTTTCATCAGCTCTCCATAAGCACGTGCGATGCGTTTAGGATCCCAGCCAGTCATTGTCGGCTTGCCCGAGAAGCCGTAGCCTTGCATCGATGGAATGACCACATGGAAAGCATCAGATGCGCTTCCGCCATGCGCTGTAGGGTTCGTAAGTGGTTCGATAAGTTTCATCTGCTCGAAGATTGAACCCGGCCAGCCGTGTGCAATGAGGATTGGCATCGCATCTTCATGCTTCGAACGCACATGAATGAAGTGGAAGTCCAGACCATCAATTTCGGTAATAAAATGCGGGAAGGAGTTAATTTTCGACTCGATTTTGCGCCAGTCGTATTCGTTCGCCCAATAACGAGCAAGTTCTTGAACCGTAGCAAGCTGTGTGCCTTGCGATTGATCCGCGACCGTTTCTTTCTCCGGCCATCTGGTTGCGTTAATGCGGCATTTCAGTTCGATAATTTCTTCTTCTGGAATGTTCACATGGAATGGACGAATAGAATTCTTGAAGGTAGATTGCTCATTACTTTGTTGTTTTGTACTTGTTGTTTGTGTCATTTTTTTCTCTCCCTTTATTAAGTTCTGTATTTCTAAGTTTGTTTGCCCGAGAGCGCTTTAATGAAATATTAGAGCAATCGGTTTGTCCAAAATTCTCAATGTTTCCTCCTTTCGAAAACAAATTTAGCATATTTAAGAACGTTCGGTTAAGAAATATTTTTGAACGTTCATTCTTGAATGTGCGGACCAATGTAAATAACACCACTATTCATATGAATATGAACGTTTTTGTTGTTGAAATGGAATAAGATAGTGAATGATTATATTTAAACTTGGATGCATTTTATGGATTTCAGCTCACTCAAAACGCACTAAAAGCTAGTGCTAAGTAATGGTGAAAAAAGGGGTTTTATCGCTGAGAAATCGAAAGAGGGAATGAGCTCCACCTACTACACTTTCACTGGGGAAATATTCTAATAATACTTCCATTTAAAACATCTACAAAAATTATGAAAAGAATTAGTTATCCGGTTATTTATGGAATAACTAGTAAAGAATAAAAAAATAAATTAGGTAAAAAGAGGGTACTTGAATGGGTCGCTTGCGAACAAAAGCCAAAAAAATTTTCTTACAAGAGGATTCAGATACAGATTTTGTTAATCTGCATAATACGCCGAATTTTAATAGTAAGGAAAAAACAAAGGCTACTTATGAAAAGACACTTAAAGAATTAGGGGATTCATTTGACTTAGTTCATCGTTCATTTAATGAGGGTGAAATTCACATTATTTATTTAAACTCTTTAGTAGATTCCCACACATTAGAATGGGAAATACTTTCACCCTTAAGAAAAATGTCATTTCAACATTTCGAAAAAGCTTTTCAACAGTCTCTGTATAAACGAGAAAATATTCATGAGAAAGTAATAAATGGAATATTAGATGGCAATGTGTCAATGTTCGCTGGAGAGAAAACCTATTTAATAAATGTTTCAGGTCTCGAGGAACGGTCTATTACACAATCTGAAACAGAAACTGTCATAAATGGGCCGCATGATTCCTTTAATGAAGTATTAAAAACAAACGTTTCGTTGATTAGAAGAAGAGTCAGAAGCCCTCGCTTAAAAATGATTAAATTATCTGTGGGGAAAATTTCAAAAACAAAAGTGCTTTTAATCTATATCGAGGGTATGGCAAATATGGATGTGGTGAATCATCTAAAAGAGAGGATCAAATCAGTTAAAGTTGATTCCATAACTGACTCCAATGTTTTGATTCAAATGATTGATGATCATCAAAATTCTCCATTCCCACAATATTATACCACCGAAAGGCCAGATATCGCTGTAACAAAACTATATGCAGGAAAGATTATCGGACTTGTCGATGATAGTCCAAACATATTTTGCACTCCCTCTAGTTTCTTTGATTTTTTTGAATCATCAGATGACTACAATCAGCGTTGGATTATAGGAACAGGGGTTAGGCTGCTGCGATATATGGCATTATTTATTACATTAATACTCACAGCTTTTTATGTCTCTATCTGTACCTATCACTATGAAATGATTCCACAATCCCTGCTTCAAAGCCTTATGCAGTCTAGGAGTAGAGTGCCTTTTCCGCCTATCTTTGAAGCTATATTTTTAGAAATAGTAATTGAACTGCTAAGGGAGGCGGGTGCGAGACTGCCTACCAAAATAGGTCAAACAATTGGAATTGTAGGAGGTATTGTGATTGGTCAAGCAGCTGTTGAAGCTGGAATTACAAGTAATATCTTAATAATAGTTGTAGCTGTATCGGCCATTGCTTCATTCATAGTACCAAGCTATATTATGAGTGCTTCCATTAGAATCGTTCGGTTCCAATTTATTTTAATGGCAGGGTTTTTAGGGAATATTGGCATTTTTTTTGCTTTAGGAATATTAATCATCCACTTAACTGGGTTAACAAATTTATCTTCACCTTATTTTATGCCGATTTCTCCTACCTTTTTCAAAGATTGGATGGATAGTATTGTGAGAGGGCCTTTTTATAAAATAAAGAAGGGACAACCAGTACAATCTTTGATGCAAAATGATGATGAAAAAGAGAGGAATTAAAGGTGATCATATGAAGGAACGACTCCATCCACTTCAACTATCTATCCTAATCATGATGAGTCAAAATGGTCTCGTCTTGTATAGTTTACCTCGAATAACTGCCGATTATTTCGGAACAAATGGCTGGTTAAGTATTATTTTCATTTTCGTACTCGTTAATATTAATATTATGATGATTGCGATCATTTATAAGCTGGGTAAAGGTAGATCAATTTTTAAAATCATTGATGCGTCGGTTCCCAAATGGGTAATGGTGCCCATCTATTTGTTTATCATTGGTGTTTGGATTGGAATAGCAAGCATGATTATGAGGGAATATATCTTCATATACAAATTGATGTTTTTTCCAGCTTTACCTGTCTTACTTTTTATCATTTTATTTACTTATCTTTGTTTTCAATTATTAAGAGGTGGAATTTACAATATAGCCAAAGCAAGTGTGGTTTTATTCTGCTTCGTGGAGCTGATGATTCTTTTGGTTCCTTATCTTTTTCCAGAATTTGATTTTGCACGTTATACAACTTTCTTTTTTAAAGGAGAAACGGATTATTTAAAGGGGTCACTTCATGTTTATTCAGCTTTTTTGGGTATTGAAGTTTCCATTCTTTTTTTTCCTATGGTAGAAAAAAAATGGACAAAGGCTCTTTTTATTGGGAATTTTATGTCCATGGTAATTTATTTCGGTATCCTCTTTTTAAGTTATGGCTTTTTTAGCTTCGATCAAATATTAAATGATAAATACCCAGTTATGACACTGTTTGAATATACAGAAGTTCCTTTTCTTACGCGAGCAGAAAATCTCTGCTTTTCCGTTTTTGCTTTCAAGGTATTATCAACAATTGTCATATATTACTGGGGAGCTCAGCAAATTTTTAAGAATATTCATAAAAAAGTTAAGCCTGATTTTTGGATATTCATTATACTAGCAAGTGGTTTTATCCTTGCATTGGTCCCAGATTCTGTGGTGGATGTCGAAAAGTGGTTAAAGTGGCTGAGTTATTGTGCAATTGGTATAGCTTGGGCATTACCTATCTTTGTGCTATGCATCCTTTTTATTCAAATTCTTAAAAACCTTTTTAATAAGGAGACAGATCATGCAAAATAAAGTTACTGTATTGATCGCGATATGTTGTTTGTTTTTAACAGCTTGTGGAAGAACAAGTAATATTATAGAAGATTTAGGAATTATACAATCTGTTGCTTTCGATATGTCGGAAAGTAAAGAAAATCCAATACAAACAACTGTCCTATTTCCCACTGTTTCTAAAGAAGGAACGTTTGATACTCAGACTCTAACTGCAAAGGGAAAATCAACTCATGACACCTTCATCAAACTTCAAAATTTAACAAATTTAAAGCTAGTTAGAGGGCAGAATACGATTCTCTTTGGGGAGGAACTCTCAAAAAAAGGACTTATAAATGTTGTTGAGTCGTTTACAAGGGATCCAGAATTCGGAGCTCGCGTTAAATTTGCTATCGTGGAGGGAAAAGGAGAAGAACTTCTTAAAAAAAAGATACCCTCTATTAAAGATAATTCTGAATACCTTTATACATTCATCGAGAAATTAGGCAATCAAAATAAAGTTTTACATACTAATAAATATCGTTTTTTAAGAGATTATTACGACGATGGTATTGATCCGGTTTTACCAGTTTTTTCATATGAAGGCGAGAACATTGAATTAAAAGGATTGGGTACTTTTAAAGGAGATCAATATGTTACAGTCCTAACTTTAAGTGAAACACATATCCTTAACTTATTAAGCGGAGACATTAAAAATGGCAGTTTAATGATTAGTATTAATGATGAAGAGTCAGGAAATAATGATCAGCTTTTGTTAAGTTTTATCAATTCTAATAATGATAAAAAAGTGAACACAAGAAAAATAAAGAATTTGACGGTCGAAGTAATTCTAGATATAAAAGGAAGCGTCCTTGAATACACAGGTACAATGGATTTAAGTGAAGAAAAGTATCAAAGACAATTGGAAAAACAAGTTGAAAATTATTTAATAACCAATTCAAAAAAGCTTCTCAGCAAATTGCAAGAATATCAGACAGATCCTATTGGAATCGGAAAGTTGGTACGTAATCGTTTATCTTATGAAAGATGGAACAAGATGGACTGGAATAACACTTACTCAAACTTGAATATTAAAGTTAAAGTAAAAGTAGATCTGATTAATACAGGGAGATCAAAATGAATTTAGGCAAGATTAGGTTGAAGTTTATCTATGTATTATTTATCTGAGATGTATACGGCAGATTTTATGAATAAACGAAAAAGAGCCAATTTCTTAGTTGAAATTGGCTCTTTTTATATCACTTTAAATACCAACCAAAACAAACAGGCGGTAAATGCAGATTGTGATAAAATGAAATTAGAATCCAAAAAACTACAGTTTTCAGGCTTATTAGAAGTTCTTCTTTCACATCCTCAAAATACCGTCTATAGCACCGTTTTTTTTATGTATGTGGTGCGTGTTTTGTAATCCTTCCAATTTCCCAGCTAACAATTAAAAGAATTATCTATTTACATCCATTACACCAACAAGGAAGTTCATATTCAAACGAGCACGGGCTCCACAGATTTAAGAACGAACGTTCAAAATATTTCTTGACCGATCGTTCTTTAATTTGCTACATTTGTTTTGAAGGAGGAATCATTAAGAGATCATGAACAAATCAATTGCTTGAACTGTCATTTTATTGTTCGTTATTTTTTACTACTGGATTACTGCCTAATGAAGCAGTATAAAACAAAAAACAAGTGAAAAAGATGACAGAGAATTGAATCAAACTATACAATTTCAAATGGTTTAAGGTTTTGGTTGGCATATTAGGTTTAAGAAATGTAGGTAGAGGAAGCTTTTTATTATTTGTACCGAGGGAATTAAGAGCGTTTATATTAAAACAAATTTTGTGAAAGCAGGAAGCCTATGAAAAGAATGCTTTGGGTTATTCTCATGATGTCATGCTGTGCAACGTTTATTTCATCGTTATTTCCTTTATACAGTGATTATTACCAGCTAAATAGTCTCCAAATTACCATCCTATTTGCTATCTATGCTGTTTTTTTGCTACCAACTTTGCTAATAGTAGGTGCCAGGGGGAGCGATTGGGGATTAAAAAGAGTCGTTCGATTCAGTATTTGGATCTCGATTATATCAACATTGATTTTTCTTGGAAGTTTTGATGTCTGGATGCTCTATGTGGCAAGGAGTTTAGAAGGCACCGCATATGGTGCTTTTACTGGAACTGCAAGCGTTTTTTTATTAAAACAGACCTCTCAAGATAAAATGAGAACGGCAATCAAGTTGTCAGGGGTTATAATAAACATCGGTTTTGGCCTAGGTCCAGCTATTTCAGGTGTTATCGTGCAATATGTGCACTTTCAGCCGCTTCGTTTGACGTATTGGTTTCTGCTCGTCATGTTATTGAGTTCCTTGGTCTTTCTTGAAATGTTACCGAAGCAAGAGGATTCACGTGCGCAAAAACCGGCTAAGACAAAGATTTCGCTCGGTGTTCCTGAAGAAATTCGGTCCCATTTTTGGTCTTTTATCGGACTTCCGATCTTTACCGTTTTTACGCTAGGAGGGATTGTATTTTCTCTTATTCCTTCTTTCACCAAGAATGTCATTCACACCACTAATCTCTCCATTTCCGGGTTATTAATATTGTTGCTTTTAGGTGGGGGAGCATTGATGCAGTTCTTTCCTTGGCCGCGTATCTCCATTTCAAGGATGCGTTTAGGGATCCTGTTTCTCGTTATTGGATCAGGGCTTGTTGTAGTTTCTGGTCAGACAGAGAAATTATTTTTGCTTTGGGCTGGCATATTCATTCAAGCAATTGGCGCCGGATGGACGTTTCAAGTAACGTTAAAATTAGCTAGTGAATTACCAAAACCAGAGGAACGCCCGCAAGTTATCTCTGCTTTTTATTTATGTGCCTACTCCGGATTTATTGTTCCGATTGTTGGTATTGGAGTATTAACTCAATTTTTTAATTTGATCTTTTCGTTGATTGTCCTAAATATCTTTGCCGCGCTAATCGTTAGCTACGTGTTGATCTACTCAGTCAAATTTAATTATTCTAAAGTTATATCACCATAATCACCATCGTTGGTTTTTTGCCATTGTTTATGCAGCCTTTTTAAGAGATATGCCTCTAGAATTTGGACGTTATTGCCACCATGATTCCTTTATCTAATATAGATAAAACAATAAATTGAACTGAACCCCGAAGAAATACACTTTTTCTAAAGTGCCTGCTATTCGGGGGTGAATTCAATAACGAAGATTGCATAACCGCCAAAATATATAAGTTTTTCAGCGGCAGCGGATTATCTATGCTATTTTATGTTAGATATAAAAATTTTTAATAAGCTACTCCATGATAATGTCAGTAAGAAGGGCATAACCATTCCTCACTTTTACCTTTGCTAAGATCTGACCTTTTGACGAAGCCTCTTCCCATTCCAGTCCTGTGTTTTCTGTGACAAAGTATTTATCTAAGCTATATTGGATATAAGCATATTCTTGCTCATCATTTTCACTAAAACCTAAACCAATGTAATTTAATTTCCCCTTTAAATAGATTCCGTCGCTGGGTTTTATCAAGGAAACTTTAGTTGGGGAGTGTATCCCATTTTTTTCCTCTAACATAACAAAGACATCAAAATTGTAAGAGCCTTTATTATATTCATCCAGAACTTCTTTTTCTATGAGTTCACGAGGAACTTCTTCTGCTTCATAGGATAGGTTTACATAATCTCCTCGGAACAAATCCGTTGGGTCGATTGGTTTAGTTCGCAAAGTAAGATCATCGCCTGTCATTAGGGTGATGAGGGGAGTAATTGTCATTCCAATAAGTATGATGATCGGGACAAGACAAGCAAGAATTAACTGTTTGGCTTTCCTATTCATGAAGTTCCCCTCCTTTTCTGCGTTGATTTTCAAAGTAGAAACCAAAGCCTACTAAGAGTAATCCTCCTAAAATGAAAACAAGTGACTTTGGAAGAAAATCGAACGTGAAATCGAAATAAAAACGCAGGATTAATACGCACATGATCACAATATTCACTAAATTACCTTTATTGATCAGGTAGAGAACAAAACATACGTAAAGAATGGAAAAAGGGATATAAACCCATCCCGCTGGCCAAATTTCTGAAAATGTCAAAGCAAAACCAGTTAATCCGTGTAAAGCATGACCAGTGTAATGAAAGACCGATTTCATTTGGCTGGCAGTCTTACCAACATGTGCAGCGTAAACCAGACCTAAGCCGATGATAAAATAACAAATTAAAATGAAATAAAAGTATGAATCATTTGCAACGATCACATTGATGGAAATAATCCCAAAAAACACAAGGCCCATAAGCAAAACTAAGAAACCTGTGATTCTAGAATACGATATCTTTACGTTTAAAAAATAGATAGCAAGAATCAAAGGAAGAATGACGAAAGGGATGCTTTCTCCTGAAAGAAATGTGTCATGGCTCATATAGATCAAGGAAAATAATGCTGAAAGAGATAATATCCATTTGTCGCGTAAAACCCAGCTCAAAGGAATAATCCCTATAGACCACCACAAAAATGCATCTTGAAAATCACCGCCAAAGTGAAACATCTGTCCAATTAGGAAAATACCAGCACCGTAAACAAAAACACTTAAAAAATAAAAACTTCTTGATGTTTTTGGGAAATTCCTTTCTAATTTGTATCCTGCCACATTGCACCCGATATACAAACCAATGATCAAAATGAATTTTGCCATTTTCCCGATTTCTTGCCAATTGCTCGCGATAAAACTTAGGAACCCAATTCCAATTAAAATTGAACCAATATATAAAAGAACCTTTGTGAAAGATAACCGTTTTTTCACTTCGTAAAGATCGGTTATTTCGGCCGTTTTTTCCGACGATAAAACTCCGGTATCTTTTAAATAACGAAGTTCTTTTTGTAAGATTTGAAAATCATTATTTTTTATCTTACGTTTTTTCAAAAAAACACCCCGTTTCTGTTAAATAATTCCTACCATTATACACTATAAACAAATAACGAATCTTCTTCAAAAAATAAAAAAGGAGACACGTAGTGAAAACTAAGTAACCAATTCTAACTGTATATACGTTGGAAATGGTTATAAATAATGTATTTTCAATTACATTTCGTTATGCTGAAGTCAAAATGAAAATCTTACATTCAAAGACGAACTCTTATTTTTCAAAAAATAAAAACCGAACAGTAGTAGGGGCAACTACGATTAATAAAGAAGAAAATATAATTTTTAAATTAAGAGAACCTTTACTATCTCTTTAAAAAATCTTTAAAAAATCTTTAAAAATAGGAGCTATACTAAAGTCAACGCTTAAGCGAAACGAACAGACCTCACCAACTACCTTTAAAATTAGGAGGAAACATTAGATGTTAATGACAATAGATTCATGGTATATTTTGCTTCCAGCATTCATTCTCTTTTTACTATCTCTTTTCATTGGGACTAGAAAAAAGAATCATCGAGCGGGACAATATTTTCTATTAATCACATTTGCTATATACTTTTTAGCAGTGATTGATTTAGTATTCTTTCCAATAGAGGTTTATGCAGGAAATGATTATAAGTCGACAGAACCATTGTGGCTAGAGATCTTACAGGAAATTAATTTTATTCCGATCTTAACCATTGACATTCCAAGTTTTGTATTAAACGTCATTATGTTGATACCTTTTGGTGTGTATTTACCGTTACTAAACGATAAAGTGGACTCAGCAAAAAAGGCAGCAAAGTATGGTTTCTTTCTAAGCTTATCAATTGAAGCCTTACAGTTAATAATCGAACTCTCATTAGGAAGCGGCAGAACCGCAGATATTAATGACCTTATTGCAAATACGCTTGGGGCTGCAATTGGATTCTTAATCATAAAGAAATTGGTAAAAATAAAACCATTCAAGGTTTTGGTTTCTAAATTTTCATTAGTGAAATCTATGTAAATCCCCTAACCAGGGGATTACGATTAAGGTAGAAAGTTCAGCAGGGAAGACCACTTTTATCGTTACCTTATTAAAAGAGAAATAAAAGGCAAATAACAGATATTAATTCGATACTGAAAAATTACTTTCATTTGCAAAGTTCATTTGGCTTTGAAAGGATGTTGGTTTATCCGTAAGTATGCTATAAATGATAAAGATGGCTTGCATGATCGGAGAAAAAAGAATAAGGTATTGTTGATTTTTTAAATCCGATATTTTAAGATAATGGTACTATATATGGGTGGAGGTATTCTAATCATGATGATGATGGCAGTGTTTTTGACAGTTATTCGATAATCACAAATTGAATAATAATGATACTTGAAAAATCCCCAGGATCGACGGGGGTAATTTGTCGTGTAATCTTCAAGTATCTGCAGTCAATGAACTTAATCATCATAATGCCGTTAAATAAGACTGTCTGTACACATGTATATAAACAGTTTATAAATAAAGTTTACACAAAGCCATGATGAAAAGTAAGTCGGTACATCATGGCTTTTTTGTGTTCTTAAACGGCGTTCAAAAAATTGGAGGCGTTAGGATGGCTCTTTATTTTGCGAGCGTATTGCCAGGATTAGAATCCGTTTTATCAAATGAAATTTACAACAAGGTGAGTGATGCTGAAATCATTCAAATAAATAGAGGGAAGGTTTTCTTTGCCACAGATAAGTCTTTTACATGCATAAGTTCTTTAAGGTCGGCAGATAACTTGTTTCAGCTGATTGATCAATTCCAAATAGGTCCGCATAAAAAGCACTTAACTCAGTTAAGTGAGCGAATATCCAAGTTGGATTTGGAGTTTATTGAACGTAAAGATTTATTTTGGGTAAATGCAAGCCGTAAAGGAAAACAAACCTATAGTCGTTTTGAAGCAGCAAAAAAAGCAATGGAGGGTATTAATAAGCGTTACCCTGATTGGAATATTGGAACGTCTCAAAATCATCAGATCGAATTCAGACTCGACATTGACCATCATCATTTGATTTTTTCACTTAGGCTTACAGATGCTACGTTTCGTTTTCGCACTCAAAATCGACTATTCTCTCGTGCTTCATTACTTCCTACAGTTGCTCATGCGATGGTGTGGTTGTCAAATCCTAAATCGACAGACATGTTCGTAGATCCTTGTTGTGGTTCAGGCACCATATTATCTGAACGAGCTGCATATCCTGCAAATCGGATCGTTGGCGGGGATATATCTGACGACGTTACAAAGATTGCTAAGAGTAATCTAAATGATTTGAAGGTACAGGTTCATGTTCAGGATGCAAGGGAATTGCCTTTTTCTGATGGTTCTGTTGATAAAATTGTAACGAATCTACCATTTGGGAGACAAATTTCACCTGACGAAGATTTAGAATTATTCAATCACCATATGATGAATGAAATATGCAGAGTCCTGAAGCCAACCGGTAGAGCCGTTATTTTATCTGAGAGTGTCAATCAATTGTTTTGGGAAGCAAAACGATTAGGTCTTTTTTGTTTGGAATCTTATTCTTTGAGTTTGAAGGGGGTCCATCCGACCTTATTTGTGTTTGAAAAATAGGAGAAACAAGAAGCAGCTGCAGAAAGACTCAATTTCATAAGAAATAGTTGACAGTTAAGCGGAGAATATACTGATTTCATGATCAGTTATCTTTCAAAACTTTAAGAGGTAGATAAAATTAAGCTTGAAGCAATGGATTGGTGAAATCCTTACAAGAATGTTGTTAATACAATCATCCAAAGGCAACAATTGTGATAAATAAGGTTTACGTCGTATAATGTAAAAAAATGCAAAGAGAATTCATTTATTATTGGATCTTGTTCTTGAATCAGGACAGATTGTTGATGATGTTATTCTATTTAATGGTAAAATAAAAAAGAGCTGCGACTAATAAATGAGCATTAATCACTGGGCGCTAAGTGCCCAGTGATTGGATAAGGATATTTATGTAGGTTAGGCGACTTAGAGATCCTCATATAGATTTGGATGGTGTCACTTACACTTGTACCACAGCATAAGGAGGTAGGATTTAAGATGGCAAGGAAAAAGGAATTCGATGAAGATGCCGCTTTGCTTAAAGCCATGCGGTTATTCTGGGAACAAGGTTATGAGAAGACATCCATGCAAGAACTGGTCTCTCATATGGGGGTTCATAAAGGGAGCATATATGATACCTTTGGCGATAAACAATCTTTGTATATCAAAACATTGAAACGATATAGTGAAATGTTGGAGCAAGCTTATAAGCGTCGTATGGCTGATACCCGTTCTGCCAAGGAAGCAATCCGAGTGTTATTAGAAATGGCAATCCAGAGAAACTCACTTTATGAACAGCAAGAGGAGTTTCCTGTGGGCTGTTTCCTAGTGAATACCGCGGTAGAGTTGGCAAAACATGATTCTGAGGCCATAGATTTGGTTCATCTGAGATGGACTTATACCCAACAGATAATATATGACCTAATTGTGGAAGGTCAGCAATCTGGAGAACTATCCAAGGCACTCAATGCTGAAGCGCTGTCTTATTATTTTATAAATGCATTAATAGGTCTTCGCGTTATGGTTAAGACGATTTCGGACAGAAAAAAATTACAGGAAATTATTGAAATGAATTTGTCAGTATTAGATTGCTAAATTCGTCAGGATTAGGGGAACTTGGCACGATATGTTTCCACACATGGGTCAGCAAAACTCCCATTTATCATTTAAAAATGAATTGATGCTTAATAAACTCTATATTAATAAACTCTATATCTAATTCGTCCTTTTCTTCATGAAGCTCCCAAAATGAGGGAGCCTTCTAACTAAAGTGATTATATAAAAACAGCCTGCAATAATGCAGACTGTTTTATTTATATTATACATAACACGGTATTAGAGATGTTCAATCCTTATGCCGTGTATTCTATTACCCTGGCTCTATTTTTTGGAAGGACAATCTTTTTATACATATACACGGTTGAAAAATAATAGACCGTATAAATGGCTATGAAAAGAAGGATGGAAATCCAGATTTTATAATACGGATCCAACATAATAAATGAAAACATTCTCATCCCAACGACGACATGCAGGATTCCTAACAAGGCTGGGAAAAGAAAGACAATAAATAATTCCTTTGAAATGGAAGCAGCCAATAGACGATTGCGTACACCTATTTTCCTTAGTATTGCATATCGATGAATATCCATGCTTGCCCCTGAGAGAATTTTAAACATAAGAACACTTGCCATCATGGTGAGAAAAGCAAAACCTAAGAAAAATCCCATAAAATAGGTGCCGCTTGCAAAAGCATATTCATTAAGGAATGAAGAATATTTACTAGAAATAGAATCAGCATCAGGCTTGTAACCAAGCAAATCAAAATATTTTGCTAGTTGAAGTTGATCAAGTTCCTTCCACTGAGCTAAATAATCCTGAAAGTTTTCCGTTTTACCTAAAACGACGATGACTTCCTTTTGCGGAATGTTTTTATAGTCTTCAATTGATACAATTTTGTTAGATCTCATAGAAAACATGGCAGGATTAATCGTTTCCAATGCCATGTACCAATCCTCCGGGAGGATTTGGAATGAGTTCTCAATAGGAAGTTTTTCCGGCAAAGGGAGATTTCCTGCTCGTCTGATTTGATACGTAATAAAATCCTCTATTAATGGAGGGTTTTTCACTAAATCCTCATAGAGATAATAATTGAATTCTTCATCAAATTTAAAACGATAGTGATGCTTCTCCGTAAAGGGAATGGAATGAATCACGGTACTTTCTAAAGCATCCGGATTGTAAAGCGTCATATCATAAATTACTTCTTTATCAACTGTCGGAAGCACATTGTTTTTAAAGGCAAACCCTCCTGAAATCGCACCTGCTGATAGGGCAATAAACATAGCAATCGTTGCTAAAACTCTTTTTAACTCATTTATTCGAAAACTCAATTGTGAGTAAGTGAACGAATTGATTCCTTTCAACCTTTTATGTTTATTCTCTTTTAAACGTTGTACAACAAGGGGCACTATCGAATCAAATAAAAGATAGGTTCCAAGCGTTGTCATGATCGGTGCTAAAAATAACCCCGCATAGGTAATGAATTCCATTAATATAAGGGCTGTATATCCAATAAAAAGGGAAGCAGTACCAAGTATAATTTTAATCATAGTGCCTTTATGTTTAGCTGGACTATGATCGGATTGAATCTCCGAATATAATAATTTTATTATCGGTGATTGTGTTAGCTTGCGATTATTAAGTAAAACAGAAATGAAATAGATAAAAAGAAAAAACAAAATGGTGAAAAGGACAGCCGGCAGATAAAATGGTTTAAAGCCTGCCAAAGTGATGTTAAGTTGTTTTGCGAGCAACATCGCAATACACAAAGAGAGAAAGACACCAAAAGCAATCCCCTGAATAATTGAAAATCCGCCAATTGCCATTGTTTCAGTTAAAATGACTTTCTTAATTTGTTCCTTTTTCACTCCTATTAGTTGATAAATTCCAAATTCCTTTTTCCTGAGGGAGAGAAGGAATGAGGTTGTATAAAGAATATAAATAAAGGAAATCACAGATAAAAGAACAGTTCCTACAATGAAAACAAGTTGTATATGATTAATCAATGAATGATTTCTAATGAAAGTTTGATTGACAGCCAGTGTCAGGAACATATAAAACACGGAAATAGGAATGATTGAACCTGCAAATAAAACAATATAGTCTTTTAACCGGCCCTTCATTCCGTTCATCGCTAATTTTATCAACATATTTTTCACCTGCTTTAAGAAAGTTCTGTATCAATTTCAGATAGGACCTGCAAGATTTCTTGATAAAATTGTTTGCGGGTGCTATTTCGCAAAAGTTCTTTATGAATCTTACCATCTTGGATAAAAAGAACCCTATTACAATAGCTGGCACTATTTGCATCATGGGTGACCATCATAATCGATACGCCATGTTCCTGATTTAGGTTGGCTAATGCTGTTAATAAATTTGTGGCATTTTTCGAATCAAGAGAGCCTGTGGGTTCATCCCCAAGTATAACGGTTGGGTTATGAACGAGTGCACGCGCTATCGCTGCACGCTGTTTTTGCCCCCCAGAAATTTCGGATGGATAGTTGTTTAGAATTCGATCAATACCAAGTATGGAAGCTACCTCTTGTACCTTAGAAACAATGATATGATCTTGAGCATGTTGAAGCGCCAGCGGTAAAGCGATATTTTCAAAAACAGTCATAGTTTCTAGTAAATTAAAGTCTTGAAAAATAAAACCTAATTTCTGTGACCGAAAATCAGAAAGTTCATCTTGACTCATGGCAGAAAGATCTTTGCCAGCAATCGTTATTTGTCCATTGGTTACGGTATCGATCGTCGAAATGATATTAAGCAAAGTCGTTTTTCCGGAACCTGATGGCCCCATAATCCCAATAAACTCTCCTTCTTCCATAGAAAAAGACAGGCCATTTAAAGCAGTATGTTTGCTGCTGCCTTTTTTTCCATATACTTTCGTCATATTTCGCGCCTCAATAATTGTTTGCATTACTATTCCTCCATCATTTATATAGATCGTCAGCTGTCATCCTTGTGTTTAAACCATCCTGTTTTTAAGGATGTAACGTCATTTTAGATGGAAAGTTTAAAGATTTTTTAAAGATAAATTTAAGATTGGGGAAAGTTTTATAAAAAGTCTCCTAGAATCGGAGTATGAAAAAATAATTGCTTAGGGTAGTTACACCTGTTATAACTAAACTAAGCAGAGATGATTAGAAGCCGGAAATAAAGGAGAAGAGTATGAATCTTTCTTATTTTATCTTTTTTCTGTTCATACTTTCAGGTACGTTAATTATTACATATTGGGCTGCAAAACGAGTCACAACAACACAGCAGTTTTATTCTGTATCCCATAGTTTAACCGGCTTTCAAAATGGGCTGGCGATTGCTGGTGACTTTATGAGTGCGGCCTCCTTTCTTGGGATTACAGGAGCTGTTGCCTTACATGGCTTCGATGGATTCTTTTATTCGATCGGCTTTCTGGCGTCCTTTTTTCTTCTTTTATTTGTTATCGCCGAGCCTATACGAAACCTCGGTACTTTTACGCTTGGGGATGTCATTTATTCACGATTCCCGGAAGAACGGATTCGCTTGCTATTAGGCTTTAGTTCGATTATGATTTCAGTTTTATATATCATTCCGCAGATTGTTGCTGCAGGGCTTCTCGTTCATTTAATGCTGGGAATAAATTATAGCACTTCCGTATGGGTGATAGGCAGCTTGATGACGTTGTATGTTATTTTCGGCGGAATGGTCTCTGCTTCATGGGTCCAAATTATTAAAACAGTTCTCTTATTGTCAGGGACTTTTTTGATGACATTAATGATATTAGCCCGGTTTGATTGGAATATTTATTATTTAATTGACCTTGTTAAGGAGAATACACCGTTTAGGGACCAATTTTTTTCTCCTGGCAATCTATTTAAGGATCCTTTGGAAATGCTTTCTCTTAATCTCACATTAATTTTAGGTACGGCAGGGCTGCCGCATATTTTAATCCGTATTTTTACCGTAAAGGATGCACAAGCTGTTCGAAAATCGATTATAACATCGACATGGATTATAGGTTTGTTTTATGTTATCATGCTTGTCTTAGGTATGGGAGCGGTCGCACTTGTCGGCTGGGATAGATTGATTGAAGTCGATGCTACAGGAAATCTTGCGGCACTTTTATTATCATCCGTGCTTGGAGGTGATTTCTTGGTTGCGTTTATATCAGCAGTAGCATTTGCCACGATATTAGCTGTCGTTACTGGACTTGTCACCGCTGCAACTTCATCCTTTACCCATGATATCTATCATCATGTCCTGCGAAAAGGGAAAGCAACTGAGCAAGAACAAATGCAGGTTGCAAAGGTTGCTGCTGTATGTGTTGGGCTTTTCTCTATCATACTTTCTCTTAGTTTAAAAGAGAGTAATGTGACATATCTTGTATCTTTCACATTTGCCATTGCAGCGGCTACAAATCTTCCGCTTTTACTTTTCACTTTATATTGGAAGCGTTTCAATCCGACAGGAGCAATTGTTGGCGTTTTTTCGGGTTTAACAGGTTCATTGCTTGTTGTTTTACTTGGTCCGCAAATGGATCTTTTAGGCGATGAATTGCTTATCCCTCTCTCTAATCCCGGTTTAATTGCCATTCCTTTTGGATTTTTAGGAGCTTTTTTTGGGGCACTTTTCTCTAAAAAACCGGTAGATGAAGAGCAGTTTACTAAAGTTGTCGTACAAGCACAAACAGGAGTAAAACGATAGGGGAGAGAAGGACTTAGGAAATGAGAGCAGGTGACAACTTGGGGGATTTATCTATTCTTTTATTTGAACGAATTGGCATGTTATTGATTTTTGCTTTTATGCTGACGCGGATTCCTTCTTTTCGGTTGCTTTTAGATCGTGAGCTATCTGTTAAAACGATCATCTATCATTCTATTATTTTTGGCATTTTAGCGATTGCAGGGGCTCAAGCTGGTGTAAAGATATCGAATGGGGAGATCACTTCACATATATGGGTGTTGCAGCTAGCTGAAGGGGAAATGCTTGTAGGATCATCCTTGGTAGCGATTGTTATTTCCGGCCTGTTAGGAGGTCCTTTTGTTGGGCTTGGGGCTGGTGCCATTGTTGCTGTTTATTGTTTCTTGATAGGAGGAGAGCATGTTCTTGCTATTTGTCTTGCAAATATGCTTTCAGGAGTGATCGCTGGTTATACTGCACGCTTTTTTTCACAGGAAAGGGTTATCGCATCGGAAAAAGCATTATTTATCGGAATGTTTGCACCAATATTGCACATGGCTTTTTTATTGATTTTTACTTCAACACCTGAGCAAACGATTGAATTAGTCAATACGATCGGAGTTCCGCTTGTTGTCACAAATAGTGTAGCCATCGCCATCTTTACAGCCATGATTCGGATTGCATTGAATGAAAAAGAACAAGAGGCAGCGTTAGAAACAAAACGTGCCTTAAAAATCGCTGAGGAAACCTTGCCTTATTTAAAGCAAGGATTGAGTTTCCAAACGGCTGTGAAAATTGCTGATATTTTGCGGGAAGAATTAAAAATTCCTGCTGTTGCACTAACTGACACGGAGAAGGTCCTTGCTCATACAGGACTTGGGTTTGATCATCACCATCATAATCAACCTATTCAAACCAAACTAACCAGATTGGCGATTGAAACAGGTGAAATCCAAGCAGCTTACGGGTATGAACAGATACAATGCAACCACCATCATTGTCCCTTGGAGGCAGCAATTATTGTCCCAATTCGTGAATCAGGTGAAGTAACAGGTCTGATACAACTATTTTTTAGAAGATCACAACAAATTCGTGCGGTTGAAATCGCTTTTGCCCAAGGATTAGGAAAATTAATCTCGAACCAGTTGGATGCAGTTGCTGCAGAGAAAATGAAAACATTAGTTCAAGAAGCGGAATTACGGCAATTACAATCACAAATTAACCCCCATTTTTTATTTAATACACTCCATGTCATTTCTGCATTAATTCAAAAAAACCCAGTCCAGGCAAGGGGGTTAATTGTAAAGTTAGGACAAATATTGAGAAGCAGTCTGAAAATATCATCAGCTACAGTCATTCCCTTGGATCAAGAAATCACTTATTTGCATTCATATATTGAAATTATGAATGTAAGGTTTTCAGATCAATTGACGATCCAGGTCGATATGGAAGATGGGGTAGGAGCGGCAATGATTCCACCTTTTACTTTACAGCCTTTAGTGGAAAATTGTATCAATCATGGATTAAAAAATGTTTCATCTGGCGGAATGATTAAGATAAAGGCCATTAAAGACGGTGATTCCGTTGTAATTGAAATAAAAGATAATGGAATCGGTTTTACTCCTTCAATGATAAGCAGTCTAGGCAGTAAAGCGGTACAAAGCGAAAAAGGAAATGGTATTGCCATCTATAATGTTAATCAGCGGTTAACCGCGATAGTTGGTGAAACAGCAAGTATGCAATTCCGAAATCGATCTTCTGGAGGTAGTCTAATCACCTTTACTCTACCAATATCCGTGAAGGAAAGGAGACATTTATGAAAATAAAAGTAATGATCGCAGAGGATGAAAGACTAACAAGAGAAGACATCGCTTTTTTAATTCAGCAGGAAAAAGAATTTATTCTGTGTCCTAGTGCGGAAAATGGGCAACAGCTTATTGAGCTATATGAACAATATGAACCAGACCTTGTGATTCTCGATATCAACATGCCGTCTTTATCTGGAATTGATGCGGCAAAACAGCTTAGGAAGCTCTCAAATGGAAAGAGCAAGCCTTATCTAATCTTTACAACTGCATATGATGAATATGCTGTAGAAGCATTTAATCTTGAAGCGGTGGATTATCTCCTTAAGCCTTATGATGTTGAAAGGTTTAAAGAAGCGCTATCGCGTGTAAAAAGGCAAATGATTCAGTCCGAGCGGAAGAACAGTCATTCTTCAAAACTATTAATTGATAATGGGGAGAAGGTTGTTGTTTTAACACCACAGTCCATTTTCTTTGCTGTCCGTTCAGAACGCCTTGTTGAAATACATACAGATAAGGGGCTTGTTCAAACGAAAATGACACTCCAGGACCTGGAAGATAAGCTGCCGTCTTCTTTTTTTCGTTCACACCGCAGCTATTTAGTCAACCTTGATTATATCGATGAAATTGTCCCGTGGTTTAACGGTGCCTTTAATATCATCTTAAAAAATAATGATCAATTGAAAATTCCCGTAAGTCGTTCATCAGCGAAGCAGCTTTTTGATCTTTTACAGGATTGAGAAGCTGTTGCATGTTAAATTGAGTATAAGGCATTTCAAACACAGATTTCTGCAATTGAGACTTAATTGTGAACATTTTACGAATGTTTTAACAATAGATTACAGTTTAATTTTATAATTATTGTAACCGCTTACAATATATAGGTATGAAAGGAGGTTCATTTCGTTTATATTTCATCATTTAAGGGGGAGTTTTTTCATGAGTATGAATGAAAATTCATTAAAGCAAAAAATGGAACAATCACAAACCTCTATTGATTATTCAAAAATCGCACAGTCTGCAAAATTCAAGGAGCTGCTTCACAAAAAACGCAACTTTATTCTGCCGATGTCCTTATTCTATCTAGCATTTTATTTTACTTTGCCTATTATGACGGCCTATTCCACGGTACTGAATCAACCAGCAATTGGTTCAGTTAGCTGGGCTTGGGTTTTTGCGTTTGCTCAATTTATTATGACTTGGGCATTATGTATTCTTTATTCAAAACGAGCGGCAAAATTTGATGAAATGGTTGATGAAATAATCGAAGATGCAAAATAAATATTCGGCTTTATTAAAAGATAAAGTCTGGTACGGTTTATTCGTGTGGCGGGAGAAGGAGAACAAGGGAGGAACAGGTTCATGAATACATTAGCATTTTCACTGTTTTTAGGTATTGTGGCTTTAACACTTGTCATCACGTATTATGCCTCCAAAAAGACAAAAACAACAAGTGATTTCTATACAGCTGATGGAAGTTTGACAGGCTGGCAAAACGGGATGGCGATTGCTGGAGACTATATGTCTGCTGCATCATTTCTTGGTATCGCCGGGATGATTGCCCTATCAGGTTTTGACGGCTTTTTCTACAGCATTGGTTTTCTTGTCGCTTATCTTGTTGTTTTATATGTCGTTGCTGAGCCTCTTCGTAATTTAGGGAAATATACAATGGCCGATATGATTGCAGCAAGATTTAATGCAAAACAGGTGAGGGGAGTAGCTGCTTTAAACACCATTGCGATTTCCATTTTCTATATGATTGCCCAGTTAGTTGGTGCAGGCGGTCTCATTCATTTATTACTTGGACTTGATTATGTTGTTTCTGTGCTTATCGTTGGTATATTGATGACAGTATATGTTGTATTTGGCGGAATGACGGCAACAAGCTGGGTCCAAATCGTCAAAGCAGCGCTGTTGATGATTGGAACGTTTATTATTTCCATTATTGTTTTTGCAAAATTTGATTTTAATATTTTCAACATGTTTACGGAAATGAAAGCAGCAACTCCATTAGGAGAGGGTTTCTTGAATCCCGGTAATAAATTTAAAGATCCGTTAGATACGATTTCGCTTAATATGGCGCTGGTTTTAGGTACAGCAGGGTTGCCGCATATTTTAATTCGCTTTTTTACCGTAAAAGATGCCATTACGGCTCGCAAGTCTGTTGTATATGCAACATGGATTATTGGAATATTTTATGTGATGACCATTTTCTTAGGCTTCGGGGCAGCAGCGTTTGTTGGATATGATAAAATCATTGAAGCAAATGCTGCAGGTAATATGGCGGCACCATTACTTGCTGAAGCAATTGGTGGAGATTTCTTGTTTGCTTTCGTTTCGGCCGTTGCCTTTGCGACCATTTTAGCCGTAGTAGCCGGGCTAGTGCTTTCGGCAGCATCAGCATTTGCCCATGATTTCTATAGCCATATTGTTCGCCGCGGGAATGCAACAGAGAAAGAACAAATAGTTGCTGCAAGATGGGCGTCAATTGGAGTTTCTGTCCTATCTGTCATTCTTGCTCTATTTGCACAAAACATGAATGTTGCTTTTCTTGTTTCATTAGCATTTGCGGTTGCTGCAAGTGCAAACCTGCCGATTATTCTGTTAACGATCTTCTGGAAACGATTTAATACAACAGGTGCCGTTGTAGGGATGCTCGTCGGATTAATTAGTTCACTTGCATTGGTTGCTGTAAGTCCAAGCGTCTTGTCGCCAGAAGCAGGGGCAGCGATTCTTGTTGGAGAACCTTTATTTAAATTAGCAAATCCAGGAATTGTCTCGATTCCATTAGGTTTTATCGGAGCTATCCTGGGAACACTTTTATCAAGTAAAAAAGAGGATGCGAAGAAGTTTGATGAAATCCTTGTTAAAGCAAATACTGGTGTCTCAACAACAATCAAGTAGAAGAAGAATCGTTAGCAGTAAATAAAATATCGTATAAACATAAATGGCCAGACCCGAACATTTGTTTGAGTCTGGCCATTTTCTTTTTATTATACTTTTAAAGCAAAGTCTGGCTGGTATTCTCGGAATTTCGGGTTTTCTCCACACACCATCAAGCCTTGCCCCCAGTTTACATGCACATCGGCAGAAGGTTTATCAGATGGGTCACGGTATTGAAATAAAACATTCCTGCGCGGACGGTCACTGCGGTTAATGTCAGAACCATGGATTGTTAAATAATTAAAAAACAGGACGTCCCCAGCTTCAGCAGGGCATGGCGTTCCGCTTGATATTGGATATTCCTTCTGGTCTAAATAATAACGACCGATGTGGGGGATTGGTCCTTGTTTATGAGATTTTGGCACCACTCTTAAACAGCCGTTTTCCAAATCGGAATCATCCAAATGAACACTTGCTGCCAACATAGTATGGTTGTCATGTGGAAAATAAGGATGATCCTGGTGCATTGGAAATGCCGCTCCCTTTTCAGGCGGTTTAACGAGCATTTTTGAGTGATGTAATTGCACATTCGGACCGATAAGCTTTTGCAAAATAGATACCATATTCGGATGAGAAATCGCCCGTGTAAAAGAGGCATCATGATAATGAACATCATGAAAACCCTTTAAAACAAGCCTTTTTAACTCGTTTGGCGGGATATAGTCACCTTGCCATGTATGGTTTCGATCGAGTTTTTCATTTGCTGCACGTTGAATGATTTGTTCGACTCCATTTTTCATTTGTTCTACTTCATCCTTTGAAAATACCCCCTTTACTAGCAAATAACCATTTTCATTGAAAAATTCTGCATCTTTTAATGTAATCATTCTATATTCCTCCTTTAAGATAGATCGTATTCTTGCTATAATTTTAGGAAAATAAAAGGTGTAAGTCTTTATCTGATGAGGCTACTATTTTGTCTAATGAGGACATCGGGGGGAAATTTGTGGTCATTCATTCTTGTAAACTGAGTGAAGGAATACTAAATCAATATGCAACCAGGCTAATTGGTGAAGAAATATGCTTTAAGGTACATTATTGGGGAGTTAACCCAGGGCATTTTAATAACATATTACATAAGCATTCATTTTTTGAGGTTTGTTATGTACTTAGTGGAGAAGGACTATATCATGACCAGGGTGGACAATTTCAGTTAAAAAAGGGTTCAGTATTTATATCACGTCCAAACATTCAACATCAAATATTAAGTGAATCTGGACTATTTCTTTTATTCGTTGCCTTTGAGGTCATCCCTGACATTTCTAAGGATGATGCTATTAGAAAGTTTGATAAACTTTCAACAACAAATAAAATCTTAATAAATTCCGCTGATGATACACCAACTGCCTTAATTTGGAGAGCACTTGTTGAATATACGTCAATTGGCGGTGCAAACGAATGCGGTTTTATTTCGAATTTGGCAAATACACTGGTCTTGTCTTTTCACTCCATGTTTTCTGAAGAAAAACCAAGAACAGAACATCATGAAAAATTATTCTCAAATCGTTCAAGTCATTTATATCAAGCAAAGTTATTCATCCGTGATAATTTATCAGATCAATTGAGGCTTGAACATGTAGCTAACAATCTGCACATATCTACACGTCACTTATCAAGACTTTTTTCTGAAGAACTTGGTGAAAGTTTTTCCAATTATATTCGCAGGAAGAGGATAGAGGAAGCTGCTAAGCTACTTGAAACGACAAATATTCCGATTAAAGAAATAGCAGATTTGACAGGATGCGGCTCAGTACATTCCTTTACACGTATGTTTACTTCGATGATGAATGTTTCACCAGCAAAATATCGCAATACATACGAAATAAAGCAAGAAAAACAGGAAATAATAATGTAGAGCAAATAAATGTGTTAGATGGGAAATTATTTCCCAATTAATTGGAGAGAACTTGAATCAAAAGATACAAATCATAGTAAGCAATAAATTAGATGAATGTAGACATAGTATAAACGGCTGAAGATTTAATGAAAATAAATAAGAATGAATTTGAGCTAAACAAACAGAAAAAATCTTAGAAATAAAATAAAAATAATTAAAGAATAAATATTGAATTGAATACCATTTTAAAATAAACGTAAATTTTGTCTCAATTGCTTAAGTAAACTTTGCTTTTGAGACGAAATTTAACTATAATATTTAACTTCCTAGAATATATATTATGTAAACTAGAATCAGAAAAAAGTAAGATACGTCTTATTGTTTATTCATAGTTCCCTCTTTAATTTTTTAAGGTTTATAAAATTTGCTTTCGCCTTTGGCTTAACTAATTGATAACAGTCATATTGTTCTAAATTAAACTTTGTATACTTCTAATCGTCCTATATACAGTTTGGAACGGTTTATCCATCAGGATAAATAGTTTTAGCAAGCTTTTTTATACCCAGAATATAAGTTTTACAGTTGTAATGACTGAACGAAAACATATGTTCGCAACTCGGTAATAAGCTGCTTTTTTAAGCTTTTTAATAACTTTTTTCTCGTCATATAATAAAAACCGACCTTCAATAGTAGATCGGTTTCAGACTTCTTCATCAGAATAACGAAATGAACTCAATTAAAAACAGGAATTTCCACAGTCACTTTCGTTCCTTTATCCTGACTCGATTCAATTAAGAAGCTTCCTTCTACAGATTTTGCTCTTTCTTCCATACTGAATAAGCCAACACCTCTGGATTCCTTAATGATGTCAAACCCAGATCCTTTATCTTGTATCTCAACATATACTATATCAGCTATTATCTTAATTTTGACTAAAGCTTTATCTACACTGGCATATTTTCGAATGTTTGTTAGAGCTTCTTGATTCTGTAGATGGTGGTTTCTACCTGTACATTGAGACGTTTCATTAACGTACAATCAAATTCGACCTTGATTCCGTAATAGTTAGAAAAACGGTTAAAATAGGAACGCAATGCAGGGATTAACCCTAAATCATCAAGAACAGATGGGCGTAATTCCCATGAGATTCCTCTAATTTCTTTAATTAGCAACGAGACTTCCTCTTGCATTTGTGTGATGAGCGGGTGGTCATAATCTGCTTTTCTTGATTGATCGTAATAAGCAGGCTATATAAGTCTTGGCCAATGCCATCATGCAATTCCCGAGAAACTTTTTTTCCCTCATCCTCCTGAACCTTGATTATCTTGGCCATCATTCGCTTAAGCTCTTCTTCCACACGTTTTCGTTCGGTAATTTCAAAACGGATCGCTAAATATTGATAAGGTTTACCTTTTTCATTTAAAAATGGAACAATGGTCGTATCAACCCAATAATAAGTTCCGTCTTTCGCTTGGTTTCTGATTTCGCCCTTCCATACTTTTCCGCTTCCAATTGTCCGCCAAAGTTCCTGGGAAAATTGGGTTGAATGATAACCTGAATTAATAATTCTATGATCCTGTCCAAGCAGCTCATCTCGAGTATAGTTAGAAATTTTACAGAACTTATCAGAACTTATCATTAACGTACTTAATGATTCCCTTTTGATCTGTAATCGCGACAATAGATGATTCATCAAGTGCAAACTTAAGATCAACTAATTCATTTAAAGACTGGTTCAGCTCCTCCTGCACTCGCTTAAATTCAGTGACCTCTGTCCGAAGCGCCAAATATTGATAAGGTTTACCCTTTTTATCCATAAACGGGACAATGGTCGTATCAACCCAGTAATAACTGCCATCCTTAGCCTTATTTTTAATATCACCCTTCCATATGTGACCATTTCCGATTGTTTTCTAAAGATTCTTCATAAACTCTTTCGAATGATAACCAGAGTTGATTTTACGATGATCATTACCTAAAAGCTCTTCACGGTCATACTTCGAGATCTCACAAAATTTATCATTAACATATTTAATAATACCTTTTTCATTAGTAACAGCGACGATTGTTGTTTCATCGATTGCGTACTTAATATCTGCCAATTCATTTAGTGTGTGAATTCGGTCTGACGATTCCTCACAGTAATCTATACTATTCCAAGATTCATAGTTTTTTCGTTTACTAAATTCATGGTTATTCATCGTTTGCTAACTCCTTACATTCCTCCTCATGCAGCGTATCTTTTAAAATCTGTTCAATCTGTGATACAGCATGGTTCATGATTGCCAGCTGCTCGGGTGAAAATTGTCCTATGCTTCGGTTTCCTCCAAGTAAGACACCCCAAATCGTTTGATTGAAACAAATTGGAACGGCAATACAAGAGATAAGCTGTTCAGCCAGCAAAATAGGATAATCCGTGGGTTTACCTGGAATCTCATGAGGGAAAGAAGAAATCGTCATTGGTGACCCTGTTCGAATAACGGTCCCTGCCACACCCTTACCATAACGGACTGAAATCCGTTTATATTTATCGTTACTATTGCCCGATGAATACTTCCATCTGATTTCCTTGGCATTTTTAGAGGATATCGCCAATCCGCAAAATCACATGGAAGTTGTGATAAGAGGCTTTTGCATATATGCTCAAATGGTTCAATACTCATGGTCATCACTACTTCTCATCAGTATATATCTAATATCCATAATCCAATAAACCCTTTTGTACTGCATATTTAACAAGCTCAGGACGTGTTTTCATCTTTAATTTCTCCATTAAATGGCTTTTGTGGGTTTCAATTGTTTTTACACTAAGAACCAACTGTTCAGCAATTTCCTTGTTCGAATAGCCTTTAGCAATTAGGGTTAGAACTTCCTTCTCGCGATCTGAAAGAATCATATACGTATCGAGGTTTCCACTCTGCTTAAGCTTGATCATGTATTCTTCCATTAAACGTTTGGTGGCACTTGGATATAAGTATGCCTGTCCGTTTGCAACAGATTCAATCGCAGAAAGAATTCTTCATGTGGGGCACTTTTTAAGATACATCCTGAAGACCCTCCTTGAATAACACGAAATAAGTATTCATCTTCATCGTCATGCATTGTCAAAATTAAGATTGATAGTTTTGGTTGCAGTTTTTTTAACTCAATCCTAGCTGATAAGCCGTCCTTTCCGTGAGGCATACTCAAATCCATTAACACAACATCTGGTAGGACCTCTTGAACTTTTTGAATAGCCTCATTCCCCTCTGATGCTTCTCCAACAACCTCCATATTGGGGTTTGCATCAAGGAGCATTTTTAACCCCATCCTTACGACTGCATGATCATCTACTAGTAAAATTCGAATCATTTGCTATGCCCTCTTTCACGTAACTCCGTTGAAACAAAGTGATTTCCGCAAACCTTGCATTGCTTCATTGATTGATTTCCGTAATGCTCGCGATAGTTTTTGGCAAAAATGCTCATGGGCCGGAATGGAATATGCGCTAACTTTCCAAACGGTAAGTAAATCAATGTCACAATTACTGAAAATTGATGAATAAGTGACATGACCGGCTGCCCGAATCCGTGTAAAAAAACATTGCTAACTGTTAATAGCAGGCCCGTTATACTGATGAAAAGCAAAAGGTATAATGGGAGAAAGTCATATAAAAAGGTTTGCTCCGCTCGAGCCTGCATGTTTTTTAAACGACGATATAAAGCCATACAAACCCCTGAAATAACCATAATGGCGGTTATATTTAATGCATTATAAAAAAAGAAGGCAATGACCCCGTCTGCTTTTACCCTTAATACATCAACCCCCATGGCGACAACTGTATAATAGCCATTTTCCCCCATCGTGAAATACATCCAGCCAAACACAAGCGGGTAGGTGACAAAACAGGAGATGATGCAGCCCCAGCCAATCAAAATATGTTGCGTCCATCGGTAAATTCCCCGATTCCAAATAAATGTGTATGTCCCTAAATGGTCTGGTGTCGTCTTAGGAGTTGATCTTCTGAAGATTAACTTTATACTCTTTTTAAGAATGATTTTCGTTGGCGGCCTTTCTCCCCAAGAAATAAATCGGTAAAAGAAGCCTCCTAAAAAGACAATTGTTCCTACCATGTAGCCATACAAATTTAAGTCAATATGTGTAAAGATCCTCGTGCCAATTAACGTTAGTAAAAAGAGGCCGCTAACGGAGAAGAACAAGGACTTTGCAATTTTTGATGCAAAAGCATGTTCCATGCTGCCAAGCTTTTTTACTGACTTCACGCGACTAATTTCTGACATTGTGATTCCTCCTCCACGTAAAAAACCTTCTATCTGTATTGTAGGAAACCAATCATCATTTTATCAGGGAACTCCCTCATCTTTTACCGAAAAGACCCTTAAATAAAAAAAGACCTGATGATCATAGTCATCAGATCTAGTATAGAAGGACATGGACTTTCTTCTGCATTGGAACAAAACGCTTGTTAACTATCTACCTTCTGTTTTTTCCAATAATCATAAATAAAGTCTCTGAAGAGTTCATTTAAATCCTTCTTCTTTTGATTTTTTAACCATTCCACCTGGTCGATAGGCAAGTTTAGTTTTACATTTACAGCTTCTATAGGCATTTCTACTTTTCTTATCTCTTCCAGGGTAATGCCCTCTTCTATATTTGGAAACCAAGAATCGTTTTCGTTTACAAATTTAACGTTTTCATAGTCATTAAGGTCATCAAGTTCACAGAATAAATTGAGCTGTGGCAATCCGCCTGGCAGACTTTTTACATGCATAATAGAATGGATGATTCTGTTATCTTCGAGTTCTACTTCGATAATAAGGTTATCTTCATTTTTATATTTTTTTAAAACAACTTCACTAACAATGAGATCCAACTCTAATGTGAATCCTAAATTTGACTCAAAAATGTAAATGGCACTATTAAATACATGAATTCTTTCGCCGTCAATATGTACTGACTTTACAACTACCATCAAACTTTCCCCCGTAAGAGTTTATTTCTTTAAAAAGGTCGATGCTTCAAAGAATTATATATATGATTTTATCATCCATTTCTCATTTATTCATAGTTTTTGTAAAAAAACTCATCAGGAGGAAAGGAATATTGAAGTGTTTGTTATCAGAATATCTACTCTCGATTATACCTTCCTTATCCTGTAAAATTTTATTAAAAGCCAAGGTCCTGGTGCAAAGCCTAGTGTAAGTTGCCAAGCGCCAAGCCCTTCCAAACCATATTCCCGAACAAGGACCATTTTTTCGCTCATGCTTCTGACATCTTCAAACCATACCTCATGGGATTGTCCTTGTTCATCCCGATAGCGATAGTAAGGTGATTGGTATTGTTGCGAATATTGGATAGGCACTTGATACCTCATTGCTTTTTCAATCGCATCCTGATTTGATATTGCCGGGGCAGCAGTTCCAGGGGTAAAAGGTGTTTTCCAATCATAACCGTATAGAGGGACACCCAGAATAATTTTTTTACTCGGAACCCTGGCAATGGCGTATTCAAGCGTCCTTCTGACCTCAGTAATTGGCGCTACCGGGCCGGGCTCACTTCCAGCGTGATGCCAATCATATGCCATAATAAACATAAAATTGACTACAGCACCAATTCCACCATAGTCATACCCTCTCAACCAAGGAATTTCATCGCTTGTTTTTGCTGGAACAGCGATGGTCAGAACAAATCCGGCGGGGTTCAAGCGATCCCTTAACTGCCTTAAAAATCCTGTAAATAAATCCCTGTCCTCCGCAGAAACACGTTCAAAGTCAATATTAACCCCGCCATAGCCCTTTCTAGTGATAAGTGTAAAAATATTATTGATAAGGTTTGTTCTTGCCGTCGGATTATTAAGAACCTCATGAACAAGTTCTGTACTAAATCCTTCAGATGTCAGATTTGTTACTGTTACTAACGGTGTTACGCGGTTTCTCCAAGTCGTTTCAACTGCGGTTATGTCATTTAGTTCGGTGAGGATATCGCCATTAGGAGCAAATTGGTAATCAAAAATTGAAATGGCAGAAGCATATGGTGCAAAATCTTTTATTAATGCTTCATCAAGTTGCGGACTTCGAACAACGTAAAACGATAAAGTACTAGCAAGATAGTTTGAGATGTTTGGAATGGTAATTTTCATACCCGGTTGTAAGAAGCTGAGATTCATTGCAGGGTTTGCTGCTCTCAATTGCGCCAAGGAAACATATGCACGTCTTGCAATACTAATCAATGTATCTCCTGGCTGTATCGTATAAACATACAAGGGAATTAACAGAGGCTGACCCTGAACGATATTTATTTCCCCCAGTCCATTAACCGCACGAATTTGATTGATAGTCGTCCCATATTTCCTGCTTATCGAAAATAACGATTCACCTTGTTGTACAACATGAACAAACATGTATCTCGCCTCCATTACTTTAAAGATCCACAAAAGTCCGTATATTCATCTTTATTAAATTGTTCCCGAATAAATGATAAGGAATAGTTAACGGGGGAATATGAGGATTTGATTTGGTGAGATATCATTCAGAAAACAGGTTTAATTAAAAAACTCAAAGTTTTTGACGAATTCATGACAAAGACGTTCTTTAGGTATAAAAACATTGCTCTTTGCTGTCACTTTATTTATTCTTAAGGAAATCACAACATTTAGGAGTAAATAAACATGAGCAATAATCATTCTGAGAAACAGCGAAATTACAATTCAATAATTTGGTTCCTGTCCATTGTCATTGTTGGTGTGATCGTCGGAACCTATTTTCTTCCGAAAAGCGATACCGGAAAATTATTTGGAATTGATCTAACCGTACTGCCGTTAATGAATGCAATTTTTAATACCTTTACGTTTGTTTTTCTTGTACTGGCGTTAATAACAATTAAGCAAAAAAACATTAAATTGCACCGTCGTTTCATCATTGCAGCATTTACGACAACATTTCTATTTTGTATTAGTTATTTAACCTACCATTCAATGGCTGAATCAACAAGCTACGGCGGTGAAGGATTATTAAAAAATATCTACTATTTTGTGTTAATCACTCACATTTTTCTTGCAGCAGCAATTGTGCCTTTAGCACTTATTACGCTAGGCAGAGGGTTGAATATGCAAGTAGAAAAGCATCGGAAAATCGCCCGTTGGACTATGCCGATTTGGCTTTATGTCAGCTTCACCGGAGTCTTAGTCTATTTTATGATCTCGCCGTATTATTAATAGGCTATATACAGAGAAAAGAGAAAAAGACAGTGCTTAAGGAAAAAGCTCTGTCTTTTTTCTTTTATTTATTAATATTTAAATCGAAATCATGACTATTTAAAGGTGAAGATGACTCGACTCTTTTTTTGTTAATATTTTTCTGCGATCATAAACAAAAAAGAACATCGCCACTCCTAAAATGGCACAAATCATATACATGGTTGAGTATGAGTAAAGATCAGCAATCGGCCCCATGATGACACCACCTAAAGAAACACCGAAATCTGCCATTGCAATAAATAAACCAAGTAATACATTACGATTCATCTGAGGCAGGACAAAGCTTAAATAGGTTGTTAATGTTGGATAGAGGAGTGCCTGAGCCAGTCCCATTAGAATGGCACCGATATAGAAAAAGATGGCTCCACCATTTATAGAAAAGCTTACACTTTGTGCGGATACAGCTAAAAGAAGCATCGTTCCCATCATAAATGATGAATGCCATTTACCGTCTGAAGGGATTTTTTTTCTGAAAGCAAATCGAGCAAAAACGACGGTACCGGCCTGAAGCATGAGATAAATTGCTGCGTTTCCATTTTTTATTTGCATAGCGTACAGTGGAATAAAAGTCGTAATTGCCCCAAATACAAGGGATGCAACTAACATCAAGACGCTGCATTTAAACAAAAACGGATTTTTAAAAAGCTGACCAAACAATTGAAACATATTTGCTTCCTGTTCAGTTTGATTTGAAGCAGGCTGAATCTTCTTTTTTTCTATTTTAGCACTATAGCCCATTCCCCCTGTAAAGGCGGCAATAGCAATCATCACCAATGTAAAAGTATTCATTTCCCCTGCTTGCCAAATGTTTAATGCGAGTAAAGGGCCGATGATACTTGGAATATAAGAAAATAAAGAATAAAGTGAAATGCCCTGTGAGCGGTCCTTCTCTGGCAATGCATCAATAATGCCTATCTGTAAAGCCATAGAAAAAAAGGCTGTCGATACCCCTTGAAGCATACGGGCAACAAGATAGCCTCCTAATCCAGTAATCGTATATAGAATTAAAGCCAAGCCATTGATAATAAGAATAACGCGCAACACTTTTATCGGACCGTGTTTTTGAATAATATGACCAGCCCATGGCCGAAAGAACATTGTTGTAAACAAATAGGCCCCCATAATAAAACCGATTGTTGTATTGCTGGCTCCTAATGTTTTCCCCTGTAAAGGTATAATTACGTTTAATATAGCATTGGCACTAAAATAAAGGAGAACTAACAGATACAAACGTAAAAACGGCCAAGACATCGCTCCACTCAATCTTTTCTCCTCCTAATCTATCACCTTTTGTGAGTTTATCTATTTGATTCAAAAGGTTATTAACATTTCTAATAGTTTTTTAGCATATTCTGACTGAACGTCCTTTAATTGTTCAATGTATACATTCTCTTCAATTTGACCATTTCTAAAGATAATGACTCTGTCGCAAATAAAAGCCGCAGCTTGAATATCATGAGTAATAAAAATGTAACTGATATTGTAGACTTTTTTTAATTCTTTTAATAAATTAAGTACTTGTATTTGAACAGATATATCTAGTGAACTGATTGCTTCATCTAATAAAATACATTTTGGCTCTGTGGAAATGGCTCTGGCAATACACACCCTCTGAACCTCTCCCCCTGATAACTCATGGGGATACTTTTTTTTATAGGTAGGATCTAAACCTACTTGGTGTAATAGAGTATCAACCTTGTTTTGCTTTTCTTTTTGCGATTTTTTTTGACCGTTTAACGGCTCCATAATGGCTTCTTCAATTGTAAAAAAAGGATTTATGGAAGATTTATAGTCCTGGAAAACAGCACTAATGGCACCTAATCTTACTCTATTATCCCGTACATTCTTTCCCTCGAATAAAACCGTGCCATGATCAGGCTTTTCAATTCCTACTATCAAACGTCCCAATGTGGATTTTCCGCTTCCACTTTCTCCGATAATACCAAGGCATTCACCATTCTTGCATTCAAAACTAACATTCTTTAAAACTTGCTGTCGTTCTTTAGAAAACAAACCACCTTTTTTGTAGAATTTCACTACTGAATCAATTTTCAGCAAGATTACTCCTCCCCATCATTTTTTTAAAATGATTACTCAACTCTTCTTTAGTGGATATTAAATATTTTGTATATTCATGTTGTGCATCTGAAAAAATAGTTCGGATATTTCCTCTTTCAATAATCTTTCCATCCTTCATGACCAAAACATAATCAGCAATCCTTTTTACAACACCTAAATCGTGAGAAACAAAAATCATCGAGCAGCCCATTCTTTCTCTTAGATTAATAAATTGTTCAACAACCTCAAATTGTGAGATTGTATCTAAAGCAGTTGTCGGTTCATCTGCGATAATAATGTCGGGCTCTAAAACAAATGCCAAGGCAATCATCAATCGCTGCAGCATCCCGCCTGACAGCTGGTGAGGATACTTATTCATGATCTCTGTGGGATTTTTCAGCATGACACTTTCCATTGCATTGTTCATTTTTGCTTCGATTTCGTTTTGGTTCCAGCCGAAATGTTGAGAAAGGGTTTCCTTCATATGTTGCCCAATCACACAAGAAGGATTAAAGGCACTCATTCCATTTTGCAATATCATACAAAGGTTTCTTCCCCTTATTCTTCTCATCTCTTTTTCAGATAGCTGGTTTATATTTTCTCCATTTAAAAAAATGTCTCCTGATTGGCGAAGCGAGGGATTATTCAATCTCATAATAGACTTGCAAGTCACAGATTTCCCGCTTCCACTTTCACCTACTATGGCCAGACAGCTTCCTTCCTGGAGATTAAATGAACTATTGTAGATAATCACATTGCCGGTCCTAACATCTCGTATATTCAAATTTTCAACTTCTAATATATTCATCATTTATTTGCCACCTCTTTTTCTTGAAACGTCATGTTATAGGTTTCAAGTTTTTTCTCGCGTTTCGTTTTCGAAGTGATTAGTTTAGGATCTAACACAACTTGAAGTGCATCCGAGAAAAAATGAAAAGCTGATACAATAAGAACAATGGCAAAACCAGGTGCTAACATTAGCTCTGGTCTTGTAAACATGACTTCTCTCGCTTCATTTAACATCATCCCCCATTCAGCATTTGGAGCTTGGATTCCCAAACCAAGAAATGAAAACCCTGAAATTTGCAAGATCATTGATCCGATAGAACTGCTTGAAATAACCGCGATATCCGAAAATGTAACAGGAACCAGGTGCTTATACATGATGGTTAGATCACTAATTCCAGCTGCTTTGGAAAATTTCACATAATCTAAATCCGAATATTGCATAACAGACGTCCTGATTACGCGGGTAAACCATGCCCATTTCACTAAAATAAACGCAATCAAAATATTCTCAAGCCCCACGCCTAATATTCCAACAATCGCCAATGTCATAACGTATCCTGGGAACGAAAGCATAATGTCACAAATCCTCATTATCAAGGCATCTACTTTTCCTTTAAAATATCCTGCAAGAAACCCTAAAACAGCCCCAATTAAAACAGATATGAACAAAGCGACTAAAACCCATAAAACGCTGGGCCGAATTCCATATATGATTCTGGACAAAATACATCTTCCAAGATGATCATTTCCTAATAGGTACTCCCACGATGGCGAGGCATATCGAAGGCCCATATTTACTTCATTAGGATCATATGGAGCAAAAAATGGAGCAAAAAGTCCAACAATAATGGTTATAATAATGATTATTAAAGAAATAACAGCTAACTTATCAGTGCTTAAATTTCTCACTATTTTCATTTAAAGACCGTTCCTTATCTTTGGATTCAGGGCAGTATTTAGAATGTCTGAAACCGTATTAAACAATACAAAGGCTGCTGCTAATAGAAGAACGTACGCTTGGATAATTGGAAAATCTCTGCTTAGAATGGCTTTCACACTCAGACTTCCTAAACCTGGCCAGGCAAAAACGTTTTCGATCACAACTGTACTTCCTAATATGATGGGTATAGCCATGCCAAATATTGAAATGGCTACTTGCAATGAGTTGCGTAAGATAAGTATAGTGACCTTCTTTTCTGATAAGCCGCATGCTCTTGCATACAGGATATAGTCCTCATTTAAGTTGCTTAGCATTGAACTTCTAATGTTTCGAAAATAAATACCTGCATAACTGATTGTGATTACAGTAACGGGAAGAATATAGCTTTTATGTGATTCCATCCCGCTTGTAGGTAATAAATCGAATTTGACAGAGAAATACCAAATCAAAATAGAGGCAAGCAAGTAGGACGGCATGGCTGTTAGGAAAAATGAAATTCCTCTTATCGATTTATCGATCATTCTTCCTTCTTTCAATGCACAAATAACACCTAATAATATGGACCACACAATAATGGCCATGGATGATAAGAATGTCAGCTTTAACGTATTTAGAAAAGCGGGACCTATTAATGACCAAACTGGTTTTCCTGTCACGTATGAAACCCCAAAATCCAATTGTAAGGAGGCAATGAGCCAATTAACATATTGGACAATAAATGGTTGATCCATCCCTAACTCTTCTATTGTTTGAGCGATTAATTCATCTGTTATGTTTGGAACACCTTGGGCTTGTAACACCACTTCTGCGGGATCTAAAGGGGAAAGATGAATTAACAAAAACGTTAAAAACGAAATAATTAATAATAAAGGGATGGATATGAATATCCTCTTAATGATGTAATTACCCATAGAAAATCTCCTTTCGAATGAACGATCGATGAGGCTGTCCCAAAAGCTCTGAATCTTTTAAGACAGCGGATCTTTCTATTCAAAATGCATCTGCTCAAATGGCAACTCAAATTGCGTCTGTTTAAATGAGATACCTTTTATATTTTTTGGCGCAACTACCGTGACGCTGCCATTTGAAATAGGAATAAAGACGGCTTCATCATGAACAATCGTCAATATATCTGCATATAGCCCCTTTCGGGTTTCTTCATCGGTGGACACCATAACTTCTTCGATTTTTTTGTATAGTTCCTCTGCTTTGGCAATACCTTTGGTAGTATGTAAATATGAAGCTTCAGAAGTAAAGGCAGCAATTGTACTTTGTGGATCATATGCTAGTCCCCATGTTTGATTGAATAATAAATCATAGTCACCTGTAGATCTTCTATTCGCGATCGAAGTTGACTCCTCACCAATAAGCTCTAGCTGAATTCCTGTCTCTTTTAATGATGCCTGGATAAATTCAGCTTGTGTTTTTTGGGAAGAAGAATTGCTATCATAATAAAGTTTCATAGTTAATTTCTTTCCGTCCTTCGTTCTAACATCTGCCCCATCCTTTAATGACCAGCCAGCTTCTTCTAAGATCTCTTTTGCTTTTTCTAAATCGTATCCTCGATTCTTTAAATCGACTTCGGCATAATTGACGTTAGATGAAAATAATGTATTCGCTGCAGTTTCAGTGCCATTTAATAGATCCTCAGTAATGGTTTCCCGATCAATGGAGTACCAAACCGCTTCGCGAACAGATGTTTCACTAACAGGATTTTCGGTTTTACTACTATTGGCCACAATCATTTTCGTATTCATTGGTTCACTTCTAATAAGCTGGTAATCACCTGAATCTACTAATTGATTCATTGCTTCGACATCAATATTATCTGCCCCTCGATCATCTGTGAAAGCAAAGTTTACTTCTCCTTTTTGTAAGGCTAAAAAGGTCGTTTCTCCTGATGGAAGAACTTTAGATGTAATTTTTTTAATTTTAGGCGAGCCGCCCCAATAGTCTTCATTAGCTCCAAATGTAGCGTACTCGTCTGTTTTATGCTCTTTCAGAATATATGGTCCTGTTCCATGATTACCATTGATGCCATCTTTTGTTTTTTCATTAATAAGATCTTTTGGTGATAGGAATACATAAGGTCTTGTCAACGATAATTCAACCAAAGTGGGGTAATAGGCTTCTGACAGTACTAATTTAACTGTATATTCATCTACTACAACACAGCTTACAATTTTTGTTGATAGCTTAATCCAGGAATGTTTTTTGGAATTTTTTTGTACAGCATCAATATTCTTCTTAACTGATTCTGCATTAAATGGTTCACCATCATGGAATTTTACATCTTTTCTTAAATGAAACGTGTATACTGTTCCATCCTCAGAAATTTCCCATGATTCAGCTAGCAAAGGCTTGATTCCATCTTTTGTATTCTCAACTAATGATTCATATACCATCCCCTGAGCCGCCATTGAACCTGTGTATAGGTGGGGATTCAAATCATTAATGTCTTTGGCTGTTGCATAGACTATTTCTGCTTTCTGCTTACTATCTGAGTTTGCCGAATTTGCAGAACAAGCAACTAAAATAGATAAAACAATAAAAACTAGCGCCGTTAAATGAAATCTTTTACTTATCATGGTCGTCCTCTCCCTATACGTCCTTTAATATCAATACAACTTCATTTTTTGTTGGATCATCTCTATACGCCAACTCTCCCGAATAAATCGTAATCGTTACTATTTAAAAAGTATATGACTCTATTGTTTTATTAAAAGTTCTACTCCAGCGTTTTTCCTGCTATTAATTTACCTATTTCACAGCAGATCATATGCAAATCTTCACCAAAATGTTGAACGACAAATGCATCTGACAGCAATTCTCCCCTGCGAGATTGTGCAACTTCTTCTATTTTACTCTCGTATGTTTTAATAAATTTTTCTATTGTTGGACAATTCAACTCTAAAAAGTTTGCAATTCCTTGGATGATTTTGATTCGATAATAATCTTCCTTAGGCATTCTTGGGATATCCAAATACCCTTCTCTGTTGACAAAAATGTTTCTAATTGGAACTGCGGAAAAATCAAAATATCTTCCTTTCTCATCAGGTTCTGAAAAAGGGTCGATCAGCAAAGAGGTATAGCGTATATACAGTAAATACTCTTGATGGATCGCCTCTAAATTAGTGAAATTTTCTATATCATAACGTGATAAACTTTCTAATCTCACCGGATAATTATCATCTGTCATAAATTGAAGTAAGTTTAACCTGTTTATCCTTATTTTTTCTAATATATTCATAATTTCTTTCCATAGGGATAACATATCTCGAATCAGATATTGCGTAATTGGTCCCTCAGGATAAATTTTATAAACATATTTCTTGGTTTCTATACCGTCGAATATGACATTTAATGAAAAATCATTCATAAATAACGGTGGGTGAACATATAAAGAAATATTCCTCGTCTCTGCCTCAATTGGTGTCCTCATCATTTCAAAAGCAACACCTAGTTTTTCATAACCCTTCACTAGGTTTTCAACATTTTCAGATGGAAAATGTGTCGATCCTATATAAATTTTTTTCTTTACTGCTGTAGTTAACACATGATTAGACGGCCGATCGTGCATCCATCGTGTATCACCAAAATAGGTAGAAAAACTAATGATTTCCGGATTAAAATGAAGTTCTTTCATATAATGACTTATTAAGCTGTTAGAACCGAAAGTTGGAGAAATTAATACAATGCATTTTACTTGTTTAAAAAGCTTATGATTGATCTGTTTTATTACTTCCATATATGCATCCGTTGTGATAGAAAAAATGATGGTATCCCATTCACCCTTAATCGTCACATACCCATTAAAAACTTGATCAACGAAGCATTCACCTTTCATATTTTGGTGCTTTTCATTTTGAATGCTAACCCGAACTAAATGCTCATTTTGCTTTAGTGCATCAAAAAACATTTCTGAACGAACAGATTCTCTCCCAGCAATTCCTACGTAGCTATTAAAATGGTTTTTAAAGTTTACCGCAAGCTGAATAGACGTAGGACCGGTACCTAAAAGTAAGACTCGCTTAAAACCGTTCATTTAATCCTTCCTTTCTCACTAACAAGTAAGCAATGCTTTTTTATACAAAGCAATATCAAACACATGATCAGGACGCAGTATGTTCTCAACAAGCTTCCATTTTCTTTTTTCTACTTCTTTTATCGGATAATTAAATAAGGACTTCAGCTGATTACCATATCTCATCGCAACTACGACATGTTCATTTGTCAATGTATGTAATTGATCCAATATGTCATATTTTTGTTCAACAGTTGAACTAAAAATGATATGAGTCACATCTTTTGTAAAATCCAGATTTTCCACTAATTCTTTTGTTAATCTAATATTTAATCCCTTGCCCAATTTCTCTACTACGTTTAATCCAAGCTGTATGGCCTCTTCATCAATATCAATGCCGACAACCTCTGCTCCTGTTCGCTTAGCAATTAACAATAATGTCATCGGGAATGAACCTGAGCCTACTAATAATACTTTTGATTCAGAAGTAATGTGAAAACTGCCGAATTCTTTTTCAATACATGATTCGATATTTTTGAAGTAATCAGTCATGTCGGCATATCCATTCAATAACTTCAAAGCACGATATTTCTCCATAATAGCCACACAAAGAGCTGATTTTTTTCTTAAATCCGCTACATGCTGATCCACCCAACTTGATTCATGCTGTTCAAGTTGTTCCCACTCTTTTCTATTATTCTCGTTTGTAATAAACTTTGAATAGGCATCTATTAAATTCTCTAACTCTGAACAATGATTGATGGTATGATCGTATTGTCCTGCTAATTCTTCAAATTTCTCTAAAAACTCGCTTAAACATTCCTGAAACGTTTTTAATGCATTCAATCATTTCACCTCACTATATATTGTTATGATTAACATCAATAAAAGCTTTGCCTTGAGCTACAATTTCGACAGCGCCTTCAATACTAAGACTTGTTATTTCCTCGTTATGACAAGTAGCAAAAACATTAATCGTACCGCCGGGCTGCTTAATCTTTGCAGCAATTTCCCCTCTTTTCCTCCAAGCTAGGTATGCTCCAATAGAGGCAGTACCAGAACCACACCCCCTTTCCCAGACCATACTGTCTAAATTTGGGACATAGATTAGGGGAGCCAATTGATAAGAATCCGGATTATACAATAAAATGCCGATCAAGCCAGCACCTAAAGTGACTCCAAGTAACTTTGCCAATGATTGAGCTTTTTCCCTTACTGTCTTACTAAATTCGTCTACTTCTATCACAATATGTATAAACTCTTGATATCTCACGATAATGATATTCACATCACCACCATCATACTTAATTGTTTTCTGTTCTATTTTTTTAGGAATAGGCATAGTAACCTGACAATAAAATTCATCTGAAGTTCTTTTCACTTGACACATAATTAACGATTCTATTCCTGATACCTCTAATAAAATTTCCGTCAAATCATTTTGCTTTATGCCTTTTTCAGCTGCAATCAAGGCTGCCATTGCCATACAAGCATTACCGCAAAACTCACCTCCTGCCATGTGCAGGCGGGCAGCAGCTTCATTGTTTGTCGGTTTTGTTATAAAACCGACTTGCTCAGCGTATACACTGTCATATGACATTATTTTTGATGCGATGTGCTTATACTCTTCAACTAGATAATTACTTTTAACAAGAATGGTCATATTCTGTGTTGGATTTACTTTTATAAAGTCAATTTCCTGTTTCATCACAACTACCTCTACCTTTATTTTTTGTAAATCGTAATGATTACTATTTGTTAACTTTCAAATGAATTATAGCATGTTGTTAGATAATGTCAATAATGGATTTTTTTATTATGGGAACGTGTGTGGTACACAAAGGGCGTGGGTCAGTAACAATACTTTATTTTCACAAAAAAAATACTTACACAAAAAGACCAGATTAACAGTAAGGAAAACACTGTCTCTCTGGTCCTCGATGTACAATATTAAAACTCCTTGTCCACTTTCTATAACGAATTGGATTACTCGTAACGATCAACAAGATGTTTAACCTGCTCTAATTCAGGAAAACTTATTTCCTTATTTCCATATCTAGCTTTATCATACGTTTCAGATAATATTTGCAAATCCTTTTGCTCGGTGGCACTTTTTTTGATTTCATTAACTGTTTCTGTCGGAGTTTGGGAAACATTAAAGTTTAACCCTTGCTTAACCTCATCTAATACCACTTGACGATAAGCAAAACGGACCTTTTCTTTGTCTGATAATTCATCCCATTTTGGTTTTCGGCTAAACAACTTAGAAAAAATTTCTCTGGCCTGATCTTCTTTTCCTCTTCTCCATTTTTTAAAATCGATCAGACTTACCTTCTCATCAATATATTGAATTTCTTCTTCCTGCTCAATCTCCCTTATCTTGAAGATCTGATTCAAGCGTTCGATCAGCCATTTAAGACCTAGTTTAAACAAGCGGCCAAACTTCTTTCCGGCAAAAATAATAAAAAATACAATAGCGACAATTGCAATTCCAAAAAAGAGAACGTACATTAGTTTTTCCATAATGACAGCAAATGCAGAAGGGTCGCCTTTCTCTATAACCGGAAAAACAGCTTCATTTGTTGGTAATGTACTTTCAACAGGCTCATCCTTTTCAAACAGGGATAAAAAAGACAAAATCATAGAAAGGACTGTTGAAGTAAGCTTATAAAGAAAATGTTTTATCGTTTCCAAATTGGATATGGCTGCAATCACAAATAAAATAACCAAAATATAGGCGCGATTCTTGCCTTTAATTGAACCAGTTACAAACGGCTTTTTTTGTTTTGATAGGGTTGATGTTTTTAACATATGGTGATTAGAAAGAAATAAAGTAATTGTGACTAAAAGGATACCGCTCCAGGTGATGATCTCAAGATAAGGATTTAACCTATTTACAAAACGATAAGCGAAAAAAGCAATAAAGTAAATCGGAAACCCGAACATCCATAGGGAAGTAAAACTGATTAAATTCTCTATTTCTCGCTCTGCATAAAGGATACTTCTGTAAAAGATTACACAGTTTGCGAGAAAAATGAGCACATAAGTTAAAAGAGATTCATGAAAAAACGCCGTCACACCTGCATTTATGAAAATTGTAGCTGTCAGATAAACCACTCTCTTTTGGGTACCAGCAATCATCCGAATGAAATATCCTAAAATAAAGAGAAAGGGCAAACTGGCGATCCAAAGATAAGGGTTGGATAAGAAGGATATGGCAATAAACAGAACAAGCGGAAAAATGAGAGTAAGTTCCATCATGCCGTATCCAAACCTCTCAAGAAATCTGTTCATCTTTTTCTTCCCCTTTTCCCATTTTGTCATGGTTAGCGTCAGAATCATCCGTTAGCATAAGCAGTTCAATTTTATTTCCTTGTCTTTCAAGAAGCCGGATTTTTTCTGTGACATTTTCCGTTAGGGTTGATGTAATGATAAGGATATCTGTATTGTTTCGCTGTTCCATGTCTTCCATTAGAAATCGATTAAAGCTCATACTCCTGTCTATGCTTAACTTGGCCATTGTATCAAAAAGGTAGGTCAGCTGCTGCTTTCCACTTGCTGGTTCAATTCTAACCGATAATTTAACATTAGGATCAGTTGATTGACCGAAAGGCTCTATTAGATAGGAGTTACAGCCAAAACCTGTACTTATTCCATTGGATATTGATTGATTAGCAATGGAAGCAGCATAAGAAATTCCTTTTTCAAATAGAGCTTTATTTTGTATCGGCATCCAAATATCCTCTGTTTCATCAAAATTTAAATAAATCATAAGGTGATGATCTGCTGTATAATCTCTTTTTCTAACCTGTAATTGGCCAGTCCGAGCTGTTGCTTTCCAATTGACAGAATTTAGCGGGTCCCCATAGGAATATTCTCGTGCTCCAGCAATGACAAAGGGATCTTCAATGATCCATCTTCGTACCATTATATTGCCGAGCCAGCTATGGGATGGCAAAGGAATATCCTCCATTGCGGTAAGTTCAGGATATACCGTAACAACGGCTTTAGCATCAAATTGCTTAAAGCTTTCACTAATACCAAGTACATCTCCTAGTGTCAAAGAAACTGTTTTAAGCTCATAATAACCTCGTTTCGTACAGCAAACCTTATGCCTTCTCGTTATTTTTTGAAAGGGCAGCATGCTGAATAACGTCCGATGCAGTTCTTCCCTTTGGAAATCGGTCATTTGATTTTGATTGCCTGGAAACTGTAAATGTCGATCAATGTTTGATTCTAATCGTAGCCATGGGATTGGAAGCAGTTTATTATTTACTAACTCATCAACCATTTCAATTTCTTCTCCTGCAAACACTGCCTCTTTACTAAAAACACGAGTATACTTTAATCGTAATAGACCAAATTTGGTAAAAATATAGCTTTGAATGCCGCTGATAAGAAGAGTGATAACAAGAAACCAAGCAATATTCATCTTTGATGAAGCCCCTTCATCAGCTCTTTCTCTGTAGGAACTGGAATTGTATCCAATAGTTCATCTATTATCGTATCAACTCGTTCATTTTTTGCTTTCATCATCGAATGAATAATTAGACGGTGTCCTAATACAGGCTTCACCATAGCCTTGACATCATCAGGACTAACATAATCTCTCCCTTTCAGTATTGCGTATACTTGGACCGCTTTTAATAATGCTTGGCTCCCGCGCGGACTAATACCTAATGCAATGGATGGATGCGATCTTGTTTTTTCAACAATCGTCATGATGTAATCAAGAATGTCATCGCTTACAAAAATGCTGGAATATAGATTTTGAGCAGCAATTATTTCCTCCTTGCGTACTACAGCTGTAATTTCTTCTAGCGGACTATGATCCTTAAACCGCATTAAAATATCGATGCCTTCTTCTTTTGACGGGTAGCCTATATTTATTTTTAGTAAAAAACGGTCGAGCTGAGCTTCTGGTAACGGGAAGGTTCCTTGGTTTTCAACAGGGTTTTGGGTAGCAATGACCATAAATGGACGATCTAGTAGATGTGTCTCACCGTCAATAGTCGTTTGCCTTTCCTCCATACACTCAAGTAAACTTGATTGTGTTCTAGGAGTTGCCCGATTTATTTCATCTGCCAAAAGAATATTCGAAAAAATAGGACCTGGCCGAAATTCAAATTCTCCTTGCTTCTGATTGTAAAAATGGATACCAGTTACATCGGAAGGTAATAAATCAGGGGTAAATTGAATTCGTTTAAATGAGCATGCCAGAGATTTAGCCATTGCTTTTGCTAATAGGGTTTTTCCTGTTCCGGGAACATCCTCTAAAAGGACATGCCCAGATGAGATAAAGGCTACGAGAAGCTGATCGATTTGCTCCTCTTTTCCGATGACAACTTTTTGAATATTTTGCTTTACCTTTGCAGCTACTTCTTGTATTGTGGTTAAATTCATGTCCTTTGCTCCTTTTTTTATTACATTTCTGCTACGAGTTAATATAAAACGTTTACATTATGATTTAGACATCTTCTACTTATTTCCTTTTTATAAGTGGAAATCCATGTAAAAAAAACCGTTCTTTAAGTAAATGAAAATATTCATTTCATATTTTTAAAAAAATAACCAATGCTATTTATGATTATGAAAAAAGGAGAATGATGAAAATGGGCAACCAAAGTGATGGCCGCCAAATTCGCTCAAAGGCTGAAAAAAGAGCAATCGAAAAAGGACAAGAAGTGGACACAAAGGAATTTATCCGAGGTAATGGGAGCCAAAACAACAGAATTCCGAATCGCAAAAATACTTAAGATATCTCATCCTATTAAAAAAGACTGAACCCTATTGCACAATTGAGTTCAGTCTTTTTATCCCAATTTACTTTAAAAGAATATAGTCAATTGCCAGTTGCCATTTTAGATTACTTCCAGCTCGTCCTTTCCGGGTAATTCAGAAATATTGGCATGGGGCTCAGCTTGATACCAATAACTAACGGATGCAATATCATCTTGGAGCGGCAAATATCTGCCCTTAGACCTCCAGCCCAGTGCCTGAATGGTTACTTTTAAATCCTGCTCAAAGCGGATGGGATCCATTATATGCCATCTATACATGCCAAACCTCTGCTGTGATTGGTATAATCCATCCGGTTTAGAAACCTGAGGCAAGCCTAAAAAAGGAGTCGAATAAACGCCGTACTGTCCTTTAGGATGTTCGAAATTCCATGCACCGCCAAAATAATCTTCTGTACCGGTGCCCACAATAGTAGGATGTTCATCGCCATCAAGATAAAACTTTATTTCCCCTTCCCCCCACCATCCATTACTGTTTACTTGCCAAGCTAAATAAGTGCCAACATAATGTCCCTGGCCTTTAACACCATCTAGGATCGTATATACTTCTTTATATTTTAATGGATTAGCTCTTCGCCATTGCGCATGGAAATATGCTGCATGATCTGGAACTTCGGTTAGTGTAAAATTAATTTGATAATACAAAATTGCATCATCATCACCAATATTTTCAATAATCATTTTTGCAGATTTCCTAAATGGCATTTCCCAGTAACTGTTATATCCTCCAGCAGGGTTCACCACAATTGGTAATGAATTGACATTAACTCTTTCTCCCCATCCATTACAGAAAAAATCCCCAATTGGAACATTAACAGATGGGTTTTCCTCCCCATCCCAATAGATTTTTAGGATTAATGTTCGAAAATGTTCTTTTGGACAGGTCATCCACATATGTTGAATGGCACCAGAATCCTGAATATCTGCTATTATAAATTGACTTTGTGCTTTAATAGAAATAGACGGCGATACTTTCCAACCGACCCCTAAATCTCTTGCACACTCTTTACCCGTACCCTCTGTGGCCAAACCCCCTTTGCCTTTCTCTCCTGTGAAATTCTCTGCACTTATTGAACGGCTTTTTGCTGATGAAAGCAAAGAGATGTTATGTAACCCCATACCTAAACCATTAAAAGTTTCCATCTTATTTCCTCCCCTAATTAGACGCTACCTTATACTTTATTATTATAAAAGCGCTTTCACCTAGTCGTCTTTAGCTTGCATTTGCAATCTTTTAACAATAATTGCTTTTGTACTTGATTCTAAAGGAGAGAAAAAAGCTGGACATGGAAATGATCAAATTATTGCTTTATCAATTAGTGTTTTTTCGATAAGATGAAAACTATAAAAGCAGTCGTTATTCTATTGTTTAACATATATTGAGTTTGCTAGAAAGGAGGATAAGGAAATGGAAGTAAAGAATTTCACTCCGTATATTCGTGTTGCTATGGACAGTAAAATTGAATCAAATTTTTATTTTAATCGAGCCATTTTTGATCACGAAATTATTTATTTAAAAGAAGGAGAATTACTAGCAAAGATTGGTGAAGAAACATACCATTGTACTCCAGGGGATATTATTTTCTTAAGACCTCAGCAAAATCATATGTTGAAAACCATAAAAAATAGTCCTATTCATCAACCTCATATCCATTTTGACTTTTATTATCAAGAAGATAGCCCGAATGTAAAGGTTTCATTCAAAAAATTAAATGATATGTCCAAAGCAGAAATGAAATGGCTTCGCGAAGATATCACTCGTCAATGGCCGGTACAAATACCCTCCGTGATAAGATTAAGGAATCCAATTATCATCGAAAATATATTGTATGAAATAATAAATGAATTCGATCAAAAATTACCTTTTTATGAATTAAACATTCAAGGGCTTTTTTCACAATTATGGAGTCATTTATCCCGTGAGTCTCATTGGCAAAAAAATGAGCAGCTCCATAAATATTTGGATAATTTACAAAACGTTAAAGCTTATTTATCGCATCATATTAACCGGGAGGTTTCATTGCAGGAACTTGGTGAAATGTCAAATTTAAGTAAGTATCACTTACTGAGATTATTTAAAGAAGCTTACAAAGTAACCCCTATTAAGTATCATTTAGAAATAAGAGTTGAAAAAGCAAAGGAATTAATTCAGTATTCTAATTTGCCAATAACAGAAATTGCTGCAAAATTTGGTTTTCATTCTGTCCACTCATTTAGTCGCTCATTTAAAAACATAGAAGGTGTGCCGCCAACATTTTATCGGAAAAAAGGATTTTAGATCATTTGATTAATAAGATGTCCAATTTTCCTCAAGTTTTTCATGAGGTATCTTTACAGTAAGCATTGGAAATCAAATTACTTAAAATCAACTACTGGTTTCTTACTAGAAAATTGAAAGTAATGCGAATAAATGAAAAGTCCAAATTAAAAGCCCTTTGTTTAGGCCATGATAATTTGGACTTTTTTGCGTCTCCCTTACTTTTCCGTTATCTAGTAAACGCACTCGGAAGATCAATCGATAATAAGTAAATCGGTCATAGATTTTAAAGAAACATCTGAGTGATTTTTTTCACGTTTAGCAACTATTTGATAATTGGCTTTTCTTATGCTAGTATTCCAAGCTCCTTTTGGTTGATTCTCCATTTGAGCGGCTCATTGTTAACATACCTTTTCAATTCCTCTAACATATATACGCCCATCCTTGCACACTCTTGACCTTTACTTCCAGCTATGTGAGGGGTTAAGATCACATTGGGAAGGGTGTATAAAAAAGATTCAGGTACTGGCGGCTCAGGATTGGTCACATCTAATACTGCCGTTAAGTCTTTTCGGTGTTTTAATACGTCAATCATTTCTTCTTCACGAATTATTGCGCCTCTGGCGGTATTAATAAAGCAGGCATTCTCTTTCATCATTGAAAAATGTTCTTTCCTTATCATCCCTCTTGTTGTTTCAAGCAAAGGTGTGTGAACAGAAACGATATCAGCCTTTCTAAAAATATGCTCGAGAGAACAAAGGGTGACACCAAGATCATAAGCAGTTTTTGTGTCGGCATATGGATCATATGCAATAACATCGACATCAAAATGCTTAAGCAATTCTGCTACTCCTTTGCCGATTGTACTTAGTGAAATCAAGCCTACAGTGCTCTGATAGCCACCTGCAGGATAAAAGGGCTTTGCAGGAAATGTTTTCTTACCCCATATGTCACGGACAATCTGCCACCCACTTTTTAAACAAAATAAAATTTGTGAGAGAGTGAACTCTATTACAGGAATGGCATTTGCCTGGACTGCAGTTGTAATCACAATATTTCGTTTTAAAGAATGCTCTGTCGCAATTTGTTTAATCGAGCCTGCTGCATAAAATAAAACCTTTAAGTTTGGGGCCGCATCCAGAAAGGCTTGATCAAGCCTAGGACCTCCCCAACCAGAAAAGATCACTTCCGCGTTTTGTAAAATGGAGGGATTTTTATTTACCATTTCACACGTTAACGGCGGAGCATAAATATCTGCAAGCTCGGCCATTTGAGTGCGTATATGTTCGGGATAAACGAACTCAAATGACTCCTGATTCATAATGAAAAGTCCCTTTACCATGTCTCTACTCCCTTTTCTTTTCGACTAAATTAATCATGAAGTGCATGATCAATAGGAAACTCTTTTCCAGACCAAGCTTTCTTCTGCGTCCATTCCGTTTCCGGATCACTCCAAAATTGATGTGAAGGTGAAAGTCCTAAGGGAAGAAAAGCGACAGAACATAGATAGGTGCTTCCCGTAGATATGTATGATTCACCGATCCTTGGTTGATGACCGGCAAAGCCGACAGTAAGCCAGCCATCTTTCGTAAAGGTATTTGGCGAGTTTAATGTTCTTTTCATTACAGCAGTAAGGCATGATCGTACCTGTGCTGGGGTAAGTCCTTCTGGCAGATCATTTCGCAGCGCATGGTGGGCAAGACATTGAAAAGCACCACATCGATAAGCAAGCGAACGGCCAACTGGAGGAAATGTCCCTTCTGGAGAAATAAGGCGTTCCTGAATCGCCGCATATCGTTGAGACCGTTTGATGATGATGCTCTTTCTTTTTTGCCAATCGGAATATTCATCCCCGACAGCTTCGATTAAATCAACTAGCATCGGATGGATAACGAAGCTATTATAGTAATCATAATGAAAATCAGGACCGTCACTATAAACCCCATCTCCTAAGTACCATTGGTCTAATTGTTTGATGGCAAAATCGATTCGTACCGGGTCCCAATCCTTTTCCCCAAGTTTAAATAAAGCGGTTTCAATCATTGCTGAGAATAAAAGCCAATTTGAGAAAAATGGTTTCCGTGTTCGTGTAGCTTTCAGCGCAGCGATGACATTTTTCTGCACCCTTGTGTCTAATTTCTCCCAAAGCTGGTTTGGCGCACTGAGAATTGCTTGAGCTAAAAAGGCAGTATCAACAATAGGCTGAAAATCATCGGTAAAATTCATATAATCAGGCGATTGCGGGTCAGTCCCCGCATCGATTGCCTGTCTTGCTAGACTTCGATAATATGAAAGGGCTGCTCCTTCCTCTTCTGCATCATTTTCCAGCCATGGTGCCATACCAACTAACAATCTGGCAAAAGCCTCTAAATGAGTAAATTTTTCCCGGCTGGCACCTGTTTTCATTTCTAGAGGCATGGATGACTTTAGCTGCCTTTTTTCTAATGCTTCAAGGACAGGTGTTGCCAACTGAAGCATCGTGCTGATCCAATAAGATCGGTCGTTTGCGAATTCTTCTCTCATGTAATCCACCTGCTTTCATCGTTTACTTATAGAATATTATAAGTAGTTTCATATACTAAAAGATAGAGAAAATATAAAAAGAAGGAAGATGGCTCCCCCTTCTTAAAAGCGTTTACCTATTCTTCACCCAATCGGTGCTTTCTTTCTGTGCCTTCTCTAAAGCTTCTTCAGGTGTTCTTTTGCCAGTTAATGTTGCTTCTATTTCCGATGTTAAGATAAAGCGCGGCTGTGAGGATCCCCAAGGATATCTTGGTGTCATCGGTGTGCTCATTGCCTCAAATACCTGCAGCATCAATGGTTTTTCTTTGACACTCTCCCACTCAGTCGCCGCTTTTATAGCTGGAACTCCACCAACTTCTTCAAATATATATTTTTGTGTAAACTCGCTCGTCGCAAATTTAATCCATTCCCATGCTAGTTCTTTGTTTTTGCTGTTCTTCGCAATGGCCAGCGGGCTTCCTGCAAATAAGCCTCCTTGGCCATGTTCATTTTTAAATTCTTGAGCAATGGCAATCCGATCGTCTAAGCCTTGGGCATATGTTTGCTTAACTATATCTCCTGGCCCTTGGTTAAGCATAATGGCAATATTGTTATCTTTTGTCAGCCATTTTTCCTGTCCTTGGTTACTAACTAAACCCTTTGGTGCATATTGTTGCATGTCAGCTAACCAATTTAATCCATTCAGCATTTCAGGAGATTGAAAGTTAAACTTCACTTCTTCCCAGGCAAATCCTTCTCCCCAGGAACCGTTTTGCCCCTCTGCTAAATTTACAAGGGTAAAGGCCGAAGACCAGTCTCCGCGGAACCATATTCCGTAGTTTTGTTCACCTGTTACCGGATTTTTACCAGTCATTTTCTTTGCCTTTTCAGCAATTTCTTGCATTGTTGGATGATCTGATAAATACTCTACACCCCAGTCATCAAATATTTTCTTATCATATGAAATAAAACGGGCATCTCCTAAAAACGGCAAGCCATAAATTTGTAATTCATCATCATCTGGACCTAATACCTTCCATCCTTCAACTTGATTATCAATGAATATGTCTAAACTAAACTCGCTATCGTTTTCAATAAACGGTTGTAACGGTTCTAAGACGCCTTGTGGTGCGAAGTCAGCCACACCAGGCATTTGATATACATCTGCTTCATTAGAAGTAATCATTGCTTGAGTTTTTTCGGTGTAACCTTCCCACGGCATAATGATAAACTCAACAGTTGCTCCTGGGTGCTGCTTTTCAAACTCTTCTTTTAAAACCTCTACCCCTTTAATAGAATCACCTGTGATCGGGTCTGTCGACGTTTCCATTGTAAAGTCTCCAATTAACTGCACCTTTATTCTTTGACCGGCCCATTCCCCATCGCCGCCTCCGGCATTTTCTGTTGTTCCTGCTTTTGGACTGCATCCAGTAAGAGCAGCTGCAATCGATAGCAGTGCTATAACCATCATTAAGGTTCCTTTTTGTAACAAGCTTTTCATCCTTTTTACCCCCTTGTTTATCATTCACTTAACAAAAAAACAAACTATTAACTTATTCCCCCTTTACCCCGCTTAACGCGATGCTTTGAATAATGTATCGTTGTAGGAAAAGATACACGATGATGATTGGCAAAATACTAACGGTTGCCAGTGCCATTGTTAATCCCCCTAGGCTTGTTCCATTCTCCAGAGAGAAACTAGCCAGATAAAGAGGAACGGTATGAAGATCCTGATCACTTAACACAACGAGCGGCCACATAAAATCATTCCAGCTCCAAATGAAGGATAAAATGACCATTGTTGCTGCAATTGGCCCGGCAAGCGGCAAATACACACGGAAAAACGTTTTAAATTCACCTGCTCCATCAATTTGTGCAGCTTCTCGCAATGTGTCTGGGAGTTGGTCGAAAAACTGCTTGCAAAGAAAGATTAACATTCCGCTAATGATGGACGGTAAAATCAGCGGCCAATAGGTATTTAATAGATTGACAGAATTAAATAACTTATATAAAGGAATTAGACGGGGTTCCATCGGGATCATTAGGGTACAAAGCACGATCAGAAACAAAACTTTTTTCCCTTTAAATTTCCCTTTCGAAAATGCATAACCCGCTAGCAGCGCTGACGAAACTGAAAGGAAGACGGATATAACCGTGATAAATCCAGAGTTGATATAGGACTGGATTAGACGGCCATTTTCAAAAACAATTCCATAGTTAAAAGGGGAAGGATTTTCTGGTATTAGCTTTGGCGGAAACGGCATTGTCACATTTGCTGTTCGATCGAACCCGACACTTACCATCCAAATAAATGGTGCCATAAGCAAACAGCCGCAAATGAGAAGAATAATAAATTTAACCGCCATAGCAATTCGGTCCATTTTCTGATAAGAAATTTTACTGTTCACAATTGCCTCCTCCTTCCTTTTTATAGTTTCATATTGGATATTTTTAAATTAAGAAACGTGAAGATTAGGATGATTATAAACATGATATAGGTGGCCGCTGATGCAATTCCGAATTCAAATCCTGTAAAGCCTCTTTCGTAAATAAAAGCTCCCATTGTTTGAATCGACCTCGCAGGACTGCCATTTGGCCCGCCTAATACATAAACTTCATTAAAGCGCTGAAGTGCACCTATCCAGCCGGTTATAAGAAGAAAGGCAAAAGTGCCAGTCATGTTTGGAATTGTGATAAATAACCATTGTTGAAAATTGGAGGCTCCATCAATTCTGGCAGCCTCGTACATTTCTGGAGATATAGCCTGCAGATTTGCAATACAAATAATGATAACAAACCCTACCCAGTGCCAGACTGCGAGTAAAATGACTCCCCATTTCGAAGTGGATGGATCAGAAAGCCATCCTGGAGTTGGTAAACCAATGGAACCAAGTATATAATTGACAATTCCCATTTCAGGGTGAAGAACAAAAGCAAAGATCATGGCTGCTGCAACAATAGATGTGATATTTGGCAGGAAGTAAATAACCTTGAAGAAATTCTGGCCTTTAGATGTAGAATTGATAAGTGTGGCAAAGATAAAACCTAATGGGATTGTTATAATAATTTGAAAAATACCGATATAGAAAGTATTCCAAACAGAATTCCAAAAAGGGCCAGACGATAAGACAGATTGAAAGTTTGCCAGTCCAATAAAGTTTTCAATTGTCCCATTGGATTGGTAAAAACTTAATCGGAGTGATTCGAATACTGGATACACCATAAATAATAAAATGCCTAAAAAGCTAGGCAGTAAAAAGAGATACCACTTAAAGCTTTTATTCCAGTTTTTTTGTTTTACTAATTTTATCTCGATCTCAGTTGTTAATTCAGGATTGCTTTTGGTCATTTTAATCTCCTTTCTATTAAAAACAATATTTGCTATATATCATCTTCCCTCCAATATACATGTGAAAAGGATGACAACGCTTACAGATGTAAGTGTGTGTAAATATGTCAGGATGCATCAAATCTGTTTATCCCCTGTGCTTAAACGATATTTAGCGAGATTCAATTTGACGTGATTGAAAATCAATTGCTTTCGAATTTCGATAATCGGTTGGGGTAATTTTGACTTGTTTTCGAAAGAACCGACTAAAATGGGATAAATTTTCAAAGCCTGACTCTAATGCAACCTCTAAAATTGATTTGTCAGGATGCATTTCTAATAAATATTTTGCCCGATTGATCCTGCAGCTCATGAGATATTGCATAATCGTATATCCAGTGACATCCTTAAAAACCCTTGACATATAATATTTACTAATATTTAAATTATCAGCAATGTTATCTAAAGTAATGTTGCTATCAAGATGTTGTTCAATCCATTTTGCAATCCGGTTAGCGTGACTCGCTTTATCCGATTTTACAGTGGGTATTTTGACTAATCTCAGTTTGCTAAGTTCATAGATTTTAAATAAAAGCTGCACGAGCAGTGCTGAAACCTCTCCCTCTAAGAGTCGATTCTCAAAATTGGAAGCATTTGTCTTTATATTGTTTACATTTATTGCGGCAATTCTCTTCATTAAATCTTCTATTTCGGCAAGCTTTGCTGTCTCTCCCCCTCTGAACAAGCTGTTGCTCAGCATCTGAAAAGGATTTAATAATTCTGGAACTTTTAAACTGCTTAAGATCGGTCGAACCCATTCTGCTGAAAATTCGATTACACTTCGTTCATATAGTTTTCCAAGCTCAGGATTAGCACGATGCAGGGTTAACCCATTCATGATAATGATATCGTCCTCTTGTAAATAATGAATTTGATCACCAATTAGAAACTTGCAGTTTCCGCTATGGCAATAGTAAATTTCATAGCGGTCATGTGAATGGTAAGTAAATTCTTCTTTTGAGGAAACTTCGGTTTTAATTCGGTAATAAGCACGTATATTCCCTTCATTCATAACTCCCCCTCCTCGAAACTTAGCTTTGAAATGATTAGGAACCGATAAAAGAAAAACTGAATTTCACCGAAATTTCTTTATAAATTTATTCAAACAGATTTTGTAAAAATTGTTTTGTTTGATAGATTTCTGTTTCAAAGTCTTTCCAATTGCATTCAATTGAGACCAAGCCGTCATAATTGGCTTCCTTTAAACAATGAACAAACGTTTTATATGGATAAGTTCCTGTTCCTGGAGCAAATCTGCCTGAGTCCGCAACGTGAATATGTTTTAGAAGATCCTTAGCTGATACAAGATGTTCAATAGGTTCTTTTTCTTCATGCATATGATAGAAATCGGCAAGCACCTGGATGGAATCTCGGTTCACTTTTTTCGCTATTTCCATCGCTTCTGGAATACTATTAATCATGTTGCTTTCCTTTCGATTTAATGGTTCAATCACAACCGTAATACCTAACGGGTCTGCGTAATCGGCAACGATATCTAGAAATGTTATGATTTGTTCCTCACCTTTCACTCGTGAAAAAGCCTCTGGCAAAGAACGTGCTCTGCCGCTTCCAAACACAACCGTTCTAGCACCGATTTGTTTCACTCTACTTAGAGCTTTGTCAACATAACGTTCAACCGCTCCATAATTGACTTCATTTCCGACAATTTTTAAGTTCCCCGGTAAGAAAATGTTACACGCTTCAATGGGTAATGGACTTTGTTTATACGTATTAAAAATTCTTTCAAAGTCATCATCATTGTCAGGTACCAGTGAGACGACTGTACATTCTAAAAAATCAAAACCGGCTTCTTTAACAATGGCTGAATGGTTGATATCTGTACAACACCCGAATCTCATTTTTTCACTTCCTTAATTTAGAAGAATGCTTATTGAATACTCATTTTCTAAGTTCTAAAAAGATTTCGCTGCATTTTTGATAAAGAAAGATTTCGAACATGAAAACTCTTACCTTAATCATAGAGAATATTTCCTTATTTTTCTTTATCCCTATTGCTCTGATGAAAGGAAAGTTTTACTTAAATTGCTATAGTCATAATGACAGATTAAAAAATCTCTGAATGATTCGACTTATTTATTACGAAATCATGGATAAATTATCCTCCATTTCGAAAAAATACTACATATGTATCAATGTAAATAGGGAGGATCAAATGAAAATCCGTACTCCTAAATCATTATTGAAATTAACAAAAGATAAACAATCTGAGAAATACAATATGGAGTTAACAAAACATACTGCAGGAGCGATGGGTAATTCGCAGGATGAAAACGATATCCACCCAAACCTAACTGACAATTTAGAAAATATAAAGAAAACTCTGGGAAATAGTTCTGACATTGTCATAAGGGATTTTCATTCCGGAAATAATGGAAATATTCATTTAGGAATTATTTATACTGAAGGGTTAGTTAATAAAACATTTGTTCAGGATTTTATCCTTGAAACGCTTATGGTTGAAATTCGAGAGACAAACCTAAATCCAACAATGACAAATTCAGCTAATCTCTTTGACATTATTAAGTCGCATTCTCTCCCAATTGGGGAAATAAAGGAATTTAGTGATTTTCAAACCCTATTTTTCCATGTGTTATCAGGAGATACAATCATATTAATTGATGGTTTTCAAAAAGGACTTGCTCTCAGCACCAAAGGTTGGACAGACCGCGGCGTACAAGAACCTACTTCTCAAACAGTTGTAAGAGGACCAAAAGATGGCTTTTCAGAAACACTGCGGACAAATACGGCATTAATACGCCGGAGAATCAAGGATCCAAACTTATGGCTTGAAACAAAGCAAATTGGTGAAAAAACACATACTGACGTTGCGATCATGTACTTAAAAGGGGTTGTCAATGAAAAAACGGTAACAGAAGTGCGAAATCGACTAGATCGAATTAAAATTGATGCAATCCTTGAAAGCGGGTATATTGAAGAGTTTGTTCAAGATGAGGTTTATACCCCCTTTCCTACGGTTTTTAATACTGAGCGCCCAGATACTGTCGCTGCAGCAATTTTAGAAGGCAGGATTGCCATTCTTGTTGATGGAACACCCTTTGTGCTTCTTGTACCGGCGCTTTTAGTGCACTTTTTTCAATCAAGTGAAGACTACTATCAACGGGCTGACATTGGAACGCTCATTCGCTTACTGCGGTATTTGTCTTTTTTTCTAGCCCTGCTGACACCATCAGCTTATATAGCAGTTACTACCTTTCATCAGGAAATGCTCCCTACCCCATTGCTTATCAGTTTGGCGGCTCAACGCGAAGGTGTTCCATTTCCCGCTATTGTCGAGGCAGTAATGATGGAGTTTACCTTTGAAATCCTGCGTGAAGCAGGTGTAAGGATGCCTCGCGCGGTTGGGTCGGCTATTTCAATTGTCGGAGCCTTGGTCATTGGACAAGCAGCTGTTGAAGCTGGAATTGTCACGGCAACAATGGTAATCGTCGTTTCCTTAACAGCTATCAGCAGCTTTGTGTCCCCTTCCTTTAATATGGGGATTGCTGTTCGGATCCTTCGTTTCGGGTTTATGATACTTGCTGCTACTTTTGGATTATTTGGGATTATTTTAGGACTCATTGTAATGGTCCTTCATCTAAATAGTTTACGCTCATTTGGCATACCGTATCTTGCACCAAGTGCACCATTTATTTTAAAGGATCAAAAAGATAATATTACCCGTTTCCCACTTTGGGCTTTATTTGCAAGGCCTCGCTTAATTAGTCAAAAAGACACGGAAAGGGAAAAAACGCCCTCTCCAAAACCTTCAAACTAATAACTGTTGGAAATCCTTATACAAGGAGCATTCATATGAAAAAAATCATTCGTATTTTTGCTATTCTCATGCTAATTCTCAGTTTATTAACTGGATGCTGGAGCAGAAAAGAATTGAATGAGCTAGCAATTGCAACAGCTTTGGGAATCGATAAAACAGAGGATGGTTACCTTATATCCATCCAAATCCTTAATCCTGGTGAGCTAGCAGGTAAAAGCAGTTCAGGACGTACGGAAGTTGTAAGATTTATGAAAAGAGGCGAAACTGTCTTTGAAGCTTTGAGAAAAATTTCAATGGATGCACCAAGGAAAATATATGTTGCTCATCTTCGTGAAGTTATTTTTGGTGAAGAAATTGCAAAAGAAGGAATTGGAAAAGCTCTTGATTTTATTTCACGTGACCATGAAATGCGAACGGATTTTTATATAACTGTCGCAAAGGGTTCCACCGCTTCAGATATTCTAAATGTGCAAACCGCTCTCGAGAAAGTGCCAGCAAATAAACTATTTAGTGCCTTAGAAAATTCAGAGAAAAATTGGGCTGCAACTAAATCGGTTAAATTGGATGAATTAATCAACAGTATTGTCAGCAAAGGAAAGGAGCCTGTTTTAACAGGAATCTATGTATATAATGATCCCGAAGCAGGCAGTGATATTAAAAATGTGCAAAATGTCTCTCCGAAAACGGGTCTTAAAATCGACTCTCTTGCCGTTTTTGATAATGACAAGCTTATAGGCTGGTTGAATTTGGATGAAAGTAAGGGCTTTAACTATATTACGGATAATGTGAAAAGTACAGTGGTTAAGGTTCCAATGGAGGACGGTTCTATTTCAATTGAAACAATCCGTTCTAAGACAAAGGTCAAGGGGAAGATGGTTAATGGGAAACCAAAAATAAACATTACGATCAATACAGAAGGGAATGTTGGTGATGTTGAAAGTAAATTTGATTTATCTAAACCGCAAAACATCGATGAATTAAATGAAAAATACCAAAACGATATTAAAAACAAAGTAGAAACAGTAATAAAAAAAGTACAAGAGGATTATCAATGCGATATTTTTGGTTTTGGCGAGGTGATTCATCGTGCTGATCCTAAAGCGTGGAAACAGCTCCAAAAAAATTGGGACGAAGAATTCGCAGAATTAGCTGTAACTGTTAAAGTTAACGCAGATGTTCGGCGTTTAGGCACAATTACAGAATCCTTTCAAAAAGAAGCCGAGGAGTAATGACCATGTGGAACATGATAGGAATCGCGTTTATTGGAGTTCTTATTACTTTATTTGAAATCCCGCCCCTAATAAAAAAGAAATGGTGGAGAGAAATGATTGTCTATTTCTTGCTCCTTACAGCTGGTCTAACGTTGTGTATGTTAATAAGTGTTAATGTAGGTATTCCGACTCCTATGGATTTCATAACGAACTTTTATAATCCAGTCTCTTCTTATATCGAACGGATTTTATCTTAGGGGTGAATGAACATCATGCTAGAAAAGGGAAAAATTAGTGCCGGTGAATTTCAGGTGTTAGTTATCACATATACGATAGGAAGTTCGATTCTTGTAGCCCCATCTTTGCTTGCCAAGTTAAGCGAGCAGGATGCCTGGCTTGCTTCTATTCTTACATTGCTTATAGGTATAGCTTTCGTCCTCCTATACTATCGATTATCGGTACTTTACCCAGCAATGACCTTTGTCGAATACAATGAAAAGATTTTAGGGAAATGGTTTGGGAAACTCAACTCCCTTCTCTTTCTATTTTATTTTTATTACCTTTCTTCCGGTTTACTTAGAGAAATTGGGGATTTTTTGACAACTCAGGTAATGGTTGAAACGCCAATTGAAATGATTATGACTTTGTTTATTATCATTAGCTTATTTGGAGTGAAGCTGGGATTAGAAGTCATTTGCCGAACGGCCCTTATCTTTTTCCCATGGGTCATTGTTCTTCTTTTTCTATTACTATTATTTCTTATCCCTGAAATAAAGATTGAGTATATCGTACCAATCTTTGGTGCAGGCATAAAACCAATTATGTATGCAGCATATAGCAATCTAGGTCTCCCCTATTTAGAACTATCCATTTTTTTAATGATTACTCCTTATGTTTCAGAAATAGTTAAAGTGAAAAAAGCATTTTTTATGGGAACTTTAATCGGCGGTATAATCCTATCTATTCTTATATTGTCAACTATATTAGTATTAGGTCCTGATTTCACTCAAAGAAATGGCTATCCCTCTTATATATTAGGAAAAAAAATAAGTATAGGTGATTTTTTAGAAAGGATTGAAGTTATTGTAGCAATCATTTGGTTTTTTACGATGTATTTTAAACTAACAATTTGCTATTACGGAGTTTCTCTTGGTTTAGCCCAAGTATTGGGATTAAAAAATTATCACATCCTGCTTTACCCATTAGCGATTTTAATCATTGCCTTTTCAATTATTGCACATCCAGATATTGTTCACTTTCACCATTTTGTTGCTAAAACATGGTCTCCTTATTCCTTAACAATTTGTTTTTTTCTTCCAATGCTGCTATTAGTGATTGGAAAATTGAGAAAAAAGGCTGAAGCTTCCAAGAGCTTCAATCCATATTAAAACCTGTGCCAATACCTATGAAAGGAGAACTTCAGCAATGGTCCAAAAAAAGATTCAGCCGATTCAACTTTTTGTTGTTATGGTTTTATTTGAGCTAGGAAGTGCAGTGGTAGTTGGACTAGGGTTGGAGGCGAAACAGGATGCTTGGCTGGCCATTTTGATCGGAATGATTGGAGGACTGATCTTATTTTTCCTATACACCTATCTATACATGCAATTTTCAACCTTACCATTTACTAATTATTTGGAAAAAATCGTGGGCAAAATGATCGGAAGATTTCTTGCTATTGTCTATATCTGTTTATTTTTATACATTGCCGCAAGAGTTTTAAGAGATTTTTGTGATCTTTTATTAACAACGATTTTATATGAAACACCGGTTTTTGCAGTTGCTTCTTTAATGATGTTTGCCATTTGCATCGGGTGTTATTTAGGGTTTGAAGTAATTGTTAGAACTGCCGAAATTTTTTTTCCTTGGGTAATGCTTTTTGGATTTATGTTTATATTATTTACATTTATTAGTGGTTTGCCAAAATTTGAGAACTTGCAGCCAGTCCTTGAAGCTGGGTTGAAGCCTGTATTTCATGCTGCTTTTCCAACTATCGTCACTTTTCCATTCGGAGAAACCATTGTATTTACGATTTTCTTTCCCTATTTAAATCAGCAAAAGCAAGGAATCATGGCTGGTTATTTAGCCCTTATTTTTAGCGGCATCCTTCTAACTATCATTACAACCATTATGATCAGCGTTCTTGGACCTTTTTTAGCTTCAATAAGTACATTTCCTTTATTGCAAAGTGCCGGAAAAGTAAATATTGGTGAAGTTTTTCAAAGGCTTGATCCAATAGCTCTTATTTTATTGATTATTGGAGGCTTTTTTAAAATTACTGTTTTTTTCTATGGTGCTATTGAAGGAATATCTAGTCTTGTAAAAAAACCTAATTTAAAAAAGATCTCTATTCCTTTAATGGGCTTAGCTGTCATTATAATGGCCATTTTCATGGCCGAAAATTATGTAGAACATATCTATATCGGGATTGAGATTGTTCCAAAAATATACTTTATCCCTTTATTTATTGTTATTCCTTTTTTGTTGGTCATTATTGTCATTATAAAAAAGAGATTAAAAAAGTTATAAAAATCGTAAAATGGTTCGAGATAGAAAATAGATAATTTCCTCTGTTTCATTGTCTCTCCTTTTTTCTGTTAACATGAAAATATGCAGCCTCGTTACCACCAAAAATGATTGAAGTCCCTTTTTGTGTAACTCATGATTCATGTAAATCCAGAATATCCTTATTTCTAAAAAATTGTTGTTTTTTTTCGTATTATAGAAATTTACTGTGGAAGGGATGATTGAGCGGATGTTTGATAATCCAGCAGGACAGGGGTGAGAACCCGCAGGAGCTGTGCCCTGAGAAGGCTCCCCGCCCGCACTGAGGAAGCGAGCAACCTGGAGATTCAATCAACCATACCATTGTTAAAAAGCAACATGGTTTACGAAAAACAGTCTTCTAAAAAGAAAAGAGTTTGCTGCAGCAAACCCACTCTACCCTCTAATTAAACATAGCATATTATTTCTTACTGCTTGTTTATCTTTCTCATATCCCCATATACAAGACATTCCACCGTTGACCATTTAGATCAGTAAAACCGCAGCCGCACTTCCAGTCTTGGTGTTCTTTTAGGCTCAGCAGAGATCGTAAGCCATTAAATTCGTAAGCCCTATTTGCATTATAACTTTTTTGTTTGGGTATGATTCTCTTTTTTTGAACTCCGCTGAATTTGATCGCTTTTTAACAGAAAAAGAAGTAGCGCGCGGCAACAGTTAAATAATTGATATCTGTACAAAGGCTGCTTCCTGCCAGATTTTCATGTAACTTTACCAAAAACAAAAATTATACGCGAATTGTTTTTAACGCAGCAGACCATGTAATAACTTGGTCCAACATTCCATTTATATTATTAAGATGGAGCTCAGCAGGTTTAAATTGATTGAAGTTCTGAAAGTCGGTAAAGATAGATAACGTTGGATGGATTCGAACGTCCGCAACATGCAGTTCTCCTAAAATTCCACGTAAATGCTCTGCAGCGCGGGCTCCGCCTGTTGAACCATAGCTTACGATGCCTGCTGCTTTATCATTCCATTCTGTCCGAATAAGATCAAGTGCATTTTTTAATACGCCTGAGATGCTGTGATTATATTCAGCTGTTATAAACACAAATCCATCCAGACTATCAATTTTCTCTGACCAGGCTTTCTCCTGTTTTTCCCCGCCTGGTTCTCCTAAAAAAGGTAACTTGTAATCTGCTAAATCAACGATTTCATAATACGCATCCCCGCGTTTTTCAGCAATTTCTTTGACCCAATTTCCTACTTGCGGACTTACTCGTCCTGGGCGTGTGCTTCCTAAAATAATTCCAATTTTCAATGCTTCATTTTTCATCATTACTTCCCTCGCTATTCATAAAGTTTTTTTAAAGGCTATGTGCGACCATCTGCACTATTTTATTTATATGAATAGGCTGCATCACATCCTTTCATTTTTTATCGTGAAAAATTTGTACTATGCTTTTATCCTTGTATTTAATTGGACTTTGTTTCTATATCCCTTGGCAATCATAAAATAATAGGTCAAGAGAATTCCTGCATGCAAGATAAACAATACAAAATATATGTTGCTGTATATAAAACTAGAAGAGTCAGATACAAGAGGATTGATATGGTTATTTGCTCCGATGTCAACAATCTTTGCATAAATTCCTGTTGCTATACTGGCAGAAATGAAATTTGTCATCGATAAAAGCCCCATTCCTACTCCTGTTTGTTCCTTCGGCAAGATAAAAGATACAAAAAGAGTCATCGCGATCATCATAAAAGTTTGCCCGACATTTCCTGAAATCAAAAAGCCTGCGATCCATATCGGGGAACTTTCGGTGAAAGTAAAAAGTAACAGAAAACAAATGATCAACAATCCTGAAGCTATAAAAAACAAATAGGAAGTTCCTTTTTTGTCTGCTAGGCTTCCACCCTTTCGTCCCAAAACTGCTGAAGCAACAGCTGCAGGAACGAGCGCAAATCCTATCCAGTTTGAAGATAGGTTCTGTACAGCAGAAAGAAGTATGGGGCTTAGAAAATATAAGGAATAACCAATCGCATTGACCAGAAAGAATAGCACTAAACTAAATGTATACTGTTTGTTTTTAAAAAGCTTAGGCTGAATGAATGGATCAGTTGCTTTTTGAATCCGTGCAATAAAGAGTATTAGGAAAAGTAAGCTACCTGCCAGGAAGAACCAAGAACCATTTGAAACACCCAATAGTAACATGACAATGGTCCCGCAAAGACTTAAGCATCCAATCCAATCGAAGCTCCCACCTTCACCCACCTCATCCCCGAGGTATTTTCGATAAAATGGAAGAACAAGCAAGATAAGAAGTGTGATACTGAATAACCATCGCCAATGGGCTATGCTAATAATAAGTGCTGAAATAATAGGACCGACCGCTGTTCCGATTGCCAAGCCTGATGCGGCCATTCCAGATGCATACCCCCTGTTTTTTGGAGGGAAATAACGAATGGGTATAATCATAGCTGTGGCGGGTATAGCTGCAGCTCCCATTGCCTGCAGACATCTTGCAACAAGGATGAGCCAGAAAGTTTGGGAAACAAGGCCAAGCAGTGATCCCCCTGCAAACAACAATAGTCCAATGGTCAGTAATTTCTTTAATTTGTAAAGGTCAGCAAGTTTCCCGTAAGTCACTGCACCTATTGCATATATAAGACCATAAGCGGAAGAGATCCAACTTACTTCCGAGATGCTTAACTCAAATTCCTCGCTTATTTGAGGGAGCACAATGTTAAAAATGGTACCGCTCATAGCTGAAAAAATAAGCGTAATCATTAGTAAATAGATTAATTTTTGTCTATTTGCCGTTATTTTTGTTTCCATCATAAACCTCCATGCTTCATTTTAGTATGTCAGCACTGACTGACACTGTGGGTAAATAAATACTAGGGAGTTAAAGCCCTAGCAAATAGTTGGACACTCTCTGTCACAAACTCATCAAGTGAAACCGTAGTAAAGCTTGATGAGTGATCCAAATTATTCATAAAAGCACCAAAGTTCATAAACATGAATGAAAGGGCCTGCACATCAGCCTTTGATTGGATCATTTTCCCCATTTCCTGCATTCTCGAAAAATATTGTGTCAGAATGTCCAAAAATTGTTTCGGAGGTTCCTGGGTAGTTTCCAAAAATCCAGGCGGTAAATTTCCTGCTTCTTTAATGCTGATTTGAATCATTTTTCGATTTCGATTCATAAGTTCATGGTACTTGCGACTAATCAAAAGCAAATCAGTTTGTAGATCCCAGACCAACTTTTCGTTATAAAGTGTCTTCATTTCCTCTGAATAATGAAATCGTTTAAAGGCCGTTTCAAGCAAATTTTGTTTACTTCCAAAATGACGGAATAATGTTTTTTCACTAAAACCAGCTTCTTCCGCAATTTCCTTTGTTGTCACACTATTGTAGCCTTTTTCTGAAATTAAATTGATTGCTGCAATCATCATTTTGTCTGAATTGCTTAGCTTTTGCTGGCTTTCCATGTTATCACCCTTAATTTAAAACTTTTCTCAGGTTTTAGCGGCAGTAAAACTCTTCTGTTTAAAGTCTCACTGCATGTCAGTGATCACTGTCATTATGTTTTTATCATATGATGGATGTTAATTATTGTCAACATTTTTTGTATTTCTCACAACATGACCTTTTACTTGTTATTCCTCCACACCCCGCCATGGCAAGCAGTGAAGCCGCATGATTCGTAAAATTTTAAGTGTTTCGATTGAAAAGTCAAAGTAACAATTTCTAATCCATACCGCTCAGCTTCACTTAATAGGTATTTTACTAACTCAACCCCAATTCCTTGCCTTTGATAGTCAGGATGAACGAGTATGTCCTCCATATAGCCATGCTGTAGCCCCATTCCTGAAATATAACCGAAGCCAATCAGCCTTTCTTTTTCGTCTCGTACTCCCGCCCAGAAATTGCAGCGTTTAAACAATATAGAATAATCTTCATCACGTCTTTCCCAGCCAATCACTTCCCTTAAATCAGGCACTTCATGGTTAGCTATGTAAGAATTTATTTTTATGGAATATTTCATGCTTTTCTCTCCCAAAATCAATATTTGTAAAAATAAATAACAGCAACTAATTAACTTTCAACTAATATATTACATTATTTAGAAAGTTTTATAATTTGCTTCATCTTTAGGTGTATGAGATGTATTTACTGTCGGCATGATGGTGTTAAATGCCTTATCCGAATTTACATTTATCCATTTTGCAAAGTCATTGTGTTCTTAATCAGTACTAAGAAGATTTGTTCTTTGTCTCAGGATTCTCGTCCGGATAATTTATATTTCCACTGAGCTAATTATTTTCCAGCCGTCTATATCAAAGCCACCCATTTTGTCTAAAACATATTTAGATAGTTGTTTATAATTGTTTATCATTTCGAGGTTTTCTTTCTGTTCTATTGCTTTGATAAACATGTTACTGAATTCAGTGTCTGGAAAAGTATCTTTTAGATATTTTTCCTTAAAGTCAGTGTTTTTTAGATAGGAAAGGATTTGATAGGGTGGAATAAGTTCTAATCCTAGATAAAGACAATATTGATTAAATAAATTTGATAATGAATGATAGTATATAAGATAAAAGTCCGGACTTTGTTGTTCGTAACAATCTTGTAAATTGTCACAGGTGTCCCATATTCCATATTTTTTGATTTCTTGTAATATATAGTTAGGTTTTTCATGTTTTTTATTGATCCATTCCTGTGCTTCTCGTTTTAGCTCCTCAATGACTCCCGTTTTATCAAAAAGAACTTGACCAGTAAGAAACTGAACCATAGACATAGTTCTGTGATCTCTAAAATCCTCTTGAAAATATTGACGAATTTGCCTCGGGGGATTGACAAAATATTCGATAAGATACTTGTCAATTTGTTTATTGCCTCTTTCTCTCCAGTTTGCTTCATCAGATAAAAGGATATGCACGTCTATATCTGATCGTTTAGTCGGATTACCGGTCACATAACTTCCGCAAACGAGTGCTGCTATTACGTCGTTTCTATCTATCCACTCTTTTAAAAATTTATGGAGGGCTTTTTCCCACTTTTCCATTTGCGTTTCCCACCTTTAGTTCCATTCATCAGTATTCTCTCTATCAGTATGGCAATCACTTTATCTTGATTGTTGATTTCCGCTAAAAACCAGTGGTCTGGTGAGATTAGACTTACTCTCCTGATCATAATTTCCTGTCCCTTTGAAGTCTCACGCTGTCCCCCCAATCAACTTATTGCTAAATGCAACAATGAGTATTAATATTCCTTTTGTATATAAAAATAGGATTGCCGAAGCAATCCCAATCATTCATTCAACTAATCTTAAATTGCATTTGATATAAATGGGCATAGGTACCTTCATATGCCAGTAATTCTTCATGTGTTCCTTCTTCATCAATGCCATGATCTGTTAAGACAACAACCCTTTTGGCATTTCTAACCGTTGATAATCTATGAGCAATCACAAATGTTGTTCGATTTTTTGCCAGATCGTCCAACGCCTTTTGCACAACTCTTTCACTTTCATTATCCAGAGCACTTGTTGCTTCATCAAAAATAAGAATAGGCGGATTTTTCAAAAAGACGCGTGCAATGCTCAACCGCTGTTTTTGTCCACCAGATAAGGTTACACCACGTTGACCAATATCAGTCTCATACCCATCTGGTAATCCCATTATAAAATTATGGGCATTAGCCTTTATTGCTGCCTCAATGATTTCCTCTTTACTTGCATTTGGTTTACCATAGCGGATATTGTCCAGAACGGTTCCGGCAAATAAATAGACATCTTGCTGGACTACACCTATGTTTCGTCTTAGAGTGTCCAGGCTAATATTCTTAATATTTATCCCATCAAGTAAAATTTCTCCCTCTCTAACGTCATAGAAACGGGGGATGAGCGAGCATAATGTTGTTTTACCGGCACCAGATGGGCCGACTAATGCAATATAGTCTCCTGCTTTAACGTCTAGTGAAATGTTTTCCAAAACATAGTCATGGGTATCAAGATACTTGAAGCCGACATTTTTAAACTCTATATTACCTTTTACATCTTTTAAATCAATCGCATCTCTTGAGTCTTGAATATCAGGCTCAATTTCTAGAATTTCCATAAAGCGTTCAAAGCCGGTAATGCCTTCCTGGTACTGCATTGTCATATGGGTTAATTTTTGTAAAGGCTCAATGAGATAACCAATGTATAATAAAAATGTGATTAAATCCGCCAAATCTAAGGAAGCATTTACAATGTTAACACCGCCAAATACAATAACTGTTATTGTAATAAGCTGGATAAACGTTTCCATTCCATTGTATAAATAGGCTTCATTTCGATACGTGCTCTTCCTGCTTTCAAGAAAGCGATTATTTTCATAGGCGAATTTTTCCCTTTCAATGTCTTCATTGGCAAATGACTTTACAACTCGGATCCCCGAAAGGCTATCCTCCACCTGTGAATTAATATCAGCAATTCTCGCTTTATTTCTTTTTATTGCAAGATTTATTCGTTTATTTAAAATCAAGGCAAAAAACGCCATTGGCGGTAAAAACATAAAGACGGCCAACGTTAATTTGACATTGATCATCATTAAGATAACAAAAGCACCGATAAACTTTACAAGATATCTAAGGTAATCCTCGGGACCATGATGATACAATTCAGATAATAAAAGTAAATCGTTTGTAATTCTTGACATTAGCTGCCCTGTTTTTTGCTTATCGTAAAAACGAAAGGATAATTTTTGTAAATGATCAAATAATTCACTGCGCATATCACTTTCCATCATAGCACCTAGCTTATGTCCCTGATAATCTGAAAAAAAGTTACACGCATTTTGTATCAAAACCAACAAAAGCATCAAAGCACCAATGATGTAAATTTGATTTAGCGCATGGGAGATGTTTCCTTCCAGCACATCTTTTGTTATATATCGTGTCAATAATGGATAGCTTAACGAAATGACAGACACGATTAATGTACAAGTTAAAACAGCCGAAAACAATCTTAAATACGGTTTGTAATAGGAAAGAAATTTTTTTAATCGATTATTCATTTTTTGCTCCTTGTATGTTCGAGTTCCTCATTCTTGTTCATGCATCCGTCTCACATATAAGGGCAAACACATATTGTCAGTTAATGAAATGCTGCACCCTTATATGTTTGTTCTTCTTTAGTTACAAATTTTTTCATCATAGTAGCCTCCTTTTTTCTCGTTAACTAATAATATTCCGTATTTTTTTTGAAATTCCTTTTATTTTTTTAGGGTATTAGTGTTCTTTTTTGTTTGGAGCTTATTTCGGAAAAATGCAATACAAAGTAATAACAATGGAAACAGAATTTGCAAAGGTATATGAAAGTATAATGTGAAAAAATCTAAGCCAATTTCATTATGACGAATTTGATTCGGTGCAATTAAAAGTGATAAGGGTGTTATGATCATACCCATTCCAAGGAATACAGAACGATTTTGTTTTAATTTAAAAAGTTGGGCAATCCCAACTGCTGATCCGAAAGTCCATCCGCCAATTTTAAAAAACACGCCAGCTAACATCGTTAAAATAACCAATGCATCAAATCTTTCCAAGAAATCAGCAATGGAAACCATTCTGGCAGCTGTAAGAAGAGGAAAAAAATCTTTTTTGTATATTTCAGGACCTAGTACAGATAAAACCATGATTAAATTAACGGTCATAATCATCCCGGTAAGGAATATGGCTGTCATTCCAACTATTCTTTTTTTATTCATTTTGTTTAAATATGGGAAAAACATCGTAATGATGATTGCTTCTCCAAACGGGAAGGTTAATACCATTGGAAACACTTCATTCATGATCGGTTTTAGACCATTTCCTAAAATAGGGGTAAGCTGCTGTATATCGAATTCTCTTACAGTTAGTAATAGAACCCATATGATACTTAAAGACATAAGATAAAATGGAATTACGGCTTCTCCCATTCTGCCGAAGGACTCAACTCCACCTCGAAAACAATACACGATTAAGATCATAAAACTTCCTATTACGACTACCATGGGTGTTTTAACCAGCATGGATGCTGCTAATATCTCAGCGAAATCTCGACATGCTCGAGCAGCTAAATATGTAAAATAGCCAATATAGATCAAAATAAACGGGAATGCCAAAAACTTCCCGATGATTTTTGGTATCATTTGAATCAACGTATCATTTGGATAATAGTTCGATAATTTCGTATAGACAAACATTAAGATAAAGCCGCCTAACATTGAGACTAGAATAACAATCCAAGCATCTTGTTTGGCACCTCCACCTAAACCAAAAACAAATGTATTCCCTATTTGGAATCCAACGATCACATAAAGTAATTGGAGTGCACTGATTTTTTCCTGCTTCATTCTACCACCCCAAGGATTGAAATGCTTCCATTAAATTGTAGATAGTATATACAATTTAATGGTATCTTATCCAAAAGCAGGGTTTGAAGGTAAGTTTGCACGGGGCAGTTTCAAAAGGGCTTGTTCTTTTTTGACCTGCACCGAAAGATGATGGTGAAAAAGAACTACTTACCTGTTTTCTTTAGATATAGATAAAAAACATAATCAGTGCCAATACCTTGATAACCTAATTGCCGAAGCATAGCAGTAATATTACCTCGGTGGTAGGTTCCATGATTGACAACATGCTGGACTAACTCAAATAGATTTGTATCTAGCCGTCCGTATGTTGGATGCTCAGGGAATATTCCTTGACCGTAGTCATACTGTTCAAAAAAAGCTTTCATTTCCGTTGATAGGTCAGAATACAAAGTCTCCATTTCTTCTAAACTTTTTCCGTTGACCGTCTCACGTAACTGATTTGTTTGTTCAGCGATTTCGTGATAACTTTTGTTAGACATGACACCTAACCATGTGATATCGGTTAAATACACATGCACCATGACCTTAGAGATTGATGGAAATACGCTTTGAATCTCCTGATCGAAAATGCTGCTCGGTAGTTCCTTTAAGTGTTCAAAAATCTTTTGGTTTGCCCATACATGATAATCATACAGTTGGATCGTTTGCTGTTTCATTTGTCATTCTCCTCGCTCTAATAGAGATCAACTTCCTTATTTAAAGTTCTATACTAATCGCAAAATCCCTTGTTTATTATGGTATTTATTGTAAAAAATGTTGGTTCACGTTCTATGTTGTAAAGGTTATTAGAAGCGTATTTTTTATTGGAAGTAGCAAAAAAAAAGAGCCCTGCCATGGCTCCTGTAAAGTTGTTATTATGGATTTATTTCGTTAATTGTTTGCGGTCCTCAATTTGCGGGGGTTCTTCCAACCAGCCATTTTTTAACATTATTTTCGCTCCTTCCCTTGCGAAGGAGTAGATGTCTTTTGCCAAAATGGCCATTTTAAACGGGAGGTCACTGCGTAAACTAAAAGCACTTCCAATTGCATTGCTTCCAAGCCCAAAAGAAGAGAGCAAGCTTGTATTGTATAACATGATTTTATCCGAAAAAGGGGCTGTTTTCGAAGCTGTGGCTTTCCCTGCATGACTGGCTGGCGGTTCTATAAAGCTTTGCCTTAAAAATTCACCTAATTCTATTTCAATCTTTTTAGATAAGTTTATTCCTTTTGTAAGGTATTGCTTCACTTCCTCATCAGAAGCCACTTGAGCAAACCCTATCATTAATTGCATGCCAACAAGGTTTGTTTCAATGGCATGATGAATAAGTGAAACTTCAACAGTATTTAATGATCTTGTTTCACCCAATGGATTTAATCCGCCTAAATAATGTTTATCTTTTACAAATGTAACTTCTTTTGGCATACTGACTAGCGGCGGCCGTACCAATATTCCTTTTCCTAAAAGAAATTGGGTTGTTTGGCTGTTCATTTTTTGGGATTCTTTCGTCAATTGAATAAAAAATTCCTCAATATCCTTTCGATAAGACATCCCTGTATAAAGGGCAAAAAGACTCATTTCAACTTTTGTCATCATATGCAAATACACAATATCAAACAGATAATCAAAAAGCTTTGGAACCCCTTTATGAACATCGCCTTCTGAAAAAGCTATCGGCAATACCGCACCTTCCTGTTGAAAGATATTTTTCATTTTATCTATATTTTCGACTGTCTTAATATAATACTCTTGCAATAGCTGTATTTCATCATCGTCAGCGTGTTCTATAAAATGCTCCAGCATTAGTAGAATCATCGTTTTTTCCTGGTAAGTCATCCACAAATTAGCTAATTCTGAGGATGAAATAGGTGCTTGACTTGAAGGCATATCAACCCTCCTACTTTTTTTCTTTAATATGTCCTATTTTCTTTTTTATATAAATAACCATTGGTAAACATACCAGTTCGAATGAACAAAATGCCATACAATAGTAAGTTTCAATAAAGTCAATAAGTGTTCTGCTCCCTCTTCTCATAAATTATTGAGGATAGAAATTTTTTCTACGTAAAAAATAGGAAAAATGATGATATCGGAGGGGTAGGAATGTCTTCGGAAATGAAAGAGAAATGTGGTGTTTTTGGGATTTTTAATCATCCAAAAGCAGCAGATTTAACGTATTACGGTCTTCACGCTTTGCAGCATCGCGGCCAGGAAAGTGCGGGAATTGTGGTTAGTGATGGCAAATCATTTAGGCATCATCGTGGAATGGGGTTAGTGACCCAAGTGTTTTCACGAGACATCCTTAATGGCTTAAGTGGCAATATGGCTATCGGTCATGTTCGCTATTCAACAACAGGCATGAGTTTATTGCAAAATGCACAGCCTCTTGTTTTTAAATATAGTGAGGGCGATTTAGCTGTGGCTCATAACGGAAATTTAGTCAATGCGGGATTTGAAAGAAATATTTTACAACAGCAAGGGAGTATTTTTCAAACAACGACTGATACTGAGGTCATTGCCCACCTTATTGCCCGTTCTAAGAAAAAAATGTTTGGACAAGCAGCCCCAGAAGTTTTGAAAAGACTCGACGGATCATTTGCCTTATTAATCATGACAGAAAAACAAATGCTTATCGCTCTCGATCGGAATGGTTTACGTCCTCTCTCACTAGGAAAAATTGGGGATGCCATTGTTGCTGCTTCAGAAACGTGTGCATTGAAAGCTGTTGATGCGAAATTTTGGCGCGATGTAGAGCCCGGTGAATGGCTTTTAGTTGATGAACACGGTGTGAAAACAGGACGGTTTGCTGCAAAAGAAAACCTGTCTCTTTGTTCGTTTGAGTTTGTGTATTTTGCGCGTCCTGACAGTGTCATACAAGGGAGAAATGTTTTATCCATTCGCAAGGAGCTTGGACAGATCTTAGCAAAAGAGCATCCAACAGAAGGGGATGTGGTAGTCGCAGTTCCTGACTCAAGTATCCCTGCTGCTATTGGATTTTCCCAACAATCAGGGATTCCCTATGAAATGGGCTTAATAAAAAACCCCTATGCTGGACGGTCCTTCATAGAACCAACTCAGGAATTGCGGGAATTAGCCGTTCGCCTTAAACTGAGCGCGGTTGAAGAAATACTTGAGGGGAAAAATGTAGTTCTAGTAGATGACTCTATCGTAAGAGGTACAACCAGCAAGCGTATTGTTCAATTAATTCGGCAGGCTGGCGCAAAGGAGGTTCATGTCCGAATTAGTTCTCCAATGGTTAGAAATCCTTGTTTTTATGGAATTGATATGCCGACAAAAGAAGAATTATTTGCTAATGTACATGAGCATGAGCAAGCAATGGGCAAAGCGATCGGGGCAGATTCATTGGCTTTCTTAAGTACCGAAGGATTATTAGAGGCTGTAAAAGTAGATTTGGCTGAAACGAGCAGTCGTTGTGCAGCATGCTTTAGCGGAGCCTATCCAACCAAACTTTACCTTGAATAAAATATATTATTTGTTAAGAATAATCTAGACGGAATGATAGATGATAACATTAAAAAGATTTTGATTGGTAAGCTTTAAAGGAGGAAACTTTGTGAGTGGCCATACAAAAGGAAATGAAAACGGACAGGTATTAACAGAACATAAAATTCCCCTTACTGCGGCTGAAGTGGGATTTCTTTGGACTCAATATATGAATGACAGCTTGGCAACCTGTGTTTTTAAATATTTTAAAAGGACATGTGAAGATATAGAAATCCTCAAGCTTATTGAAGATGGCATTAGATTAACGCAAAAAAACCTTACGACCATAACAGCTATTTTTAATGAAGAGAACCATCCAATCCCAGTTGGATTTACGGATGAAGACGTTAACGAAAATGCACCAAGATTGTTTACAGATACATTTATGCTTATGTACTTCCAAAAAATGGGTAACATTGCTATGGCAGGTATTGGTGTCGCCATCGGGGTTTCTGCTCGTGAAGATGTCAGTCATTTTTTTAACGAACTGCTTGTTTCTTCTGCAAACTTGCACGATAAAGCAAGAAAATTAATGCTAGCAAAGGGCATTTATATTAGACCGCCGCAAATTTCAACGCCCGATAAGGTTACTTTTGTCAAAAAACAAAGCTTCCTTTTTGACTTTATTGGCCAGCAAAAAAGACCGTTATCAGCGATCGAAATTACCCATCTTTATATTAACGTCCAAACAAACGCTTTAGGAAAAGCGATGATGATGGCTTTTGCCCAGGTCTGTAAAAATGAAGATGTTAAACAATATTTTATGGCAGGAAAAAACATTTCCAATAAACATATTAATAAATTTAGCTCTATTTTAACCAATGGCGATGTACCAGCCCCTATGAATTGGGACTCTAATGTTTTAGACAGCATGGTTGCTCCCTTCTCGGATAAATTAATGATGCTCCACACTACTGGAATGATTGCAATCGGGATAGGTAATTATGGAACGGCTGCAGGTACCTGCCATCGATTGGATTTAAGTGCTACATATACAAGACTTTCAGCGGAAATTGCTTTGTATGCAGAAGATGGGGCAAATATTTTAATAAAACACGGCTGGCTTGAGGAACCGCCACAATCAGATGATCGTCAAGCACTTATTAAACAGTCCAAATAAACGAATCATTTCCTGGGGAAGCGCAAAAACTGACAATTTCCGTTCATATGAAAGAGCGGCCATTTGAATGGCCGCTCCCTCCTTTTTATATTTCAAAAACTCATTATTTGTTAAGCCTGTTGATTAATAGTGGTAAGCTCAACTGTTTCTATTCGTCTTTCTTGCTCATTAGAAATGCTTGCTGCTTGATTTATTAATGTTAAGTTTCGAATATCTTCTTCTGTAATCGTAGGTTCGACATTTCCTAAAATGTTATTTACCCATTGAACCATTGGGCTTTGAATCGGTTCAGGCAATTGCTCAGGAACAGTCCACCCATCACCTAACTGCTTGCTTTTCAAACGGATATTACGTTCTTCAATTAATAATGTTCCTTCTGTGCCATACAATTCAAGCTGAAAAGGACTGCCGTTTGCTAAGAACCCGGTTTCTAGAGTTCCAAGTGCTCCTGATTCGTATTCAATGACCGCGACTGCATTATCATCTACTTCATAACCTAATGTGTTTTGCAAGCGGGCAGTTACTGCTTTAGCAGGACCAGCCAAACGATTCGTTAAGTAGATTGGATGGGCACCCAGGTCAATGAACGAGCCTCCCCCACACTCTTCTTTATTGAAGAAATGATTAGGCAGCCAGCCATTTGGATTCCCTTCGAAAGGAACCGCACCATTGTGTGCTAATCGGCACCGGATGGATGTTAATCTGCCTAAAAGCCCTTTATCAATCGTTTCTTGAGCAAATATGTAATAGTCTTCCGTCAGCCTTGGTAAGGACACCATTAACTTCACATTATTTTCCTTTATTACCGAGAAGATCTCATCACAATCTTGAACCGTAAACGCTAACACTTTTTCTGTGAAAATATGTTTTTTATGTTTTGCTGCAAGAATAATAACTTCCTTGTGAAGATTTGTTGGTGTATCTACAATAACAGCATCAATTTCTGGGTTCTGTAACACTTGTAGTAAATCAGCTTCAAATGCTACATTAAGCTTTTCAGCCCATTCTCTGCCCCTCTCTTCATTTTCATCCCAAACCACCTTAATGGTTACGTTTTCATTTTCAGACGCCTGACGGGCATAATCTTCAGCATGGACATGCCATTTGCTTAGTAAGGCAACATTTAACATGGAAAAACCTCCTTAAATAAGTAAAAGAAATAGTTTCAAATGTTGTGAAATCTAGTGATGTCAGAGGAATAAACAACAGAAGCGATTTGTTATTTACTCCCCTCACGTCATAGAAGGGTGCGAAACCTGAAATTTTCTTCCTCTAAAAGACTCCGCACATTTTTTATTTCTCAATCGTATGTAAAGCAACTGATAAACTGGCAAAATCTCCAACCTGTTCTTCCAACCCTGATGGCAGAACCTCGCAAACGGAATTTGTTATGTTTAAGGATTCTTTTTGGAGTTCTTCTTTGACAATCGGCTCTAATATGTCCTGCTGGCGACCATAAATACTGCCGATTATAATTCTTTCCGGATTAAGAAGATCTACTAAGATTGCTAATCCCCTGCCTAATTTTCTTCCAACTTCATGATACACTTTAATTGCAAGCGGGTCACCTTTTTCTGCAGCAATCCCTACACTTTTTGCTGTAATCATCTCTTTTTTCTCCAATGAAGGGCAGAATGATGGGGCCTTCCCTTCGTTAATGGCAGATTCTGCCATTGCTTTTGCTAAATTGGCGATTCCCCCTCCACTGCAAAAGCCCTCAAAGGAACCATATTTTCCATACCCAAGCGGACCATCTTCTTCAAGTCGGATATGTCCCACTTCCCCTGCCATATCATTGGTTCCTGTATATAAACTTCCATTCATGATAAGACCTGCACCCATCCCTGTGCCAAAGGTTAAAAAAATCATGTTGGAAGCCCCTTGTCCTGCTCCCCATTTCCATTCTGCTAAAGCACAAGCATTAGCATCATTTTGCAATCCCGCAGGAACACCGTATTTTTGCTTAAAAGGGGTTATGACATCTACCTTATCCCAATTAGGAAGATTTGGAGGGGAAAGGATCAAACCTCTTTTACTATCAAGCGGGCCACCACAGCTGATCCCGATAGCATCAATGGAACCTAGATTCAGGACTTGGATGATATCATCTATCGTATCCTCCAGCTGTTTAATGGCTTTTTCAGGTGACGCAGGTGTTGGGAATTGTTTCTTGTCAAGGATCTCAATACGAGAACCAATTACTCTGCCAATCGAAACAGCGCATTTTGTACCGCCAATATCAAGTCCTACTAATATATTTCTCCGCATTCCCAAAAAACTCCTCCTCCAGCATAATACATAATGAATGATAAATTGGCAGATGTCTTTCTTGAATAGATGGTGTATCATTCCAAGGAACCTTTATCGTCACATCGCAAACATCTTTTATTTCCCCGCCGCTTCTCCCGGTTAGACCAATTGTGCACATGCCTTTTGCTTTGGCTACTTTAAGGGCCTGCAGCACATTTTTAGAATTGCCTGAAGTACTTATGCCGAATAAAACATCGCCTTTCTTTCCATAGCCAACAACCTGTTGTGCGAAAACGAGAGATGGATCAACATCATTTGAAAAGGCTGTCATAAGTGCCGAATGGCTAATAAGGGAAATAGCTGGAAGGGCTCCTTGCAAATGATTGATAAGGTATTCTGCATCAGACGGAGCAACCTCGAAGAGCCGTTCTTGAAAATCCTTATCGATAGGCCTTTTTAAAAGGAAGCCTTTCATTAATTCACCAACAATATGTTCGCAATCTGATGCACTTCCGCCATTCCCGCAAAGTAAAAGCTTTCCGCCATGGTCAAAGCACTCCTTAAGTATAAAAAAAGCTTCTTCAATATCAGCCAAACAGGCGGATAGCTCGGGATATTTTTTTACTAATCGAGTCATTTCCTGATTCATCATGTCACCACCTATTTTATACAGGAGCAATAATCACCTGTATGCCCCGTTTCTCAAATTCCTTTACCATTTCTTTGTCTGCAAGTTCGCTTGTAATGAAGATGTCAGTCTCTTCGAATTGACAAAATGTGGTCAAACCTGCTTTTTTGAGTTTGCTATGATCTGCAACAACAACGATTTTTTGTCCTGCGCGGACCATTGCCCTTTTCATATTTGCCTCGTATAGATCTGAACTAGTAAAGCCTTGTCTTAAAGAGATTCCAGACGTCCCCAGGAAGACGTAATCGGCATTATAATTTTGTAATTCGATCTCCGCTTGCGGTCCTACTAGGCTCATTGAATTTCTCCTTAATTTTCCGCCTAATAAATAAATTGACGCTGAGTCATCTTTGCTGCATTCCTCGGCTACATTCATTGCATTGGTGATCACGGTCAGATTTCCGCTTTCAGGTAAGTTTTTTGCAACATACCAAGTAGTAGAGCCTGCATCCAAAATAATAATTTGTCCCTCTTTTACTAATTGCGCAGCTGCTTTTCCAATGGCAATCTTTTCCCGAGAGAATTGATGGGTTCTTTCGTCTACCGGAAGAATAAGTGGTTGACTTTGCGGCTCTTCGATTAAAATTGCCCCGCCATAATTTTTCTCAGCAATTCCCTCTTTTTCTAACAGTGCTAAATCCCGCCGAATCGTTTCCTCGGATACATGCAGCAATTCAACAAGCTCTGAAACTTTAACACTTTTATTTTTAATTAATTTCTCTCTAATCATCTTACGACGTTCCGCCACGATCATCGGACGACTCCCCCTGGCTCTAGTAATTGCTCTTTTAAGTGATGAAACGCTTGTTTAATAAAGTCTTGATTGCCAAAACTTCCTGATTTTAAGACAAATAACATAGGATCATTTATTAAGGAAATGCATGATGGCAATCCGGGCTGTATTTCTTTCCACACTCTCATCCCATTTATTTTTAGTCTGTGACAGACAGCCGCAGATGTATCACCGCCTGCGATCACGAAACGTTTTTGTCCTGTTAGTTGAAGAACAGCTTCTGTTATTTCGGCAAGTGTGCTTGATACCAACTGGGATATTTCTCGATTATTTAATCCTTGCTGAAAAGCTTTTTGTTTCGTTTCTCTCACCATGACAGGATGATTTGTGGAATGAAAAATGACATTTTTTCCTTGATTCATATTGGCTGCCATCTCATTTATTAGCTGTTTTCTCGTGTTTTTGAATTGTTGCTTATCCAGCAAGGAAAGGCTCTCCAGTTCAAATACGCTAGCACCTTGTTCCTTCATATATTCGATTTGCTCTATTGTTTGCGGAGTTAAACTTCCTGCTGCACAGAATAATCCTTTCTCCAGATGGTATTCAGGTATCCTTTTGGGAATTTCTTGTACAGGCTTTTTTCCAATAACTGTGGGCAATTCCTCTGCTAATGCTGAGCTACCAGCTAAAATGGTGAAATCATGAACAGCATGTGCGATTGTTTGTAAATCAGCTTGGTCTGTCACATCTATAATGACATATTGATAGTCTTTTTTTAGAGAATAAATCGTTTCTCTAAGTATTTCTGAACCTTGCTTAATAATTCCTTCTTTTATGTTTGTTACTTTTCTTTTAGTCTGCGATTTTAGAATGTCGACTAAATTAGAGCTGGACATCGGATGAACAGGGTCATGGCGGAACGCTGAATCTTCTAAAAGCTGTCCGTATACATAATGCATCCCATGGATGGTTGTTCTTCCATTCTTAGGGAATCCTAGAACAACAATTGCAAAATCTTCTTCAAGTGCGTCAAGCATAGCATCAAATTCAGCCCCGATATTTCCTCTGAACACGGAACAGGTTTTATTAAAAAATTGTGTTATCCCTCTTTTTTGTAATTCCTTCGTTGCTTGGAAAACCTTTTGGTAGGCAGTTTTTGCCTCATCAAACCTGGAATTTGTATCAAATATGATGACATCTGTACCTTTTAGTTGGATGTCTTCGGACTGGATTGACGAATAAACATCAACGTTATAGTTTGATTTTGCAAACATGATTCCAATATCATTTGCACCTGTAATATCATCTGCTACAACACCAATCATTGCATTTGCCACTTCCTTCTTGATTTATATCCAGAGAAGTGGAGAAAGTCCTCTACTGTGTCAGTAGATAAGGGAGTGAATTCGAAGCGTTTCCCCTTAGCAGTGATTACCATTCGGGATACCATCTCCAAGGTTTCAAGTGCCATTCTTGCTTCTTTTATGCTTGTATCATATACGAGCACCCCATGATTTTCCAGTAAAAGGATGTTAGCCTTTGCCGCTTTCTTTCTGACTGCTTCTCCAAGCACGTTTGAACCAGGATGAAAATAAGGTATCCGTTCCACTCGTTCGAGGTAATACATAGATTCAACAAATAAATTTGATGGCAGATCCATTTGAGTGCATGCAACCATCGTGCTATAAAATGGTGAAGCATGAATGACAGCTGAAATATCAGGTCTTTCTTGATAAATGGCGCGGTGCATTGGCATTTCCTTAGAAGGCTTTCTCTTTAAATCAGTGAGGCTGGCGTTAAATTGGCACTCAATGAGATCCTTATCTGCTAATTCTCCAAGATATGTACCGCTAGCGGTAATAATGCAGCCCTCTTCTCCGATCCTTGCACTGATATTACCAGCATTCCCCCATGCAAGTTGTTTATCGATCATATACTGTCCTAATTGTTTTAACTCTTGAACTATGGGATTCAAAAGACACACCTCATTTCTTAATTATAAAAGGGAGGATTTCTGGAAAGGGGGACATCTAGGCACAGTCCCCTCTTAAGTCCCCCTCCAGAACAGAAAACACGTAATTTATATGGATCTCTAAACCATTTTTGTGTTTTTTGGGGAAAGTTTCCTCCCTTTCTCACCACTCAAGCAAATTCGTTTCTGCTACTGCCTCAGATTCATTAGCAGGAATCCGGAATGTTTTTATTTCGGATGGATTGAAGTGTGCTTTGATCTGTCTGTTCCATTTTGGCAGTGTGATGATGGCAGTTGTAGCGTCGTTTGATGTTTCGTACGCACGGAGGATAAGATCATCATTGTCTTCTGCTTTCTTAACAACACTTACAATCACATTTTCTGTATCTACAGTTAAAAAGGAATCTTTCTGCGGTAGAGTACCTTTATGATACGTTTCAATGATCGTGACCGGTTTTTGATTTAGTTCCGCCGCTCGTTTAACGGTTCCGGCTGTTTCCCAGTTATCTTTATGCGGAAGCATGGAATAGGTGAATGTTTGAATTCCTTGATCAATAAAGGAATAATGGCCGTCTTCCTCTGGAACTAATGGGTCATGGTGAGCGTAGATCGGGCTGCGCAGAACCGTCATGCTCATTTCTTTATTATGAATATCAAAGCTATACTTTCCATCATTAAGAATGCTTAATCCATACATTTCCCCTGTTTGAGGATGTGTCCCCGATACATCGATCCAGTTCTGGCCAGGCTCTTCTTCCCCATTACATTCCCTTACAATCGTTCCATAAGGAATTTCGTAGGTTGCTTTTCTAAACACGAGATCTACAGGGAACTTCAGTTTTAAAAGCTTAAATTTCTCCTGCCAGTTTAATCTGCAATGAACATCAATTTGTTCTAATTCCTTATACATTGTAAAGTCTTGTACGAATGTAGAATTACCGTATTCACTAATAACGCGAATAACCGATTTTACCGGTCCATGCTCTACACGTTTTACGCTTTTTGCTTTAAAAGAACCCGCTTCTTCTTTAAACTGAAGGACATTATGTGACCATGTATCACTTTGATCATGGATGACAATTGGTCTTGCTGCCGGACCATCCAGTAATTCGAGCTCATTTGTTTTATCAAACAAGCTTGTTACAAAGCCAGTCTCTGCGTCAATTTCAACGCGGATTGTATCGTTTTCTAAAACGGTATCATTTGCAGGTAAACCAGGGGACTCCTTTGAAGCTTCCGCTCGCAGCAATTTATAGACACGGTATCCCATCGATGGTAGATCAGCGATAAAACTTATTCGATAGCGTCCGCCTGCAGTTGCATGTGATTGAACAGTTTGCAATGGAATTTGTTTACCTTCTTCATCGACCAAAATATCGCCTGCTTTTAATCCGCCTACTTCTAATTCGACGTTAACCCTACTATTCCAAGAGTGAGGATTAAAAACGACGATAGGCTTCATCCCCTCAATTTCTTCAATATCTATTCTCCATGATAAAGCTTGAACGGCATAATTTAATCCTCTGCTGCCGATCGACATCGCCTCACCATGCATATTCCTTGCATCCTCGTAGGCTTCCTCTAAGCTTGTTCCTGCTAAAATATCATGAAATTGATTGAATAACACATTCTTCCAAGCTCGGTCATACTCCGTGATCGGATAGTTTTGGCTTGTTGCCCAATTAGCGATTGCAGAGAATTTTTCCGCTTTGATTAACATATTTTCTGCTTCCCTATTCCATTTTTTAATACCTGAATGAACAGCATAACAGCCGCTTGCATGATGTTGCAGGTCATCGTGTACGGTTGGAAACGGAAGATCCTTTTTCATTATTTCTTCAAAGAATGTATTGGGTGTGCTAAAGATCAGTGTCGGAAAAGACGGGTCTTCGTTTAAATTCTTGATGCTCTCAATATTCTCCTTAGTTGGACCTCCACCATGGTTACCGACGCCATAGAAACACATTAATTCATCAAAGGGTGTTTTTAATTCTCCGGCATTACGGCGGATATGCTTATCTAAATCCTTGCCCCACGTACAATATTCAAATGGGATACGAAACGCTAACACCTGAGAGCCATCATCCGATTCCCACCAAAAAAGCCTTCCAGGAAGCCCTTTTTCCTGCGGATTTGGGCGCATGAAGATGTAATAATCCATCTCGCTTTTTTTCAGGATTTGAGGGAGCATGCCATGATGTCCAAAACTGTCTACATTGTAGCCGACCTTCGCTGTTACCCCGAACTTTTCCTTAAAATAAAGTTGGCCATATAGCCCTTGTCGAACAAAGGATTCCCCGCTAGGCAGATTGCAATCTGGCTGTACCCACCAGCCGCCAACGATTTCCCAGCGCCCCTCTTTAATGCGCTGCTTGATTTCTTCAAACATTTCCGGCTCATTGTTTTCAATCCACTCATAGTTTGCTGCAGAGCTATTTGTAAACACAAATTCAGGGTATTCCTTCATGCGGTCAAGTGCTGAGCGAAACGTAGCTTTTGTTTCCTGAAAGCCTTCTTGCCACTGCCATAACCACACAGGGTCTAAATGTGCATTTCCAATCATATGCAATGTTTTCTCTTTTGTTTTGGATCGTTGCTTTTCTTGGACCACTGTTGTTTTTTCAGTCATCTTTATTTCCTCCCCATGTCATAAAAATAGTTGGTTCTATGGTTGATGAACCAATCGTTGATTGTTGGATCGAGATTAATGCTTCAGCCTGCTGGCCAAAACGTTGTTCTCCAATAGTTACGTCAACAGCAATTCGTTCTCTATAACCAACTGCTTCCTTTGGTACAGTAATGGTTGTTTTATATAGGATGGCTTGCCTGCTAGGCACAAAGGCAATACATTCACTTGTCTCTATTATCCAGCCTTTAGGTGCAAACATTTTCGCTTTAACTTCTTTTTCCTCGTTAAAGGGATTTTTTATTTCTACCTCTATTGTAAAACTTTCCCCTTGATTGACAGTCAGCTGGTATGGTTGAATAATTGCTGCAAATCCATCAGCGCCAAAATCGATTTCCTCTAAAGGAAGCAGCTCACGATGTATCTTTTCTAGTAGTCTGCCTTTCTCAACAATCTGGTTTAAATAATTTTCTGTTACGGAGATTGGATCCCAATGTCCTGAAAGAAGGAGATCCGGTTTAATCGTTTTATAGAGTTCAGCGCTATCAACATAGTCCCATATACGAAATTTGTTATGGTAAACATAGTTAGCGTCTTCATTTCCTTGATATTGATCACCAATTGCGATAACCCGTTTTCCATCCACTTCAAATTCGATCGCCGCTGCATATAGGGTATGTCCTGCTTGTTGATACAAGGTGAGATCATATTCTTCCCATCTTACTTTTTGTTTCAGTGGCAAAATGCGGTCAATAGATATAGGGTCATACCATATACATGGCAGATCATATGTTTTAGGATGTTTTAAAATATCGGCAAAGTTTTCAGGGCACCATATTTCTGTTCCTTCAACATCCCTTAGAAGGTTCAGTCCTGCGACATGATCATCATGATAATGAGTTGGAATGACAACATCAATTTTATCTATTTCATATTGTTTCTTTAAGGTTGAAATGGTATAAAGCCATGGCCGACGTGAAGTCCTGTCAGAGCCTGCAGCAATTCCTCCAATAAAGTCATAGCCAAAATCAAGGAATAACGCCTTCCTGCTTTTTGAGATCAGCACATAGGAGTTTGCCATACTTGTTCGATTCATTAATAGATTCTCAGTGATCCGTTTATATGGTTCCTCTCTTAGTTGAAACAATCTTGGATTTTGCTTGCGTTGTTTCATTAGATTTGTAAAGCGGTCTACTAAAAGATTAATCGATTCTATTGGTTGATCCATCATTTCTCCGTGTGACGGGAGTAAAATATCTGGTTTTCTGTCTTTGAGATCCAAAAGCGAAAGAATACTTAAAGCAATTCCTTCGCCCCCGTTATAGGACCATTGTGTTGCTGATAAAGACCAAACCTTTCCAGGAGCGTAAATCAAATCCCCTGTAAAAGCAGTTCTTGTGTTATCAATTTCTGCGAATATGGAGATAGACCCAGTTGTGTGGCCCGGTGTAGGCACAATCGTAAAATGATTTCCATTAAGCATAATTGTTTCATAGTCTTTTAACGTTTTATGAACAGGCACTGATTTGAAGAGGGAAAAGCGATCCTGCCTCATGTTATAGTTATTGTCGATTGTCCTCGCCTTCCAATGCTCATCGACATGCTGAAATAAATCCTGTTCTGTATGAGGGACCCGAATTCGAATTCCTTTCCTCGCTGCAAGCTCAAGTCCTTGTGCTTGATCGCGATGATGATGGGTCATAAAAATATCTGTTACTTCTTCTATCCCGATTGATGGCAATTCAACAAGTACATCTCCACTGCCAAAATCGATAAGGATGGCTTTTTTTCTGGTTTTTATGACGTAGACGTTACAAGTATCCTTATAGACATAAAGATTAGGAGAGATTTGTCTCATCATTATTATTCACAACCTTTATTTCTGCTGATATAAAATTCCTGATATGGCTTATGTAAGTTGAAATGTTTTCGCTTTATTAGTACTGCCTAAGAAATGTTCGATTTTTTCAATAACTGTTGTTTCTACTGCATTTCTTCCTTTCATTAACTGCTCTTGAACGAGAGCTTTACATTCCTGATTTGTCATCCTTTCCTCCCGCCCTAGTGCTTGCAGTAAGGATAGTTCTAAATCAGTAGCGATATTTACCTTGCTGATTCCGCCATTGGGAATAGCTATTGCCTCTTTCATCATTTCCGCTGGGACGCCGGAACCGCCATGAAGCACTAGGTGTACTGGAGTTAAATGGCGTATGGCTTTTATACGATCGAGATCTATTTTCGGTTTGCGGACATGATATACACCGTGTGCAGTTCCAACAGAAACGGCTAGTGCGTCACAACCGGTTTCGGTTACAAATCTCCATGCCTCTTGTGGATCTGTATAAAGCTCTTCATCTGTATCTGTTTCAACAAAATCTGTCGTCCCTATTTTGCCAAGCTCTGCCTCAACAGAAACTCCTCTTGTATGAGCAATATCGACGGCTACTTTACTTATTTTGATATTTTCATCAAGTTCTTTCTCTGAAGCGTCAATCATGATCGAGGTGAAACCAGCTTCTATTGCAGCCTCAATAATGGAAAGCTGCTTTGTATGATCAAGATGAAGGACAACTGGAACAGTGATATTCTCTTCTTCTACCGCATGATAAAACTCTTCTGCCATTTCCATTGGGGTAATACCATAGCGTACGAGCTCCTTTTCAGAAATTTGAACAATGACAGGTGATTGTGTTTTCTGTCCTGCACGTAAGATTGGACGAATCATAGGTGTATACCTTGGTGAAAAGGAACCAATTGCATATCCGTTTATTTCGGCATTTACTAATGCTTCTTTCAATGTAAGAACATTTTTAAGCTTCATATTCTTTGCCATTAGAGTAAACTCCTTTAGTGTTTTATTTGGTAACGAACTCTGTCATTCTGTGATAGTAATCTCTTAATGAATGTTGAAGCTTCATATATCCATCTTCATAGATTTTGTGATAAACCCGATGTGCTTTTTCGTTTGGGGTAATGAGTGTTTGCTGGTTACGTAAACAAGAAGTAGCTTCGTCTGCGTTTTGATAGACTTTGCTGCCAATTCCCGCCATCATTGCCGCTCCCAGTAAAGTTGCTTCAGAAAGATGACTTGGAATGGTTAATTTACAGTTGGTAATATCTGCTTTTATTTGCAGCCAAACTTTGTTTTTTGTTCCTCCGCCAACAACATTAACTTGGTTAATTGGACTTTTTGTGACCTTTTCTGCCGATCTTTTGATCGATTCCATTTCAAAACCAGTCCCTTCCATCATCGCCTTCAATAAATCCTGACGCTGATGGGAGGCATTAACGCCAATAAAAGCAGCTTTTGCATCGGGATCTTGGTTTGGCGCACCGCTGCCAGATAAATAAGGATAGTAGAGAATCCCGGTAGGCTCAATATCCGCAAGAGAAGATAAACGAATGATTTCTTCATATGACAATGTTTGATCTGATAATTGACTTCTGAACCATTCGATCGAACCCCCAGAGGATGAAATTCCACCCATCCAAAAATAGCTGTTTGGTACGATGTGGGATCCAAAAGACAGCCCTGATTCATAGTCATTTTTTGATAAATCTCTTTCTTCTAGTGACCCTACTAACGTTTCAGCAGTGCCTATTGAATCAAAGACAATTCCAGGTTTAATTGCTCCAACTGCGAGAGAGGCGCATACATGATCATGCCCGGAGATGGCAACAGGAATTCCAAACCCAATCCCAATCCTTTGAAGATCTGTCAGACTCGTTTCCCCCATAATCGTTCCGCTTGGAAAAGCTTGCGGAAACAACTGATCTGCCAGATCAAAATGGGTAAGCCACTCAAAATCCCAGGCTTTTTGATCGATTCGAAAAGCAAATGTTCTTGCCGCAAGGGTGTAATCGGTTGCTAGTTTACCTGTTAGTCTATAGGCAATATAGTCTGATGCAGATAACCAAACAGCTTTTTTTAACAAACCATCATCTTTTGCTTTTAAGGAAAGAATTTTGGCTAGGCCATATTTGTAGCTAGTATGCAAACCAGTTTTTTGAAATCGGTAATAAGGGTCATCTTCCTTTTCGATTTGAATTGCTTCTTTTATAGCACACCGACTGAACCATGGAATAAAAGCTGTTTTTGGCCTCCCTGTTTCCCTATCAAGCAGCAGCCCTGTTTCTGCCATGCTTGTAATGCCAATAACGGAAACCTTCACATTTCGGTTTGACATCACTTCATCCAAACATTCGTAAATCTTTTTCCATACATCCTCTGGCTGAAAAAATGGGTTTCCTTCCTGATCATAATGTGTCACCATTGGTCGGACAGCGATCTTTATAACTTCTCCATTTTCTTGAAATAGGCCTGCCTTACAATGTGTTGTGCCTATATCAATCCCTATTATCGCCATTTGCTTCACTTACCTTCTTCTAATGCTTGTTTAACCCGCTCCATTCCTAGCTCGGGACTAGTCAAAAATTTGGTTTGCATTTGTTTTGGAAATTTGCCAAGTACTCTAGCCATTGATGCTTGTGCTAAAACGACAAGATCTGACCGATAAGCAAGGTCAGACAGCATATTGGCAAGCAGGTCATCATGACCAGCTTTGTCTCCTTTGATTAGGCGCTGATATGCCTCTTCTACAAGTACTGGCTCAAAAATAACTTGAGTTGAAAACTTTTCCGCTTTTTCTTTTAGAAGTCTTATTGTTGGATTTAAAGTTGTTGCAAGAGTTGCAGCCACACCTATTCGTTTCCCGCGGATTATCGCTTCTTCCGCCATGGCGTCATCGATTCGGATAACCGGGATCGAGACTTTTTCCCTTGCTAGAGGAACAATTTCACCAACTGATGAACATGCGTTTAAAATGATATCAGCACCCAATGCTTCTGCGTTTTTTGTGTATTGAATCAGCCTTTCCTGCACTTCTTCAAGTTTTCCGCCATTTTGACCTAACTGCGGCAAAATTGAATCATCGACAAAATTGATGACGCGATGAGCTGGCAGATGCTTAGCTGCCAAGTCTTTTAGAGGTTCGACTGTAACATGGGTGGTATGAATAATCGCTAGTGTTTTCCCCACCTATTTCACTCCCTTTCCGCTATTTTTACTAACGAGGTGATAAACTTGAGGCCATCGCTTTATCCCTTTGAACCAGCAGTTAAATTCATGCCTTCAATAAAGTATCTTTGAAAAATAAAGAACAAGATGATGACTGGGAGTAAAACCAACAGTGAACCAGCCATTAAATAATTCCATTGGGTAGCCAGCTGTCCTTTAAATACTTGCAGGCCTATTTGCAAGGTATAAAGTGATTCATCATTTACATAAAGTAAAGGTCCTAAAAAGTCATTCCAGGCTCCGTTAAATGAGAAAATCGCAACTGTAGCAACCGCAGGTTTTGCTAATGGGATCATAATTTTCCCCCAAATATAAAAGTGGTTGGCCCCGTCAATTTTTGCTGCTTCAATTAACTCATTTGGGATGGTTAAATAAAATTGCCGGATCAGGAAGATATTGAACGCGCTTCCGAAAAACGACGGAATAATCAGCGGTAAATACGTATTTAACCAACCTAATTTCGAAAATATAACATAATGCGGGATCATGGTGACAAATCCCGGAATCATCATTGTGGCTAATACGACGGCAAATAAGAAATTTCGGCCTTTAAACCGGATTTTAGCAAAGCCGTATGCAATAAAAGAGTTTGCTACTACATTGCCTAAGACAACAAAAACAGTAATGAACAGCGTGTTAAACAAATACCGTGTAAATGGGGCAGCTTTCCACGTTTCAAGATAATTTTCCCAATGCCATTCTTTTGGAATAAATGTTGGAGGATATTGCATAATTTCTCCCATGTGTTTAATCGAAGTGGCAAACATCCACCAGACAGGTGTCAAAATCAGCAAGCTGCCCGTCAGGAGAATAATGGTGACGATGGTTTGGGATATTCGTTTCTTTACCTTCACACTTTGAAAATACGCTTTTTCTTGTACAGAGGCACTCATTTATGGTCTTCTCCTTCATAGTGCACCCATTTTGGAGCAAGTTTTAAATTGATTACGGTTAAGATTAAAATGATGATAAACAAAATCCATGACATCGCCATAGCATAACCCATATCAAAAACTTCAAAGGCTTTATTCCACATATGTAAATTAAAGAAAACCATTGAATTAGCAGGACCGCCATTTCCACTTTCACTCATAACATAGGCTTCTTGGAAAACTTGAAAGCCCCCTATTAAACTTGTTACAACATCAAAGAAAATGACCGGGGTAATCATTGGTAAGGTGATATGTCTGAATCGTTTAAATGCAGTTGCACCATCGATTTCTGCAGCCTCATAAAGGGATTTTGATACACCTTGCAAGCTTGCGAGATATAAAAGCATTCCTCCGCCAAGACTCCAAAGCTTCATAAAAATCAAAGAAGGCTTAGTCCAATTAGGGTCAAATAACCATGCTGGCCCGGTAATGCCAACCCAAGATAGGAAGGTATTAATTAGACCGGTGTTCGGACTTAATAATTGCATCCAAAGCAAATAAACACCAACACCTGATAAAACAGCAGGCAAATAGAAAATGGTTCGATAAAATCTCATGCCAGGCACACCTTGATTTAGTAAGACCGCTAAAAGGACGGCACCAGCTGTTGTGATGGGAACAGATATCACAACATAATAGAGGGTATTTCCTAAAGAGATCCAAAACAGATCGTCATTGGTAAACATTCTGATATAATTACTTACACCGATAAAATCCATTCTTGAAGTGACATCATAGTTTGTAAAGCTTGCATATAAAGAAAACAACATTGGACCAGCTGTTAATATTAGAAAGCCTAACACCCAAGGAGCAACAAAGATATATCCTTGTAAACTTTCCTTTTTTTTCATGGTCATTACTTTTCTTTTTTTGATTTTCACTCTTCTTTCAGTCGAAGCCTGGGTTTGCATGTTTTAAGGTTCCCCCTTTTCCAAAGATGAAGTAATCAGGGAGCGAAACATCTCACTCCCATGAACTTCGATTATTTTGTGCTTTCAACCAACTGCTCAACTGCTTTTTGGGCATCCTTCAAAGCATCTTTTGGTGTTTTTTCACCTAGTAATGCTTTATCCAGCTCCGGGTTAATGCTGTTCAGGTAATCCGGGGCCTCCAGAGGTGTAGGTGTTAAAATCGTATGTTCCATATTGTCAATGGCAGTTTGGTAAACCATCTTACCGTCTTCCTTAAGCTCAGAGCTTTTTGCTGCATTTTCTGATGCTTCAATGTTAGCAACATTATCAAAGTTCTTAACAGCCCAATATTCTTGTGCTTTAGGTCCTGTTAAATATTTAATAAACTCCCATGAGGCTTCAGGATTTTTTGCTCCATACGGTACTTCAGCAACGAAGCCTCCTCCCCATACTTTTTGGCCATTTCCTGGTTCCATTTCAGGCATTGGCGCAACACCGAATTTCATACCATTTCCAAAGTCGCGAATTTTTGTATAAGCATCAGTTGGCGTTGTTACAACCATTCCGATTTTACCGGAAATAAATGGATCCGCTTGGTTTTCGCCAAATTCTGCTTTAAATCCGTTAATGACTTCTTCACCATACATTTGTTCTAAATCATACACCCACTGCAGAGCATCAACCGCTTTTTCATCATTTACGACCGGCTTACCGGCTTCATAGTCCCAGTAGCCATTTCCTGTTGCGTTGAGCATCCAAATATCCGGCCCAATTTTATGTCTCGGTAAAAACCCGATTCGCGTAAAACGTTTTCCGGCTTTTTGGTCGATTTTTTTCGCAAACTCTTTTACTTCCTTCCACGTTTTAGGTGGTTGCTCTGGATCTAAGCCTGCTTCTTTAAACAATTCCTTGTTCCAGAATAATAATCGAGTGTCTGTATTAAAAGGTAAGGCATATGGGACGCCTTCATGTGTGACAGCATTCCAAAGCTCAGGATAGAATTGATCTTTTATGCTGGTATCTTGTTCAAAGAATGTACCTAAGCTCTCATTTTGCTTCTTTTCTGCACGTTGTCTTACTGTGTTAATATCATTGATGATGACATCTGGAGGATTGCCTGCTGCTACTGCAGCCAATTCCTTCGTCCAAATATCTCCCCAAGGCAGATATGTATGTTTGACGTGAATCTTATCCTGTGAATTATTAAAGTCTTCAATTATTTTTTCAATAATTGGTCTGCGAGTTTCAGAGCCCCAGAAGGTCCAGAAATCCAACTCAATTTTCCCTTCGCTGCTCGTTTCATTTGTTTCTTCTTTTGAAGCCTCTTTGTTACCAGAACATCCTGATAGGAACGTTCCCAAAAAAATCGCAAAAATCAAAAGCAATGTTACAGATCTTTTGTAACTGTTCATCCTTTTTCCCCCTTTTTAATTCGGAATTTACATCATTCAAAAACTCACAATCTCGGTAATGAGCTTAGTAGAATAGTATTGACATTGTTAGGTTGAATTCTTGTGAGATTATGCAGCATATTCTTCAGCTAGGTGCAGTTGGTTTGTTGTTGAGTGTTTACTGAATTCGTGAGGTTTTGTTGACTTGCCTTTATTATCTGTGTATACGCTTTCAATGTCAACAATATTTTGAATTTTTTTACCTGAAAAAATGCGATAAATTTTTGTGTTACGTAATACCTATTTAGTAGTTTAAAGAAAAAACAGCTAGGTTTACGACTAATTATTCAATCAAGACAAGAAGATCCCACTACTAGCATTCTGAAATCAACAAAACTCCACACAATCCTTAACAATGACTTTTTACCTTTCCTTGTCTCTCTTTAATATGATATTTAATAAAAGATTTCAATTTGGACTTCTTTATCCTCTCCGTGGCAATCAATCTTATAAAAAATCCCATCTACATCTTGAATAAGTGTTTCTTTTTTGTTTACAAATGCGGCAATCGGCTTTTTCTCAGATAAAAATCCAAAAGTTCCTCCCTCAGCCACATCGATGATTACCGACTTTTCTCCTGCGAAGAAGTTTAATACAGTTGCTGGTGATAAATATTTGTTTAAAAGTCCGATAGGAGTAAATCCTTCGAACGGCAAAATAAGGTATAGTTCAGCTGAATCTTTCTCTAAAGATAACGGCAGTGCTTCATCTTTTGATAAAATCTTGACGGTTTGTTTCAGATTATCTACTACTGCAAAGCGCTCTCCAGTTAGATTAGGGATGTCAGCTGGACGCAAAGCACCATGTACCTGCTCTCCATTTAAGTCAATGTTAAACACAGCGATAACACCAGTGTTCTGAACCGTATTCCATACTTTTAACGGGACTTGTTCAAGATTCGGATTTGTAAATAAGCAGTCTTCGGTTGGTAATCCAGGCTGTTCAGCACGCAAAATTTTCCCATCATTAAGAATAAGCGGCAAAATTTTTTCAGGATCGGTTAACCCTACTTGGTCACTAAAGTAAACAGGACCTCCACTTACCGCTCGTAAGATGGCATTTTGCACAATTTCTTCATGGGTTGTCCAGAACATATCCCAATCGCCCCAATAAAACTCTCCATGGTAATAGGAGTTATATGCATTTTGCAAAGCATGCTCTTTAAAGCTAATTTCCTCTCCTGGTACAAAATCATCACTATTGCGGGAAATAGCTGAGATTGGCCGGTAAAAGATATTTTCAGACGCCATCCCCATGCAATTAATCATGCAATGATCGAAATGCAGTCCTGCAGAAGCTTCTAAGCCAGCGTGGATGCCGCGAGCTGCTTCTCCCGCTGATTTTTGGTACATCATAAAGTTCGTAACCGCACTTTGACTATCTACCTTTACAAAATCAATTCCTTGCTTTTTTAAACTTGAATGAAATTCATTCCAAAATTTAAATCCTTTATCAAGCTCTGGATGCGGGATAAATTTTTGGCTGTTTGTTTGATAGACACAATCTTTTAAGCTTTCAGCAAGCTTTGAGTGGACTCCTCCCCAATAGCCGGCAATCGTATGCCATACTCCAACCCACGGAACATCGTATTTTTCCTTTAATTTTCTCGAGATTGAGGAAAGTCCATTTGGAAATTTTTCACGATTTGCTTTAAAAGAAACCAGTCGATTATCTTCAACATCCAACCAGCCGTCATCAATCATCACCCATTTAACCGGCAGCTTCTTTTCTATTAATTCATCCATTTTTTCAATGATTCCATCTTCGTTTACTTCATGATAAAAAGCATCCCAGCTGCACCAGCCTAAATAGTCCAATACATGTGGATACCGCTTTTTCTTACGCGGTAATGTTGGAAATTCCAAGGCTTCTAATGTTCTTTCGATTGTTGCAGTTGAAAGTTCAAATGGCTGTTCCCCAACACCTATTGCAAAGGCTAATGTTTGACAACGATCAAACCCTCCTGTATAGGCAGAAAGCTTTATATCCATCCCTTGTTTACCGCCTGAAAGATCTGTGCGATAAATCTTATCAACGACCGGTAAAAGATAATAATAACGATTTTTATCTTTCCATAACAATGATTGTGTTCGATTAGGCAGGGACGTAAGATCTAGAGAAAAATGCGGTCGTGTCCACCAATCTTTATGCTGATAGTTAGCCATTAGCCCTGAGACTTGACCTATACTTCCCACATGGAGGGTAATAGCACCTTCAGGGGCAAAACAAATGTGCCTGCTTTGCATCCGTTCGTTTTTAATTTCAGCCTCAATGAAAGCTAAAAGAAGATTTTGATAGTTATGTAAGCGTAATTTTAATAAAACAAGCTGTTCTTGATCTGTAAAGGTATAGACCGTTTCTGTATACTCCTCCCCTTCTTTTGATGATGACCTTGTCATTGAATCAATGAGTTTTATTTGAATGCTAGTATTGGTATCTAACGTTACCGATAGCTGAATATTCTCCAAGACTTTTTTGTCTTCCAGATGCAAGTTTATGAAATTCGTATTGTTTGCAAGCTCCATCAATGGACCTCCTTTTTATATGTTTCAAATGTTTCTGTCCCAGTTAGCGCAAAAGCAAAAGTTCAAGCTATAATTGAAGGGTGAGGGATATTGTTTACCGTTGTGTTTGCGAACGCTTTCAATTCCAAGCGATTATTGTTTAGCTTCTTCAAAGTACTTAGGAGCTCTCGACTTTGCCAGCCGGTGCCAACTAATTCATACTGCAGCAACATTAACAATATCCTCTAAATAAGATCTAAACATTTTAATGTCTATCAATTGCATAGCAGTTGCTAATCCACTGGAGCGCAGTTTTGCAATCGTTTGTTGGATCAAACGCAGCTGATTCTTGTTCGATCGAAAGGATAGTGTCATAGCCTATTTCTTTTAATGTCAGCACACATTCTTCAATATTGGCAATCCCTGTTCCAAATGGGACAGGAAAATGACTTCCTGATGCTTTAACATCCTTTAAATGGATATTTAAAAGAGAGTCTTTTAGCTGCCGCAGAGCATCAGGGGCGGAATAGCCTTGGGTGGCAAACCAGCCTGTATCAACTGCAGCTCCAAGTACATCTCCATAGTCCCCGATAATCGCTTTTATTTCATCAGGATGTTTTTCTGGATGGTTTTCAACAGCTGTCTTTAATCCATATTCCTTGCATAATCGATAGACAATAGGTGCTGCTTCTTTTGTCATCCCACTTGTTAGTAAGGGAATTCACAGCATTTTTGCGGTTTCAAAACATAGCCCTGTCCATGTTGGGTGTCTGACAGGATCCCCAAGAGAACAGGAATAGGAATAGACATCCAACCCATGATTTTGCCAAATCATCTTTAATTCATCTGCAAAATATGGGGTCATAAATTTAGGGAATGCATGTCCCATCCAAAGTTCAATATGGGTAAATCCGGCACCCTTTATGTCGCTGCAAATACGATTAAATTCTGCTAGGCTATAATTTTCAATAACCTTTCGTTCAGCATCACTCCAATTATCAATACTTGTTTGGTAATTGGCAGCTCTTGCAAAATAATTTGCAGTTTGAAAACCAATCAGCATCTTTTTCACCTATTTTCAAAAGGGATTTATGAATCAACTAAACTTGTGATTATTTCATTTGATGAAGTCTTTTCAAATTTTTCTACATGAATCCCGTAAGACTAACTTTGGCTTTAATAAATGTCGTTCGCTGGAAAATTGTTTCTTTTCGATTTTGTTAAATAATATCTCTGCTGCTTTAATTCCCATGGCCTCAAAAGGCTGCCTTATAGTTGTAAGAGCTGGGTATGTCCAGCTTGAAATAGCGATATCGTCGAAGCCTGTTAACGAAAAATCAATTGGAACTTGATATCCGCGTTCTTGAATTGCTTTGAGAGCACCAATTGCAGTCTCGTCATTTGATGAGATGATGGCTGTAAAGTCTCCCATTTCAAACAATTGATTCATCGCTAAATAGCCGCTTTCATTGGACCAATCAGAATGGGTTACCATAATGTCTAGATTAAACTCTGCCATCGTTTGTTCATATCCCTCGAGCCGGTCTTTCGTTGCTGATAGATGATCAGGACCTGAAATGTACGCGATTTGCCGATGACCTAAACGATAAAGGTATTTGACCATTTCAGAAATGCCATATACATTATCTACATCGACTGAATCAATTTCTTCTAATGATCCGGCATGACCAACTAACACAATTGGATAACCTGATTCTGCCATCTTTTTTAAGTCTTCCTCTTTTCTTTTTAGGAAGCTGACAAAAATAAGACCATCAACTTGTCCCTCGTATAAAAAATCTAATGAAGAGACTTCTTCGGATATATTTGAGGTTAAACTATAAAATATACAATGATGTCCCTTTTCTTTTGCGATTCGCTCAATCCCCTTGAAAACCGGGGTATAAAAGTAATTTGAAATGTCATCAACAACAATTCCTATTGTTTGTGTCTTGTGCATAACTAAACGCCTTGCATTGACATTACGATGATAATTTAATTCTTTTATTGCATTTTTTAGTGCTTGTTCTGTTTCTTTTTTGACCGGTTGACCATTTAAAAATCTCGAAACAGTGCTTTTTGATGTGTTGGCAAGCCTAGCTACATCATGGATTGTTGGATTCAATCCAGCTCCCTCCTAATATCGATTCGGGAACGTTCCTGTTAGTTTTTATTGTAAAACATTGTGTATTTCACCAACCTATTTAACCTGCTGGGAACGTTCCTAAAATAGTATGATTTTAGATTAGTCTAATTACGGCAAGCTGTCAAGATGGATATGTTTTTAATAATGTTCTTCTAATCATTTAAAGAAATTTCATTCCTTCTATACTAATCTCATTCTATTAAATTCAAATCAGATTTTTTCATAAAAATATTCTTGCAGGAATTCATATTATTTCATGGAAGTTTTAGAAGGCAGAATGCCTTTTCAAGAAAGGAGTAATGAGAAGTTGGTGCAAAGAATCGCAATCTCAAATGTACAAATTGTAACAGAAGATAGCTTGATTTCAAATGGAACTGTTATCGTAAAGGATGGAAAGATACAAAATGTAACAACCAGGAATGAAGCTTTGCCAAGTGATATTGAATGTATTGATGGGAATGGGCATCTGTTAATACCAGGCATGATCGACTTACATATTCATGGGGCAAACGGTCATGACATGATGGATGGCTCTGTGAACAGCATTTATGAAGTGTCAAAGGCATGTGCAGAATCTGGATGTACTTCCTTTCTTGCTACATCTGTCACTTCCTCATTGGACAAACTGCTGACAATGATAAGCAATGTAAAGAAGGCTATTGGCAATGAACCTGGTGCTCAAATTACAGGACTTCATTTGGAAGGGCCCTATCTTAACCCAAAACGAAAAGGGATGCAAAATGAAGATTTTTTGCGACACCCTGATCTTGAAGAAATGGAAAAAATCCTGGTTCATTCAGGTGATCTTGTCAAAATGGTTACAATTGCGCCAGAGCTGCCAGGTGGAATAGAGCTTGTAAAGGAATTAAAAGCAAAGGGAATTATCGTGGCTTTAGCCCATTCCGATGCGACCTATGAAGAAGCAAAGGCGGCTTTCCAGCTTGGTGCTAGCCATGTTACCCATTGTTTCAATGGCATGAGGCCCATTCATCATCGCGAACCAGGGCTTATTATAGCAGCATTTGAGGGAGACCATGTTAGCTTGCAAGCAATTGTAGATGGCATTCACCTCCACCCTGCCATTGTTCGTTTGATGCACAGAATGAAAGGTCCTGAAGGTGTTGCGCTGATTACCGACGCCCTTCAAGCGATGGGGCTTGGTGATGGTGACTACTTGTTTGGAGGACATCAAGTAAAGGTAGAAAATGGGGTAGCAAGATTAAAGGATGGTACATTAGCTTCAAGTACCGTTAAAATGAATGAAGCCTTAAAAAAAGCTGTTGAAAGCGGGATCCCGCTTTGGGATGCCGTCATGATGGCAACAAGAACGCCGGCTGACATTCTTGGTTTGAAAACAAAAGGAAGAATAGCTGCTAATGCTGATGCGGATCTTGTCCTGCTTGATGAAAAATTCAATGTGAAATGGACGATGATTTGCGGAAAAATAGGATTATCTCTTAAAGCACAATAAGATTTTTTCTCCACCGTTTTCTTTAATATGAGATCACTAAGTTATCGAATACTTTTCCCTCCTTATAGCCGGAATTCTCTGCAAAAAGTTTGTATAGGACAAGCCTTGTTCGGGGAAGGCTGAATATAAGGAGGCGATGGATAAGGATGAGTACATTTGAAGTTTTATCACTTATGATTAGCTTTGGGATGTTTGTTATCGCCATTCTGGGAACGAAAGATAATGATAAGAATTCTTGAACACGCTGCCTGCGTGTTATTTTTTTATACAAAAAAGGGCCAGTACTCCTTTAAACACACTATATAGGATTTAGACTTCCATAATAGTAGTATTTTTGGAAAGGACTGACCCTTAAGAGACAGAGTGATTTCCTTACAATTAATGATTATCTCTTCAATAAATTTATGGATTTAAATAACTTTATCTTAGCGGCAAGTATACCCTCGTTGTAATCTTAACGGGCAGTATATCCAGCTGTAAGATTCAATACAGATTATGAAGATTTTGTGGGGATAACTGCCCGTAAAGATCCGATAATACTCGCTAACCAGCAGTCAAAACCCCACTGCTGGAAGTCTCGCTTTATTGCTTTACATATTTTTCTTTTGCTTGCAGCTTATTATCATAATATTCATTGAACAAATACGTAAGGTAAGAGTTAAGTTCAAATCGATCCTTATTTACAAAATCAGATAATGTTAATTTACATTCTTTCGTCATATTCATACCTCCTTCACTATATCTCCATTCTTAGGCGACCATTTTTTATGTTATAAAGTTATGTTTCAATAAACCTTAAATTTTAGTCACTATTCCCGCTAATGATTGTATCGGCCCCACCTACGCCAAATACTTTGACGGCCACACATGCCATCCAACCCACTTTTATTATAATAGAAAACGCTTACATTTTCAAAGACTAATTGAAAACAAGTTTCGACAGCATTTAACCCATTCCCTATTGGCAGCTTTATAGTGTCGTAGAATTTTGTAAGTTAAGAAGTCGAGTACTGCTAACTTTTGGTTCGACGATTCAAAAAAAAGGGGCAGATATTAGTAAATATCTACCCTTTCGATCGTCGGTATTTGACGTGTTTTATTAATCCTCATGATAAACGGACTATTCAGTTCCTGTACACAATATTCGATATCTACAGGATTAAACTCCTTTTGTTCAGGATCAAAAAACTTTTCTGTCACACATGACCTTTGAATACGGTTTATCACTTCTTCCTTAGATAGACAGTCCTTGTCTTCCTCAATTATATTTTTCAAATATTCGGCACAGGCCAGATCATCATCACCGAGCGGATGTGAAGCAACAATATTAATTTCGACTTGTTTCTCGGCATTTGTCCATTTCTTTTTAATATATTCGGCAGTCGTCTTCGCATTTGAAAACCCGGTAACATAAATTTCTTTTGCGTTTAAAGCATTAAGAGCAGCCTTCACACCATTTGTAGTTTTTTGTACAAGTACTTTCCCGTTTAGATCCTTATGATTGGCAATTGTAGCTGGAGAATTATCTAAATCAAAACCGGAGATTGGCAAGCCTCTCACTTCACCTGCTAAGAGGATATCAGTAAAATGTTCCTTTAAATTTATCGCAGATTCAACGGATCCAACAAGCCAAATTTCCTTTACACCTTTAAGAAATGCGTAGTGGGCAACAGTGAATGCCCGGATAACATCAATGACAACATTGACATCAGAGGGTTTCATACGTTGATCATTTCCTTGATAGATAGTTATAAGCATTTTATTCCCCCGTTTTTTAACATGATAATGAAGTATATTCACCCAGGAACATTATTTTTACTATAGTACATGTATTTTACTTGGAGAATCATTATTAAAAATAAAAATAGCCCTCTTATCCGTAAATGGATATAGGGCTAGCTCGTAAGGATATTATTAAAATTGATCATCAGGGTGTAAGTTATTTTGCATTAATTCTCGGACTTTACCAATCTGTTCAATTGATGCAAGTTCAGTCTTATACCAACCTTTTTGATTCATGATCTCAAAGAGCTTAAATTGGTTTTGGGCTGCGTTTTCAAAACATTGCGTAAAAACATCCCGTAATTCTTTATGAGTCGTTTCCAACATTGTCCCGGCTATGCTTCGGCATCTTCCTTTTTCTAATTCGAGACATAGCTGCAGCATTTCCCGTTCTGTTAAACCTCGACCTGCCATATTATTAGGCATGTTCCGACCTCCTTATTGGATCATTCCTGACTTGTTAAAATATTGCGCAAGCTCTCCTATTTTTAATTGGTGATTTTCTGCTATTTGTTCAAGAGCGTCTCGAAGCTCTTTATCATTGCATAATGAAGCACACCAATTGATTGTTTTTGCAGCAATTTCTTCAGCTCTAATTTCATCCTCAATAAATGCAAGCTCTTTTGTCGTAAGTCTTGTCATTTTCTCACCGCCAAAAAATTTCTATTAGTACAGTGATAGTATGAATCTGTGCTTTTGTTTTTATCCCCTGTTCTTTCTAAAGAGCAAATGTTTTACAATTGGAAATTGTTCCTTTTTGAATAATCCCCTATTTCAGAGTCAGACTAAAAAAGGAAGAATGACTTCTATCCATATTCTCTTTAGAAAGCGGTGATATTATGGCGAAAAAAGGAATACAAAATTCAAGCCTTGAACAATTAAAAAATGATCATGAAACAGAGACAGCTTTTAAGGCAGATGACCCTAAAAAACTTAATGCAGGAGCAAAAAGAAACAAATAAGTTTGTACAAATCGATACATGTCTTAACGAAAAGACCCACCTATACCTGAGTGGGTCTATAAATAGAAAGTTTACACTTTGAATTTACCAATTAATTCCTGGAGTTCTTCCGCCATTTTTGATATGGAAGCTGAGGATGCACTTATTTCTTCCATAAATGCAAGCTGTTCTTCAACTGCTCCAGACATGCTATCTGTTCCTGCAGCTGTCAAATTTGACGTCTCATCAATTATTTTCATAGCATGAACAATTTGTTCTGTCCCTGTATACATTTCTTGAACTGCAGAGGTTACTTCTTGAATTTGTGAAGAGACTTCAAGAACTCCTTGTTCGATTTGCTCGAAGGATCTTCCTGCATTACGTACTAGTCTGATACCTGCAGCTACTTTATTTGTTGTATCATCCATTGATTGAACAGCCTGTTCTGTATCCGTCAAAATAGATGATATTAATGGGGAGATTTGTACAGCAGAAGCGGCAGACTGCTCAGCTAATTTGCGTACTTCATCTGCAACAATTGCAAAGCCGCGGCCGTGTTCCCCAGCTCTTGCAGCTTCAATTGCTGCATTTAATGCTAGTAGGTTTGTTTGTTTGGCAATACCTGTAATGACTTCAACCATTTTATTTATTTGTGATGAGCGTTTTCCAAGGAGCTTTACCTCTTGTGAAAGATGGGTAACAGAATCATTAATATCATTCATTTGCCTTACAACTGTTTCAACTGCTTTATTTCCGTTGAGTGCCTTATCCACTGCATGTAATGCAGAAGTATTAACAACATGTGAATTAGCCGAGATGGTCCCTACAGAAGATGATAAATCGTTAATTGTCATAGCTGTTTCTTTGACACTTTGGTTTTGCTTATCTATTCCCACTGCAACATGTTGAACAGTTGTTGAAATCTGCTCGCTAGCACCGGTTGATTCCTCTACACTGGCGGTTAATTGCTCTGCAGCGGCTGCTACTTGTCCAGCATGATCCCCTACTTGTTTAATTAACTCTCTAAGCTTGCCAATCATTTGATTAAATGACCAAGCGATTTCACCTAATTCATCACGTGAATCTAATTTAATGTTTTGAGTAAGATCTCCTTCTCCTGCGGCAATTTCTTTTAGACGTATATGTACTATTTGTAAAGGGATCAAAATAGATCTCAAGAGAAATATAGAAAAAATAAATCCACCAATGATAGATAATGCGATAACGGTAAATAAAATGATCATTGCCACTTGGTGTTTTTCATTTAAAAGGTTTTTTTTGTTCTCGATTTTTTTTGCTAATTTATCAATAAAATTGTTAATGCTGGGATCTCAAGCTCTTTGCGGATGCCTCTTTGTTCCTCCATATGAATGGTTTTGGCTTTTTGAGGCTCTCCACCTAGATAGGTATCTACCATTTCTTTGTTCGCTTCCCCATATACTGAGAGGTTATCTTTCATCTCATTTATGGCTTCTATTTCTGAACGTTCAAGAATTGGATTACTCTCGAGTTCAGTAAAATAGGCCTCAATTTCTTTAGATTTCTCCTCAATTCCGGCAACTAGTTCCATATCTCCTGTAAGGAGAAATGCCCTCTCATCATTCGAAATCCCTGTGAATCTAAATTGCAATGATTTTAGAATCAGCTGTATATCCTGCTCTTTTTGTATTTCAAGGGATGCTTTTTCGTTTTTTTTCCAGTTCAAGAAATGCGAGAACACCTATAATAAGCAGCCCGGCTATTAAGATTGAAACCAAAGTAATGAGCTTTCCTTTTATTTTCAAAACAAATGCCTCCTAATGTTTTATTTCCTGTAATTAATATCGGCAGGAAGAGTTTTTGTTTAATGGAAATTACTGCTTAAAATTTATAAAGAACGCAATAAATAGAAAAAACCACCAATAAGGTGGTCTCAAATTGAACTTTTTACAAGTTGTAATGGCTTATCTTTTTCAACGATGGATTCATAAATTTCATCCAAAGAGTAAACCCTTCCCTTTTCATCTTTATAAACAACATGTTCAGGTTTAAAACGTACCGGAGAGTCCAAACCAGCTGCTGCAGCAACTCGAAATAGACCTTTACGCATGGATATTAAATAATTTGCTGTCCGATATTTTTTTTCATCGATCACAAGTGCTTTTTGTAGATCTGGGTCTGTTGTTGCTACTCCAACTGGACATGCATTGGATTCACATTTTTGTGCTTGAATACAGCCAACTGTAATCATAAATCCGCGAGCAATATTAATAAGGTCTGCACCCATAGCAAGGGCAATAGCGACTAGATCTGGGGAAAACAGTTTACCAGAGGCAATGATTTTTACTTGGTCACGAACACCATATTTTTTAAGGGCATGATCCATTAGCGGTAACGCCGATTTGATTGGCAAGCCAACACTATCCGCCAGTTCTTGATAGGAAGCACCTGTTCCCCCTTCTCCGCCATCTACTGTAATAAAATCCGGTCCTTTACCTGTTTCTTTTATGTTTCTTGCTAATTCGTCAGCTTCTTCCTTGCTCCCAATAACTACCTTCATTCCGACTGGCTTGCCTGTATGCTCACGGATTCGTTCGATAAAGGTAAATAAGGATGGAAAGTCGCCAAATTCTCGAAACCGGTTTGGACTATCAATTGATTTAAAAGGTTCGACCATCCGAATTCTAGCAATTTCCTCTGTTACCTTTTCCCCATCAATATGTCCTCCTCGTGTTTTCGCGCCTTGAGCCAACTTGATTTCAAATGCCTTCACTTGAGGAATTTGACTTTTTTCCGTTAAAGCTTCCCAGCTGAAATTCCCTTCTTTATCTCTAACCCCGAATAGTCCAGGTCCAATTTGCATGATAAGGTCAACGCCGCCCTTTAAATGGTAATCAGAAATGCCGCCTTCCCCTGTATTCATCCAGGTACCTTTCGCAAGTGCCAGTCCTTCAGAAAGAGCTGTAATGGCTCGGTCACCCAATGAACCATAACTCATAGCTGACATGCCAATCTGGCCTTTAACAATAAACGGGGTTCTGCAATTTTGCCCAATAACGATCGCGTCGTCATCATCAAGTAAATAAACAAGTGATTCTTCCTTCTCTAGGTATTCCTTTTTCTGTGTAAATAAAGGTTCTTTTATGAGTAAATAACGTTCTGTTGTTTCTTTTGTTTTTCGATCCATTTTGATCTCTTCTGTGAGCTTTGGAAACATCGAGTTTCTAATATAAAATCCTGCTTCTTCAAAATCTCTTTGCGAGCCAAACCCTAAGACATCACGTTTATATTTTGCTTTTCTTACAATATGCTGGTATTCATTTCTAGAAAAAGGCTTGCCCTCTAGATCATTGTTAAATAAATATTGACGCAGCTCAGGACCTATCGTTTCTAAGAAATATCTTACTCGTCCTATCACAGGATAATTACGGAGAATCGGATGCTGCTTTTGCGTTCGGTCTATAAAATACAAATAAATGGCTGTGATTATCAAGGCAAGCAGAATTACCGTACAAAAAATAAAACCAATAATTGTTAAGACATTCGCTATATTCAACTTATTTCCTCCCTTACGGCAATGTATTTACAGCATTCATGCATTTTTAGCTGGCTTATTGTTAGGATTCGCAACTAGGGAATAAATATCCATTCGAATAGCATGATGTTTATTCAAAGCCATAAAAAAATGCAGGCCCGAATCATTATCGGTCCTGCTATCCAAAAGAGGCATATGTTAGAAGACATTTTTTCTTCCTTTACGTATGAGATGGCACTCATCACATACTTGGAATTTAAAATGGTGCGGAAGGTTTTTACCGCAATGTTTACATGTTTTTTTTAGTTGTACTCCTTTTTTTAATTGGTCATTGATCTTATCACTAATATCGATTCGAATTCTTTCCCAATAGTGAGCTTCAGTGTTTTTCCCGAGTTTATACAAAAATAAGAGATGGAGACCCACTGATTTATATGATAATTCGAGCTCTTCAAGACCAGATTCCTTTACAACCGGTTCTGGTAATTCTTCCCCATCTACAATCGATTGCAGCTTTTGCTTCCACTGGACTCTCAGGGAAGGTTCGTTTGCTGAAAATGGCAGATGCAGAAAGCTATACAAATCGGCGATTGAGAGCTTGGCCTCAATCACTGAATCCTCAATCATCTCGTATAATAGTTTTTCATCAGACAATGAAGCTTTCTTTGTTCCTGCCGGACTATAAAATTTATCCCATAAGGAAAAAAACAGTCCAAGCTTACGTGAGTATTTTTGAAAACGCTCAAGTACAGCTGAAGTAGGAGCGATTGCGAATCCTTGAAGTGGTTCATCCTCTTCTTCTAGAAGCCGTGCCATCGTTTTGATATTGCCCGTAAACGCCACTTTTCCGATATCATAAATACCTCTGCGTCCTGCCCGTCCGGCAATTTGCTTGACTTCCTGTGAAGTAAGCCATCTTCTCCTTGTACCATCGAATTTATCGTTTTCTAAAAAAACAATTCGTCTAATCGGGAGGTTTAACCCCATTCCAATCGCATCAGTAGCTACAATGACGTTTGTTTCTCCTTTAATAAACCGCTGCATTTGTTTTTTTCTTGTCTCTGGAGGCATACTGCCGTAAATCATACTCACCTTGCGTCCTTTTCTTTGCAGCTCTGAAGCTGTCTCGAGTACACGTTTCCTCGAAAAGCAAACAAGTGCATCTCCTTTACGAGTATGGCTGAGCTGGAAAACCTTTGATTCCACTTCAAGGGGAATATCTCGCATGTATTCATAAACCTTAACATCTGATTCACCAAGAAGCTGAAGAATCATTGGTTTGGCGTTAAAGCTGCATATGATATGGACTTCTTTTGCATTTGCTTTAGTGATGGCTTTATACCATGAAAAACCGCGATCTTTATCTGCAATCATTTGCGCCTCATCAATGACAACTACTTCGTAGAAATCTTTTTCATGAAAAATTTCTACCGTACATGCTAGATGATTGGCATCCAAAACCAGTTTCTCCTCCTCACCTGTTTTCAACGAGCAAGGAACATCTTCTTCATTTAACGTATCATAAATTTCAAGTGCTAAAAGGCGAAGCGGTGCTAAATAGATTCCGCTGTTCGCTTCTTTCATTCGTTTAATCGCCTGAAAAGTTTTACCGGTATTGGTTTCGCCAACATGGAGAACATATTGGATATTACGTCCTGCAGGAGGATTGTATTCTCTGCCGAAAATATCCTCGATCATCCTTGACTCTTCTTCTTTTCGCCGTCTGATTTCCTCTAACTCCTGAACTGCTTTTCGTTCTCTTTCAGAAAGATCTTTCTCATACTGCTCTTGATGTATTTTAAGATCAAATGGAATGTCAAGTAATCTTGTAAGATCTGATACATATTCCTCTAACAAATCTTCATAAAATTCTTGACCAAGTTCTACAAACAGTTGAAATGCTGTTTCCTTTATGATGGAATCAGGTAAAGCTTTATGATATATGTTCTTGTATTCCTCAAAAAGGTGGACAGAAAGATTTTCCTTTAGCCAATTTGTCCCAAAGTCAAGCAAATAACTTGAAATGAGTCCTTCATATTTATCGGTTATATCATCATAAAAGCGATTTTTGTTATAGGCTTGGTCGAGTTCATGTTCTAAATATGTAGCAAAGAGGATATCTTCAGATGAAAGAATGATCCCTCTTTGTTCTATCTCAATGGCAAGATGGGAGCCAAGTAAATAACGGACATAGAGGTAAAGATCCTCATAATGATCATCAAGCAGTTTATCGATATAATACTCAAGCTTTTGGAGATATTTCCTCCTTTCCTCTCGTTGGTGCTGAAGCTTCATTCGGCTAAGATATGCTTCCCTTGCCTGAACATATTGTTGTTCCCATTTTTCTATTTGGGTTAAAAACGTGTCGTCAAGCCAGCCCAATAAGTCAAATGGTTTTATCTCTCTTATTTCATTGCGAAACATTTGATTGATTTGTTTTTTGCTTAACCCCTCGAGATCAAAGCCATTTTCAGATAGATATGATTTCTTTTCAGTATAAGAGGCATGGCTGGTTGTCGAATTAAGCCAGGCATTTAACCAGATTTGATCAAGATATTGCCCTCTTTCTCTAAGGTATTGTTCATAGGTAGGCAGGCTTTCTTTTTCTTCGAGAAATTTATATAGATCGTTAAACGCCATTTCTTTCGTGCGCTCAATAGCTTTTTGGTAATGTTTTGATAAAAAATCGTCCATTGCAAACTCCTTATAATGCTTTATATTTTTTCAATCTTAACGAACTGTATGAACCTCACTTTAAAATAAAGCGGGAGATAACAACTTGTAAAGATCCGACAAAAGGTAGGATGTCCAAGACAGGCGACTGCCATAGGAATGGGCGGGTTAGTTTTAAAAGTCTTCCTTTATTTTTTACGATTTATGGCATGTTATCCCATGTAATCGTAATCGTATGGAAGATCGGATTGTTTATTCCATTTTATTACTGTATAACCCTTACTTCGAGAAAATTTCAACTAATGGTAGTATCCTTTTATTTTATTTATATATTATAGCGTTATTTATAGGATTGATATAAATCTTTCAGGAAATACTTTCTAATAATATCTTTAGAAGGTATTTGTATGCAAGGATATCATTCAGGAAATGACCATACCTTTAAACAAGTTGGAAATGGATAGGAGTAAAAGTGGTCGTAGATTTTATTAAAAGAAAGCAAGAAAACTTTTTAATAAAGTTTCATATAAAGAAAAAAGCCTCAATAGCTTTTAAGCGGCGAGACTTTTGGGTTAATTAATTTGATAAGAATAAATGAAATGGCTATTCCCCTTCATTAATGCAAGGCAAATATCAAAAAAATAGGTTTCATCATTGCTTATAGAATGTACCTTAAACTTCATTTAATTCCATTACCCCTTGCTAAAATGGATAAAAGGAACTTCTGTCATTCTCAAGTTTGTACATCCATATGGCAACAGTTTTACTACTTTTTTTTCGCTAAGAGGTTTCCGATCTGCCGGCACTTTTGCAACAATGCCATTTGTTTTAGGCCAATCAATTTCAACTAGTTTTGCTTTTGCTTCTATTGGAGATTCTTTTGTACTAAAAGGAATAGGACCTATACCATTAAATGTATATTCTATTTTTTTGTCAGCATATCCATAATTCCATTGTGATAAGGGAAATAGTTCATAATCACAATGAGGGAACAATCTTAATTTTTCTTCCTTTCCATAATCAATCATCTTCCATTCTTCATCAATAGCGATGCTGTATAAAAGCGGCCCTCTTCTAACTGCTACCATATTTTCAGGTCTTTCGATAAATTCTGTCTCAAAAAGAAGTGAGACTTCAATTGTTTCTTCGTTGTTCCAAGTCTTTGAAATAGTATAGAATTCTCCACTTTCAGCATGTGCACCATTAACTGCTGCGCTCGAACAAAAGGCTGGAATCCTTATATCAAAAGCAAACTCAACTGGTTTACTTACTTTGACGCTGAAATTCATTTTATTATGAAAAGGATAATCTGTAGAAAGACTTATTTTTACTTGAACATCGTTAATAACTGTTTCCACATTTGACGGAGCAATTGCTACACAAGCTATCCCATTGTTTGTATCCATAAATGTAGACAAAGCAAATTTAGGCCATGCTTGATTGAAATTTGATGTGCAACATCCAAAATGTGGCTCAAGTCCAAAAAGATGAGCTTCTCCATTATTCGTGCTGAAGGGTTGGTTTCCTTCTTCAATTCTGCTGCATTCAGCTTGATTGACTAGTTGATATATTGGTGTGTCCACATATCAGGACTAATTGCAGCAGGCAGGGCATTATAAGTGATATATTCCAGTTTGTCTGCCCATTTCATATCTCCCGTTATTTGAATGAGATGCTCTAATGAATACATAAACTCAGCTACAGAACATAGTTCAGTTCCTTGTATTGGGCTTGTACCCGAAAGACATTCATCTCCAGTAAAGATACCTGCAGCAGTGCCATGACAATCAGATAATTTTTGCATCATCAATTCTGCAAATTTTTTATCTTCCTCTTTTTTGCTGATTCTACTAAATAGAGCTAAAGATTTTATTGCCATCGCTTGGTTTACGACATGATTCATTTGGCTCCAGTGGCCAAATGCTTGCGGGTTTTCATAAGGCCAATTCTCGTATAAAACCTTAAAATCAAATCCTTGAGCCCTTAATTTAATCGCTAGTTTGATTAACCAGTCTTCTTTTCTTCTTTCGAAAAGCCAATAGATAGGAATGAGCATTTCGAACCATCTTGTGGACGCCCAATTAATAATGGTGAACATATCTATATGTCTATCAAAATTTTTCACAGTCTTATAGATGACCTCTTCTATTCTTTCATCAGTACTGCACTCATATAGACAACTAATACTTTTAATAGAAGAATTAATGCCCACATGTCATATCGATCTCTCTCTTCTATAGTGCAAGGGCATATCCAGCCATCATCCTCTTACCTGCTAATGATGGCATCTATATAGTATTTAGCACGTTTCTTCATATCGTCATCATTCAATAGATAGGCCAATGGGATAAAACCGTCTAACCAGTAAGGTACACGTTCCCATCCTTCTTTATCTCCTCCAATCCACTTACTTTCTTTAATATCCGGCCAAAATTTATCCAGATTACCGCTAAGACCTTCAGCTTGTATTTGTAACTGACGTAATAGCCATCCATTAGGTTTTATTTCATTTGCCGTTAAAGGTTTTAATGATAATTCAGAAAGGTTTGCCAATACCATATTTGCCCCATCCTTTTTTAACTTACTCGTTATTCATAAGGAACTGATGTTGAAAATGCATTTCTTCTTCTCTGCAAAAGTTTCTACCTTTCTACTAGAGAGTAAGCTTGTTTTGTCTTTTTAATCCCATATTTCGCAACCTCAATAGGAGTTTGCCTGCCAAAGTTTTGAATAAATAATTCCAACGATAAATAACCGCTGTAACCTATTTGTTTTAAAAGTGATGCAAACCTTTGATTTGGTGCGATCCCTTCTCCTGGAAACACACGATCATGGTCAGTGATAAATTCACTTGTTGGATTAGCTGGGTAATCGTTGACATGAACGATTCCGATGTTATTTGCATGCAAATAGACCAAACTCTCTAACTTGCTTCCGCCTGTATACATATGAAAAGGATCTAATAAAAATTTAACGTCAGGAATTCCGCTTTCCATTGCTACGTAAAGTGCTTCACTCAATTTGGAGAGCTTTTTTGATTTACCCCAAAATTCAAGGTAAGGCTCAACTCCTATTTGACGTGCTAATCTCGTTAATTGAGAAAAATGAACAGCCATAGCCTCTAATGATAGTCCTTCTACGTTACCGCTGGGTGGAGCAGCAACAGCCTTGCAACCTAATTCCTTTAACATTGTGATTTCTCGTTCTGCTTGGTCGAATCCTTTTTTACGAATGTGTTCGTCTACATCTGTCCATTTAAAAAAAGTTATAGCGTTAACAACTGAAATACCGCGATCTTCTATCAAGCTTCTTAGCTCTTTGATTGATCCTCCTTTTTCAAGATACTCTTCAATATCCTTGACCCAAAGTTCAATACCATCATAACCTGCTTCAGCAGCAATATTTACCTGTTCTTTCACATCTAATTTAAATGGAAACAACGTAGATGCATTTAATGCCAGCTTAAAATGGAACAAAGATTTTTCCTCCTTTTTAGTAAAAAGTGTTAGTGACTAATCCGGTTAAGTCACTTCCAAGGTTCTCTTTTCAATATGACTTTGTTTTGCCATTTCGATCAATAAGATCGCTAATCGAGCTTGTTCTGGCTTAACAGCTAGATCTTCTCGCCCCATAATATGTTCATAAATATTTTGGTAGTATGAATCGTAAGATCCTGGAAGAGTTTCAATACGCCCTTCAATATGAAGTTTGTTAAAGTCAGTATTCAATGTCCCCCACCATTCCTTTGTTTCTCTCCCCCAATCTGGAGAGCGAGGAGCTAATCCTTGTTTTAATGCCTCCTCCTGCGGATCGATTCCATATTTAATAAAAGATCCGCTTGTTCCGTGAATTGTATACCTTGGACCTGGTTCTTTGGCAACCAAGGAAGATTTCAATCTAACATTTAATTCATTTGTATAACCTAACGTAACATCGAAATAATCATCTGCTTGAGTATTTGGCCGCAACCTGCGAAGATTGGCATGAATTGTTTTCGGTTTGCCAAAAAGACATAGGGCTTGATCAAGTAAATGGACACCCAAATCGTAAAGCTGGCCTGATCCGGCTGAACTGCTATCCCGCCAGTTTGTGCTTGCTATTGGGCTGAATCGGTCCCAGCGAAATTCCACTTCAATAATCCTTCCTAACAATTTTTCTTTCAGAATGTTTTGGATGGTCAGGAAATCTCCATCCCATCTCCGGTTATGGAATATACTAAGCATCCTATTCATTTTTTTCGCTAATGAAATTAGCATATCCGCTTCAGCAGTAGTTATCGTAAAAGGCTTCTCAACAACCACGTGCTTTCCTGCCAACAAAGCCTCCCGAACAAATGAGAAATGGTCAGTACTTGGGGTTGTAATGATGATAAGGTCTATCTCACTATCTTCGTATAAGTTGTCAACTTCATTAACAAATTCCACATAAGGATAACGTTCCTTATCACTCTTTCCGCTCCGGCTAACGATTTTCTGTAATTTTAAATTAGGGATCGTCGTAAGAACTGGAGCGTGAAATGTGCGAGCTGCAAAACCAAAGCCAATTATACCTACACGGACTATTTCGTTCATGTCATTTTCCTTTCTCACATGCTTATTGCCGATACATCAATCTTTTAGTAAGTTCAGATAAGACGATGTATCGGCTTCTTTTATTCTATAAAGATAGGTATTTATTATTTAAAGACCTTTCTTAAATGTTCATTTGCCTTTTCGATCCCTTTTTGTTCAGCTTCGATCGAGCCCCAATAACAGTGATCTTCTAATTCAATACTAATTGCACCTTGATAACCGAGTCGGTCTAAACGAACAGCAACCTTTCCCCAGTCTACCTCACCGCGTCCAGGAATCGTATAACGCCATGACCCCTCTGAAAATCCATATTTTTCACCGAAAGTAGCCTGAATGACCCCGCATTCATAAAGCTCATCCTTTAGAATTTCAGTATCCTTTCCGTGACAATGATTAATTCTATCGCCGAATTCAGTTAATACTCTGACATAATCAATTCCCAAACGGACAAGATGAGAGGGATCGTAGGTCATCCCGAAGTGTTTCGATGGAATTGCTTCGAACATAGCTCTCAACATTTCAGGTGTACAACCTAGTGTTGGATAATGAGGCGCCGGACCCGGCCAGCCTTCAATGGCGATATAGATCCCCATTTGTTCTGCATGCCTGACAATTTCGGGAAATGTATCTTTCCATATCGCAAATCCTTCCTTGCGTGGCAGTGTATGATCCTCAGGAACCAGACACATGAATAATACACGGCCTCCCAATTCTGCAATGTCTTTCATCTGCTTTTTCAGTTCTTCTGCAGCATTTAAACGTCTGTTTTCATCCTTGCTTAATAGACTTGCCCCATTCCTTGCATCGACAGAACCGATTTCTAAGCCGGCTTTTTGACAGGCTTCTTTTGTTTCTTGTGTTAAGCGCGGAACATCAAGAGTATCCAATCCAATCTGTGCAGCCCATGCTGCCGTACTTTCGATTCCTTCTGCTCCAATTTTAGGTGGTATGCGCATCCCGATTTTAAAATTCAACGTTAACTTTCCTCCTTTTAACCTATTTCAAATCTTAGTACGGTTTATAGCCTGCTGCTTCATAAACCATTTCTGAAAACTTGACAACTTTTAATGCGAATTCTCCTGGAACTTTTACTTCGTGGCGGCCTAGAATGGCGTCGATAAAGCTTTTATCTTGATTAGTCGTCTGTTCTGGTAATACGGGAACAATTGGCTCCTGACCCGTCCTATGGAGTGTAATCTTGCCATTATCATAAAAAATGCCGCCTCTTTCCCCGCAGAATACATAGGTTTCATGCCAAGAAGGTGCACGTCCAACCAAGTTAAGTCCTGCCACAGCCCCTTCTTCGAAACGGATAGAGGTGAACGTATCGATTTCAACTGGTGAACCCTGGTTCGATAACTGCGAATAAACTTCTGTTGGTGTTAAATCTGTTGTCCATAGCAGTACATCGATGATATGACTTCCTGAGTCCATCAAAAATCCTCCGCCTGATAAATTCGGAACTTGTCGCCAAGAAATCGTCTGATCCTGACCTCTCCACCATTGTTGGTATAAAGAAGCTGTAATCGAAGTAAGTTTTCCGATTTCTCCATTTGCAATTGTCTCACGAATATAAATGAATTCAGGTTGGAAGTGACGCTGATAAGAAACTTGCATAATCTTGCCTGATTGTTCGGCAGTTTCAATTAATTGCTTTGCCTCTATTGATGAACAGGTCATCGGCTTCTCGATTAACACGTGAAGTCCTGCGTTCAAGACATCTGTTGCCTGTTGAAAATGCAATGTATGTGGAGAGCAGATAACTATTGCATCGAGATTCGCTTGTTTTAGCATGTCATGGTACTCAGAAAATTGTTGGATATTTTGTAGGCCGTATTTCGTCATAAATCGTTCCCTAGCTTCAGCACTTACATCTGTAATCGCCATTATTTCAACTTCTTCCAGTTCTAATAATTGCCCGGCATGAAGGTGGGCAATTCCCCCAGTACCGATAAAGCCTACTCGAATTTTACTCATATACAATTCTCTCCCTCTTTAAATTTTGTCATCTATTTATCCATTCTGCTGATGACGTTCATATGCTTTTTTGTAGATATCAATCAGTTTGTCTAAATCCATTTCTTCAATGGTTTTTACATATTTATTCCATTCGGACAATGGAGATTCACCAGTAATGAATTTCGCCCTCATTTGAGTAACGTACGTATTTAAATCCCTTTCAATCCGGGCGATCGTTTTTAATTCATCATCTTTAAAATAAACGCTTGGATAAACTGGAGTTTCATAAGGAATCAATTTTTCCTTATCTTCCTCACGCACCCATAGACCAAATTTGTCATTACCCCATTTCCAGCCTAATTGATCTTGTGCAAATCTTCGGATCGGTACACCTATTCCCCAGTCTGGAGATATGGAAGAGCGAAAATCCTCTGGACTGTCAAAGCCTGCTGGTGCGTCTTTTATTAACCTTTCTTGCTTAGAATTTGCATCTTTCCATTCCCAGTAGGTACCTTCTATCCCATTATGAAGAAGATCAGCTCCTTCTATTGAATAAGAATAATCAACCCATCTGATCGAAGCCTCCGGATGATTATTTTCTTTAGTAATGGCGAATGTTCCATGGCCAATTCCAGTGGATTCAGGTACAATTGGCTGATCAATAAATTCGCTAGTCAATGGGTGAAACACCGGATTGTCTGTACGGTCGGTGGATCCTCCCAGTACAAACGCAGGATGAGCATCTGCAAAAACCCCTATTAAATTTTCATGTCCTTTTGCCTTTTTTTGCGGATTTGTTTGTGAAAATGATTCATGATCAAATAAATCTTCTTCCCAGAGTTTATTCATGTATTCTAAATAAGCTTTATATTCTTCCTGAACTGGACTAAATACAACTTCACCTTCTTTGAGTGATATTCCGCTGCCTGTTAGACCAAATGCTGCAAGAATATATGAGTCAAATTCACCGACACCTCCATGGTTGCTTAAAGGCAGTTCATCTGCTTTTCCATTTTGATTTGGATCTTCTGTTTTAAAACGTTTAAGCAGGTTATAGAATTCTTCAGTTGTTTTCGGTAATTCTGTCACACCAAGATTTTTTAGCCATTCACCGTTGTACCACATATGCCAATAGGAAGGTTGATCGTCAACAGAAGGTAAAGCATAGATGTGACCATCAGGTGCGGTAATTGCCTTTTTAACTTCAGGTCTTTCTTCGAGCATTTTTTTAATATTGGGAGCGTACTTGTCAATCAAATCTTCAAGTGGAATAAAAATTCCATTGCCGCCGTATTTTATCTGTTCTTGGTGATTAATATCAGATGCGTAGAAGATATCAGGCAGATCGCCGCTTGCTAATAATAATTGCTTTTTTGTAGGAAAGTCATCGCGTGGTGGTGTTTCATATTTAAATTGAATATTGGTAAGCTTCTCCATTTCCTTGAAATACTCTCGATCCTTCCATTCTCCTTTTCCAACATGAGGGCCAACCATTGTTAAGGTGATCTTTTCATCAACGATCGGAAAACCACTTTCATTTATACTGGTGTTTGTCTCATTTTTGTTGGTTTGTTCGCTCACCTCATTGGATTTACAACCTAACAATACACTGGACATTAACAATGTTGTCATCAAGAATATGGGTATCTTTTTTATCATGTAAAAATCTCCCTTCTCATGCCATTGAAAAAGAATTTATTGAAATCCTGGGTACTACTTTCCTATAACCAAACCTTATTATTACCCCCTCCTTTCATGGACTTAACAGACCTCGTCATAGAGTTCCAACTTAGCCTTTGATCGAACCAATCATGACACCTTTGACAAAATATCTTTGCAAGAATGGGTATGCGATAAGCATTGGTAAAGTTGAAACAATAATGACGGCATATTTTAAGACCGCAGATAGGTCTGCTTTTTGATTCATCACCTCTGCATTAGCAATAGCCATAGCAGGGTCCATTGTCTCGGTGGATATTTCTTGGAGGACGAGAATTTTTCTTAGTACCATTTGCAATGGATACTTCGCTTCATCATTTAGGTAAATTAAAGCACTGAAATATTCATTCCAATGCCCTACACTGTAAAAGAGAGCCATGACGGCGACAATAGGCATAGATATTGGAAGAACAATTTTAAAAAACAGTTTTGTATTTGTGCAACCATCAATACTTGCTGCATCTTCTAATTCTTTCGGAATCGTTACTTGAAAAAATGTTCGACATAAAATGATATTCCAAATTGAAGCTGCATTGGGAATGACGAGTGCCCAAACGGTATTAATCATCCCTAAATTTTTAACTAGTAAATAAGAAGGAATCAGACCGCCGCTGAAAAACATCGTAAAAACAAACATCATCATAAAAAATTTGCGTCCGACTAATTTTTTTCTGGATAAAGCATAAGCTGCTGGCAATGTGACAAATAAGTTTATTGATACACCTAATAAAGTATAAAAAATCGTATTTCGATAACCGATCCATATTTCATCATATTGAAAAAGCAATTCATACCCTATAAAGGTAATGCCCTTAGGCAAAAGCCACATTTTTCCTTGATTGACCAATGTCGGATCACTTATTGAAGCGCTTACAATATAGATGAGCGGATATAAGATCAACACCAAAATGACAAAAAGAAAGCAATGCACAAAAAATTTAAAAACTAGATCAGATCGACTTTCTCTAATTGCGGTCATTTTTACTCTCCTTTCTGCCTACCATAGACTTGTCTCACTTCTCTTTCTAGCAATCTGGTTAACAATTACAAGAATAGTGGCATTAATAACGGCATCAAACAAACCAACTGCAGTAGAGTAACTATACTGGGCATCTAAAATACCAGTTCGATAGACAAAGGTTGCAATAACATCTGAGGACTCCATATTTAAATCATTTTGCATAAGCAAAATCTTTTGGAACCCGACCGACAGTAAACTCCCCATATCTAAGATAAACAAAATAATAATGGTTGGAAGCAATGCAGGAATGTTAATATGCCAAATCCGTTGTAATCTTGAAGCGCCATCCACCTTTGCAGATTCATGAAGCTGCGGGTCAACTCCAGATAAAGCAGCAATATAGATAATGGCTCCCCATCCCATTCCTTGCCATACACCTGATAACACAAAAACGGTCTTAAACCAACCCGGATCTTGCATAAAATCGATCGGTTTCATTCCAATTAAACCCAGAATGTGATTAATCAAGCCAGTTTGAGGTGAAAGAAATGCGATAATCATTCCGACCATAACAACGAGTGAAATAAAATGCGGTGCATATGTAATGGTTTGCAGTCCCCGTTTATACATGCCATCTTTAACTTCGTTAAAAGCCAATGCTAAAATAATCGGCATCGGAAACCCTACAACAAGCGAATAAAGACTGATTCCAATCGTATTCTTTATCAAGTCCCAAAAATAGTAAGAGCTAAAAAAATCTTCAAACCACATAAATCCAACCCATGGACTATCCCAAATCCCTAATGCTGGATTAAAGTCTTTAAAAGCGATAAGAACACCATATAAAGGAACATAATGAAAGATTAAAAAATATAGAAAAGCTGGTAAAAGAAACACATATAATTCCCAACTTTTGGCGATATCTTTTAATGTTTTCTTTCTGTTTTCTGATTTCAATTCTTTCTTACTTTTAGTTGGTAAAGGCTGAACCTTATTAGATGTTGATGGATTCAATTCTGCTGCCATAAAAACCCCTCCCCTCCAATACCTCAAAAAGATTTTCATCTACATATCATCCCTGCCTTGCTAATACTTTCCTACTTAGCAGATTCATTGAAAGTGTTCATTTAAATATTAATTTGTTCCATAACCCCTCCCATCAAATCTATCATTCGTAAAAAAAATGTTAGCGTTTTCATTATAAAGTATATAATAACTAATATAAAAATATGTGTCAATATAGGTTTATATAAAAATATTTAACTAATATCATGAATAGTAATATATAAATATTAAAACGTCCGCCTTTACTTATATTATTTAACTATTTGCCAGTTGAACTAATTTTAGCAACTTAAGCCATAATGAAGAGGGTATACGAATCTCGCATACCCTTTTGATTGGTTATAAATAAATTCTTTCTTTTGGATTATAAAAACCCTCAGACTATCATTTCTTGTCAATGTTCAAGATCGATTCTTCAGTAGCAAGATTGGCGTAAATCTCAACCATTGCCGACTGTTCTAATAGTGAGACCGACCTGTTAGGGTCTAACTGGAATAAGCCGGTTTCAGGATCACGAACGGTTTGCCACATTTCATCGGCATAAGCTTGCATAAATTTACGATAGGTCTGATTATGGTTTACGGATTCTAACAGCTGAAGATTCTTAAAGAATATGGCATTAAAGTATGGCGGATCAGAATATAGACGGGAACCGCCATAATATTCGAGCGCCTTATCTGCGATATCTTCGGCACGCTCCAAATACGTTAGGTCTCCAGTAGCCTTATAAAATAACACGCTTGCTCCTAGCATGACCCCTTGATTATAGGTCCATTGCCTTTTGTTAATCGTTCCTTCAAGATCAATATGATCCCAGTAAAGCCCATTAGGCGCCAGCATACAGCTGTTTACCCAATCATACATTTTTTTAGACCAATCCAAATAATACTGATCCCCCGTGATTTCATATAACAACAGCCCTACTTCAGCTGCCGGGGCATTCGAAATTGTATTTCGGTCATTACTCCATGGAGCCTGTGTCCAGAAAACACCGCCTGCACAAGGGTGGGAAGAATCGTTATCCCAGCCATAAACAGCCAGATCGAAAAGTTGTTTTGCTCTGTTTAATGCTGCTTCATCACCTGTTGTATTATATATTTTGATAAAATTGAGCGCAAGCCAATGATTGTCATCATAAAACTTATCTCCGCCGTTGCCGAAAGGAGGACGGACATATGAATCATATCCTGGCGGGTCTGTTTCATTGTTCCAGTACAATTCAACCCCTTGCAAGCGATCCTGTACATCATCCTTGTAGCTCTCCCCTATCTTGTTAAGCTGGGACATATCAATTGTTGCTGCCATTGCACGTGAGAATGGCCATACATAAGAATATGGATTACCGCCATTATGCGGATATTCCTCATGATAAAGCTTGGTGTCAGCCTGATAGAAGTATTTCTGCAGAGCCTGATAAGAATCAATGGCACGATCCATATTTTTCTGTTTGTGGGGTGCAGCTTCAGCGTTTAGACCAGGAAATGCAATGGAAACTAACAAGAGTGAAAGGACGGTTAATAGAAACAATGGTTTAGGCATTTAATCTCCTCCTCAACGAATAAACTCGAGTCTCAGTTACAAACTGTATCTAATTTTAAAGGTATAGAAGTCTCTAAAGTTATGATTCTCCTACAAATAACGATCCCGCCAGCATGATGCTGTCAATTGGAATTTCTTTATGTAGTAGCTCATGATAAGATTACTATTGAATATTATTAATCAAATTCGGTCAACAGTGCGTAACATTCAATCATTGGCGCTTGATCTAACAGCCATTTAAGGTTATCTGTCACACCTGTTTTTCCTGTCCAATCCTTGCTAAAATAGACCATTCTCATCCCTTGCATGTTCCCATACATAATGGACATTAGCTCTGATTACATTAATAAATTTGCGATCCCGAGTTGGGTCTTCTTTATACAAAGCGGCAAATCCTTTGAATAAAAACACGTTAAACCATGGAGATCTAGAAGGATTTTCTTTGCCCATGCAAGATACCTTTCGTCTTTCGATTCTTCAATAAGTTGAAGAGCTAAGACTGCTGCAGGGCCATTGGAGCAAGTGTTTTTATTGTTTCCCTTTCAGCATTCCAATATATACCACCTCCTTTATCTTCGGACCAACCACTTATTGCAAACTCGAACATCATTTTTGCTTTTTGCAAATTTCTCATTTCCCCTAATGTACATAGGCTTCAATGAAATCTATGCCTGACCATTCATGATCATCATAAAATTGCTGGTCCCCGCCATTTTTGCCTATGAATCATGCACTTAAAGGTTTTCACCTTTAAGAAAAAGGTATTTAACAAGGAACAGTCGGATTGGCCGCCATTAATTGATTATTCATTTTTTCTGCTTGTGCGGGTTCCATTCGATACTTTTCACTCTCCTAAAAGATTCCATTACAAAACTTTTGACAAACAAATTAAGTAAAGTAATTAATGCAGAAAGCGCTTGCAATATAAGTGATATTAAATTGAATTATTAAAGGGATGAATTCTATTAACTTAACAGACGTCATCGCCAATTAGTTTCTTAGTGAAAAGAAAGTATAATGGAGTCGATGATAGGATTAACAGTACATAGCCACCATTCCCTTACCTCCTCCAATTTGAAAAGGAAAAGATGAATACAAAACAATCTTAAGAACGCCAGGAGTTGGCAAGGGATAGTTTGAATGTTATGTGATCATCTAAAGCCAAACTTTTAATCTTCTATTATTCTATTCTTTGATATCCATAGATCCAATCTCACAATAAGCAATGAAAAACTCGCAATACATAGCATTTGCCTATTAAAACCAAGAGCATGTGAAATATGTCGGATCATCTGCATGGAATCCTTCATGCATGAGCCCTGTATCTCTATCGGTTTGTTAAAGTTACGCTTGAATTACTTATAATAATATACACATTACTTATATTGGTCAATATATTTCATGTGCATTAATTAATAAAAAAGCATAGGTTTACTCAAACCTATGCTTATATTTATACCTTATTATTTTTCTTAGTTGACTGACCTTCAATTAATTTAGTATCAAGCAGCGTCGTCTGCAAATTCATAGCATTATTCTTAATACCAAGTAATTGTTCTACTGCAAGCCGCCCCATTTTTTCTTGGTCCTGAAGTAAATGTGTAAACGTAAAAGCTCCAGGCTTACATGAGGGACTATCAAAGCAAAGAATGGAAATATCCTCAGGTACTGATAATCCGAGTTCTTCTACCGCTTGTTTAGCTAAAAGAGCTATATTGTACTCAATTGCAAAAAATGCAGAAATATCCTTGTGTTTTTGCAAGTGATCCTTAATCTTTTTTATATCATTAGAAATATTGGGATCCTTGAAGGAATCCGGCAAGGTTGAAGTTAATTCATTCAATATTAGCGGATTTTTTGTCATCCCTTTTTCTATATGTGCCCGAACAAAACCTTCAATGCGATCTTCGACAGCAGTAGCGCTTACAGGCGGAGGACTTAATAAGGTAATCGTCTTATGTCCAAGACCAAACAAATAGTCTGTTCCTTTCTTAGTTGCTCCAATATTATCGGTTCCAACCGCAGATGCTGCAACACCTTTTAAATAACGATCAAGGAGAACAAAAGGGAATTGATCAATGATTAGCTTTAAAATCTCGGAATTAAAAAAAGTTGCCTGTGATGGAAGAATGATTAATCCATCTACCCCTAGCTCCATCAAATCGCGGATTGCAGCTTGCTCTTTCTCAACGCTTCCGAATGTACGGCGCAGGACGATAAATGCTCTCTCCTCTGCAGCATGTTCGATTCCATTTAACAATCCTATTCCATAACTTTCGTCAAAGTCTGTCATGATTACGCCAAAAACTGGTTTAATTCGGACTGAGGGATTGGCTTTCGATTCTTTTATGGTCAGCTCTTTAACAAAAGAACCTCTTCCGACCTGCCGGAAGATAAAGCCCTCGGCTGCTAACATTTCTAATGATTTTCTAGGGGTGATAACACTCACATTCCATGTATCAGCCAATTCTTTTTCGGAAGGAATCCGTTCACCTTCTTTATATTTACCTTCAACTATAGCTGTTTTAATTGTTTCATAAATTTGTTCGTAGATCGGTTTAGCCAATTTAAACACCTTCTTCCACTTCGATAGTCACATACTTTGTATAATGAATAAATAGCAGTAACCGGATAGAATATATAATATTATATAATTAATGCAAAATCTACTTTTACTGATTTTACAGGGACGATCAACTATAATTGTGATAATAATCATATTAAGTATGTTTATTTTGTTAAAATAATAAAAAGGAAAGATAGCATTCCCTCTCAAAAAAATTAACTAGATTTTTAACTTAACGGCTGCCCGTATCCCGTAATTCTAAAAAAGGAAGCGTTTCTGTGAATGAATGAACATAATTTCTGCCATTTTTTTTTGCGACAAACAAAGCTTCGTCGGCCTGACGCATGAGTGTTTGTATGGTTGGATGATGATCACCTGCATGGATCTTAGCATGTGAAACCCCAAAACTTGATGTGACACAAATCTCTTTTTTGTTATGCAACATATGACTCTTAGCAATATTAAAACGAATCAAATTAGCTAGTTCATATGTTTCATCTAAGGATATATCCGGCAAGCAAATAATAAATTCTTCCCCTCCATATCGGCCAATAATGGCTTGTTCAGGTAAACTTTCCTTTGCAGTCTTCGCAACATGACACAACACAAGGTCCCCTGCTTCATGTCCCAGTGTATCATTCACTTTTTTAAAATAATCAATATCAAACATAATGATTGCTGCACTTCCTCCTGTTAACCTGAGGGCTTCAAAAATAGAATCCGATTTTTTCAAAAAATAAGTCCGATTAAAAACTTGTGTTAAGCCATCTATACTTGCCAGCTTTTTCAACTTTCTCTGCATAATCACTTTATCTGTAACATCAACAAAGGTAATCATTTTTCCAATAAGCTGAGTATGTTTATTCAAAATGGGAGAGAATCGGATCTGATAATAGATTTGCTTCTCGTCAATACATGTTTCATAATCACAATCCTTCTCATTAATAATCATTTTAGCTAGCTTGGGACTTTCATTAAGTACATTTATGATGGATTGACCAATCACATGCTTATGTAAGGTTGGAAGTACACTCTTCATCGATATGTTGTAATCCACAATGGCATTTTTGTGATTTAAAACAATCACTCCCTCTTTCATGCTTTCAAATACATAATTTCTCGCAATTGGAGCGACATTAAACATTTGAAAAGATACAAGGGCAGCACCATGAAAAAGAAACGATAAGCTCATAGAAACTGGACCGAGGTCAATGCCATATGGACTCATGTCGTTTAGGTAGAAAAAGTTTGCGATGATCGGCAAAAGCAGACCAACTACCATCGTTAAGATCTGCATGCGAAATTGAAATAATACTTGCTCCTTTAATTGCGAAATCAGATTGATGACACTAATCATGATACACAAAAATAAAAAGATGGAATGAACAAAAAACCATGGTCCTCCCTCCAGCTTAATGATTGGAGACGGACTGTCGCTTCTTAGTTCCATTGATGTGTAATAAAAATGATGAAGGTCATTTGTACTATGCAAAAAGATCGTGATCAAAGGAATAACCAAAATGAAATAAGTAATCCAAGGCTTAAGCTTTTGTCCAGTATAATCAAAAGACATAAATAAAAGACAGACAGGAATAAAAGGGATAGCGAGGTACTCAATCCTCAGCCATAATTTAATTTGCTCAATGGTTGTGCTTGATAGCTCAAACGCGTAGGCAAAAGTAAAAACCGCAGATAGAAGTGTAACGAGTATATAGTACCTTGCTCCTGGGGCTTCCCGCAATTTAAAGAAAGAATACACGCATAAGAAAAGACTTAAAACGCCTGCTAGAATAATAACGACTTGGTAAAACCAAATTTCTTGCAGCAAATTCATCTACTCCAGATAGTTAATAAGAACTAATTTCCAATTATTATATAGCAATTTCCTGATCTTTGACCAGATTTATTTTCTTTATATGGAGAGTCAAAACACCTTCACACTTACGCCATCATCTGCTGGTTGAAAATTATGTTCAGGAATACGTTCAAAATTGATTCGTTCATGTAATTTTTAATGTGCTTTTCATAAAATCTGCTGTTGCATGCCAATGGAATTAATCCTTTTGACTTTGTTCTTGCTATAGATTCTAATACAAAATCAGAGGCGGTCACTTTGCTCTTATTCCTACAAATTTGGAAATTCACCAGCATAGGCAACCTTTTTTAGAATAATCGCAAATATAGTTTAGTCAAATACCTCCAATTCATTTATGTGCATAAATGCTACATTCATCGATAGTATATAGAAGCGGTATTAAGCAAGCTTTAACAATATATAAATCTAGTATTAAAATTTAGGATTTTGTTAAGAATCACTAGGTTTAGGTCCTATGACTTACCCTTTGGGGCTCTTTTTTAGCTATCGCTAATTTTAAAAAAATAAAAATGAGCTGCAACGCAGCCCATCCTATTCTTCTCTACTTTATTATTTTTTCAAAACTGGAATCCATATTTCACTTTTAAAAGTTGGTGAGGTTACGTCCTTATTTTCATTCCATAAAATTTCCGGACCCTTTTTGAGTTCATAGTTTGATGACGGAAACCATTCTGAATAAATCCGTCCCCATATATTTTGCAAGGTTTCTGGAAATGGACCGATCGCTTCAAAAACAGCCCAGGTTGAAGCCGGGACTTCAAGATTCACAAGGTTTTCTGGGCATTCCTTCGTTGTCGCAACTCCAATATAATGGTCTAGCTCCCCTTTTTCCTCCATACGGCCTTCAGAAAAGTTTGTGGATGCACTTAGCAGTCCTAACGGCTTGACATTTGATAGACTTTTGAGTTGGTCAATCTTTTCCTCATCTAAACTTTCCCACATAGCAGCAATATCAGGATTGACTCCATTGAAAATGATCGGAACACGTTTCTTTAACCCAACGATGTAAAATCCATCTTTTTCTTCAATACGATAGTTCATAGAATTTCCTCCTTTAATGGATAATTGGAAGGTCATTCTTGGAAAAGCTTTTAGTGAATGGTTGCTGTATCTGACTTCTGACGGAGTAACTCCATGGAGGTTTTGAAAAGCTCTTGTAAAGGAATCTGGTGAATTGTATCCGAATTTCACCGCAACGTCAATTACCTTAGTGTTGCTATCTCTAAGCTCAAAAGCTGCAAGAGTAAGGCGTCTGCGGCGAATGTACTCTGATAATGTTATTCCAGCTAGGAAGGAAAACATCCTTTTAAAATGGTATTCAGAACAAAACGCGCGTTTAGCAACCTCCTTAAAGTCAATTTCGTTTGTCAGATTTTCTTCAACATAGGCAATAGCGTTATTAAACTGTTTTAGCATATCCATTTATTGACCTCCTATATCAATAGATTATCAGGAGTGAAAAGAGTCCATCCGACATTTTGTGCACGGTATTGCAGGATCTCTTTTTACGTTTTATTAAACTACTCTTTCTAGTTAATAGCAGCATTCTTATTGTAAAGCTCTCTTTATCCAATTTTAGTTAAACTATACTTAATGCCTCTTGTTCAACCTTTTGCATAAACTCCTGAACAACAATCTTGTTGCTTTTCTCGCTGCCAAGCTTTAGCATCGCTCTACCGACAAAGTTCACTCCTTTGTTTTGCCCTTCATAGATGAATTTAGTTTGAGTTTCTTCAAGTTTAACGAGTGTAAACGTAAGTGTAATCTCAAATGCTTTTCCTAAAACAAAGCTGATTTGCTTCAGCTTTCGATCATCATGATCCTCGTAAGCTAACGTTTCTACAATGTAGGTTTCCAAGCGCTTCCCTTCACGGTATGTTTGCCGATGCTTTGCTCCCGCTTCGGTTTCCTTTTTCTCAATTAAAATATGCTCTTCTACTTTCGGCATAATTTTTTTAATGTTTTTATCCATAAATAAACTCCACACATTTTCAATATTCGTATCGATTATGCTTTCTTCCTTCCATTGGATCAATCGTCCTCCTCCTTCCCCGATTCAAGGAATTCATCAATCTCTTCAACCTTACGATTAAGCTCCTCAACCTGTTTATGTAGATTCTTCTTTTTTTGTATCAACAAAGCTTCTAAATTTGAGAATGACTCATCATTCATAACAGAAATCATTTCCTGGATGGTAAATCCAAAGCTTCTTAGTTTCACTAATAGCATTGCTAAAAAATAACTGCCATCGTCATAATAGCGATAGTTATTAACAGGGTTAATGTAAGCAGGCTCCAGCAATTTAACCTCTGCATAATAGCGGAGGGTTTCTTTGCTTAATCCCGTTATTTCAGCAAATTCACTAATTTTGTACATCATTTTCCTCCCACCTATATGATAAACTGTGGGGTGCACAACATGGTCAACTTTTTTATTCTAATTCTTATTTTTTGAAAAAAGGAATTAAGTTATTCCGTAGGTCTCTTCACCGGAAATAGAAGAGCCATTTGTTCAAGTTATTTAATTGAACAAATGGCTTAAAATAATAGTAAGTTATCCGGAGATATCACGTTTTCTGTAGCCAAAAAACCCAATGACTATCAGAATAGCTGAAAGACAGATTAACATGCTTAATGTAATACTATTTATTTCTTCAACCGGCAATTGAGGAATCTGTCCAAATGGTGATAGGTTTCCCATCCATTCAGGGAGCTGCAGCAATCGACCTAAATATACAACAAGAAAGGAATATCCTAAATACAACCAGGTAATGCCTGTTAATTGGGGAAATAAGCCAATAAGAAGTACTGCCAAACCGAGCATGATCCAGATGGCTGGTAAGTAAACCATTGCTGCCTCAAACATTACTTGAAAGGAAATGGGATCATCCATCACCGATGATGCGGCAGACCATAAACCAATTAACGCGAGAAATAACATAACAAATCCACATATCATAGATAAGAATAGATAACTACCCATAACTCTTGTACGAGAAACTGCACGGGATAATAAATGCTCCGTCCGGTTTGCTTTCTCTTCAGACTTCAGCTTTAATATGAACATCAACGCAGGAATTGTACACATCATCGAAAGGACCGACATAAGCATGGATAAAAATTGTTCGGTTAACGATAATCCTTCACCAGGTTTTAATAGATTTGTCATCATTTCACTATTAGAAAAAAACGCTTCTAAATCTCCAAACACCGAACCGTATGATGCTCCCAACACAAACATACCGATTGCCCATGCAATGATTCCTGTTCGTTGGAGCTTAAAAGCAAGGCCAATTGGGCTTTTCAAAAAACGTGTGGCATGCTTTCTTCCAGGCTTAGAAGGCAAAAACCCTGACTCCAAATCACGGATTGTATTTAAATAAAGAGCCACCGCAACCAATACTAAGGAAACGCCTACTGTTAATATGATCGGCCACCAAATATTGTTGACATACACTTCTGTCCCTAAAATCCAGCCAAATGGTGAGAACCATGAAAGGATTTCATTGCTGACATCCCCAACAGCCCTCAGTAAATATGCTGTCACGAGCAATATAAAGGACAAGCCAATTGTCCCTCGAGCATTTTCCGAAAGCTGGGCAAATAATACAGTGACTGCTGTGAAGAAAATTCCTGTTGCTCCCAAAGCTGATCCGTAAAGTATGGAGCCATTTAAATCCATGCTTTCAATTTGTAAGCTATATAGACCTAAGCCAACGATGAACGCTAAAATCGTATTTATCGTAAACATTACAATGACGGATGCACTTGCGTTTGACAGCTTTCCAACTGGAAGGGAGCGGATTAATTCGATTCTGCCTTCCTCTTCATCTGCTCGTGTGTGACGGGTGACAAGTAAAATGTTCATAATCGCTACAACAATCGCTGTAAATAACAGCATTTGATGGGCCATCATTGGGCCGGCAGTATAGTCGTCAAGTCCATAGCCTGGTCCGACCATAGCGGTCATTGCAGGATTTCTCATTGTTTCAGCGATTGCCTGTCTTTCTTGTTCCGTTTTATATAAACCTGTAAATGAAGACGCGGTCAGAATCGTAATAAATGATAAAGCAATTAACCAAACTGGAAGGCGAATCCGATCGCGGCGGAGTATAAAACGGATCATTCTACCTGTTTGGCTAAACTGCTGCTTCCACATTAGGATACACCCCCATCAGTTGTGGATATGGACTTCGTTTCTTGATAGTGTCGCATGAATAATTCCTCCAATGTAGGCGGAGAGCTTTCGAGCTTCAATAAGCCAAACTGACTAATATACTGTAAAACTGCATCAAGCGCATCTGAATCCACTTGAAAGGAAATACCCTGACGGACTATTTTAAGATCATGGACCCCCTGAAATTTTTCTAAATCAGGTATTGGTTGTTTCGTTTCAATAAGTAGGTTCGTTCTTGTTAAATGACGAAGCTCTTGTAATGTTCCAGTTTCAATTAATTTCCCTTGGCGAATAATGCCAACCTTGTCACATAATTTTTCAACCTCTGATAAAATATGACTTGAAAGTAACACACTTTTTCCAGCCGCTTTTGCTTCTGCAACACAATCCTGAAACACTTTTTCCATCAGTGGGTCAAGGCCAGATGTTGGTTCATCAAGGATATAAAGTTCAGCATCAGATGAAAAAGCAGAAATCAAGGCAACCTTTTGCCGGTTTCCCTTAGAATAGGTTCTGCACTTTTTGGATGGGTCCAAGTTGAATTTTTGAATCATTTCCTCCCGTCGGCTTTTGTTCAACGTTCCTCGCAATTTCATGAAAAGATCAATGACTTCCCCGCCTGTTAAATTCGGCCAAAGATTGACATCACCAGGTACATAGGCAATCCGCTTATGAATATCAACTGCATCCTTCCAAGCATCTTTGCCAAATATCGTCGCTTCCCCTTCAGAGGCTTTTAAAATGCCTAACAAAATTTTTATCGTGGTCGATTTTCCTGCTCCGTTTGGTCCAATAAATCCATACACTTCCCCGTGATTCACTTCCATATTGACTCCGTTTAGTGCGTAGAACTTACCAAATCTTTTGGTTAAATTTGTTCCTTTTAACACGGCCATTTTACATCCTCCTCACAGAATTCGTCTAACTATGAGTTTAGTTTTGAAATATTTTAACTTATACAGTTCATAATATATAAGAATTATATCTTTGACAATAATTTATGAACTATTATATTTGTTTTATTACATAATTTTTATTAAACTAAGCTTGAGGTGAAAGTATGGACGGTTTCCAAAGGCGAAGAGAACGAAAAAAACAGGACATTTTAGAGGCGGCTTTAATGCTTTTTATGGAATATGGCATTCAAAAAGTATCGATTTCAGAAATTGCTAAAAAAGCGAATGTCTCACAGGTGACAATCTACAATTATTTTGAAAGCAAGCATAATCTGATTCATGAAGTTTTTATGTATTATATAGAAAAAGCATATGAACAATTTGAAAAAATTGTGGTTGCTGACATTCCTTTTCAAGAAAAGATAAAGCAATTTATTTTTACGAAAAAGGAAACAGCCAGACAAATTCATGAGGAGCTCTATCAGCATTTGATGAAGGAATATTCGGTGGAAGGGAATTATATCGAGCATTTATATACTCAAAAGGTCATCCCTCTCTTTACCCAGTTATTAAACGAGGGCAAGGAGCAGGGATTTGTTGATCCAATGTTATCAACGGAAGCAATTTTATTTTATGTAAAAATGCTAAAGGACTCTATTCAAAAAGAAGAGGTATATCAAAACATCCTCCCCTTGACAGAGGATATTACGAAAATATTCTTTTATGGGATTGTTGGGAAAAGGGATGAGTGATCTGTACGACCTTTTCATAACAAGAAATAACATTTCCTATAAAAGTGGCATCTTAAGTTCCGATTTATAACAAAAGCAAATGTAATTGAAAAAAATGGCATAATGTCTGTTTATATCTAATAGAAGTGCTCAAATTTGCACTGAAATAGTTAAATTTAAGATTAAGGTCGTATGTAAACGTTATGATAGTAAAAAAGCGCTATCCTTTATCATGGATAGCGCCAGATTGTTTAATAAGAGTCCTAGTTTCTTTTATTTATAGGAATCGGATAGTGCCTTAACTTCATTGTTAGAAAGTGATCTTTTCCAAATTTTAAGGTCATCGATCGTTACGTTTGCTCCACCATATCCTTTATTGCCGTCCGCGCCAATAATAATATTAAAGGCTGTATCTAAGCTATTTTCTCCAAGTTTAGAAATATCTATAGTTGCTTTTTCTGCACCGTCCACATACACTTTTCCAGCATGATTGGTTCTGTCTACAGTAACGGTAAACAAATGCCATTCGCTTCCTACTGATAATACCCGAGCATCCAATCTGTTCATCCCATCACTTAGGTTTAGGCCCATGCTATTTGCCACAGCCGGTCCAATATACCATCCTTTATTCCCGCCGCTGCTCCAATTTTTATTTGATAGGATAGTTTGATCACCAGCCAGATTTCCTGTATGCCAGAATGAAACGCTAAAACTATCATTTCCAAACTTAAGGTCACTTCTATCGCCTAGATCTATGTAGTTGCTATTACCTGCAGGAATAAATGCAGCTTTATTTGATATGCCATCTACATAACTTACGCTACCATTTGATGTTGCTAAACCTGTTGCACCTATTACATGATCGAATAAATTCCCATCAAATTTCATATCGACTACTAATTCTTTCCACATAGTTTCATGGTCAATTGGTGTTAATTCTGGTGGAGTTCCCCCTGTTTGAAATGCCTTATGAAGTTTTGATGATTTATTGCCATAGCTATCAACGGCAGTCACTTCAACTTTATAGTTAGTTTGACCGTCAAGACCTTCTAAAGGGATGTTCATTTTATCTAGAATTGGTGAAAACATGTAATCAGAAAATACCTTTACGTTTTTTACAACAAATCCGTTTTTTTCTTTGGTCACTTTTATTTCATAATGATGGACCATTTGATCATCCTTAGCTTGTACAAAAATTAAATTAGGCACAGCATCTAGATTTTCAACCTTGAGTTCACTTCCGCTTTTGAATTGAGGTACGACTTTATTTCGATTTTCAGGTGTATACTTGAAATTTCTTTTTATTTCTTCATTCGTTTTTCCCTTCAACTCGATAACCCATTTTTCCCCGGCAGTTGCCCCAGCACTATTGAATGGTGGTTGAGGAGAAGCAGACCATTTACCGCCTGCATAAATATCACCATGATCTGCATTCAACGAGACCCTATCTACCTCTACTCGATCCTTATAAACCTCAATGAACAGAGCTTGTGATACAGGGAATTCAAATCTGCCAGCTAAACCTGTTTCAGTGACAGATTGGTATCCGTGATCAGACTCTATGTAAGACATAGACCCAAGATTAAGAGAAGTAAAGTTTTTTTGATAGATAGAACGATCATCGTTAAGATTAAGATGTGAATGACCTGAAAGAGTGATGGCTTGCGGATAATCCTTTAAGTCAATGTTAAGATTTGGATTTGAAGCCTGTTGTCCATCCATCACTGTATTGGATATCGGTTGATGCACGCTTACAAATATAGGTTTATTTCTGTTTTTAGGATCAGATGTAATTTCAGCTAACCTGTTTTTTAACCAATTTCTTTGTTCAAGATCTGAATTGTAATTATTACCATTTAAAAAGAAGAAAGGGTACCCGCCAATTTGAGTTTCATAGTATCCATTCTTTTGACTTGTAAACCATTCAGCCGGGTAGTGCTCTTGTATTTTCGCAACACTTGCATCATGGTTTCCGATAGCCAATTGTACTTTTGTATCCGTCATCTTTTTTCTTTTTAGGTTATCTAGAAATATTTCTTTTACCATTTTATGATCATTAGGTTTATCAAAACCATTGTCATTTATCATATCACCGACTGACAAGATGGCATCTGGTTGAGGAAAGATTGATGCAATTGTATCAAAAAAACTTGCATATCTTGCATTAGCTGTTTCATGTGAACCAACATGCACATCGGACATAGCAATAAACTGAAGCAATGGTTTTTCTTTGGTCTTTATGATGTATGAAAAGGTGACAGGTTTACTAGATACACCTTTTTTTATAGCAATAACACTTAGATTTGTTGTTTTATTAATGAGTATAGGCTTATTCTTTTTATATTTTTTGCTATTTTTATTTGGTAAAGTTCCGTCAAGCGTATAGTAGATATCAGCATTTTTCGTATTCGTACTGAGTGATACGACCTTTGCCTTATCATAGCGACCACTAGGCTCTGAGGCTTTAGGTGTTTCTATAATCTCAACCTTTTCGTTAGCATAAGTAATGTTTGAGGTTAGTAAAGCTGAAAAGACGACAGCAATAACAATAAGTATGGGTAAGAAGTTCCTTGTCAAAATCAAAATGATTCCTCCTTAAAAATCGTTTTCTAATAAGAATTTACAACTTGCAAAATACTAGTTTTACAACCACCTTCCTTTCGAATATAACCAAGTGAATTCCAGCTATAATAAAAAAATGATCATTACAATTTACTCCACCTCCTCAAAACCACAAAAAAACACACAAAATAATATTGTTTTAATTATTTTCGTGTGCTTTTAATTGTATTTTAAGAATCAATTATTAATTAAAATTCCATTTTTTATTAATATTTTGTAAAAAAAGCAAAAGCTGGTATGAAATTATTCTTTTTAAATTAGGAATCAATCCTTCATGCATAAGAAAGATCACTTTTAAATACAAGGCAAAACATCTTGCCGTTGTTTAAGGACATGACGGAAATATTCTTTTAAGGGGTTGTTGGAAAAGGAATGAGTAAATAGTTTATAAAACTCAACTTAGGATAACTCCATACACAAAACGTTTGAAAAAATAGTTTGTAAAAACAAGTCATTAGGGGTTGCCAAATCTCCCCATTAAAAAGATCAATATTTTTTGTCGAACAAAAAACATTGATCTTTTTTTGCTAGTACTTAATAATAATGATTAAGAAGTTAGTCCTTAAAAAAGGTTAGGAGAATCTATCTATGTGTACAATTGAAAGTCTTGATCAAGAATGGGTTGAATTAATTTTACAAGCATTAGAAATAGGTATAACTGCTGAACAAATTCGACATTTCTTTCACAATCCTCCGAGACTTGCATAAGTCTTTTTTTTGACTCATTAAACAAACCTGTGTATTAATGATGATTATTTATTTAGCTAATCCTGTTCTTAATCCAGTCACTCCAAATTCTAAATAACCCTTTAAACAAGTCAGCATAAATACCCAGCCTTCTTTATTATCCATCATCTTATGAAGTAACTCTGGATCATTATCCTTAAACCCTTCTTCAGTAATTTCAATAATCGTTTTTGAAGGTTCGATTTCTTTCAGTAATATTGTCACAACATGTTCTTCTTCAGTTGGTCCCCACTTGAACACGATTTGTTTATTTACCTCAACAGCAACAATTTCTATTTGAGCTTCTGCATGATAAATATCATAAACTAATGTAATTGTTTTACCTGGTTCCCATCTTTCAGAACTGGATGAAAACCAAAAATTTCCGATTTTTGAAGGGTCAACAAATGCTTCGAATATTTCATTAGCAGACTTGTTAATAGTAAAGGTTGTAATATTGTTCATTTTTACCGTCACTCACTTTCCTTTTTATAATGATATCCTATTGGTTAACCTAAATCTATTGATTTATACCTTAATGAGATAGCTACTATCTCTTATGATTCCTCATTTCCCTCTTCTTCCCATTTAGAAATTTCGTCACGAACCATTGGTGCCACTTCTTTTCCTAAAAGTTCAATTGCTTTCATCACTTCATTATGCGGCATCGAGCCAACCGGAACATGAAGCATAAACCGTGTGATCCCCACATTTTTGCGCAGGTGAATGATTTTAGCAGCAACGGTTCTTGGGTCACCTACATATAATGCACCTTCAAAGCTGCGAGCGGCATCAAAGCTTGAACGGTCATACTGCCCCCATCCGCGCTCTTTACCTAAGACGTTCATGACCTGCTGGGTGGATGGGAAAAATTTATCGGCGGCTGTTTCCGTATCTTCTGCAATGAAGCCATGTGAATGGGAAGCGACTGGGAGCTTCGATGAGTCATGCCCTGCGTGCTTAGCAGCTTTTTTATATAGCTGTACCAGCGGTGCAAACTGTGTCGGGCTTCCGCCGATAATTGCAAGAACTAACGGCAGCCCTAAGTTGCCTGCTCGGATAACTGATTCCGTATTACCGCCGCTGCCGATCCATACAGGAAGCGGTTGTTGAACAGGACGCGGATATATGCCTAAATTTTGAATCGCCGGGCGGTGCCCGCCTTTCCAAGTCACTTTCTCAGATTCACGTATTTTTAATAATAACTCCAGCTTTTCTTCAAACAACTCATCATAATCTTTTAAATCATACCCAAACAATGGAAATGATTCGATAAAAGAACCACGGCCAGCCATAATCTCAGCTCGACCATTCGAAATTGCATCCAATGTAGCAAAATCCTGAAAGACTCTTACTGGATCTGCTGAAGAAAGCACCGTAACCGCACTTGTCAGTCTGATCTGTTTCGTCTGTTGAGCAGCAGCAGCTAAAACAACTGCAGGTGAGGATGCGGCAAAATCCTGGCGATGATGTTCTCCAACACCAAAAATGTCGAGTCCGACTTGATCTGCCAGTATGATTTCCTCAACAACCTCGCGAATTCGCTCGGCATGGCTGATTACCTTACCTGTTTTAACATCAGGTGTGGTCTCGACAAATGTACTTATCCCTATCTCCACTAAAAGTCCCCCTAATTATGTATTTGTTTGCTTAGCAAATAAATAGACTTTACCATCATCTTAACTGATTCAATCTTACATAACAAAGGTTTAACCTTAGTCAATCTTTGAAATATAGTGACTGAGTGATCTACTGTGCCTCTTCTGTTGTTTAATTTTCTGCTATTATTGTTCGATTAATATGGATTTCTTTGCATAAAATCCTTGTAAGAGTAGGCAGTTCATGTTATATTACCAATAATTAAATTTTTCTTATTTCAATATTTTTTGAAGTGAGGATAGAGGTGCAAAGGTCATGAGTACACTTTCTGAGGAGAATGAGATCCTGTGAAGATGGTGGAAAGGGGAATTTGCCGAAGCAGATAGAATCTCATGTTCTTGAAGCTGGTTCTGTTATTGAATAAATACAGAACTGTCATATAGGTAACTATATGGAGGGCTATCTTACGCACAGAAACGATATTATCAAATATTGTCTCTACTGCAGCAGCGTTCCTTCGTTGCTGCTTTTTTGCGTTTCTTTTCGAATGGCTCTAAACACCTATCCTTATGAATAATACGATAAAGGGTGTGAAGCTATGAATTTCGGGCAAGTATTAACTGCAATGGTTACCCCGTTTGATCAAAATGGCGAGGTAGATTTTAATGCTACTGAACAATTAGTCAATTATTTAATTGAAAATGGAACAGATGGACTGGTTATAACAGGTACGACTGGTGAGTCACCTACGTTAACCACCGAGGAAAAAGTTGAATTTTTTAAGTTTGTTGTAAAGGTCGTAAATAAAAAAGTGCCGGTAATCGCAGGAACTGGCACTAATAATACGAAGGCATCGATCAGCTTAACGAAGCTTGCAGAGGAAGAAGGCGTAGATGGTATTATGCTTGTTACTCCATATTATAACAAGCCATCTCAGGAAGGAATGTATCAACATTTTAAGGCAATTGCTGAAGCAACATCATTGCCGGTTATGCTTTATAATATTCCTGGGAGAAGTGTGGTGAATCTGTCTGCTGATACCATTGTTCGTCTTTCTAATATTAAGAATATAGTATCAATCAAGGAAGCAAGCGGGGATTTAGATGCGATGGCAGAAATCATTACTAAAACACCAGATCATTTTACGTTGTATAGTGGTGATGATGGCTTAACTCTGCCTGTTTTATCTATCGGCGGAACAGGTATTATATCGGTTGCCTCACACATTATTGGCAATGATATGCAGGTAATGATTAATCATTTTAAAAATGGTGATATTCAGCAAGCAGCTTCCTTACATCGTAAGCTGCTTCCGGTTATGAAAGCATTATTTGCAGCGCCAAACCCAACGCCAATCAAAGAGGCATTAAATATGATTGGTGTTAATGTTGGCGGAGTTCGATTGCCCATGATTCCTTTGAACAATGAAGAAAAAGCGATATTGAAAGAGACGTTAAAAACTAGTAATTTAGTAAAGATTTTAGAGTAGTATGTAGAGGGTGGAATCATTCACCCTCTTTTTAATTGTTTTTCATCTGTATTCTCCCTTCGATATGAGAACTAAACGGATGTTGGATTGTTTTAATATATTGAACAAGTGCCTCTATAATATCAACTTCGTCATCAATTGCTTTTGCTATGTTGACAATATCTCCTTCCGCTTGCTCCCCATTAGCATTTGATGTCCCTGGAATATGTGCAAGGACGAATATCGCTTTGACACCTTGTTGTTTTAATTCAGCTGCAGCCTTATTGATGGCCTCTATTTCCTTAAGAAACGTTATCTCCTCCACACTGCTTGGAAAAACACTGCTTGTCGTTTCTGTCGTGACCACCCCAATAAAACCAAGCTTCATCCCATTGCTTCTTCAAATTTTATACGCAGGGAGAACGGTGTTACCCGTTTTTTTGTCAATCACATTTGCAGCAACCCATGGAAACTGAGAACCGGTAAAATTACTTGTTGTCAGATGGTTGCCCCCATTGATCAGCCTTAGCAGCTCTGTCACTCCTTTATCAAATTCGTGAATTCCAACTGTTCCAATTGTAAAGTTCATCTTATTTAAATATTCAATCGTTGGCTCATCATGCAGCAATGCAGAAATCGCCGAACCTGCTCCAACCATATCACCAACATGTACTAATAATGTGTTTTTATTTTCTTGAGCATGCTGTTTTAAATAAGCTGCCAGAAAATCCGCCCTGCAGGCTTGCCATTGACTTGCCTTGTGACATTTAATTGACCATGGAAATCATTCATCCCGAGCAGCTGAATTTGCTTGTATTGGGGTTTTCTTTCTCCTTATGCCGATCATGTAGTTCTTGGCGCTGTTCAATATGGCCGTGATAGTTTTTTGAAAGTCCCTGTTCATTCCCATAGGAAGTTTTCATGGCTTGATATTGTTGCTTGCTTATTTGTTTGAAGGTTTGGATAATGTTTAACTCATTTTTTACAGGATATTCACTGTTTTGTTGATCATCTGTTTTGATGGTAAGACAATTGGAACCATTCAAAACGAGTAATGAGATAGTTAGTAACATAGTGGATATTTTCATTGGGTCCTCCTAGATGTTGAATGAACCGTATCAAAACACCACTCTTATTTTTTGGCTGTTGGTTTAATTTATACAAAATTTATTGTTCGTAGATTATTTATCGGGCTTAAACAAGTAAGTGATGGTCTAAATTTTCACGATGCTTGAATATACCAATGCTTAGTACAGTTATTGGCTTCTGAGATATTAATCAGGGACTTTTGAAGATTTATCCACGGGTCAGCCGCATCGAAGATGAACGCTTTAAAATTTAAAAAATCCACCTAATATAGGCGGATTAAAATATAAAAGATCAAGTCTTCATCCACTTTTTGACGCAAGCTCATGATTACCCTCTTCACTATCTTGCCGTGTTAAGTAAGAACCTCCTACCAGAAACACACCACTTAAAAGAAAGATCGGTGCGAATCCGCTGAGAGAACCAATTGCTCCAAATAATAAAGGTGCAATGACTTGGGAGAAACGATTTGCAGCAAGCCTTAATCCAAGTGCTTCTGCTTTTCGTGATGGTGGTGAAGCATTATAAATCATCGACATGGATAGTGGCTGTCCGCATCCTAAGCCTGCGCCCATTAAGGCTGCAATAAAATAAAAACCAAGAATATGATTCATAATGGGGACAAGTAAATAGGTAATACCTGCAACTAAGAGAGTCATAATCAATACGTTTCCTCTTCCCATCAGATTTAGTAAGAAAGGTAAAGCAGAGCGAATGGCGACGGTTGCTAATCCCATAACAGTTAGGAACCAGCCGATCGTTGAGACAGAATAGCCTAGATCTTTGGCATAAAGAGGAAAATAAGTCACAAAGATATCTCTTGAATATAAGACGAGAGAGCTTGCGATCAAGGCCTTTCTTAAATTTTTGCTTATCAATAAATTAAATGCTGATTTTCCTTTAGAGTCTTCCTGATTTTCATTGTTACTTCGCTTGTATGTTGGTAATAAAAAGGCTAAAAGGATTGGAATTACGCCGATGATTGCCGCAAATAGGTATGAATATGAGTAGCTAAAATGCTCTGCAGCATACCCTCCAATAACCGGTCCGATCAATCCTCCAATGGCTACTCCTAAACTGAAGCGGCTATAGTTCTGATCCCTTTGTTCTACAGTTGATAAGGTACCGATTAGATTTTGTAAATTAACATTGATAAAAATTTGTGAGATTCCCACTAGTGCCTGCGATAAATACAAAGACCATATGGAAGGAAACGTAAAGGGTAAAAAGATACCGATTGTAACCCCAAAGGTTCCTAGTATGGTTGGTATTTGGTCGCCAATCCGATCTGATAATTTACCAATTGGGATCGCTAGTAATAATGGGAAAAATGCATATGTTGCAGCAAGATAGCCGATTTCAGCGGTATTTGCTCCCATACTGCTGGCATATAAAGATACGATTGGCCGAGTCATATTAATCATGATTTGATAGGTTAATGCTATAAGAACAACGTTTCTTACATTCATTTCTTCACCTTACAATTTATTATTAATTTACGCGAATGGAAAATAAAATGGAAATCCATTGTAATTATAAGGATTTCCATTTTAGAGCACATGTTGGATAAATGTATATACTGCGTGCTCACTTATCGATTGCTTTGCTTTTGATCATTCTGTTTATTTTGAGCGTTTTGTTTCGTTTCCATTGTTTTATCAAGAGCTTGGCTCACTTCACCTGTAAAATTAATTTGATGTTCTGGAATCCCTTGTTTTTTCATTTAAGTTACCCTCCCTTCCCTCCTTTAGTATCCTCGGGCTAGTATGGATACATGCATTGCACTTTTAAGAGAAGGGCTGATGAGTTGCTATCATTTGTTTACATATTAGAAATTAAAATTATCAGGATCCGGCCCAATTCGTCTATTTTCATTTAGTGAATTGATTTTTTCTATCTCATCTTGTGTTAGTTCAAAGTCAAAGATGTTTGCGTTTTCAATAATGCGGTGCTCTTTTACTGATTTAGGAATAGTGACGACCTCATTCTGTAAATCCCAGCGTAAAATGACTTGGGCAGCTGTTTTATTGTATTGATCACCAATTTCTTTTAGTGTGGGGTGATTTAGTAGTTCGCCTTGCATGAGCGGTGACCATGCTTCTAATTGAATTTGATTCTTCCTGCAATAATCACGAAGCTCTATCTGTGTTAAGCGTGGATGGAATTCAACCTGATTGACCAACGGTTTGATCTCTGCATCAGCCATCAAATCTTCCAGATGATGAATTTGGAAGTTGCTTACTCCAATCGAACGGATACGACCTTCTTTGTATAATTTTTCAAATGCTTTCCATGTTTCTTTATATTTGCCCTTTACCGGCCAATGGACCAAATATAAATCCAAATACTCTAAATCTAGCTTTTTCATGCTAGTTTCAAAGGCTTCCAAAGTTGATTCATAACCTTGATCGCCATTTTTTACTTTTGTTGTGATAAAAAGTTCTTCTCGGGAAATCCCTGATTCTTTAATTGCTTGGCCTACCCCTTCTTCATTCCCATAACCAGCTGCAGTATCAATACTTCGATAGCCTGCTTTAATGGCGGCCTTAACTGCATCCCTAACTTCTTGTCCTTCCTCAACTCTCCAAACACCTAACCCGAACCTAGGCATGTGCACACCATTATGTAAAACAGTACAATCTTGCAGGCTTTTTATCATACTCCACATCCTCCTTTTTGTTTACACCTATTTATTTTCTCATGTTTTTTGTGAAAATCAAATAATTGAGACTTGTTAGAAAATAAAGGTTGTAATTATTACATAATCGAATCTTAGAAATAATAAGATAAATCAATCAAATCTTGCACTTTATAACTCAAAAGATCAAAATGAGGATTTTTAGTACTTCACTATGTTTCTAGAATTTCGGCTATTAAATAAATTAATTAGATTCTATTGTTTTCCTTTAAATAAATACTTTAAAATAAAGGAGAGCTACTAAGATAAGTTAACAGTAAACCGAGCCAGATATTCCATTCCCATAGCGATGGGCATTTAAGCTGACATAGCTGGCAGACTGCATGATTGGGGTAGGCTCATCATAATTTCTATTACAGTCAACAGAGTAATAGGCAAGCAAATCTATTAAGAACAGCTATTCCCATTCGTGGATATTGGGACGGAAATACTAAAGTAATTTCAATTTGCTTCACCATTTGCATCATATCCATGTAAATTAACTATATTTTAAACAACTTATACTAAATGAGCGGCTTATGATGAAGCTTCCCGCTTTAAAACAGTTTGAGTCTTTTTAACATCTAATTGATATCAATAGAAGGTGGAGAGAGTGTGGAAGAACGTTGTTTTTCCCATCTATTTTATATAAAATAGAAATGGTAATTATTCGTTTTTTCTAATCTTTTATAATAATAAAGAACCTTATATTTACTAATACAAAGTTCTTTATAAAGAGTAATATTACATTAGGGTTTAAGAACAACTTTAATACATTTATCAGTTCTTGTATCAAAAACTTCGTACCCATGCTTTGCTTGATCCAATGGGAGAACATGAGTAACAACATCCCCAATCTCAATCTTTCCTTCTGATACGAGATTATATAGAAAAGGCATATATGGAATAACAGGAGCTTGTCCTGTTTTTATATCAACATTTCTTTGGAAAATGTCTCCTAATGGAAAGCTGTTATAACGTCCTCCATATACACCTGTTATTTGAATGGTTCCCGCTTTACGAACGGCTTGTGATGCGATGACTATCCCGCCCATAGCACCTCCTTGCAGTTTCATTCCGGATGCAAGGTATTCTAGGGGTGTCATTTTACCGCTCATCCCTGAACAATCGATTACAATGTCTGCTCCGCCTTGAGTGATCTCTTTTAAATACTCACCAACATTTTCGTGTTCCTCAAAATTTACAGTCTCTACTTTATTCGTGCGTTTTGCGTGCTCTAAACGGTAATTAAGATATCTACTGCAATGACTCGTTCCGCCCCTTTAAACCACGCAAATTTCTGAGCAAGAAGACCAACCGCCCCACACCCTAAAACGATTACTGTATCACCTGATTTAACACCTGCATGATCAACGCTCCAATAGGCTGTTGAAGCAGCATCAGCAAGTAACACTATTTTCTCATCTTCTACTTCACAATTTTCTGGAATTTTGAAAGGAGTGAAATTTCCATAAGGAACACGCATATATTCAGCTTGCCCGCCGGCATATCCCCCAGTTGTTTCTGAATATCCAAAAAAGCCGCCAATTTCACCATGAGGGTTTGAATTATCACATTGGCTGGTCAACTCATGATTACAGTACCAACATTACCCGCAACTTACATTAAAAGGAATAATGACCCGATCCCCTTTTTTCAGTTTGGTTACATCCGGTTCAACTTCTTCAACAACACCAATAGGTTCGTGACCAATCACATAATCTGTTGGCATGTTAGGTATCATTTGGTGAATCAAATGTAAATCTGAGCCGCAAATAGCAGAGGTTGTTATTTTTACAATAATATCATCCGAGTTTTTAATTTTTGGATCAATTACCTCTTTTACCTGTACATTTTTACTTCCTTGGTATGTGACAGCTTTCATACTCCTCTTACCTCCCTTATTGATTAGGCGTTGCAAACATCCCAAGTCTGTCGGTATCATTAGGGAATAAATTCATTCCGGCAATGATCACGGCATTATCTGCTGATTTGAGATCTAATTCCACTTGCTTGCCGACATCATTCGGATACAGCCAGCCTTTGTTTAACATTAGATCCGATAACTCGGCGTGTAAATCAATGGATTGCTCCATTTGACGATATAATGTTTTTCTTAATTCTGGGCTAGCTGTTTCAGTTATAGCCATGGCATATGTATGAATACCAGTTTTCACTGAAAGAAGAAATTCCAGGGCAATGCCTGAATCAGCCATCTCTGGCATATGTTCAGCGCCTTGGGGATCCAAATAATCCATTTCCATGTTTAATATTCACCTCATTGTAAATAATTTGTTCTTGCTCCTTTATAAAATGCTTTAAGCTCATTAATTGCCGCAATCGATTGCTGAACATCTTTTTCCATTAATGCTTTTAAATCATTATCGAAACAAAGACCTTGCATTAGCTTTGATTTCAATAAACATACTGTCTTTAGGTTTAATATTTCATGGGTTTCCATCGTTTCATGAAAAGCAAGGCTTTCTTTATCCATATGGTCACCTCCTGCCATTGATAGTACTTTCCTAATTATAAAAATTAATGTTGTGAAGTTATATTTCACTTGTGGAAAATTTTTTATTTAATAAAGTTTCCACTTTGAAGAAAAATATTTTTAATGATTGGAGGAAGAATAATGACCAACTATTTAGGGCTTCATGAAACACTTGAGACACTGGAATTATTAGCTTTCAAAACTGTCAACTTAACAAAGGCTTTTACAATGAGTAAATTAGTACAAGATGAAGAGCTTAGCGCCATACTTTCCGATGATTTAGAATCAGGAGCACAAAGTATTCAGCTTTTGCAAAGCTTTATCATAAATAGAGAGGAGAATGTTCAATGACGAATATTCTACAGAATCTGGCAGGTATGGGAGGGATGACCGAACAAGTCATTGCTTCAGACTTTTTAATTTCTTCAAAATCAGCAGTGAGAAATATTGCATTTGCTATTACGGAGACGTCAACACCTGAGCTAAGAGCTGCTCTTCGGGATCAGCTTAGGGCTGCTGTTGAAACACATGAAAGGATAAGTTCGTATATTTCTTCAAAAGGCTATTATCACCCTTATGACTTAGTTGATCAGATCAATGTTAGGTTGCAAGATGCTCAAGCAGCATTAGACCTTCAAAAGCAATAATTGATTTGCAAACGTTTATAAATACCTAAATAATAGTTCTCAAGTTTATAAAGAAGAATCAAAAGTGATAAATTATTAATTATACAACTTTAAAATCCCAACTTGAATAAACTGAGTAAACATGCTGGAAAACCAGATTATTTTTTTAAATTCTGACTTAAATATTTTGCAAATGGGGAATGTGTTTTGTACAATACATATTCCCCATTTGCAAAGAGATCGAAAAAAAATCAAATCCATGCCTTAGCTTTGCAAATAGCGCTTTCTTTCCATATGCTTCATCAGTTCTTTGTCAATCTGATCATATTCTTCTGTTCCAGCCGTCAAATAACTGATTTTTCCTAGGAGCTCTGTGATTTTTGTTTCAATAATGACGATTTCTTCTTGTACATTTTGTTCTGCAAGTGTCCCTTTTCTGCTTTTACTTTCCTCGTACTCTCTTAACCCCATCTCAATCTGTTGAATTTTCCGATTTTCAATAATCAATAATTTCGTACACAGTTTTTCAATTAAGTACCTATCATGTGAAACGATGATGAGTGTGCCAGTATAGTTGCTTAATGTTCTTTCCAGTTCTTCTCTGCTCGGCAAATCCAAGTGGTTCGTAGGTTCATCTAAAATTAATACGTCATATTCTTTTAGAATCATCTGAATTAGCTTGATTCGTGTCCTTTCACCAAGGCTTAAATTTGAAATGGGCTTTTGAAAGATTTCATTTTGAAGCCCCATATTGGCAAAAATGGTTCTAGCGTTCGTTTCTTGCTGTCGATCCTTGAGATTAAGGTACTCAAAGGGTGTTTTTTCTTCTGGAAGGTCACTCACATCCTGAGATAAGTAGGCAATTTTTAATGAACTGCTTATCCAAAGTGAGCCTTTCGAAAGTGTTTCTTCCTGTAGAAGGCTTTTGATAAACGTCGTTTTCCCTGCTCCATTTGCTCCAAGCAAGCCAATTCTATCCCCATGCTTAATATAAAAGTGGCTTTTTTCAAAAAGGAGTTGATCTCCGAATTGTTTCATGATTCCTTTTGCTTCAAGAATCCTTTTTCCCCGTTTATGCATCGATTCAAAGTGAAAGGATACGATTTTCTCTTCCTTCGGCTTTGCCACCTCATGTTTGGATAATTCAAGATTTAAACGCTTAATCTTAGATTTTATTTGATTATCCTTTTTCTTTGCCTTTACACGTTCAAATTCCCGTAATCCCAGCTGTCGATTTTCGGCATTTGAACCGCCTTTTCCAGCTTGGCGGTGTGCTTTTTCCGACCAATTTTTCAAGGTGCTGATCTGCTTTTCGATCGTTTCCACTTTTCGTTGTTGTTTCTCATAGTCACGCTTTCCCTGCTCATAACGCCGCTGTTTTTCGTCTCGGTAGGAGGTATAATTTCCTTCATATACTGTTAGCTTTCCATCTTCAAGTTCAAATATCTTTGCTACCGTTTCATCTAAAAAATAGCGGTCATGTGAAATAATAATCGCGGAACCTTCATAATCTCTTAACACATTGATCAGCCAGTTTACTCCTTTCATATCCAAGTGATTTGTGGGTTCATCTAAGATTAAAAACTCAGGATAATTTGCCCAAATTTTCGCCAAAGACAATTTAAGTCTTTCTCCACCGCTTAAATGAGTCAGCTCTTTTTTATCCCATCTCTTATTTTGCAGGCCCAGCTGCTTGCATGTTTCCATTAGCATTTCCCCATTTTCGATTAGTTCAGAATCAATCGACATTTTAAACTCTGTTGATTGAGGCAAATAGCCGATTTTTAAATGGGGTGGCCACATTGTTACAGAGCCATTATCTGGCTCAATCATGTCCAGAAGGATCTTTATGAAGGTCGTTTTCCCAGCCCCATTTATGCCGATGAGGCCAATTTTTTCACCTTGTCTGATCTCAAAGTTTATTTTTTTTAGTATTTCTCGTTCACCAAAGCTTTTCTGTAATTCCTTTCCTTGAATAACCGTGGACATACAGTTCACCTCTTTTAATGATTATTTCAAAGAGAGGTATATATAAAAAATCCTCTCCAATAATCCTGGAGAGGTTAGTTTTTAATCCCATATTTAATAAAATGCAAACGTTTATAATGATACACAAATAGCACAATGAAAGAATTTGTGCATGCAGATATCGTAAACGGCACTTCATAAAAACATATATGGACAAACTAATCCTACTCTCCAGGTTCACATTGTTTTCATTCATATGTGTGAAATCCCTGATAAATAAGATTAAATCCACATCTGCCTAGTACCGTTCCTTTCCTTATTTTGACTTACATTATCAGTATATTTTTCTATGCTGAAATTGTCAACTGAATGACAGCAAATAAGATATTAGCCGTGACAATTTGTCCTTTAATTGATTAATAAGTAGTAATACCACAAAAAGGAGTGTTTCATTTGAAAAGTTGTAAGCAGATTCGTAATCAATGCTGTTGTCCATGCCCAAATCCGTTTGATCAAGTTAGAAGATTATTTACAGGATGTGAACTATTAAGGACTCAAGAATTTACAAAAGAGTTCTTTAAAAGATTTGGACGTTTACCTTCATCCAGTGAAAGAAGATGTATTGAAGAAGATTTTTAGAGATAGAATGATAAAAGTCATTCTGATTTATGGAAGATTGAAAAGACTTTAAATTCATCTGATCATTAAAATGCTTATGAAGTCTCTTGATATTCTGTGTCGTATATAAGTAGATATGCCAGACATTCTTGTAGGGAAGTGCTTAATAGGTAGTAAAAAAGCCCTTCCCTTTTCTGTCTTTGAGCTACTTGAATCCTTTTCTTGTAATAACAAAGAATAGGGAACACCGTCGATGATCCTTATTCAATACTTATATAAATTGTAACCGCTTGCTATTTTTAGATAAATTCATCACAGATTCTAAATAACCAACTAATTGTTCAAGTGGCTTATTGGCTAAAGCTTTTAATTTACTTTTTTCCTTCTCATCCATTGGGTAGCAGCCCATTTATCTCCTATAATAACGGGTGCTCCGCCATGTAAGGTTAACTCGTTTAAAGCAGGATCGTTGTAGAAATATTCAAAGTATACCGCCATTCCCTTTTGCGGAGAGACTGAGAAATTCAGCTTAGGGAAAAATGTTTCCCCGCCTTCCTCTACATCATTTAAATACAAAACGAGTGTGCTTATTCTGGGATTGTTAACAACATGATTTGCTGATGAAAAATAATCAAAATGAGCTTTATACTCTTGTCCTATTTTATAATGAAGAACTTGAAGACCTTCACCATGTTCAACAGGTATATTCATGATAGTTGAGATTCTTTTTTCAATTCTCTTAACAACGTCATTTTCTTCTTGAAGAAATGTACTGCTGCTGGTTCTAAGTTCATTTTCTTTACGTACATTTCCAATTTTTGAACGCTGAAGTTTATCCTTTGACAATTTAATTAGCTCATCACATTCTTCATGACTTAACACATTTCCTAAAATGACGATAAGTGGTTCTTCTACTTTAGCAATAATGTTAATGACTTTGTCATCTGTAACAATTTTATTTCCAATGTGATTAAAAATTGTTTGTTCTTTCACCGTTAATTCTTTCGTATCCGTTGTCAACTTTCATCAACCTTTACAATTATTTTTTATGGTACAAAATAATCAAATGGGTTTTTTACCGAAAGAGTCATTCCATTTGTTTATCGATGTCTTCATCTTAAAGTGGAAACGGCAACAATTTGGTTTTTCTAAAAAGCTTTTCATTCCTCCTGCCCTTCATTCTGTAAATAAATTTTACACCTTGGAAAATCGTTTTTCTACTACTTTATGTTTCTATTTTATAAAAAATTTTTTCTGACTGAGGTTTAACCAAAACAATCTTATTATAGTATTTTACTAATTCTATATATTGTATAGTATGAGGTAAGGAGTGTGATCCTATTGTTAGTAAAAATGATAAAGCAGGATTTTGATTTATTGAAACATAAGAATATAAGTCAAGCCTGTTTCAAACCGCTTATCACCATTTATAAGAACAGGATTGCTGCACAAACATCTGTGACTGAAATGAAAGAGAAATTTTATGAAGAGCTATCTGATGGTCAACGAGCGTTATTTATGTTTTATGCGTATTATAACCATGTAATCAGGTCACCTGTTGAGTTGTATTGGTGGAGTGCAAATTTCATGGCTCAACCGAAAAGCTGGTCAGCCATAAAAGCAAGTATCGAGTATTTCGATGATCAATCAATGCTTATTCTCCTTACTAATGTTGAAAGTGTATTAATCGCTCATGATCATCCAAATACATTAAAGAATTTTTCTGTTAAACGTGAAGACCTTGAACAAAATAATGGTCTAAAAACATCATTTAACTCGTTTTATGAATCCCTAGTTAATTCGTCTGCAGAGATGATTTGCAGAATAAATAGGTATATTAAGGATCATCATCAGCATTTTATTGAGTTTGAGGATTTCTAAGCGGATTATTGGATATAAAATTTTGCTGCCAAATTGCTTTTGAGTATAGTCAACATCCTTTAGAAAATAATAAGAGTAGGATTAAAATGGGAGTTGTTTGAATGTTACGAACCCTTACAGAACAGGAATGGGTAGCAGAATATGTGAAGAAGAAGAAAAATCCGCTTCCTGTTGTATTAGGTACAAGAGGAACATGGTCTAGTAATAGGAAACCGATGATCATTTTAATTGGTTTTACCATTGAGGATGTTATGGTGTTAGGTGATATTTATGGAGTTTCCCATCATCCCGTTAGAGAAATGAAGGATCAGAGAGTTACCTATTATGCGATCAATGTCATAGACAAGAAGAAAGTGAAAAAAATTATTGAGGAATGGAAAGCTGAACCGCTTCATGTGATTTCTTAGGGAAATGTACCTTCAAAGATATACTAACTCCATAAAAAAAGCTGTCTCAAAAGATCTTAATGGAAAGATCTTTTGTGACAGTCTCTTTTTTTTACAATCATGCCGTTTTAACTTAACTTCCTATATTAGCTGTTACTTGGACGGTAAGTATTTCACATAAATAGCTTGCGAAGAAGTTTCTGACTTACAGCCTTCTAAATCTGTTTCATGCAGCAATCCTAATTGGATGGCCGATTTTATTTTCCCTTCGTCTGGCCTTTTTTGAATAAGATCAAGGAGATTTAATTCTTCAAGTTTTTTAACTGTTGGTTCTTGTTCATATTTAACGGTTTTTCTAATTTGTCTTTGTAATTTGTAATCTTTAAAGACCATTTCCCCTTTGGCATTTTGGCCCACTAACACATCAAGATAGTTATTAAAAGCTTTCTTCAATTCTTCAAGTTCTGTTTCCACTTCTTTTTTCTTATGATTCAGTTCAAGGTAATGTGCAAGCAATTCTCTTGTGATGACTGGTTCATTTGCCAACCTTATCCCCTCATTTCACTGATGATAGTTTATCATATTGTCTTATTAAGAAAGATATTCATCGAACAGAACAAATGTTCCTGTAATTTGAATAGGAAGCAGTTTCGCTCATTACGAATATTTATAAATCCCTAAAAAATCAATGAATTGTTAGAGCTGACATATTTCAGATCACCTTTTAATACCTTGTATTATCATAAACTATTCATGATGTGAACATAGGGAGAGAATAAAAATGGCAATAAGACCTCCGTTGTTACAAAGAGGAGACACGATTGGGTTAGTTACACCTGGGAGTCCCCTAGATGCGTCCATAATCAATGCCAGAGCCCAATACTTGAGAGACCTCGGGTTTAATATCGTTTTTGGCCGGCACGTATATTCATATGAAGGGATCACAGCATCACCTGCTCCACAACGAGCTGAAGATGTGATGAATATGTTCAGAGATCCGAGCGTCAAAATGATTCTCCCTACTCGAGGAGGGACTGGAGTTCAGACCATGCTTCCTTACCTTGATTTTGACGTCATAAGACAGAATCCAAAATTGATCACTGGTTATAGTGATATAACAGTTCTATTGAATAGCTTATATCAGTTTAGCAATATCATTACGTTTCACAGCATCATGCTCATTGATTTTAGAGTAGAAACACCTGCTTATAATTTCAATCAATTTTTTGCAGCTACTTCTACCTTGACTTCTCCAAGGCCGATCCAAAATCCGCCGAATATGACCTTAATGAGTTTAGTACCAGGAAATGTCACCGGCCCTATTGTAGGTGGGAATTTGACATCGATTGTGAATGCCATTGGAACACAGTATGAACTGAATACGCAAGGGAAAATCATTTTTTTAGAGGAGACCCATGCACCGAGTAATACCATTTTTCGGTCTCTTACTCATTTAATCATGTCAGGGAAATTTCAAGATTGTATCGGTATTATTATGGGTGAATGTACGAATTGTACAGTATCCTATGGTAAAACATATTTAGAATTAATTAATGATTTGCTTGTTCCCTTAGGAAAACCGTTGATGATTAACCTAGCTACAGGGCATGGTGTTTATAAGGCCGCGATTCCGATAGGTGCATCGGTTAATTTGAATGCGACAGAAAATCGCTTAACTGTATTGGAACCAACCGTTTCCAGAATATAGAATAGATTATTGAAGAAACAGCAAAGATTATTGATTATGTATGAGATAAAAATACAACCATAACATACAGTGTACTGCTAATTTTTAATTGCTCGGTTTGCGCTTGGATTAGATGCATTTGCCTCTGAAGTAGGAGAAAAAATATACAACTCCAATCATCTGCTTTTCCAATGTGAACTTTTTTAATAATAAATCTACCATCGAAATAAATAGCCATTACATTGAAAACAATGTAATGGCTATTTATAATAAAATGATACGATAAACTCGAAGGATAGATAAGATTTTATTGAGTAACCGCTGCAGCTGCAGTTACTTCTTTAATTCGTCCCTCTTGCTTGTATTCAAATGGGTTAGGCAGTATTTTAACATAGTCAACCGTTGCTTGAATATCTTCCGGCCCTACTTCCATCCCGCGAGATAGGGCTGCGATGCCATACTTTGCATTTCCAAACATATAATTATTTACTACCACTGTATATTCTTTTGTTTTATCAATTTTGCTTCCATCTGGAAGGATGATATCCACTACTTTTGCTGTGTTTGTCAGAGTATCCACAGAATAGGTGTAGTTGAATCCAGCAACATGGAAGTCGTATCCTGTAGATGAGAGCTGGTTATTCAATACAGTTTCTAAATCAGCGCCAGTTAGGGTTACTTTATTCAATACGTTGCCAAATGGCTGTATTGAGAATAATTCACCAAATGTGACTTCCCCTGCATCAAGTGCTGCCCGCACACCTCCACCGTTCATAAGTGCAAAGTCCGCATTCATACTTGCTTTCATTCCGTCTGCAATCAGATTTCCAAGTGGCAAATCACGATTATCCCCATTATAGGCTTTACTATTGGATAGAGCGGTTAAAGAATTTCCAACAACCTCTGCTTTGATCGGTTCAACTAAATCTTTATACTTTTTGATAATGCTAGAAACAGCAGCATCTGGTGTGTAATCCTTTTGATACACTGTCACGATTTCGGCTTGCTTTTTCACCACATCTCCTGAAACTGGATCAAGTTCAAGATCTACATCAGAGAATGCAGAGCCGTAGGAATATGCTTGTACGATTAACTTGTTGTCGACTACTTTATTCACTTTAACATGATTATGAGCAGAAAAGATCACATCCACCTCATCATCCACGTTCTCTGCAATTTTGGAAGCATCAAATGCATCGGCATTACCTGTTTGTGTAGTGGGATTATGAGCGAGTACGACAATGGCCTCTACACCTTTTTTCTTCAATTTTTTCGTATACTTGTTGATAGCTTCCGCTTCATCTGTAATTTTGAGAGTTTCATTCCCTTTACTTACGATAATATTTGGTGTTTCTTGTGTCACGACACCGATAAATCCAACTTTTTTACCGCCTACCTTTTTCACCACATAAGGCTTGGTGATTAATTCACCTGTTGCTGTATCAAAAGCGTTAGCGGCAACAACCGGGAAATTCATACCATCATATCCGGCAGTCCCTTTGGGATGGTCCCCGCCATTCATCATACGTCGCAGTTCTTCAATGCCTTCATCAAATTCATGGTTCCCAAGTGTCCCTACGTCAAAGCCCATAGATTCCATCACTTCTACTGTCGGTTCGTCTTGGAACGCTGCGGATATAAGCGGACTTCCACCAATCATATCACCAGTATGGACCATAAGTGTATTTGGATTTGCTGATTCACGTTGTTTCATGGCTGCAGCTGTGTATTCCATACTTCCTGCAAGCACATTCTCTCCATCCAGCATTAGTTTTGTTACTGTATCTATTTGCCCATGCAAGTCATTTAAGCCAAGTAGTTGAACCTTAACTGTACTCGTATTGTTTGAATTCTTTTTATTTACTTCGTAATTTGAAGCAAATGCATGCGAAGAAATAAAAGCAGATGATAGCATAGTAACCGCAAATGATGTTTGTACTAATTTTTTTACATAATTTTTCTTTCTTCTTTTCATGTTAAAATCACCTTTCCAAAGAAGTAATAGTTTCGTAGTTTCAACGAAACTATCATATCAAATGGAAGAGCTTTTTTTGTTAAGATTATGTAAGGATTCTGTAAAAGAATGATAATTTATGCTTGTTAGACAAATTGATTCCCTTTCAAATAATATTAGATAATCTTGCAAATTAACTATCTCTCCCCAAAAAATAAGTGTAATCTTTATGCTCGTATGTTGGTGTGAAAATATACTCAGATAAGAGAAAAGCTAGTAATGAGGTAAAGAAATCGGTAAGGTGCAAAAAATCTAAATAACATATTAATAAATCTGAAAACAGAAATTTGTTTCAGTTCATCATTTATCTTTTTTTCTATACATTCAATTAAATGCTTTTTATTTTGACATATTTCTCTTCTTTTAATTTATGATTTGTTTTTAATTGTTCTCTGTCATTTTGTTCAATAGGCAATGAAATTTTTACAGTTGTTCCTTCCTCTTGGATACTATTAATTTCAAATAGACCATTATGGTTTTGAATAATTTTCTTGCTTACCATTAACCCCAACCCTGTACCTTCTGATTTTGTGGTAAAGAAGGGCTTTCCTAATAAATGAATATTTTCTTCAGGAATTCCTACTCCATTATCTATTACAGAGATGACAAAATAGGAATCTTTTTGTTCTAATTTAATAAAAATTTTTCCGCCTTCCGACATGGCTTCAATTGAATTTTTTATGATATTGGCTAATACTTGCTTTATTTGATTTTCTTCACACTTTATTAAAAAAGAATCTCCAACAAATTCTGGGGAAATATCTATGTTTTTAATAATTGCTTGAGTATTTAAAAGGGTAATGACGTTTTTAATGATAAGTGATAGATCTGATGTAGATATATTTACAATATGTGGTTTAGAAAGCACCATAAATTCACTAACGATAAAATTGATCCGGTTGATTTCATCAATCATAATTTTTAGGAAATTTTTATTTGATTGATCATTTGTCTTTTCATAAATGATTTGAGTAAATCCCTTTAAGGATGTTAGTGGATTGCGAATTTCATGAGCAACACCTGCGGCCAATTCTCCAACTAGTGATAGTTTCTCTGATTCTCTTAACTTTCTTTCACTTTCATTAAGTTCTTCCATCTGAGATAAAAGTTTTTTATCTAGAAAGGCGTTTGATATTAACATAATTAACACTACAATTATTGCTGGAACACTAATAAATGAACTTAAGGTGTCTGAACTGACTGTATAGTAGTTATTAATAGAAGGAGGATTTGTATTTATGGTAATATCTGTTCCCCACATCCCAATATAATGCATTCCTGAAATCCCTATCCCCATTAATATACAACTTAAAATTCTCCATTTTAAATTCATGGAGTCACGGTGATTAAAGAAAAAAAGCAACCATAATGAAGAAAAGGCTGCCAAAACAGCAATTAAGATCGAAAGAATGACAATAAGGAGGTTAAAAGTAAGTAGCACATTTGGATACATAGCCCAAACACCCAGGTAGTGCATACAAACAATTCCTCCACCCATGAAAAGACTTGATAATAGGAGTCTAAATTGGTTTAATTTCATTAGTAAGAATGCAATACCTGTGCCTATGATAGAGATAATCAACGAAAGAAAAACAATTCGAATGTCATAAATAACATGGTTTGACAATTTCATAGCAACCATGCCAACAAAATGCATTGTCCAAATGCCAATACCCATTGCAACTGCACAACTTAATAGCCACATATTGTACCTGAAATCTTTAAATACGATCATCTTCCAACGAAGGTCTAAAGCAATGTATGAAAAAAGTATACCTAGAAGAATTGAAAAAACAAACCAGTAATAGTTATAAGTACCAGTTAAATGTTCCATATAACCCCACTTTCATTTACGTTCTTGTATATTGATTCTCAATATACATATTTTAAAAGAAAAAAGTTTCTATTACGAAAATATGAGAATTTACTCCTTAGCTTAAGCATTTTCTCAATTTCTAAGGTAAAATTAGAAACGATATTTACGCACTAAAATTTTATATCCTTTGATATCGAGTATCCAAACAAAGTTATTCAGATGTAAAATCAGTATTTATTTTCTTCATAAAATAAGATAAGTTATCTTGAAAATAAATAAAGTTAACAAACACCATTGAATTAATCAACAAAATTAGTAGAATAAGTATCCCAATACTTAAAGAAAACTCTAAAGTAAAAGATAATATGATTAATGTTATTAGTGAAAGGAATAAACTAAAACAAAGCGTACGATAAGCATGTACATTTCCGAGGCGATATTGGTAAATTCTATGGATTTCACTCCCGAATTTACTTTTTATGATCCTTATATCCATTTCATACTCTTTTTTAAAATACTTACCCTTCTTGGTCCAAATTACAAATCCTAAATAAAGACTTATTTGATGAATTAAATGCCCTAATATAACACCCGCACCAATAAATAGTGAGAGGGAGGCAACAATGATTGGCACGTCCTTGCTAAAAATAAATGTTTTCATTTGATCAAAATCATATAAGAAAAAGTAGATTAACAAAACAGCAAGATATGTCCAACCTGGTATACCCCATCTAATTAAATATTTACTATCAAAATTCATTTCAAACGACCCTTTCTCTATTATTATTTTTCGATAAAAGTACTTATTATCCTGCTCATGGCCATTTCTTTGATTTCATACTCATACGGTAATTATTACATGTGAAGCGTAAATTTTCCTTACTCTATAATCTAACCTAATATGACGAAGGAATAACTTAATCCTTATTATAGACACTATAAATAGCTTGTCTAGAAGAAATAAAACAGCCTGAGTCCATATTAATATAGAACTCAGGCTGTTTCATTTATATTTTTTACTTATTATTTGAAAAGTATTATGCCTTTACAACCGTAAAATGGATTAGAAATACCTGTTTAAACCGGAGCTGCTTCAGTATTCACTTGCTGCAAACTCGATTTTCCATCGTCTACAATGAATGAAGTTCGTGTTTTGATTGGTGCACCTGGTCTAGTTACGTATGGAACAACCATAAAATCAGTTTGCCATTTATCTTGGGTTAATGTGCAGCGAACATATCCGCGTTGGTTACTAAAAAATTTAATATGTGGATTTTCTTCTAACGTTTGTTGCGTGTTACTATTAACATCAGATCCGTCACCACCAGAAGTAATAGAAGTTCCAACAAACTCTACTGCTACATTTTTTGAGTTTGGATCATCAAAATTCGCTTTGACCTCATTTGCCCAGCTTGTGTGAACATCTCCCGTTAAAACAACAGTATTAGAGATGTTTTTCTCTGCTAAAAAGTCTAAAATCCTCTGGCGTGCACCTGGGTACCCATCCCAAGCATCCATGCTGAAGCTTTGTTTATCCGGGCCAAATGCTCCATCACGTCTTGCAAAAAAGACTTGCTGTGCAAGAACCTTCCATTTTGCCTTAGAAGCAGCCAGTCCCTCTAGTAACCAATGCTCCTGCTTATCACCAAGCAAGGTACGGGAAGGATCCATAGACTCAGGTGTTGGACTGTCCCAACCATCTCCATTTGCCTGGTCATCTCGGAACTGACGGGTGTCAAGGACACTAAAATCTACTAAATTACCAAATTGTAATCTTCGATATAATTGCATGCTGCTTCCATTTGGATACGAATTACGGCGAAACGGCATGTGTTCATAAAAAGCTTGGAACGCGATAGCTCTCCGTTTTAAGAAATCTTCCGTTGTTTGTTTATCAGGATCTTGCGGGACATCTCCTGCCCAGTTATTATCCACCTCATGGTCATCGTTTGTCACAATCCATGGGAAATTTGCATGGGCTGCTTGCAAGTCAGAGTCTAATTTATATAAGGCATAACGGTTTCGATAATCTTCAATCGTATAGATTTCTGGAAAATCTTTATCAATTGGCCGAACACCGCTTGAATTATGGCGGCCTTCGTAAATATAGTCTCCTAAATGAATGACTAAATCTAAATCATCCTTTGCCATATGTTGATATGCTGTGTAGTATCCCGCAGGCCAGTTTTGGCAGGAAGCAAATGCAAAAGCAAGCTTGTCTAGATGACTTCCAAAGGCTGGTGCCGTTTTCGTTCTTCCAACTGGACTGATCTCAGAACCAGCCTTAAAGCGGTAATAATACCATGTAGAAGGTTTTAAGCCGTCTACCTCAACATGTACAGAATGTCCCATTTGAGGTTTGGAAACCTCCGTTCCTCTTTTTACTACCTGCTTAAAACTGGAATCAAGAGAAACCTCCCATTGAACAGGGAATGGATGATTGTCCATACCACCGCCATTCAAAGGGTCCGGAGCTAGTCTTGTCCACAAAACCACTCCATCTGGCCATGGGTCCCCTGAGGCAATACCAAGTGTAAAAGGGTAGGATAATTTATTTGACGCAGCGGAAGCAAAATTCACCGGTAAGGTATTTACAATCGACACACCAAGTGCAATCCCTACTCCTTTTCCTGTTTTCTTTAAAAACTTCTGCGATCAAATTTCCCTGAATTACTATTTGAATTTTTCATTTTAGGCCTCCTCAAAATTTATATATTATTAAAAAACGATATAGGTGACGGATTGGTGAAAGTCTTAAAAATAAAAACAAAATAGCAAATAGTCATCTATCTTTCAGGATGTAAGAAAAGATAGATCTATTTCCGACTGATAAATTAATCTTAATATTGCTTGTTTCATCTTGAAAATCTGTGTTTAATTTCCTCCTTTATCAAAAATTTTCTCTAACTACTACTAAATGAATAATTCCAAAATAAAAAACCCAAGTATAGTAAGCCCTCAAAAAAACGTGTTTTGACGTGCAAAAGTTTTTTTCAGAGAACTTGTAACTATACCTGGGTTTTCTCCATGTACTCCACCCTTGGCAGTTAGCAGTATGTAAGATATTCTTTAAGAAAATTTCTTTACATATTTATCATAGAACGAGTTTATTAAATTAGTATTGTTGATAAGTAAATGTATTATTAATTCTTGTTTCAATTTTTAGTTCATTTTACCTGCTTTTTGTCATAATTTCTGATTCAAAGCTATGCGTTGGTGATCACGTTTTTAAAAGGAGAAAGGAAATCCCTTATTAGCTTATTTTGAATCACATCAAAATTAAGAAAAAAGTTAATGATCTTTTTAAGATCATTAACTCTACTACCGTTTCCCAAAAAACTTGCAAGGCAATCTCAATATGAGACTGCCTTGCAAGTTTAATTAATGTTTACCGATTAATACATCCAAATCAACCGTTATTTTCATAGAATTCGCTTTTACAAAAGATGTAACCTGTTCCTCTGTTGTTGCCCAACTTAAAGGAGTCATGTTAACCAACAGCTTAATTGAAGATTCATTAAGACTCCTTGTATATGTTAATCTTACGTGATCTACAAATTGGTATCTCTCTTTAAACCTTTCAACGATTGCTGCATTAGAATAATTTTGTTTGTCAGTTTTATAGAAAAGATGTCTCAATTCTTTTAAGTAGCCGCTTTGAGGCACAACTTTGATGACTAACCCATTAGGTTTTAATAATCTATTAAATTCAGCATAATTTGAAGGAGATAAAATATTTAGAATAACATCGAACTGTTGATTCATAAATGGCGTGTTTGCAAGATTCGCAACAGCCCAAATCTTATCTGTGTAGCTCTTAGCTGCTATCATGATCCCTTCTTTAGAAATATCGATTCCTACTCCTATTACTCTTTCAACCAAGTTAGCACAAACAAAATCGCAAATAGCAGAAAGGTGCGAACCTTCACCACATCCTGTATCTAGTATTGATATTGATTCTTTTGTTTTAACTATATACTTTTCTAAAGCATTTGTAATAGCATGGTGCAAAGGTTCAAAAAAAGCACATTCAGTTATAAGTTTTCTTCTTGCTTCAAAAAGATCCTTTCCGTACTTTGTTTTTCCCGAACTGGTCGTCAAATTAATATATCCTTGTTTAGCAAAGTCAAATGTATGATGATTTAAACAGATTAAACTTTTCTGCTCTGAAACCTTCATAGACGCATGGCAAATAGGACATGCAAATATTTTCTCAAAATTCCTTACGTAATTTGCACTCTTTATTCTTTTATTCTCCTGTAACAAAGAAGTCACCTCATTCATTCGTTTTATATAAATGAAAAAGGCATAGACAAATAAACCCAACTCATATTTTTTAAAAAAATATGAGTTGGATTTGAAAGTCGTCTATACCTATTTTTATCTATAACGAATGAATTGAATAATCATAGTGATAACTCCTTGTTTACATCAATAGGGATAAATCCCATTTATATGGTAACAAGACTTTATACTATTTGCAAATATTAATTTACAAACCTGCAGTTGATTAGCCAAGAGAAAGACAGCGAGAAAACTTAACAATTGTTTTTTCATTTGGTTTATGTCAATTGATGCTTTTAAGGTTTCACGGCTTTATTGTACATCTTTTAGTTACCAATAATGACCATTATCTATGTAGTCGATAATAGGCTTAAATACAAGATATTGTTCCATAAATCGATTGAGTTCATTTTTAGAAAAAATAGCTTCAACCGCTAAACGAAATAAAACAGCCCTTATCATCATTTCTCTGTAGGTATTGTTGTTGGGAAGGAGTTCTAATTCAGAAATTTTACTTTTTTGCCAGGCAATACAATCACATACTAAAATAGCTTCAGCATATTCAATAGGTGCTATGGTTGGTGAGAAGTCAATAATTAACGGTGGTAACACCTCGTCGAAAAGTATGTTTCCAGATAAATCAGCATGAACAATTTGTACATTATATTGGTTTTTTAATTGTACTTTTTTAAGCAGTTCCATAATGATATCTTCTGTTTTAGGATGTATGTCCATTGGTAATTCATCTTTTTGCCAGGCTATTCGATGGGCCTTGGTCCATGGATTCTCAACATGTGGAAAGTCACTATAATCGACAGTTGATAAGTCTTGATGAAATAACTTTGCTACCTTAAGTTTTTCTTCAATCCGGCCATTTACTTCCTTGCCTTGTTCAAACCTGGTGCAAATCCACCCCTCATTGACAAATGTACCTTCTTGGCTTCTAAATGGCTTTGAAAGCCTGTAACTTTTAGGAATTATATTGTTTAAAACCGATAACAGCCATTCATAATGGTGCACATCTTCCACCGGTTTTAAAACAGCATGATCCACTTTTAGCGATGTATTTTGCCCGCCTGACAGTTGTTCAATTTTGCCTTTTAGATTAAATGAATGGATGACTTCTTTAGATAACATGCTATTTCACCTTGTATTTTGACTTATTTGAACAGAATGACAACTTTACTAATTAGTTATTAAATATTCTATTACTATCCTATTATTGATAATGAAATACAATTAAACCAACCCTTTTATAGACAAAACAACGATGACCAGAAAGGTTGTTGAACCAAACCAACCAAATTTGTTAAAAGCAATACTCTAAAATAAAAAAGGTACACCACATTTTCTTCGTGATGTACCAACCTTTTAGTTAAAGTCAGAGAAACATTATTTGGAAGCAGGTGCTAGTGAAGCTTCAGGTGATGTTACTCTGTCGTAGAAATCGACAAATTTATCACGATTCTCGCTGTCACGGTAAGCCATCGCCACACGAGGATGCTCATTCAATGCACCAGAGATCATGTAAGGAATAATATAGCCCCACTCCCATTTTTCGCGCATTTCGAGCATGTGGTTCTCAATAACACCGAGGACAGGCTTCATTTCATAGCTTGGTTTTTGAATATAAGTAACAAGAAGCTCTGTGTGACAGTTTCCAGCCGCACGGCCCATACCATAAACAGATGAATCAAGGTATGTCACACCATTTCGCATTGCACTTAACGTGTTTGCGAAAGCAAGCTGCATGTTGTTATGCGTATGAATGCCAAGCTGTTTATTCGGTAGCATCTCTTTAAACTTTTTCACCTGATGCTCAATATCTGCAGGGGCTAAGCTTCCAAACGAGTCAACGATATAAACAACATCGACAGGACTTTTCTTTACCATTTCAAAGGCTTCGATAAGCTGGTGTTCAGGTACACTTGATAAGGCCATAATGTTTAGGGATGTTTCATAACCTAAATCATGGAACATTTGAACAAGCTCCAAGCCTTTGTCCACTTCACGGATATAGCAAGCAACACGGATCATATCTAATACACTTTGCTCACGCGGCAGGATATCATTAGGGTCGACACGACCAATATCTACCAGAGCTGAGAGCTTAGTGAATTTTTTCTCCGTGATAACCTCTTCCTTCAGGAACTGATCATCTAAAAATCTCCATGGATTTGATTCCTTTGCATTTAGAAGCCTTGCAGAATTCTTATAGCCAATCTCCATATATTCAACGCCAGCTTCACTTAAACCATTATATAAATCTTGAACAAATTTCACACTAAAATCCCAATTGTTCACCAACCCGCCATCGCGAATCGTACAGTCAATTATATTGGTGCGATTTTCCATAGTTATTACTTCCTCCTGAGGTATCTACATATATCTTATAAATTTGACATAAAGGTTAGTACGTGTCAACAGTTTTGTAAAATAATTAGGAATTGTGCGAAAATAGCACTTAAAAACTTACTATATATACTCTCTAAAGTTTAACATTCTATTCTAAATAAGGTTTCAATTCCCGTTCTTGGATAGTTCAAGAAACTTTCCGTTTATTGAAATCCAAGAACAGGATGCGGGACATATGGTTCTTCCAAGAATGAGATTTCCGCCTCGGACAAGGTTACTGAAAGTGCTGCAACTGCATCATCTAAGTGTGAGATCTTTGTCCCTCCTATGATCGGAGCTGTGACAGACTCTTTTTGCAGCACCCAGGCGAGTGCAATTTGTGCACGGGGAACGCCGCGTTTTTCTGCCAAAGCAGCGACACGTTCGATGACCAATCGATCTGCCTCTTCTGTTTTACTATAGAGGTATTTTCCAAATTCATCTGTTTCTGAACGGTTCGTTGCGACCGCCAAATCACGTGTGAGTCTGCCTCTTGCCAGCGGGCTCCACGGGATCACACCGATTTTTTCTTCCTTACATAGCGGTAGCATTTCTCTTTCCTCTTCGCGGTACAATAGATTCAGATAGTTCTGCATCGATACAAAGCGTGTCCAGTTATTTTTCTCTGCAACATTCAGGGCTTTTAAAAACTGCCACGCATACATCGAAGAAGCCCCTATGTATCTTGCTTTTCCTGCTTTCACTACATCATGAAGAGCTTCCATTGTTTCCTCAATAGGTGTTTGGTAGTCCCAGCGATGGATCTGGTAAAGGTCCACATAATCTGTTCCAAGCCGCTTAAGACTTTGGTCAATTTCGTTCATGATTGCTTTTCGTGAAAGTCCGGCACCATTAGGTCCTTCGTGCATGCGACCATGAACCTTCGTTGCAATCACAACCTCTTCTCTTTTTGTAAAATCCTTTAATGCTCGGCCAACTATTTCTTCACTCGTCCCATCAGAATAAACATTTGCTGTATCAAAGAAAGTAATCCCCAATTCAAGAGCCCTTTTGATAATTGGCCTGCTATTCTCCTCATCAAGAACCCACTGATGGTTCCCTCGTTCCTGCACCCCAAAACTCATGCAGCCAAGACAAAGGCGTGATACTTGCATACCTGTATTTCCTAGTCTTACATACTCCATTTCTGTCCCTTCCTTCAATGATTAAATAGTATTTTTTACTCGTTATCGACCAATGAAGATAATACGGTAAGTTCTAATTTTTTAATATCACTTACTTTACCTGTTCCATCAACGATTAAATCAGCTGTTTTTAATGGGTTTTGTTCTCGAATGTATCTCTCTTCTGCAGGCATCCATAAATCCTCCCATAAGTGACGTCTTTCTTCACCATCACGCTCAATACCTCGATTAAGTCGTAACTCTTTTGGACTTTCAACCCATATTTTAAAATCATAATACTTGTTTAAAGAATTTACTAAAGAGTAACATCCTTCAATGACAACTAATCCGCCTGCAGGTACATCATACCACTCCGCCATATCATCTAGATTCCAATCATATCTCTGATAATTTGTACTCTGATTATTTCTAAGCGGTTCAAGGATTTGCTTTTTTACACGTTCACAATCCCAATTTCCACCTATTTCATCATCACTTACTTGACTCCTTAAGCTCGTAGGCTTATAAAAATCATCCATGTGAATAATCGTAACTTCATTGCCTCCAACGTCTTTAAAAGACTGAGCTAACGTACTTTTCCCAGCTCCGCCACAACCATCTATACCTAATAAGAACGTTTTATTGGCTGTTATGTGATCCAAACATTTTTTATATAGGTCTGATACTAATAATTTCATAAAATACTCTCCAGTTTGTATGGTTTATTACTATTAAGGTCAATCCGAGATATTTGATGACTAAAAAGATGACTAGCCAGAACTTGTACTAGTAAAGTTTTTGATGTCCTTAACAAATTCAGGTAATCCATTTTGAAAAAGGTGTGAATCTCCCTCGATAACTCGGATATTTGATTCTGGAAGTTTTTGTATATAGTGTTCAAGGTGGGCAAAGGGAACGATATTCTCATGACGGCTGTGGTAGAGATACATCTTCGGAATCAGGGGCAGTTTTGTTGAGAAATTTTCTGATAGAATAAAATCATCTCTCTGCCAATCCTCATTGATTCCCCAATAGGGTGCTGCAATACTAAAAAAACCAGATATCTCCAGGTTGCAACCTTCCTCGGAAAGATACTTTAATAAAACTGAACCGCCTAGAGAGTGGCCGATAAGGATCACATCTCCCTTTAACATCTGTAGTTCTTGTTCAAGCTTTATTTTCCACAGCTCGTACTCCGGGTTTTCCGGATTAGGCAATTCCGGCTTTCTTAAATCGTGGTCAGGACCGAGTGCACTTTGTAAATATGCAAACAGGCTACTGCTCCCTTGGTGAAGTCCTTGTGGTCCTGCACTATGAATGAACAATACATGCCTTTTCAAGTGCTTCCTCCTGTAAATCAACTTCCCGCTCTCCTCTATTTGATATTTTTATTAGTCTCGTTTAAAGTTTTTTCCTGCTAATATAATGGTTCATATATTTATTCTATAAAACGCGATTACTTCCTTCATTTACCACAAATTCAATCATCTATTTTTCACCTATATTTTTAATGATTCTAGTAGAAAAATTTCTAAACTAATTTAGCACTTAAAAAAAAATGTTTGTCCATTATGTTACAGTTCATCATTTTTTCACATAATTTATCATAAAGTTACTTGTCGTTATTCATTAAGTAAAATAGTCTTAATGTTAATTGATATATGTGAATAGAGGTTTTGAGAATTTATAAAGAATGGCGGGATAAAAATTGTTACCAGTCGAACGTCAACAACAAATTTTAACATGGGTAGAACAAGAAGAGACATTGCGGGTTTCGGAGATTAGTAAAAGATTACATGTGTCTGAAATGACGGTTTACCGAGATTTAAAACCTTTAATTGAGTAGCAGAAGGTGTTAAAAACATCTAATGGAATTACTCTTATCTCTCAAAGATACATATCTTCTAATCATTGTTCTTATTGTTTTAAGAGTTTGAATACAAGACTTTCTGTTCAATTAATTAAAACGAATCAACATGTGGAGCAAGCTTGTTGCCCTCATTGTGGTCTGCTGCGCTATCAGGATATAGAGAATGAGGTTTCACAGATTATATGCCATGATTTTTTGAAAGATACAACGATAAGTGCGAAAATAGCCACCTTTATTTTAAATGCAGATCTTGATTTAAATTGTTGTCAACCTCAAGTAATTGTTTTTGAATCAATGAAACATGCTAAGCAATTTCAGCTGGGATTTGGCGGAGAAATATATGGCTTCAATGAAGCTATTCAAGCTATTACATTAGAAATGCAGAGCAAAAACTGCTGCGACTAAGAAATGGTAAGAGGTGTAAAGAATTGGAACCTGTAAAATTAGAAAATACATCACATGGCTTAAAAAAATTAACGAATCGAAATACTCTTTACCAAACTGTATGGAGATGGCATTTTTATGCTGGTCTAATCTTCGCTCCGTTTCTGATTATCCTAGCAGTTACCGGCTCTATCTATTTATTTAAGCCACAGATTGAACAAATTCTTTATCAGGAATACTACGAGGTTAATCCCCAAGAAGAAAAAATTCCTGCTTCCCAACAGATTGAGGAAGTGAAGTAATTATATCCTGATGCAATTGTCACAAAATATCGTCCTGGGGAAAATGCAGCACGTTCGAGTGAGGTAAACATAACTGTTAAAAATGAGTCTCATACAATCTTTATAGATCCCTATACAGGTCAATCTCTTGGAGAATTAAAAAATGAAGACAGAATAATGGATAAAATAGAAAGATTTCATGGTGAACTAATGGCCGGTACTCTAGGAGATAGAATAGTAGAATTAGTTGCTTGCTGGGCAATCGTATTAATTGTTACAGGCCTTTTTTTATGGTTTCCAAGGAAGAAGAAAAGCTTCTCTGGTGTTCTGTTTCCAAGAGTTAATAAAAGCAAAAATATTATTACCCCAAAACCCTGACCAAGGCAAACCTGTCATGATTAGAAACAACATTCCTGCAGTTATCCAAAAGGCTGGTACAGCGTGTAAGTCTCGTCTAAGAACTTCCAATCGTTTGTTACTAATACAGGTGCAGGATATCCTCCTTCTATATGGATCGGCAGTGCTCCAACTTCCACAATTAAAACAAAAGATATTGCGGATGTCCCTTGGGCAGCAGAAAATTTAGATGTACCTAAGTCAGAAATACAAGGTTTTATTCCACTTTCAATCGATGATGTGGTTGCCATTGCGGGACTGGAAGATATCCATCCAAGTTATACGGTTATTTTTCCAGCTGAAAAAGATGGAGTCTATACATTATCAGCTTTTCCCCCAAAAGCTCAAGATGAAGCTACTATTCATATTGATCAATATTCAGGTGCCATCCTAGCTGATTATCGGTATGATCATTATGGTTTTATTGGAAAAATAGTTGCGTGGGGAATCACCTTGCACAAAGGGACCCAATTTGGTCTTATTAATCAATTGATTAGTCTACTTATTTGTTTAGGGATTATTTTTGTAGCAGTAAGTGGCTTTTATTTATGGTGGAAACGAAAGCCGAAGAAAGGAATCGGAGCCCCAAAAGCTCCTGGTATAAAGAAAATGAAATACTTTCTAATCCTTCTAATCAGTTTAGGGATCTTGTTCCCATTGGTCGGTTTATCACTTATTGTTGTCTGGTTAATTGACTGGCTCTTCATTAAAAGAATAACTTTCATTAAAAATTTATTAAATGCATGAGGTGGCTTTTGCAGTGAAAAAGATGATATGTATGACTTTATTCTTTATGATCAGTTTCATGCTAGGCGCATGCTCTCTTAATGAAGATGCAGCTTTGCTTTACAAGCAAGAAACACCTCTTGAGTACGAATTCATCCTGCCTCCTTCTTACTCTGACCATCAGGAGGAAATAATAAAGGTTATTCTTACACAAGGCGGAGAAAGAGTAAAAGACCCGGACTTTGTTCATTTTGAGATATGGAAACAAGATGGTTCAGTTTATTATTCGATGGAAGCAGCTAAGGATTTAGGAAATGGTACTTTTAGTATTAGCAAAGATTTCGACAGTGACGGTTTGTATTTTGTAAAAGGACATGCAGGTAAGAATGGTTCGATTATTATGCCGCAAAATCAGTTTATTGTAGGATAACTTTCTAAAAGTGAATTAGAATACTTACAAAAAGGTACGCAAAAACAAAGTGCAAACCATGAACATCATCATTAATTGATTAAAAATCCGGTTTTCAATAGAAGACCGGATTTTCTAATCTTTGAGTTATTTTAGATAGCTCATCCATTTCGAGTGTGTCTATTCCTCCGCATGTTCCAAGAATTAAATATATAAAGATTATTCTTTACTGCCTCTTCGGCTTTTGTGTTAAACAAGTTATTTTTTGAACCAAATTGCTTTAACTAAGACGAACAACCCCCACCGCAGCTTGAGCACGAGGAACCGCCTCCACTATCACCTCCGCCATCTCCCGAACCATCACCGTGGCCATCGCCGGATCGATCTGAGGAAGCTGAACCGCAGAAAACGGCGTTGGAGCAACCGCTTGTATATTTTGCAGCTTGAGTAAAGGCATATACTTTCGCGTATTCCCAATAGTCATCAAAATAATAAAACGAGAAGAAAACCATAACAAGAGACAAGGATGTCATATCACCATATGTCTTTTGCTTTGTAAATGATCCTTTTTTATCAACCTGATAGATATTTTCCGTTTCAATTATCTGCTGCTTCATTTGATTAACTAAATATTCAGTCAGTCCTTTATTAGCTTCGCTTTGACGAATTCTTCAATACTGCTTTCCTTAAACTCTTTTAAAGTCTCACCAGACAATGGGTGATTGAAAAAACTCCCCCAGGTCTTCCAGCTAAACTCTGTAATTTGAAATAACTGTGAGAAAATCCAGTCAAAAAAGGCACGATCCTGTGGTGCTGGCTTGGAATCGGTGTTTGGAATATGATGAAGCATTTCCCCTAAAAACCCCTCTGAAAATGATTGATAATATTTCGTAAAAAGGATCATCTCATGCGAGATTTCATCTATATCTTCACTAAACATAGGGGCTTTCTTTAGAATGTTGGCGACTAAGAAATACCGCTTTAATTCAAATAAAAGCCACTCAAACTCATCCTCGCTTCTTTGGGGATTCTCCTTAAGGAATCGCAGCTTAACTTGTTGAATATACTCATCGTCTAATGCCACATTTAATTGAGAAAGTAAAGGCTGCATTGGGACATGATTCAATACACCTAGATGTTCCGGGATATTCTCCTTTACTAAAGATGGCTGAGTTTTTACAATTGTTGTTATGATTCCAACTGTTAAACCAGTTATTAGTAGGGCTCCAAAAATAATACCAATAACCATACCACTCCCCCCTCTCATAAAACTTTTGTAAATTATTCATGTTTTGGTAAAATTATACTATAGTTTTAGTTTTATTTTAAGTGTTTTGTCACTAAAGTACTGATTTAAGTATAGATCTTTATGAGAATCTGGTAATAGATTGCAAGCATTCTCAAAAAATTTAGTCGTTTCTTAATTAGAAGGTGTTTTATATCCTTCTTCTTCTCTTTCAAATCCTTCATGAAAAAAAGATCTACTAATTCTATTTTTAACTTTATACTCAGTGAAATATGGTAATAATAATTGGGAAAGTTCTCCTTTGAATTTATAAAAGACCATTACTTTGTTTAAAATTAGTGATAAATGAAAACTGATCTGGCAATCGAAGGATGTGAGATTATACCAAACTATATTCCTTACCTTGTCCTTATTCTTATTAGCATTATCATTTTCATTCTCTCATGGAGGAAAGCTGCCAGCAAAAAGCTCATTCCCTTTTATTTGTGCATGGCTGGATTTATCTATTTATTCGAGTACGTGATTCTCGTATTATTCAAAAGTTATGAGTACTTCACCGGTGTATTCAAAGACGACTATTTCGATAATGTCCTCGGAGCTAATATATCAAACGGATTCATTGTCCCGTCCGTAACCGTTTTGATTGCCGTATTTAACTTAGAATTTTGGTGGATATTTTTAATTATCATTGGTTTTTTAGGAATTGAAGAGCTGTTTTTGTATCTAGGTGTGTACCGCCATTTTTGGTGGAGAACATTCTATACAGGTGTTAGTCTGTTCATACATTTCTATTTGGGAAAATATTTATGGTGTATGATTCGCTATCATGTAAATCGATTCACACTTCGTATAACCGTACTTTATTTCGCCAACATAGCCATACAAGGTACCTTTATGTTTTACTTAGTCGCACTTTTTCATTTGTTTTTGTTCCATGTCAATTGGTTTAATGACCCGTCAAGAGATCATATAACCTTTGTTACTTTATACTTTTTCATCGACTCGATTTTTTTTAGTATAGTGGTTGTTTTAAGGGCATATTGGTTTTGGCACGCCTTATTAATTATTGGCTTAGCTTGTATAAATGTATTATTACATCAAGTTGGAATACTCGAAATTTCAAGCAATTGGGTGCTGTGCTTATTAACAGTATTTCAAATCTGTGAGTTATTTTTACTCATGCTTATGTACAGACTTTTGCATAATTCAATGTCGACACAATAAGTTGTTCTTAAATGTTTGATGAGTAATGAATTGATTCCATTAAATAATTACTCTACTTTCTTGGATGCTCAGTTGATGGAATCTCAAAAATAATGGTTGTTTTCGCAAACTTTGTTGCAATTCATCAATTAGAACGGAGTGGTTGATTGAATCGTGAGAAACTCGTTTTCGACACTCCTCCTTCAGGATTCTCGCAACCAGCTCCAATCAATCCAGACAGTGTCCAAAAAAACTATTTAGAATCAACACTCTCATAGAAAAGAACCAAAAAGAATCTTCGTTAGAAGATCCTTCAGAGTGTAGACAAACCCCTTTTCCCGAAAAAACGCTGAAGAAAAAGGGGTTTTTGTTTCTTGATTTATACATATATTGATGTCTATTCGAAAAAACATTCTATATATTGAGCATTATCAAGATAAAGAAAATGGCTGCCGACTTTGTCGACAGCCTGTAGAATCTTCGTTAGAAGATCCTTTTGTACTGATTATTGAAATAAACAAGTATTACCAAACGCTTATTATAATTGGTGAATTAATTGTCGATAGGTAATAAATCAAGTCCAAATTCGATATTAATAGACAGCATTTTATACCGCAATGACTTATATAAAGAAATGGCTTTTCCATTATCACTGAATACCACAAGAGTAGCTTCTGTTTTTCCCTTGTTTTTCAAATACTTTAAAGCCTCTGTAATCATGGTCTTAGCAATACCTTTTCGTCTCCACTCTGGTAACACAAATATATTTTCGGTAGCGCTTCTATCTTCACCTAATCCCCATGTCATGACACTTCCAACTATTATATCACCATCAAATACGGTAAACGTATCCCACTCGGTTCCACCTTTGGTCCATTTTAGGCGATTTAGACTCCAACATAAACCTTCGGCTTGAGTCTCCATTTTCCAATTAACGATGTTGAGATTATTCAGAAGAGGAACATTCGGTATATCCTCTGTTAAGTCACGTTTCATTATGAAATGATTTCGCTGGGAAACAAACCCTTTAGAAAGAAAATAATCAATTTCTTCTAAGTTATAAGATAATATAGTATGACTAACTCGAACATTTTTATTTGGATATTTGCTTTTTAATTCATTTGCCTCTATTAATTATATCGAAAACAATTCATCTTTTAATTCTGGAAGGTATATGAAATTGGGATTTAAATGAATAACTAAATTTAGTTTATATACGAAATTAGAAGGATTATTTTCTTTTTCGATTAACAACCATGTTTGATCAGGCTCTAAGTGACCAACTCCGTATATATTATCTTCGGAGTCAACCGCACAGAATATATTGTTAGGTACATAATCTCTGTTGTATCGATATGAAAACATCAACAAATTATTAAATTTAGCTATTTGATCTGCATCTTTATCCGTTTAATTCCTTATTGCAAAACTATTGATTAAGGTTTTTAGCATACAAAGGACTTCCCTCTCATTTTGAATTTAGTACCCTTATACTACTATTAAGAATATAGGTTGTATTTATATTTTTCATCTTTTTAGAGGTTAATAAACTATCCCTTCTCACTACAATAAACGTAACACATGCTTAAGATGCAAACAGTATTTACCATCGATGTAAAATTTTATGTATGGATATCTCTCTATGTTTTGAGTATTATGAAAATTAAATTTTACTCTATATAATGGAGGGCTATGCATGCACGAAAAGCAAAAAAAACACGCCTTATTTGTACGGCTGCCAATTGAACTAGTAAAAAAAATTGATGAATATAAAGAATCGCGAAAATTGCCTTCTAGAAATGCAGCGATTTTAGAATTGGTTAAGAAAGGATTGAATAATTCAAATTAATGTACATTGTTCGCACGGAACTAACATGCCTTTTTCTGTTCTTTTAAAGAAATAAACTATTTATTCATATTCTATTTGATATACAGTAATAATTAACTACTTACTTAGTAAAGAATTCAGTATAATTAAAGCGTTTTCAGCAACGTGTATTTCATTTAATTTTAAGGATGAACAATTATATTATTTTTAGTAGAAGTAATACTCTGAATAAATATAGTTTATACATAAAAAAGGTCGCAATTCTTTGGAAAGGTGCCTATTAAGGAACAATCAAATTATTGATAACTGCAGCTGTATTATTTGTCAGTCACAATTGGAAATTCACATCGAATTTGCCTATTACCACCTTTAAGAATAAATTAAAGGTGGTTTCACTAATGGACCTTTTTGTAATCCTTATCATTATACTGGTCTATGATCGGGTATTACTTACACTTTAATTTAGCTTACTAAGTTAAAGAATAAGGGAAATAACAAATTGGATTAACACCAAGTTCCATCCAATTCTCTAATCCGGTTACCATAATGAACATGCCAATGCATGTGTTTATTACTTTGATAGGCACCTATATTAGTAGATACTGTACAAGCCCCATATTTGTCATTTATGTGTTTGGCCGCTTTTTGAATAACAGTAAGTAGTTCATTCATAATATCTTCTTCATGGTGTATTTCAATGAAAGAGGGTATATGCTTTTTTGGTATCACAACGATATGAACATCATAGAATGGACGGGTATGATAAAAAGCAAGTACTTTCTCGGTTTCTATAACTTTTTCTACGGGTGTATTTCCACTAAGAACCTCATCACAATAAAAATCTTCACCTTTGTTCATTTTTTAACTTCCCCACCTAACATTTAGTTTTTTAAACACTTCATTTATTCTTATCGTTAAATTGTATCTATAAATTCATTAACGATTTCGCTTATCTCCTTGTATCGAGACCAATGAAGATAGTGGTTTCCTTCTAAAACAACAAGCTTATTAGTAGGTAAATGGCTAATTTGTGTTTGATAAAAGGATACCATTGTTTTTCCATCTTTCGTCACTTTGTCATCTTTAACAGTAAAGATCAATACAGGAATTTCTGAAGGAAATGACATATCCATCGTTTTTGCAATGTTTTGATTCATTTCATTAACTTCAGCAACAATATTTTTATTCCCTAGATTCCAAGCAGAAATGCTCTTAGTCATCTTTAAATGATCCTCGGAAAATGTTCCTTTTTCCGCATTAGGAAGGTAATCCTCTGGATTCAAATAAACTGCCAGCCTTGCTATTCCAGTCGGCACTAAAGCACTAAAATAGCTGGGCATGGTTGGAGCAGTTTCGTTAAAATAATTCACTGCTTGAGGCAAAGTGCAGTCAATACCTATGATTGCTTTAATTTCATCAGGGTATTTGTTAGCATAATACATGCTGTAGATCCCAGAAACAGAGTGGGGCATTAAGATATATGGACCTTCTATATTTGCTTTTTTTAATGCGCCTCTAATTTCTTCTACTATGTTTTCAACTGTTCGTTCTTTATTTGTAATATCACTCCAGCCGTATCCAAATAACTCTACGACTACTATTCTATTATTCTTTGCCATCACATTCATTAAAGGTTCATAATCCAATGCAGGCGCTGCTGTACCTGCACCGCTTAATAAGACAATCGTGTTTTCACCTTCCCCTTTTGTATATACATGCATTTTCTTTCCGTCCACTTCCACTAGTTGACCTATCGGGGGATATTTATTATGTTCATATGCAATCATAATTTGATTAAACATAATCCAAATAAAAAATATCGCTGATACAATCAATAACATATTTCTCATTAAACTCCAGAATCTAAATTTTCTCCTCGTTCTCACTCTTTTCACTTCTTTCTATAATAAGTATTACTTGCAGATATACTGTTCTCTTATTTCTATAACATTTAACATTTTATATCTTTGTTTTTAAATCTTACTTAAGGAGCGTTTAATTGAAGCTTAAATTTTTTCTGCAGTCATTTCCAAAGGAGACACTATATAAATCAAAAAAAGTTATTGGGGGAATTTTTCATAATAAAAGAGCACAATTCTTCCAGCAGAATTGTACTCTTGAATGGAAACACTTGATATAGTATTCTATTTATTTTTAAATTCTTCTCGTAATTTTTTAATTTCTTCCGTCTGGTCGATGAGGTTGTTATTAATTTTCCTTAATGCGTCAAAAACAGCGAAAATACCAGCAAATAGTAAAGCGCCGAATAAAATTTCCATAATAATGAATTTTCCTTATTAAATTTATTACATTTCATAGAATCCCCTAATAATTAGCAGCTATCTTTAGGTTATTAAATGTCTCGACAAATATTTTATGTTCAGTAAATATATTTTCGGGTAACTCCTCAAGAGAAAAGAATGTATTCTGCATAGACTCTTCATTGCTTTCAACTAATTTACCATTATATTCTCTAGAAATTAAAGTGATTTTGACCAATGATACTTGGTCACAGATAGCACCTGCAACCAACATTAACATTTTCTCATGACCTATCATTGATCTTAAATGATTTATGTAATCCAATCTATTCTCCTTAGCTCATACTCAGCTCAAGCAAATCATTCTCTGAAAGATTTTTTGTGAATTCATCTAATATTTTTGAAGGATACCAGTCAATTTCAGTACATCCGCCACCATATTTAATGGTATTCGTTACTGAATTAGAAGACATAAAAATATTGTGATGAACAAATGGTTCTACTATGAAACTTTCACCCTCACGGAGAAAACGCATATTCAATTCACCATTTTAGCAAATTTCGGCATAAACAATCCATGCTGATTGAACAACATAGAACTCGGAAAGAAATTTGTGATAATGGCTATTCTGCCAAGCACTTTGTCCTGAACCAACCGTACGACAGTAGGAATTTCCATCAGAACTAACTATCCTAAATCGTTTTTCTCCATTATTCATCTGCTCAAAATTTACATTAATTCCTTATGAATAAGCTTCTTCCATACTAATCTTTTTTGGATGATAAGACATATATTTCCCCCTATTTTTACCTTACTTTATTAATCTTCTACTAAATGGAATTCCTGCGTTTATTATCGTTTATTTTAAGTTCAGTATTTCACAATTTGTTTCTATAAATATCAAAATGTAGTTAATAATATGGCTAATTTCATAAAAAAGAGACGCGTTCCTGTATGAACGCGTCCTTTCACTGGAAAAGGATCTTTTTACTATTGCAAAAGATTAAACGATCTAAGTAGTTTATAACGATCTATCGTAAGTATCCCATTCCAGTACCTTCTAGCGATCGCAAATTCTTCTGGATAACTTCCCCATTCCCATGAAATGTCCCAAATTCCTTCATCCGATAATTTTTCTAGATAAAAAGACAAGTTATCCTCAACTAACTCTCCCAATTTTTCACAAAGAGGATGGTCAGGACGATCAATAAAGTCAAGCGGGAGTGGTTTATAGCCCGATGACCATTCGGAAACATCCCTTTCAACACATTTCTCGGCGAGTGATATAATTTTATCTGAAACGTCACTCAACATATAGTTAAATTTATTAGTAAACGTGCTCTCTTGCAAGTTCAAAATGTTGAGTAACCGTTGATAATTATTGATTTCATGTTTATCCATTTCATCGACATGGAATAAATGATTGATTGCCTTTTCGATAGCTGACCAACCTATCTGAGCAGGTACACTTTGTTCAGGTGACCAATGAACAAGAAAACCAGCTAACTCTGCACTTGGGTTAAACATCCAATTCTCCTGCACTCCCTCTTTCCAATGCCACCATGGAGCGTGCGGATATTGATTGTTTTCAGGTAATACAGAGAACCACATACCCGTTTCCCTTTGATAAGTATTTACCAAGTAGGAAATCATTGATTTTACTACTTTTTCATTTTGATCAGCTCCGATTTCCATTAATATTTGCCCTGCTGCCCATGTAGCCATCGGCGATGAGTGCGGCGACCAAAAATCTGGTTCTATACCATGCCCGAATCCACCATCTTCGTTTTGAAATGCAGATAAAAAGTTCATTACCTTTTCCCGAGAAGTGCCTTCAAATAAATATTCCCATCTTGCTGCCTCTAAAGGCCGTGCATTGCGTTTTAACCAGGAATCTGACTTTTTAAATATAACTTTTGATAGTTTTATTTTAATAACCTCCGATCTCTTTAATTCTTTCTATACGATTTTTAACTATCCTGCTTAATAAGTGACATTATTAATTGGCTTTTTGTAAGTATATCTATACAAGTAAAACGCCAGTTTCTTAAAAAGTCATGATATATATTCAACTTGAAAATGAGAAGAAATTAAATCCATCTTTTCTGCATCCCAATCAAAAGTTAGAATGGCAGATTGTACAGACTTATGCGATAGAAGTCGTTTCCCATTTTTAATGATTAGACTTTCTGCTTCCCAAAAAGAAACTGTTTCGTCTTCTCCTGTTCGATTACAGACAAATATAGGTAATCCAGTATCGATTGATCTCTGTTCCCACTCGCCATTTGGCCCATGTAAACCTGGCCCCCAAGAAGATGGAGCAACAATTATTTGAGCACCTTTTTCTAATAAGGAATGGGCAATCTTGTCCGTATAAGCATCCGCACAAATCATTATTCCGACTCTAATGCCTTCCAATTCTATCGTTTTTATGGTAGAGCCTGAATGGCACCAACCATCTGAAATAGTGGCGATCTTCCTTTGTTTCCCTATTAATTCTCCGTCTCTATTCATCACAAATACTGAATTATATAGCTCATCATCTTCAGATTTTTCAGGACAACCAAGAAATACATTTGTATTTATAGATTTAACCATATCACGAAAATGGTTCAGCCATTCATCGGGTTGTCTTTTAATCCAGCCAGTTCCAATTTTTCGAGAAAATTGCAACCCGCTAACAGCTAATTCAGGTGTTATAATCCAATCCGCATTTTTTGCTGCCGCGATTTTCACAGATCTTTCAATTAAATGTTGATTATATTGGATATCCCCAGCAATAGGTAATAAATGCAATAAAGCGACTCTTATTCCCCTCAACAAAACTCCCCCTTTTGGTCTATAAATGTTCACCCATAATTATCATCATATCACTATGCATTCTATGAAGAGGTTTTATTATCTAACTTTTATAATAAAGACCAAAATTCTTTTTTTAACCAATTGAGCATTAATCCAACAGCTTAGTTTTCCCTCTTAAACTTAATTCTCTAAATCAAGCCCCTATAAAAAGAATCCTTTTTGTTTTACTCCTCTTCAATATTGTTATCTTTGGATAAAAATAGAGCGCTTATCCTTGTTCAAAGAATCGCGCCCTTTGTGGTATAAAGATAACTTAATCTTAACCCAATTCCGATCTGCCGTTTTATTAAATACTTCGTTCTCTTATTTGCTGTACTATTTTCTTTTTGAAATGTTCAATTGGTACACTTTTCGAATGTTGTTCTCCGTATTTTCTTATATTAACTGCCTGTTCTTTCACTTCATTGTCCCCCAGCACCAGCATATATGGGATTTTTTGCAACTGTGCTTCTCTTATTTTATATCCTAATTTTTCGCTGCTATTGTCAATTTTCACCCTTATTCCTAATTGTTTCAGTTCGGCCTGTACCTGTAAACAATAGTCCAAGTGAACGTGTGAGATGGGGATCATTTGTACTTGAACAGGTGCAAGCCAAACAGGAAAAGCTCCAGCGAAATGTTCGATTAAAATCCCAAAGAAACGATCAATCGATCCAAAAATAGCACGATGAATAACAACAGGTCGAACCTTCTCGTTATCTTCATTGATATACGTTAATTCAAATTTTTCTGGCATTTGAAAGTCAAGTTGGATTGTTGCACATTGATGACTTCGTTTTAAGGCATCTTTAATATGAAAATCTATTTTCGGCCCATAAAATGCTCCATCCCCTTCGTTTAATTGATAGTCAATGCTTAAATTTTCAAGTACATTTTTTAATGCTCCTTCAGAAATTTCCCAAAGGCTGTCATCACCTAATGAATCCTCTGGCCGAGTTGAAAGCTCCACCGAATAGTCAAAACCAAAAGTACGATAAACTTGGTCAATTAAATAAAAGACTTGTTTTATTTCACTTTCAATTTGATCCTCTCGAACAAAGATATGGGCATCATCCTGACAAAAAGTACGAACCCGAAGCATTCCATTTAAAGCGCCGCTGTATTCATGCCGGTGAACCTGACCAAATTCCGCCATTCGAATGGGTAAATCTCGATAAGAGTAAAGGTTATTTTTAAAAATCAGCATATGCCCTGGGCAATTCATTGGTTTTAAAGCGAAATGTTTATTCTCGACTTCAGTGAAGTACATATTTTCATGGTAATGGTCCCAATGTCCCGATTTCTCCCATAATTGCTGATTCATCATAAATGGAGTGCGAACCTCATCATAACCAGCGCTGTTTTGAAGTTCACGGGAAAAATGCTCTAATTCATTTCTAACGATTTGTCCTTTTGGCAAATAAAATGGCATTCCTGGAGCTTCCTCAGAAAACATAAATAACTCCAATTGTTTTCCCAACTTTCGGTGATCACGCTTTGCTGCTTCTTCTATGACTTGTAAATATTCAGTTAAATTCTTTTTCTTTTTAAATGCTACTCCATACACTCGTTGCAGAACTTCATTTTGACTATCACCTCGCCAATAAGCACCTGATACACGAGTTAATTTGAATGCTTTTATGAAGCCAGTGGATGGAAGATGCGGTCCGCGGCAAAGGTCAACAAATTCTCCTTGTTGATAAAGTGTCATTTTTTCACCTTTTGGTATGCCCTTTACTAGTTCTAACTTAAATGGTTCACCTTTTTCTTTAAACAATTCCTCAGCTTCCTCAAAAGAAATTTCCAATCGTTTGATTTTTAAATCCTCTTTTATGATGTTCTCCATCTCTTTTTCTATTTCAAGTAAGTCGTTGGAAGCCAAACTGTGTTCTAGTTTCAAATCGTAGTAAAATCCATCTTCAATAACTGGTCCTATCCCTAATTTTACATTGCCATAAAGTCTTTTTACGGCCTGCGCCAATACATGCGCCGATGTATGTCTTAAAACATGCAATCCTTCTTCCGAATCAAGAGTGACTACAGAGAGGTTTGCATCCTTTTCTAACTTGTAACTTATATCTACCAGCTGTTCATCTACTTTCCCTGCAACTGCATGTTTACTTAAACTGGAGCCAATGGACTTTGCAACATTTTCCACTGTTACGCCTTTTGGGAATACCTTTATTTTTCCATCTGGTAATTTAATATTAATTACTTTTTCACTCATAACAATACACTCCTTTAAATTATAAATAAAAAACGCACTCATCCCTATGGTAAGGGACGAGTGCGATATACCCGTGGTTCCACCCAATTTCCCATAAGCTAAAAAGATAACTTATGGCTTTGGTGCTGTAACGCAGCATGGACGGTATTGGATACTTAGGTTCCCCAATACAGCTCAGAGGCGGTAAATTATTTCCCTAAGCTAGGAAGGTCACAGCAAATCCTTCCCTCTCTGAAAACCGTAAAAATAATTCATGTCCCCTTCATTGCAAACATATATAGTTGTGGTTTAAAAATAAAAAACGCACTCATCCCTATGGCAAGGGACGAGTGCGTTATACCCGTGGTTCCACCCAATTTCCCATAAGCTATAAATGATAACCTATGGCTTTGGTGCTGTAACGCAGCATGGACGATATCAGATACTTATGTTCACTGATATAGCTCAGAGGTGGTAAATTATTTCACTAAGCTAGGAAGATCACAGCAAATCCTTCCCTCTCTGAAAACCGTAAAAATAATTCATGTCCTCTTCATCGCAATTATATATAGTTGTGGTTTGAAAATAAAAAACGCACTCATCCCTATGGCAAGGGACGAGTGCGTAATACTCGTGGTTCCACCCAATTTCCCATAAGCTAAAAAAATAACCTATGGCTCTGGTGCTGTAACGTAGCATAGACGGTATTGGATACTTCGGGTTCCCCAATACAGCTCAAAGGTGGTAAGGTACTTTTCTGCGTTAGGAAGATTTCAGCTTTTCTTCCCTCTCTGGAAACCGTAAAAGTAACTCGTGTCCTTATCAGCACTTTTATACATACAAACATTCATTTAAATTATTTTTCATATTACAATAAATTTCCATAAATAGCAATACCTATTTTTTATATTTATACGATAACTTTTTACGTTCGAATTGAAAATAGTTTCTGTTGTAACCCTTGGAATTTAACCCAAGTACTTGTTGTAAAATTAGGTTAACACTTGCACACCATCAGAAGGTTTCCATAGGGGTCTTTGAAATTAAACCAATGGTGATGCTCAATTTCTGTTGTTAATTCAACATTCTTACTTCTCAAATACTCATATGCTTGTTCGATATTGTTCGTGTTAAAATGAAAAAGTGGCGTTTTGAAAATAGTATCCTCTGAATAAATCTTGCTATCTAATACAATTCCTGTACCATTCATTTGTACAATATATAAATGACCAGATAGTATCTCACCATCTGCTTTTAACCCTAATATGTCACAATACCAGTCTCGTGCTTCTTCAACATTCATTACAGGAATAAAAATGGTTCCGATTTTATTTAATATAGGGTTCATAAACTACATCCAAAAATAAATTTCGAGTATATAAGATTTAATTCGTTTTTAGTTTTGATATTCCCTTCTTCTGAAGCATCACTGCACTGTTAGCACAAATAAGAAAAGTGCCCTGCTTTTTATCAAGACCTTTTGCTCAATATAGAAAAAGCACAATTCTTGCAGCAGAATTGAGCCCGACTGTTGAGGATTGTTAAGTTTTGTTTATGATTTAAATGATAGTCCCTTTTCTTCTAATGAAGCTTTAAGAGTGGGTATAGAAGCAGGTCCTATCCCATGAAATTTTAAAATTTCTTTTTCGCTGTAATCTGACAGTTTTTCCAATGTGGTAATTCCTTCATGTATCAATGCGTTTCTAGCTGGTGAAGAAAGTTTTGAAAGAAATCCACTATCTGACTTACGTTCTTGCTCACATGTCGGGCAGCTTGGACAGTCAGTACTTTTATAATATTTGTGTCCTTTGTTACATATCCTTAAATTCTTTTGATTAGTCATCTAAATACACCTCATAATATTGGTATTTTATGTACTTCTTATTCTTAAAATGCTTCTATTCTCATCAAAGTAACTTTTCTTCTTCGTCAAAATCTCCTGCTAATAAAGATAGGATGCGTAATAAAGAATTCAACAAGAGGACATATGAATATCAATCTGCACTAGTGAATAATCATGTGCATTTATGGAATAGTAGGTTTCATAAATATGTGAAAAAAACTAAGGGATATCGCACCCTTGAAATCCTCGAATTTTCATGTTCATGCGCCTCCTTCCCAAATGGCTTTTTAACTTCCATCAAACTATTTTTTCTCTTACAAGTTTACTCTATAAAACATCTTCGATTTTCTTATGAAGATTCCTTTCTCTAATTCAACTAAATGCCCCATTTTATATCGACGCTTTTTTAATTCTTAGGAACAGGCACTTTATCGTTGAAAAGATCACATCCTTAGTCAATTCCTTCATTAACCATATAATCACCCTGTTTAGAATAAAAAAGGAATAAAGTTTTTAATGGCAACTGCTTCTGTTAGGCTCTCGATTTTATCATAAAGTAGTCTAAATTAGTTTAAAAAACGGTAAACTTGCAGATAAAGTAAAGAAAAGACACCACTTCTTTAGGTGGTGTCTCTTTTCAAATTATGCTGCTTGTCTTCTTTCAATACGTGAATTGACTCTAAAGTAAGCTATTGTAATGAATAAATAAATGACAATTGTAATCGTCGTTACAATGATAGATGTAGTAGCTATTACACCAATTAATATAGCAATCAGGGCCAATAATGCGAACCAAGTCGTGTAAGGATAAAAGCGGACTTTATAGTTGCCTTTCTGCAGCTGATTTTTACGAGATTTCAAATGCGCTATCGCTATAATAATCCAAATACATAAAACCGTATATCCAAGTGAACCCATTAAGTAATTAAACGTATTGCTCCCGGCAAATACAGAAATTAGCACTCCTGCATACAGTGATGATGTACATGCCAATATCGCATAAACAGGGACTTGCCTTTTCGACACTTTTGCAAACAGTTTTGGCATACGTCCATCCGCCGCTTGTGTATAAAGAACACGTGACGATGCATATAGCCCAGAATTCATAGATGAAATAATGGCTAACAAGATAATAGCATTCATTATGTGATCTGCATATGGAATTCTAATCATATTAAACACCGTCACAAACGGGCTCTCTGGCACGCCATTCACTTGATTCCAGGGGATCAAGCTCACAATAATGAAAAAAGGTAGAATATAAAAAGAAATAATCCGTATCAATGTACCTCTCACAGCTTTTGGTATAATCTTTTCCGGATCTTTTACCTCTGCCAACGTAACACCTATCATTTCAGTGCCGCCGTATGAATAAATGACCACCAGCATAGCCATAATCAATCCATGCATCCCATTAGGGAAAAATCCTCCATGCTGTGTAAGGTGGGTAAATCCTGTTGCGGTATGGTCCTGAAACGGTATTAATAAAATGGTTAAACCGGTTATAATAAATAATACAATGACACTGATTTTTAACAGGGTAAGCCAATACTCTGTTTCTGCAAATAGCTTAACTGAAAATAAGTTTACAAGGGTAACAATGGCAGATACCATTAAAGCCAGTATCCAAACTGGAATATCTGGAAGCCAGTATTGCAGAAAAATAGCGGCAACCACTGATTCGGCGGCAATATTTAATACCCACATTTTCCAATAAATCCAGTCAAGAAAGTGTGCAGCATACTTACCTAAAACTGGCTCAATTAAATCACGAAATGTTCTTGCCTGTTTGTTTCTTACTGCCATTTCAGCCAGGCCCTGCATAATAAAAAGCAAGATGATTCCTCCAACCATATACGCAAGAATGACAGCAGGGCCCGCCATATCGATGGCCGTGCTGCTTCCTTTAAATAAGCCCGCACCTATAGCTCCTCCCAGCGCCATCATCATAATATGGCGTGATGTCATCGTTCGTTTTAAACTTTCTTGTTTGTTACTCATACTTTTAGTCTCCTAATCTTTGTTGTTAGTATACAAAAAAAGCCCATCATCTCTTAAAAGAGACGATGGGCTCAGCTTGTAGACAAAGTCTGATATTCAGGCAGGTCTACAAGCTTTTTTTGTCGAATAAAGAAGTAAAGTTGGTTTGAGGGGTGCAAATATATGTTATCGAAACAATCAATGGAAGGTCGTTATCAAATATCGATGATTGCACTTGATGAAGTAGTTCCTGCTAATCATCTTGTTCGAAAGCTTGAAGCCGCTATTGATTTTAGTTTTATTTATGACCTAGTTGAAGATTTGTATTGTTTGGATAATGGTCGTCCAAGTATCGACCCTGTTGTGTTAATAAAGATGGTCTTTATTCAATATGTATTCGGAATTAAATCAATGAGAAAAACAATAGATGAGATTGATACGAGCGTTGCGTATCGCTGGTTTTTAGGTTTTGACTTCAATAAAAAGATTCCCCACTTTTCCACCTTCGGTAAAAATTATGAGAGACGATTTAAAGACACTGATCTTTTTGAGAAGATTTTTTACCATGTTCTTAATGAAGCAATAGAAAAAGGGTTTGTTGATCCTTCTGTTGTTTTTATAGACTCTACACATGTTAAAGCAAATGCAAACAAGAGGAAGTTTATAAAAGAAGCTGTCAAAGCAGAAACAAAAAGCTATCAAACTCAACTAGAAGAAGAGATAAACGAAGATCGAATTGCACATGGAAAAAATCCTTTACCCCCTCAAACAAAGGCGGAGACGAAAGAAATTAAAGTAAGCACAACTGATCCTGAAAGTGGCTATTATGTTAAAAATGAACGAGAGAAACAATTTGCCTACTCCTTTCACACAGTTTGTGACAATAAGGGATTTATACTTGCCAATCAAGTGACAGGTGGAAATGTACACGATAGTCAGGTAATAAATCCTCTTGTAGATGAATTGATTGAAAAAGTAGGCAAGCCTAATGCTCTTGCTGGAGACGCAGGATATAAAACTCCACCCGTTGCGAAATATTTAATGGACAAAGAAATTAGACCTGTTATGCCTTACACAAGACCCCACACTAAAGATGAATTCATGAAAAAATATGAATATGTCTACGATGAATATTATGATTGCTATATTTGTCCGAAGGATCAAATACTTCCTTACCGCACAACGACCAGAGATGGTTACAGACAATACGCATCAAATCCAGCCATTTGTAAGGATTGCCCACTCCTTGATTCATGTACACACAGTAAGGATAAGAGGAAAATGATTCACCGACATATTTGGGAAGATAAAATTGATGAGGTTAATCATTTACGGCATACAGAAATGAATAAAAACATATACGCTAAGCGAAAAGAGACAATAGAACGTGTCTTTGCAGATGCTAAAGAAAAGCATGGCATGCGATGGACCACTTTAAGAGGAATTAAAAAAGTGGCCATGCAGGCGATGCTAACTTTTGCTGCCATGAATCTC
>NZ_LATZ01000121.1 GCF_000981385.1 Bacillus sp. SA1-12
CTTTTTCTTAGTGTGCCAGGCATGGCAACTATCTAGGTGGTGAAAGTCCACTGTGGGGGTACACATCGACCAACCACTAAGGAAGCGCAAGGTACTTATCGTGAGGTAAGGGCTGGAGGAAGCGTGGAATAAAATCTTGACTCGACGAACAGAAATCTGATACTAAGGCTCTACAAAGGGATTAGACTCCTAAGCAAGTTAAAGTCCAAAAGATGTGCGTAACTTTGTAGAGTAAATCAGGCGAGTAAAAGAGGAAAGATAGTTGTCTTACCCTGGGAGATCTTGCGGATGTACAGAAGTACAGTCGAAAAAAGGTTTGTCGCAAGAAGTCAGCAGAAGCCATAGTAATGAAATAAATTCATGAAGGGCTGAACAATTTATAGTGTTTCAACACCACGAATGCGTGAGTGACGAACTCCGAATGTGTTAATGGTAAAAGTATGAGCGTATCTCAAAGGATATCCAAAAGGGAGCTATCACTTACTACGTGAGAGGGAAGGAGAAACGAGTGTGGAACTTTTAGAACAGATTCTAAGTAATCTAAATATGAATGAAGCTTACTTACGTGTCTATAAAAATAAAGGTACAAGTGGGGTCGATGGAGCAACAGTCGACGAACTAAAGCAATATCTGAAAGAGAATAAGGATGATCTGCGTCAGCGCATCAGAACAAGAAAATACCAACCACAAGCTGCCTTAAGAGTGGAGATCCCAAAAGGAAATGGAAAGATGCGCAAGTTGGGAATACCAACAGTAGTGGATAGAGTAGTTCAACAAGCCATTCATCAAGTTCTCAGCCCGATATTTGAAGAACAGTTCAGCGAATTCAGTTACGGTTTCAGACCAAAAAGAAGTTGTGAGATGGCGATTATGAAAAGCCTGGAAATTCTGAATGATGGTCATGACTGGGTAGTCGACATTGATCTTGAAAGATTCTTTGATACAGTCCATCACGATAAAATCATGCGAATTATATCCAACACAATAAATGATGGAGATGTCATTTCTCTAATAAGAAAATACTTAGTTAGTGGGGTTATGGTGAATGGGAAATATGAAGAAACACCAGTTGGGACTCCGCAAGGAGGCAACCTCAGCCCTCTTTTGAGTAATATTATGTTGAACGAACTGGATAAGGAACTAGAAAGTAGAGGACTTCAATTCGTGAGATACGCTGATGACGCCCTGATTTTTGTGAAGAGCGAGAAAGCAGCGAGCAGAGTGATGAAATCAATCGTGAGATTTATAGAAGAGAAATTAGGTCTGATAGTCAATGCAGAGAAGAGTAAAATCTCTCGTCCAAAAGATCTGAAATTCTTAGGATTTGGATATTATTACGATTATAAAAATAAGAGATATCAAGTGAAACCTCATCCAAGTTCGGTACAGAAGTTTCAAAGGAAGCTTCGACAACTGACAAAACGAAGCTGGAGTGTTCCACTAGACTACCGAATATTGAAACTGAAACAAGTTATATTTGGATGGGTAAACTACTTCAGAGTGGCAAACATGAAAAAGGTGACTGAACGAATAGACAATAAGCTTCGTTCCAGAATTAGGGCCATCATCTGGAAACAATGGAAAGTAGCGAAGAAACAAATCAAATCGCTTATCCAGTTAGGGATTCCAGAGGAAGAAGCAAAAGGATTAACCTACTGTCGAAAAGGTTACCGATACATAGGATTATCAAAAGTCGTCCAAAGAGCAATCTCAAACAAAAGACTAAAGCAAAGGGGAGTCCCCTCTGCTTTAGAACATTATCTAAAAGTACACACTGTGATATAAATTGAAACGCCGTATACGCGATCCGTACGTACGGTGTTGTGAGAGGGGCGAAAATAATACATTTATTTTCCCTCTACTCGATTTGATGCAGCTGTCAGGCTTATTCAGAAGCCTAAAACGTTGATAAATCAACGATGTATAAAAAAATCATGCATAATTGATAAAAAATGAATAAGAGCCAAACCCTTGGTACTACTAGGTTTGGCTCTTTGAGTTACTACTTAAAAATGGTTTTATGTTGACTAGATTTGTATAGAGTTTCATGTAATACTTTGAAATCTTGTTAAACTTAATAAGGAACACCCTTTTTCATCTATTTTTGGCCAAAGCCCTGCCAATTTCTAAGTTTGTTCATATTTTATTATTAGCAAAGAAGAAAGGGTGAAGAAAATGTCTGAATCTCGTGGAGCAGGAGCAGGTTTTGCTTTAATTGTTGTATTGTTTATCCTTCTTATCATTGTAGGAACTGCCTTTGTTCGCTATTAATTAAACAGATTACCAACCAAACGTTTTAAAGTTTAAAAGGATCTTTCAGTGATCTGAACCCAAAAAGTTAGACACGAAATTTAAGCAACTTCCTGGGCATGAATTCGGTATTGAGCCGGACTCATGCCTTTTAACTTTTCCTTAATTCTTTTATGGTTATAATAGTGGATATAATCTTCTAATTCTTGTTTAAAATGTTCCATACTCTTAAAATCTTTAAGATAAAGTAACTCACTCTTTAATAACCCAAAGAAACTCCCCATGGCTGCGTTATCTAAACAATTGCCTTTTCGAGACATGCTTTGTGTAATCCCTTGTTCTTTCAATGCCTTCTGATATTGCTTCATCTGATAATGCCAGCCCTGATCTGAATGAAGGATAGGGGAATCTCCTTCTTTTAAAGTTTTAAAAGCCTTATCCAACATCTTAGAAACTAGCGGGTAAACTGGATGTTGTTCAACGTTATACGCAATAATTTCTCCGTTATATAAATCGAGGATTGGTGATAAAAATAGCTTTTCACCGTTTAAATGGAATTCTGTTACATCTGTTACCCACTTCTCATTAGGTTTGGTTGCTTGGAAATCACGCTCTAAAATATTTGGCGCGATTTTACCTACTTTACCACGGTATGAGCAATACTTTATTATACGGACTAGACATTCTAAATTCATTTCTCTCATTAAACGACGGACAGTTTTATGATTTAGAAAATAACTTCTATTACGTAATTCCAATGTAATTCGTCGGTAGCCATAACGACCTTGATGCTCATCAAAAATCTGTTGGATGACTTCTTTAACTTCACTATATTTGTCAGGTCGATTCATTTGTTTTACCCAATAATAATAGGTACTACGTGGAATGCCAGCGATCTTAACTAATTCTATAATTCTATATTCATGCCTTAATTCATAGATTATTTGCGCCTTGTCTTTTTCTGAGATTTTTCCTTTTCTTGAATTAAGGCTTGTAACTTTTTTAAATAAGCATTCTCCATACGTAATCGCTCATTCTCAGCCCTTAAAGCTTCTTCAGATCCCTCAATAGGTTGATTTTTCTTCGTTTCTTTTTTCATGAATGGACGCCCCTTTGCCTTTGGTTGAAGAGCGTCTATTCCCTGTGTTTCAAATAAATACTTCCAATTCTCCACTGTGGTGGAGGCAGGAATATTAAATACTAAAGCAGCTTCTTCGATGGACGCTCCCATCTCGTTTATATAATTAAGTACGTCCATTTTAAACTCAATTGAGTAATTTGTATATTTTTTTGGAAAGCTGCCAATCCATGTGCACAAAATTTAACTACCCATTTTTTTAACATTGTCATGTTTACATTGTATTTTTTAGCTATATCTTTAAAGGATTCTACACCTTCAAGATAAGCATTAACAGCTGCTAATTTTGTTTCTAAAGAATATTTGGTCATAACAAAAACTGCACCTCCAATTGTTAGTTGTGTCTAACTGATATTATCCCTCTTGAGTAGACGGTATAAAAAAACTTTGTTCAACTCCCTCAGTTAGATACATTTATCTCTCGAATGCTCACTTATTCGCAGAATTTCGAACACTGGATCGAACTATATCGAATGAATGGAATAAGTTTAGATACTTTTGTCTACATGAAGGCATGCAGAAATAGAGGAGGTAGAAATAACTCCAATTATTATCATATAATGAACGCATTCTCCACGCCGCCCCTGGAGGCTATCCCTCTTCATGTCTCAGCGGGTCTAAGCCCCCTCATTCCTTCGTCATGCCTAGCCAAGGGGTGGAGGCAGGTTTTGTTGCTAACGGAACGGGTCGGTGCCCTTTGGTTGAACACATCCAGTACTCCGTGCTTTCTTTTGAGATCCTACGAATAAGGCAACATTCGATAAAATACTAATCTAAATATTAATTGATAGGTATTTAATTTATAAATGTTCAGTTAAGCTGCTAATGGTGTTAAAGGTTGTACTTTTTGAGGATATTTTGAGGACTGATGGTAATGCAAGTGGAAAAATAGAGCTCATCCAAAAACAATTATTGAAATCGCGACTGATGTAAAGCTTTGTGATAAAGTCAATTTAAAAGATGGAGATCAAGTTAAGGTTCTTATCAATTAAAAAATTATTATCCTCGTTTAACTAAACCAACTAATTTCTTCTTCCATTAAAGGGCTCTTTAATGCAAGAAGGATCACTAAAATGTTCGTTTCTCAAAATGTGTGTAAAACGCTCTCTACTGAAATGAGTTTATGAAGTAGTACAAAAGTGTTCATTTCATTGCGTCAGAGAGTGCACCTTCATTTATCATCTTTGAGGATTATTTTAGTTTTGTTTTATCTTATTCAATTGATCTTGAATAGCTTTTATTTTTTTATCTCCTTTTTGAGTGTTTTGGAAGTCACTTTCTTTGAATGTACAACCTGTCCCCAGTTGAAAATAGGGAACAGGTTGTTTTCGTTTTATCTTCTATTAATAATAGATTCTTAACTCCAAAGTCTGTCGTTAGAGTAGGAGTTATTCCATTGTTCCGTTGATTCCCATAAACCAGGAATATCAGGATGCAGATGCTGAGCGATAACTTCATCGTTAAGATCCTCAATTCCAAGACCTGGTGCGTCTGGAACAGTGATAAAACCGTTTTTAACAAGCGGTTTCGGAAGCTTACTGATGATGAGATCATCCCACCATGGAACTTCAACAGAGTGAAACTCGAGCGCAAGGAAGTTTTCTGTTGCAGCTGCAGCGTGAACAGCCGCCAGACAAGCAATTGGACTTTCTGCCATATGAATTGCCATATTTACACCGTAATCTTGAGCCATATCGCCAATTTTCTTAGTTTCTAAAATGCCGCCAGTAGAAAGTACATCTGGGTGGATAACCGATACACCACCAGATTCAAGAAGCGGCTTGAAGTTTTCTTTTAAATAAATATCTTCACCAGTACAAATTGGAGTAGATACTGAGTTTGCAAGTCTGATATATTGATCAGTATATTGCCATGGAATCATATCTTCCATCCATGCCAGGTTGAACTTGTCGATGCGGCGTCCAAGCTTGATGCAATCCTCAACACCGATGTGACCGAAATGGTCGATTGACAATGGCACTTCATAACCGATGACATCACGAACTTCAGCAACATATTGCTCCAACATATCCAATCCCTTTTCAGTTACATGAATGCCTGTGAAAGGGTGAGGGATGTTATAAATATCGTATAATCGATTTTTTAGATTACGTAATTCTGATTCAGATAAGTTGGAGTCTCCACGGTTACGCCACATTTTGGACAGCGTTTTCATTTCATCTAAAAATCCAAGAGGGGCACTTAATGTACCTGGTTCGTTAATAATTTGACCAATGCCAAGATCCATCTTTAAGAATGTAAATCCTTGTTCCATTCGTTTTTTAAGAGCATGTCCCATTGCAGTTCCTGTGTCTTTTCCGTCTACATCCGTGTCACAGTACATACGAATTTTATCACGGAATTTTCCGCCAAGCATTTGATAAATTGGTACCCCGTATGCTTTACCAGCCAAGTCCCATAAAGCAATTTCCAGACCGCTTACTCCACCGCCTTGACGAGCATGTCCGCCAAACTGTTTGATTCTGCGGAATAATTTGTCGATATTACAAGGGTTTTCTCCCAAAAGACGAGGTTTTAGTATTTGAGCAAAGACTTTATCAGCGCCATCGCGCACTTCGCCGAAACCAACCAATCCTTGGTTTGTGTATACTTTAATTAAGCTGCAGTGCATAGGTGCATCAACAATATCTGCAAAACGGATGTCAGTGATTTTTAATTCTGATGGTTTTGAATTAATATTGACATAAGCTAAAGTGGTTTCGAATGTTGGAGTTTGTTTGGACATAATTAAGTCTCCTTTATCATGTTTATTTTATAATAAATAATTTGTATGATTTAATTTAGTTTAAGTATGTTGGGAGTTTTCTATCTAAATGATTCATTTATTTAAGCCATTGACTATAAAATGAATTTGATAAAAGCGATTATATTTTTATGAAAGTCAAACTTGTTTAGCCAAAAAAAGCTAGAACAGTTCGTTACTGGTTTCTACAACAGCATACTTGCACCGTCTAATCGAACAGAAGCCCCACTCATATAGTCAGTCTTATCGGAAGCAATATAACAAACCATATGGGCAATATCTGAAGGAAGACCGCCACGCCCAAGAGGGAATTTTTTACGGTCACTTCCGTCTCCGCCTTTACCGACGTTAACATATCCGGGAGCAATCGTATTTACAGTGATACCGTATTTTGCTAATTCAATTGCACTTTCTCTAGCAAGCATTTTAATACCGCCCTTTGTCATGGAGTAGACGGTGTCAAAATCAGTAGGTCTCTTTCCATGGACGGAAGATATATTAATGATTCTTCCACATTGCTTTTTCTTCATGTAAGGAGTGACGGCTTGTATGCATTGCCAGTATCCCTTTAAATTAATGTTCATCATTTTATCGTACAATTCGTCAGTGTAGTCAAACAGATCGAGATTGAGTTGCAATGCCGCGTTGTTCACAAGAATATCAATTCCTCCGAAATGGTCCGCAACTTCTTTTACCATTTGATCAATCTCATTTTTTTGCGATACGTCTGCCTTTACAATGATGGAGTCTCCATAAAACTCATCAATACGCTGTTTGGTGTCCTTTGCTCCAGCCTCGCTGGAATTGTAATTAATGGCTACTTTCGCACCTTGTTTAGCTAGCTCGACTGCAATTTCTTTACCGATCCCCGTCCCAGCACCGGTGACCAGCGCGACCTTACCAGAAAGACTCATTACATCAACTCCTCGTTTTCAATATGTATCTTTCAGAGATTTTTTACAATTTTAGCTCTGTTTCCTCTTTTGCTAGATCTGCTTTCTTCATCTTTTTATCTACATAATGAAGCATAAATCCTCCATCCAAGCGGATATCGGCGCCATTCATATAGATTGCTTCATCGGAGGAGAGGTACAAAGCACATTGTGCTAGATCGTCATGGCTGCCCAGTATGGCGTTGGGGACTTTAAATTGATAGGAATCATATAGTGATGAAATGTCACTTTTAAACCTCTCATCATCCCCCTCAATAGGACCCATCTCAATCGTATTGACGTTTACACCATAACGTCCCAGAATAAGTGCAGCTTCACGAGTGAGCAGTTTTACTGCACCTTTTGATGCACTGTAAGCAAATGAGGAACCAGTCGGTTTTTCTGCATGAATGGAGCTGATGTATATGATTTTTCCTGACTGCTTAGCTTTCATTTGATTGCCAACAGCTTGTGTGCATATAAAGGCAGATTTTGTGTTTTCATTCATGATTTGAAGAAACAATTCTTCATTACATGTTTCAACGCTTGTTGGAGCAACAACATTATTGTTGTGTATCAAAACATCGACTGTACCTAATCTCTTCTCTACCGCCTCCAACATAGTCCTAACTTCAGAGCTCTTGCATAAATCGACATTCACAATCATTGACATAGAACCTTGCGTTCGACAGTGATCTATGGATGACTGGATTTGATCACCATCAGACGTACTGTTCAGGATGAAATGAGCACCTTCATCAGCAAAACGGCTAATGAGTGTTTTTCCTGAATCACTGTCTGCATCCGTAATAAAGACTATCTTGTTTTGCAATCTCATCTATCCATCTCCCTTCAAATAAATGTAGCAAAACGAAAAACCTAATTTGAAACTTGAAGTTTACCTGGTAAATCTTTGTGTGTACCATAAGATGTTAAATTTGCTATTCTGCATCACAATCTAACTATACAAACGAAATCTAATATGATGCGATGCTATAAATTTAAGATTTTGTTTGTTTTTTTTCGAATTCATTTTTATACCAAAAAAATCAAACAAAATCTTAAAAATCTCTCCTGTAATCATTCCATTGAAACTAGTAATTTAAGTTATGAGGAACCATTCCTTAAAAACAATCGGATAGGGGTGATAAGGTATATGTCAGGTACACAAGTACCGGAAGTTGTTACGTTGGGGAATCGATGGTCTTAATGACTCCATCCAACTTAAAGGGAATTGAATACAGTGGTGAATTTATAAAGTCATTTGGTGGAGCGGAAAGCAATTTCGCGATCGCCGTTTCAAGGCTTGGACACAGATCTGGATGGTTTGGACGATTGGGGAAGGATCCATTTGGTAGATTAATTTTAAAATCAATTCGTGGTGAAGGTGTAGACGTGAGCCGGGCGGAATTAACGGATCGATCACCTACTGGCTTTATGCTTAGAGAAATTGTTTCTGGTCAGTCATCCGTCTACTACTATAGACGCGGATCAGCAGCAAGTGAAATAGGGCCTTGGCATATTGATGAACATTATATTAAGCAGGCACGTATTTTGCATATTACTGGGATTACTTGTGCGATTAGCGAAACTGCACGGGATGCAGTTTATGAAGCAATTCGAATAGCTCGCAGGCATCAAGTGAAAGTGAGCTTTGATCCAAACCTAAGGCTGAAGCTTTGGAATTTAGAGGAAGCGAGGAAGGTCCTTTTACCTTTATCAGAGGAAGTTGATTATCTCCTTCCAGGGCTGGATGAACTAAAGCTCTTATATGAAACGGAAAATGAAGCTGAGATTTTCTCTAGATTAAAAGAGTTAAATGCAGTTTCAGTCGTTAAGGGCGGCAATAACGAAACACTTCTTGTTGAAAAAGGTGAGATTACTTCATGCCCGTATGAAAAAGTAGATCATGTTATAGATCCAGTTGGGGCAGGAGACGGTTTTTGCGCAGGATTTATCACCGGGCTGCTCAAAGGATACAGTCATATAAAATCTGTTCAATTAGGTAATTTAATTGGAGCACTCGTTATCCACACCGAGGGAGATTGGGAAGGACTTCCTACTTGGGAGAAGGTACAAGCAATTTGGAATAATGAAGTTCATATTGAACGTTAACGATCAATAGGAACAGGGGAGTGATAAAGTGAATGTCGTTTCCGTTGTGACTGGCGGAGTGTCCGGATTAGGTCGTGCTGTCGCACAAAGATTAGTAAACAAAGGACACACCGTGGTAGTTATTGATATATCGGAAAATATTGAAGAAATAATCGACAACTCGAGCAGCTCTGGAGTACTCTATTCCTTTCAGGCTGATGTAACAAATAAAGAAAGTCCGAGCAAAGTCATCAAGAAAGTAAAGGAACAGTTTGGTAGGATCGATCATTTAGTGAATGCCGCGGGAATTATTCGGCGCTCTCCAGCAGCAGATGTTCAAGAAGAAGAAATCAAAATGGTTCTAAATGTTAACCTTCTTGGTACGGTTTATATGTGCCAAGCAGTTCAACCATATATGGCAGAATCCGGGGGCGGAGCCATTATCAATTTTGGCTCAATGCTTGCACATTACGGAAGTGAAAATCTGCTTTCCTATGCAGCATCGAAAGGTGGAATTATTCAGGTTACCAAATGCTTGGCGGTTGAATGGGCTAAATACAACATTCGTGTAAATGCCATTAGTCCGGGATATATCGAGACACCGTTGTCATCTGGGGCAACCAAAGATCCAGTTTTCCAAGAGAGAATCCTTTCTAGAACACCTTTTCGCAGATTTGGAAAGCCCGAGGAGGTTGCAGCATCTGTTGACTTCCTATGCTCAGAGGATTCAAGCTTTATTACAGGGGCGGTGTTGCCGGTCGATGGGGGTCTTTTAGCTGGAGATCCTTCATTGTTTCCACCGGCAACAATTCGAAAATAAAGGGGGACAATCATGTCTGAAGCTTTATATGAATTTTCTAAAATGGCACAATTGGACGACAGGGCCATCGATTTCGATAAAATTCCGTGGGTGCCTCAAACTGATCGGGTTTGGTTTAAGCCTCTCCGGTTTGACCTTGCACGGGGAAGCTGGGTTAATTTGTTAAGGATCAAACCAGGTGGAGTCGTAAATAGGCATCGCCATAGCGGTGGTCAAGTACTTGCTTTTACGATTCAAGGAACTTGGCGATATCTAGAAAGAGATTGGATAGCCAAGCCGCACACATTTGTCTATGAGCCACCAGGCGATATACATACGCTTGTAGTGGATGGAAAAGATGAGATGATCGCTTTATTTCTATTAGAAGGTACAATCCAATATTTAGATGATAAAGATGGTATCGTTTATCAGGACGATGTGTTCAGCAAGTATAAAAGATACATTGAATATTGCGAAGAAAACCAAATTCCAATAATCGATCTGAAATACTAAAATGGTTGGTCATCATTTCTCACTCTAATTCTATTTTTCTGCAAAGCTTCAATTTGCTAAGGAGGAGTGGAATTGGTTCGCATTTCTCTCTTTATATACTTATTATTCTCAACATTCAGTGTAATGGGTTTCTTTTTGCCGTTATATCTTCAAAGCAAAGGATTAACATCTGGACAAATTGGCAGCATCATTGCATTAGGGGCGTTTGCATCCATATTTGGGCAACCATTTTGGGGGTATGTCAGCGATAAAAAAAAGACAATCAAGCGGATCGTTCAGATGAGTTTAATCTCAAGTTTTTTGTTGAGCATCGGATTATTTTCATCTGAAAAATTTCATTTGATCATGCTGTTTTATGCTATGTTTATCTTTTTTAATTGTTCTGCTGGTCCCTTAACGGAAACATTATGTCTCTCATACGCATACCAGAACAATAAAGATTTTGGCAGGATGCGCCTTTGGGGGGAAGTAGGAGTCGGGACAGCCTCTCTCTTTCTTGGAATTATTATAGACCACATAGGAATTAACTATCTATCAGTCATCTATTTAGTCATGCTATGTATTACGATTGCTGCTACCACTCTAGTGAGAGATACAAAAGCTTCAACAGCATCTGTGAATATAGCAGTTCTTAAACAAATCTTTACACAACCAAAATTACTTTGGTTTCTATTGATGATCCTTCTTATTGCAATTCCGCATCGGATGAACGATACGATGCTTGCAATCTATCTAATTCAATTGGGGGCATCAAAGACGCAACTTGGTTTGGCTTGGCTTGTGGCAACCTTGAGTACGATTCCTGCTCTTTTGTTTGTAGGTAAGTTGATCAAAAAGTGGAATGAACTCGGTATATTTGTTATTGCTGCATTTGTATATACCCTACGTTGGATTATATACAGTCAAGCGGATAGCCCATCTGTATTAATCATATCCCAGTTACTGCACAGCTTAACGTTTCCATTGTTACTTGTAGCTTCTCTACAGTATATCTTAAACATTGTGCCCTCTGAGTTTAGGGCGACTGGACAGGCAGCCTTTTCTGTTACCTTTGGCGGGATAGCTGGAATTATCGGTAATGCTGCGGGAGGTTATATCTTTGAAAAGTTAGGATCGCATACTACTTATGGTGTAGGAAGCATTTTTGCACTTATCGGTACCTTCGCCGCTATTGCTACCTATGTTATCGACAAACGAAGTCATAAGAACGCAGTGATTTCGAGTAAAAACCAGACACATGGAACACACATCAGATAAATCGAATTTAGCGGTTTATCATAAGTTTAAACATACTTAACCAAGATTGATTATAAAGTTTTAGATTGTATCTGAGCTAATGAAAAGGAGATGTTTATTTATGTTAAAAAGCTTAAGTACCACAACAGCTTTACATAACGGTGTGGAAATGCCGTTGTTTGGTCTTGGGGTGTTCAAAGTAGAAAATGGAGATGAAGTAGTGAATGCTGTGAAGATAGCATTGAGTACCGGTTACAAAAGTATTGATACCGCATCAGCATACAAAAATGAAACAGGTGTTGGACAGGGGATTAGGGAATCTAATCTATTACGTGAAGAGGTATTTGTAACATCAAAAGTCTGGAACAGCGATCAAGGCTATGAATCTACTTTAAAGGCATTTGATGAAAGTTTAAATAGACTAGGTCTTAGTTATCTTGATCTTTATTTAATTCATTGGCCGGTACGAGGAAAATATAAAGAAACATGGAAGGCACTTGAAAAACTTTATAGAAATGGAAAGGTTCGTGCGATTGGAGTGAGTAATTTTCAAATCCACCATCTTGAAGATTTAATGCAGGATGCTGAAATAAAACCAATGGTGAACCAAGTTGAATTTCATCCGCGTCTTACGCAAAGAGACTTACTCTCCTACTGTAAGAAAAATGATATTCAACTGGAATCATGGTCACCGCTTATGCAAGGAAAACTTTTAGACAATGAAGTGTTAGTACAAATTGGAGAAAAGTATAACAAAACGCCTGCTCAAGTTATTCTTAGATGGAATATCCAGCAAGACGTTGTCACTATTCCAAAATCAGTTAAAGAACATCGTATCATCGAAAATGCCTCTATTTTTGATTTTGAATTAACGAACGAGGATATAGAAAGAATTAATGGATTAAATCAGGATAAGCGTGTAGGATCAGATCCTGATAATTTTAATTTTTAGTTTGTGGTGAAGGATCACATAATACCAGGTATCATGAAAACTTATCTAAAAAGCTTATCACTTAGTGGTAAGCTTTTTAGGTAAAAGCTAAGGATTGTAACCCGTTATTTATAGTAATAATTCTGTGAACCACCCATCACTAAGCAATCTTGAAGTGGGGGCTTCCTGCTTCCATGACTATAGCTTAGTGAACTAAGTCTTACGTAGTCTCCACAGGCGTAGATTCGGACAGTTCCTGCCCTAATGAGACGCTTTCGTCTCTTTTGTACTTTGGATATTTTACGAGTAGAATGTGCTTGGTTTTCGCATCATTTCTCTACTCAACCTCATATATCCAGTTATCAAAGAACGTCATAGAAAAAATTGTATCAAAAGTTTTGGCTAGCGCCAACCGAAATTCATATCCCCCTTACCGTTGGGCTACGCCCTTCACACGCTTGAAGAGGGATACTTCTTTCGGGAAACGTTAAAGTAAAAAAGGAGTTTTGATCATATGAATAATTCGGAAACAATGTATATGTTTGTTGGATCTTACACAAACAAGGATTCAAAAGGAATCAATATTTTTACATTTCATTTGGGAACAGGAGAAATTGAGTATTTTGATAGTGTAGGAGGAATTAAAAATCCTTCCTTCCTAACAGTTGATCCGAATAATCAATATCTATATGCAGTGAGTGAAACCTCGGAGGGGAAAGTCGCTTCTTATGAAATCGATCAAACATCTGGAAAGCTCTCTCCTTTAAGCGAACAAACAACAATAGGCTCGGGGCCTTGTTATTTAACAACGAATCGTAGAGGAGATTGCTTGCTTGCAGTGAACTATGGCGGAGGCAGTGTTTGCGCTTTTCCAATTAATAATGGGGTAATTGGAAGAATGACTGACTTCGTAGAGCATCAAGGGTCGAGTATTAATTTGGAAAGACAGGAGGGACCGCATCCTCATTCCGTTGTTCTTGATCTACTAGTACAATACGCTTTTGTTCCTGATTTAGGAAAAGATAAAATCGTCATATATAAATTTGATCAAGAGAATTGTAGGATAAACTTTCATCATGAAATAAACACTTTGCCAGGGGCAGGACCAAGACATTTGATTTTTCATCCCTATAAGCCTTATGCCTATGTCATAAATGAGCTTGATTCTACTATAACGGTCTACTATCAAAATACATTAGGACATCTAACACCGATTCAATCCATATCAGCTGTACCAATACTTTTCAAGGGAAATACCTGTGCAGATATCCATATAGCACCATCAGGGAAATTCTTGTACTGCTCAAACAGGGGCCATGATAGTATAGCAATCTATTCAATTGATCACGAAACAGGAAAACTAAAGTTTATAGATTATACATCGACGAGAGGAAAAACCCCACGCAACTTCTGTTTGTCTCCAAATGGAAAATATCTGATCGTAGCAAACCAAGATTCTGATTCAATTGTAACGTTTGAAATTGATCAAAAAACTGGTCAACTATCAGAACCGATAAGTACCGTAAATATAAGTGAGCCGGTTTGTATAAAATTTATGAACAATATTATTTAAAGGATTTTGACTGCTACCTAAAATTGGGGATAGAAAATAAAAGTTTTCTCAATTATTTTAGCCCAGAAGGGATCTTTTGTGTGGATAATAAAAATAGCGTTATCAAACTTTCTCTTTTTGCTATTACCTGGCCGATTTTTATCGAGTCAGCACTGCAAATGTTTTTAAGAACGGCCGATACATTTATGCTAAGCAAAGTATCTGATTCAGCTTGCAGCAGTTGGTGTTGCAAACCAAATCATCATGTTTGCATTTTTATTGTTTAACTTCGTTGCAGTTGGTTCAGCGGTTGTTATTACTCAATATCTCGGAGCTCAATTGCGGAATGAAATTGGAAAGCTTGTAGCTACATCACTATCGATGAATTTGCTATTTGGTTTAATGATTAGCATGAATATGATCTTTTTTAGCAATCAAATATTACAAATGTTCGATCTTGATCCTTCATTATTTTCACTCGCAAAATCTTATCTGATCATTGCTGGGGGATCTTTGTTTAATCAAGCCGTTATGATTACAGTCACTGCGATCATTCAATCACACGGTTTTACAAAATACACAATGTTTGTCGCAATCGGAATAAATATTATACATATTGTTGGTAATTATTTGTTTATATACGGTGCGTTAGGTGTTCCAAAGCTCGGAGTAGTTGGCGTAGCAATTTCGACTGTAATCAGCATATGTATCGGTCTTTTCATTAACTTACATGTTTTGACGAGAAAGGTTAGGGTTTCGCTAAATTGGAAAAATCTTTTTCGGTGGAAACAAGACCATGTTAAAAAGATCTTAAAAATCGGGATGCCTGCATCTGCATCAAACTTATCCTATTCAGCAAATCAAATCGTCACAACTGCTTTTATAGTCTCACTTGGAGCAGAAATGTTATCTACAAGGATCTATACACAAAATATCATGTTTTTTATTATGGTTCTTGCAATTTCTATGGGAAGAGGCGTACAGATTATCGTGGGGCATTTAGTTGGTGCCGGCGAGAAGGAAGAAGCCTACAAGCAAACATTTTTGAATTTGAGACGCAGTTTGTTGATTACGATAAGTGCCGTTTTCATTATTTGTTTATTTAGGAAACAATTATTTGGTTTGTTTACAAATGATGATGACAACATTGCCATTGGATCATTGTTGCTGTTGATGGGCTTTTTGCTTGAACCTGAAAGGAATTTTAATATTTTATAGAAAGGTCTCTTCAAGCTGCAGGAGATGCACGATTTTCTATGTCTGTTTCCATCTTAGTGATTTGGTGCTTCAGTGTTCCTTTAACTTATTTTCTCGGTATTTATTTGGGATATGGGCTGATTGGAATATGGATTGCATTTATTTCAGACGAATGGGTCCGTGGGTTGATCCTGTTCCTGCGTTGGAAGAGTAGAACCTGGGAGAATAAATCACTTGTAAAACAAAACAATGGGAAAACAAAGGCATTTGTTGGATAATGATAAATTAAGATTATCACAATATAAACGAAGAAAAGGAGCTTCCTTGAAAAGGATAGATACTTTATCCTAAAGTAAAGAAGAAAAAGATTAATATTTTTTCCTTCTTTTTATTTAATATATTCCTCCATAAGTTAATGTATCTCTTCTTTAGATAAGTATCCGCAGGCTTCCTCCGGCACCAGTACCTAAGTAATCGTTGGTTTTTTGAATTCCTATGAAATTTGTCACCATCCGGTATTTTTACACAACTCATATCGTAGCTGGTGTTTTATTAAGCGATATATCGTAGATCACAAATACGGGGAATGGTTTGAAGAGGTGAATAAGGAAGGAATACCTCAATTACATTTGCCAAAGGTTTCTTTATGGAAGGGACCGCTTCATGCCAGCAGGGCATGTTTTGAGGTGATGAAAAGAAAGATCATTTAATGAATAACTTTAAACTCATTATCCAAGTATTTATTAAACCTGTTAAGGATAAATAAGGAGAAATCTGAATGTTTGAAAAGGAAATCACTCCCTGATTGTATGACTAATTAAAAGAAATTTTTTAGACGTCCCTTCTTAGATTAATTTACCTATTATCAAAATCCGTTAATTTAAATCTATCAATATTTTGTCTGAAGTGAAAAAAATACCAGATAGTTAAAACTTTGGATCGGACACATACATTGTATCCAGCTATTTTTAATTCTTTTTAAAAAAATCATTTTTAATTTTATTTTATTAATAAAGAAAAGCTTTATGATGTCCTTTTCATTACATAGATGTAATCAAAGCAAATACCAGCCTTAAATCGGCGTTTTAAACCTCATGGCAAAAGAAGTCGTAAGAAGTTAAAGTAGTTTGGTTTAGATAACTGGGCCAAAGGTACTTCGAATAACCAGGTATCCAAGTCAGGAGAAAGGACATGGCGGGTTAAGGTGTTAAGTTATCAGTGGTTAAATATATCGATTCTTAAGATATCCTCGATCTTTAAAATATATTTTTCTTGATGAAAACCTAAAATTCTAACTTCTTTCTTTAATTCATCTAGGTAGTGAATATATCCTATATATAGCTTAATATCTCCATTTTCATAATAAGTAAAATACAAGCTCTTTATTATATTCCATTGCTTCACAAATCGTAATATTAAATCTTTTCGAGCTGATGTTCATCGAGAATTATCATATTCTCTTAGTAATTTAACATGTTCTGGCAGAGACAAGGATGTCCATTTAATTGATCCATGATCTTTAATCATGTTTACCATTCCCCTATTAATATTATATCCTTATTATACGAAAATATGTTCGCTTTTCCATTGTGAAAAGAACTTTTTTTGAATATTGACCGGCCACATTCTAAATGATCATTAAATAGGAGACACAAATCGTTACAAGAAATTTCTCTTATTTTAGCATTTGAAGTATACCTTTTACTTCATCCTTTATTTGTATCTGATGTATTTTAGCTTTTCCATTAACAACTTCAAAGTGTTCACCTCTAAATATTTTAGATATCCTTAATTCTTTCTTTATAAAAACTTTAGAACTCCTATCTATACTGTAATCTAGAAAGTTTCTTAAGGAGGAAGTTATATGGAAGAGTCATTGTCAATTATGTTTACAATTCAATCTTGGTATGTGTTAGGCCCAGTGGGTATTATAGGACTAATTTGGTTCATTAGTTGGGCAAAGCGTCAAAAAGGTAAAGTAAATCTGGCACAATACATTCTTCTTATTTCGTTTGGGATATACTTACTATGTGTTATTCACTTAGTATTTTTTCCAATTGATGTGAATATCGGACGTTATGCAAATCAAACACCTTGGTATATGACAGTTAACTTTATACCAATCTTGACAATCGATCTTACAACGTTTTTGTTAAACATACTCATGCTTATACCTTTTGGGATGTACATTCCATTTTTAAAAAAGACTAAAGCTTCTGTTAAGAAGGCAGCAAAACTCGGATTTATGCTAAGTCTTTCCCTTGAGTTATTACAGCTACTCATTCGAGTGACGTTAGGAAGCGGGAGAAGCTCTGATATTAATGACTTATTGGCGAATACAATTGGTGCTGTTATAGGTTTTCTCATTGTTAAGACTTTGTTTAAGATTTCTCAATTAAAAAACATGCTCAAACAGTTTCAGCTCTAACCGATATGAGGGGGCAATAAAAATGACTAGAATCTTAATTGTAGATGATGATCAGCAAATTGCTGAGTTGATTGAGGTATATTTGAAGAATGATGGATACATGATCGATAAAGCGGGAGATGGTTTGGAGGCTCTTCAAATTTTGGAGCACACTCCTTCAGACCTCATTATATTAGATATTATGATGCCAAACATGGACGGACTTGAGTTTTGTAAACAGGTTCGTAAAAACAATCATGTACCCATCCTGATGGTCAGTGCAAAGGTAGAGGATATGGACAAAATCATCGGTTTAATGACGGGTGCAGACGATTATATGATCAAGCCGTTTAATCCTTTAGAGTTAACAGCGAGAGTAAAGGCATTGCTTCGCAGGGCTAATTACAAACAGAGTGAAAAGGATAAGGATGTGCTAAATGTCGGCTCTCTATTCATTGATAAACAAAGTTATACAGTTACCGCAGAGGATAACGTTATAAAGCTAACAGCACGGGAATTTGAGATTTTATATTTACTTGCTAAGCACCGTGGACGCGTGTTTGCATCGGAAGAGATTTTTGAAATGGTGTGGAATGAACCTGGTGAGGGGTCGAATAAGACCGTGATGGTTCATATCAGCAATCTTCGAGATAAACTTGAGGCAGCTGTACCGGGTGAAAGAATCATTCAAACAGTCTGGGGAGTGGGATATAAAATTGAAAAATAATTTAATGAATCTGTTAAAGTTTCTGCCGAAATGGAAAATCATTATGTACATTCTCATTTCTCTTTTCCTAGCGGTTGTGACTGGAGTCATTCTTTTGCCAGTAATATGGTATTTAGAGGACAATTCAAGGTTTTTTGAGAGCTTGTTTTTCATATTATCCTATTTTCGTGAATTGATATTTCTCGTTTTTTATGTTTTTACCACTGGGATATACTTGTTGCTCTTGTATCAATTTGAGCGGAAACGATACCTTACTTTTCATCTAAATAAAATGACTGAGGACGTTCAGATGTTAGTAAAAGTAGAACGAACTACTGGTGATATTTCAGTTCAACCCGAATTCCAAGTACTTGCTGAAGAGATTCAAAAGATCATTGCATCATCGGAAGAAGCAATCAATGAAGTCAAGAAGGCAGAACAATTAAAAAATGAGCTTGTAACTAGTGTGGCGCACGACCTCAGGTCACCACTTACGTCTATTATTGGTTATCTAGATCTTATTAACGATGACCGCTATTGTAACGAGGTGGAGCTTAGACATTATTTTCAAGTGATTCATGACAAGGCATCCAGCTTGCATACTTTAATCAATGATATTTTTGAATATACCTATATGCAAAATCAGCAAGTAAAACTTCGAAAGGAATCCATTAATATTGAAGAAATGCTTAATCAGTTGGCCGTTCAATCAAGAATGCAGTTAGAAGAAGCTGGGATGGAGTATCGCTTATATTCTTCTGCGACAGATCCAATTGTTGTGGGAGAAGGTGGAAAGCTTGCACGAGTATTCGAGAATCTAATACAAAATGCTATTCGCTATGGTAGTGAAGGCAAATATATTGATATTATGCTAAGAGACACAGAAAAAACGGTTGAAATTGAAATCGCCAACTACGGCCAAGCCATCCCACGATTGGATCTTCCCCATATCTTTGAACGATTTTACCGGGTTGAAAAATCACGATCACAATTTACTGGAGGCTCAGGGTTAGGACTGGCAATCGCAAAAAGCATCATCGATCTTCATGATGGTCACATTGAGGTGATGAGTACACCGGGAAGAACTGCTTTCACAATAAAGCTATTCAAAAGGTAATAGTTGTGTAGAGTAAAAAACTTTAACAACAGTTTATACAATTAATAATAAAGTATAAATAATATGTGAAGAAGACATAGTATAGAAAAATAATATATATTTTCACTAAAGAGTGTAGGATTATACTTAAAGAAACATGTGTTTTTGTTCAATAAGGTTTTCAACACTCTTCAACGGAGCAGGTTCAAGAAAATCAATTTTATTAAAGATAAGTATTTCTTATAGAGATAGATAAATATATTTAATTTTTTTTATAATAAAGGTTCAAGTACAATTAAATTAAAATTATATTAGGTGGATTGTGGTATTTCTAGTAAAAGCCATTCAGTTTAATGTGAATCGAGGATGATCCAAAGATACCAATGAAATAAGCTTAGTACATTTCGTGCTATTAGATGAGCAACTTAGGTTTAGTTTAAATTCTTATTATTGCAAAGGATGATTTGATGCTTTTTGAATTCGACCCATCTTTATTGATTACTTTGATTGTGCTAGGCTTTGTAGCTTCCTTTATAGATTCCGTTGTAGGGGGAGGAGGTCTGATTGCATTACCTGCATTGTTATTTACAGGGCTTAGTCCGGCTACAGCAGTTGCTACGAATAAATTGGTAGGAACAATGGGGTCCTTGACATGCACACTTATGTTTTATCGTTCTGGAAAACTTGATTTAAAATCAATATATAAATTTTTTCCACTCGTTTTTATTGGCTCAATGCTTGGGGCGTGGACTGTTCATATGATGAACCCTGAAGTTCTTAAGCCGTTGATGTTGATAATGCTCGCTGCTGTTGCAGTTTACACTATTTTTAAGAAAGATTGGGGTAGTATCTCGACCTATAAAAAATTGTCCACTCGAATATTCATTATTTTTATGGTTTTAATCTTTGCTATTGGTTTTTATGATGGATTTCTTGGTCCGGGAACAGGTTCATTTTTAATATTTGTTTTTTTAATGATTGGATTTGATTTTATAAAGGCAGCAGGTAATGCGAAATTTTTAAACTTTGGCAGTAATATTGCTGGTTTGTTGCTGGTTTGTTGATGTTTATGTATTTAGGAGAAGTAAATTATGCTTATGGATTACCAATGGCACTTGCAGGGATTGCTGGAGCGATTTATGGTTCGAAATTTGCCATTAAAAGAGGAAGTGGTTATGTACGTGCATTGTTTATTGCTGTAACATTTTTACTATTAGCAAAAAATATATATGATCTTATCGATTTACACTTCCTTCCCTAAAAGGTTTTTTATTGAGAAGGTTCTAATAATAAACATATAGGATCTTGTTTTCCACTCCAAACTGGGTACTTAACCCCTTTTGGTGTAGCTCGGAAAGTTTATCCGTATTAAGAGCATAGAAATCGGTTTGGTAAACGATTGAGCTTACTTAAGAGGAACAGAAATATACTATTAAATAGGAGACTAATAGGTTCCCTGCATTACTTATTTTATAGAGAAGACAAAGGAGAGGACTATGGTAACCACGATTAGAAAAGTAGATAAGGAAGAAGTTTGGGAATTAAGGCATAAAGTGATGTGGTCCCATAAGGCTTTTGACTACATTAAATTAGAAGATGATCATTTAGCTATTCATTTTGGTCTTTTCAAAGAAGACATCCTAATTTCTGTCATCACACTTTTTATTAATAATGAAGAAGGTCAATTCCGAAAATTTGCTACTGTTCAACATGAACAAAGTAAGGGATATGGAAGTGCTTTGTTAAACTATGTATTAAAGGAAGTAAAGATTTACGGCGTTAAGAGAATTTGGTGTAATGCCAGAATGAATAAGGTGAATTTTTACAAAAAATTTGGTTTGCGAGAAACCAACTCTAGTTTTATAAAAGAGGGTAAATCCTACATAATAATGGAGAAATATTTGTAGTCCATTATCGGGACTACCCTATTACAAGTTTTGGTTTTCCATACTGATCATACCTTTTTAGAGTAAAAGTATCAGTATATCCTTGCAATTGTATTGAACTTTTTTGAACCAAAACAAAAGAAAAAAGGTTGCCTGAGCAACAGCAACCTGTCTAAAACTATCAATTGTATTAACAACCTTAAAGAGAAACCTTTTTATATTGAAGCCTTTTGTTCTTTTACACTAATTTTACCGATTTATTTAGATTTACCACGAGATGCCATTAATGTCATAATAATGGCTATAGCTAATCCGAGTACTCCTACCCAAGTGATGGAACCCAGCGAAACCTTTTCTACAAAAATCCCACCAATTCCTGCTCCTGCAGCCATTGATAATTGCATCATTGACTGATTTAGTCCTAAAAGTACACCTGATGATTCTGGTTTTATTGTCGCTAAGTTGAACTGTTGTGCTGGTGCTGATGCCCAAGCTGCAAAAGACCACAATATTAATATAATTAAAACCCCGACATAACTGTGGGTAATAAATGATAAAAGAATAAGCATGGCAATGTGCAGAAGCATCGAACCTATTAGTGTACGTGACACACCCCATTTGTCTGTACTAAAACCACCGAATTTCGAGCCGAATAAGCTAGCGACACCAAATATAAGCAGAACTCCGCTTAATAATTTTTCACTGATACCCGAAATGTCCAACAGGTAAGGAGATAAATAAGTGTAAGCGATTGAATACCCTCCAAGCCAGAAGAAGGTGATGGATAAACCAATTGCTACTTTTCGATCCTTTAGTAGGGCAAGCTGTTGCATTAATGGAACCGGTTTATATCCTTTAGTAGATGGAATGACTAATGAGATGATGATCATCGCTAAAAATCCAAGTAAAGCAATTCCGCCAAATACCGTTTTCCAGCCGAATGCATCTGTGATAATACGCCCTAGAGGAACACCAATGATTAAAGATGCGGTAAAGCCCATGATTACAGTGGCAATCGCACTACCTTGTTTACCTTCAGGTGCTATTTTTGCCGCGATAGTCAGAGCTGTAACTACGACCATACCAGCCCCTAGTGCCATTACTATTCTTGATAAAACAAATAAGGTGTAACCCGGCAAGACGAATGCAAATATGTTCCCTATTACAAACAAACCTAGAGATACGATCATAAGCTTACGTCTATCCATGCCTGATGTTAGTGCCATCAGAATAGGTGTAAAGATGGCATAGACAAGCGAGAATATGGTTATTAATTGTCCGGCAGCCGCCAAAGTAATTCCTAGTGAATCTGAAATGTTATCCAAAACACCTGAGATAATATACTCCGATGTTCCAACTAAAAAACTTATAAGTGCTAAAATATAAATTTTAAATGTGTTAGACAAAATAATCACTCCTTAGATATAATATATTTACATATCTAGAAAAGACGATATGTTAATGAAATAAATAAACATATCTAGATACGTCGATATGTTTTGTGTAAATAAAGCTGAATCCATTGAAGGATTCAGTTAAATTTACGTTAGATCTCTTGCTCAAGAATGGTTGCAATATTTTTTATGGCTTCCTCATCTCTTTTGTAATACGTATACTTGCCAATACGCTCGGTTTTTATTAACCCGGCACGTAATAGAATATTGAGATAATGAGAAGCTGTTGATTGCGTCATTTTTAATTGCTCTGTTATTTGACTAACGCATACCCCTGTTTTTCTCATATCAATCCCTTCATGGGGTGTAAAATGACGCTCAGGTTCTTTTAGCCAGTGTAAAATTTGCAACCTTGATTCATTAGATAAGGCTTTAAAGATTTCAATAGGCTTCATGTCTTTTATTATATCTAAAAAATTCGATATGTCAATATGTGTTTGATGATAAATCTATATCCTAAATATTAACGTCTGGACCTTTAGTTATCCCTCTCTAGAATAATTTTTTTAAAAGAAAAAATGAGCGAAGAACTTTAAATATAATGTTTCTCATAGGCAAAACAGTCTTCTTTTCAATATTCTTCATTCATTCTTTTAGGTGGAATCATTACTGGCTAACCTTATAATACGAAGAAGCAGGTAAGTTGAAGTTGAACGGCTCCATTAACGTTAATTTTTGGTGCTTTGGTTTCTTTTTTATGGAAATTGAAAATCAAAAACAATACTGTGAAGATTAATAAAGAATGTATTCGAAACATTGGAGAAAGGGAGTACATAATTTTTAATTAAATTCTCATTATTTTAATGGAGAGTGGAATAATTTGAAAAAATCTTTGATCAATAAACGTATTTATATTTTTTTATCGATTTGTCTAATGTTAATTATACTCTCCTTAGTAATATTTCACTTTACTTTATATTTCATAAGATAAGTTTCATCTGTTTAATATGACAAAAATATACTTCTTTATCCAAAACTCTACATTTTTCTACATAATTCAACCTATTTTTACAGAAAATTCATCCTAGCTTTACAATTAGTCATTATAATAACCATGTTAAAACTAAAATATGGGGAGAGAAGCACATGGTTTTGTCTAAAAAAAGGTATAAGCATATGAATAAGAAAAAGAGAAGGTCTAAATTACCAGCTATTTTACTAATATCGATCCTAACTTCCCAAGGTGCTATTTCTGCTTTGGCGGCTGATGGTTCAACTGATTCTGCAATAAAACCAAAAGCAGCATCTTACGGATACTATGTAGACGTCTATAAAAATAATGAGAGTATAAACATGACACCTGAATCAAATCCATCTATTGGTGTGCTCTCAAAGTATTTGGAGCTTTGGACACCTGGAGACTCATGGGATAACGGAACGGTGTTAAATGCTAATGTACATAATCAAAATATAGATACCGTTGTATCAATTACAAATAATCGCACAGCTGAAGAAGAAAAAGAGGCATATTTAAACGATCGCCGTAATCAGAACTATAGCGTAATTACTGGTCTAGGTCCTTATGCAAATAATTTTATGGTAGGTGCCAATGCTGGAACAACCATCCCTAATGAAATTCCGCAAGATGCGACTACAGTAAAGTATGATGACAGAGGAAATAGCAATGGCAACTGGGCAGACACAGACTCTAGTCTTGGAAATATGGTGGGATTAGTAAATGCAATACGTGGGACTGGCGCTTCTACTTCTTCTGCCAAAGCCTACTACAATTATAAGCGCCCGTTCCGATGGAGCGAGGAAGTGAGTATTGTTCCAACTCTTGTACCAGCCAAAAAAGACGATCCTACTAGTGATGGTGGTTTTCCTAGTGGACATACAAATGCTGCGTATCTTGCTGCATATGGTTTAGCCTATGCCGTACCAGAACGGTTTGAAGAATTGTTGACAAGATCTTCTGATCTCGGCCATAGTCGAATTGTAGCTGGTATGCATTCACCGTTAGATGTGATCGGTGGTCGAATAATGTCAACAGCGGTTGCCGCTGCGGCATTGAATGATCCAGCAAACAAAAGCTTGAAGGAAGCTGCCTATAAAGAAGCTCATGAAGTCCTGCTTACACAAGAAGGTACTTCTGTGGATTCGTATAGTGATTATGAAACCAATAAGAAGAAATATACAGAGCACTTGACGTATGGTTTTCAACAAATTGGCGATACAACAAAGCCAATGATGGTACCAAAGGGTGCAGAGGTTCTACTTGAGTCACGTTTCCCATACCTAGATGATACTCAACGTCGATGGATATTATATACAACAGGCCTGCCATCCGGATATCCTGTTCTAGATGATACTGAAGGCTGGGGACGATTAAATCTTTTTGCTGCAGCAGGTGGTTATGAAGCATTTGAGACTGACGTAACTGTAACAATGGATTCATCAGAAGGTGGTTTCCATGCATTGGATCGCTGGCGCAACGATATCTCCGGTACTGGAAAGCTAACAAAAAAAGGGACAGGTACTTTAAAGCTTGAAGGTAACAATTCATACTCCGGCGGTACACAGATTGATCAAGGCATACTTGAAGCTAATTCAAAGACAGCTTTGGGGAGAGGTGATGTTACGAATAACGGGGGCACCCTTAGTGAAGATGTTTCAGGTAAACTGATCATCAGAGAAGATTACACACAATCTGGAAAAGGTACACTTGAACTCAACCTTAGTAGTAAAAAAGATGTTCTTAACATTAAAGGCGAGGCAATGGCTAAAGGGAAATTACGTCTCATTTTTTCGGACAATTATGTACCAGCTGACGGCTCAACTATCATAACCTATAATAAGCGTAATGGAGAATTTTCTTCTATTGAAACCGTAGGATTACCAAGCAAGTACCAACTGAAGGTGTTCTATAAGACTAACAGTATTCAGTTAAAAGTCAATAGAAAATAATATCGAAATATCATCAAAGCAATCCTACCTTAACAAGGGAGAAGTTAATTCGTACAATTCTTCTATTAGTAATTTAAATTAAAACATTTTACCTACATCTCCATTAGAGATAGGGGAATGGCATAAGTAAATTAGCAAAGGATCTTCGATTGAAGATCCTTTTTTCATGCCAATAATGTTTTCATTATGTAATTTGAATTTGTATAAAGTATTTAAGTGACAAGAAATCTTGTAGTAAAGGGTTTCGTTCCTTTAATAAGGAATAGTGGATATAAACGGAGATTTTTTTTGGTTTTAGTTGTAGTCCATTTAGGATACATTTAAAAATGTATATTTGTCATATTTATCTATACTTTTATTTATTAAATGAGGTGATTCTATTGTTTCTTTATTTCTTCTTCAAGCATAACTAACATTTGGCCATTTCTTCAATTTTACGAAGATCTATCATTCTTTCACCTCCTTATAACCTAGTTTACTTTATGGACATAGATATATATGCTTCAAAAATGGAGGATAAAACTTATTGGAATAGGAAATTTTAAAGGTATTAAATATTTCCTTTGAATGAAAGGATGGTACCTTTATGGAGAAAAAATTATTAAATCTACTTAATGTACTGTGTATAGTATCCTTACCTTTTTTATTTAGAGGCTCAAAGGTGAGGGAAAATTTACTTGTTTTTTTCTCGAAAGGAGTTCTTGCAACTCTTATTGATGCTTATGTTATTCAAACCCAAAGAATTTCTTATCCAGTTCGCCCTTTTCCAAAAATCTTTAAAACAAATATTCTTTATACTGTATTATTCTTTCCGATTTTAAGTGTCATCTGGGTTAGAATATCGTATAACGATAATATAGGTAAGATACTTTTAAAGAGCTTAATATTTAGTGTTCCATTTAGTTTAGGTCAATGGTATTTAGAGGAAAATTCCAGATTATTCAAATGGAAAAAATGGTCACCACTACATACTTTTGGGAGTTGTAGTTTTACCTTGTTTACAATTAGAGGTTTAGTCGGTTTATTAAAGAAATTAGATAAATTAAACCAAAAACAAAATATAACCGATTATTAAAGGTTGATATTATGGTTAAAAAAACAGTTAAGTTCGAAGCCATCCTATGGAGCATTGCTTTACCTGGTTTTGGGCAAATTCTAAATGGGCACCTGTTAAAAGGAATAATCTTTATTATTTTAGAATTCACTATTAATGTAATGAGCTCATTTAATCAAGCCATTATGTATAGCTTCTTAGGAAAAATAACAGAGGCTTATGGAACGGTGAATTATCAATGGCTAATGTTTTATCCTTGTGTATATATGTATGCAATGTATGATGCTTATAAATTTGCAGAAGGGGAAAATCCTCGATTCTCGTTTCTTCCATTTGCTTTTGGAGCTTATTTTGTCACAGTAGGTCTTATGTACTCACCAAATGTAATTTTCGGTATATTATTTGGTCCTATTTGGCTTCCAATGCTTTCTCTAATTCCAGGGTTAGGAATTGGATTTATTATTCGTTTTCTTTTAATAAAATTTACATCTAGACCCCATTATAGTAGGAGAACTTCCTAAAAGGATATAAGAATCAGATAATTTTTTAGACTATTATTCAATCAGAAAAATTTCAAAAAAAATATTAACACACAAAAACGGAATGGATTTCAGGCTCAAAATATTAGATAGTTACAAATTTGTTTCACATACATATTGGTTTTCAGCAGCTCCAGATTAAATAAATACATTCATGATCCATTTTCTGCTTTACCTGATAGACTGGTTGGTGGATTTTTTGATTCTTTTGACATAGCATCAGCTAAGATTAGCAATGTGCATAGTAACTTAAACATCCCTTCCTATTTAGAAAGGGGTGTCGGCTTATAAGGTTAACTTTGGCCATCCGTACTTTGTAGAGTTGAAAGTATCTGAGGAGGTGAGGATGCAATCTCTTCTCTCACCACACACCAGTCCTAGTCTTGCTCTATTCTAAATCTCTTCTCCATCCACAGTTTAATTTTACGTTTGCAAATGACGCCCTCTTACCATGGATGGAGGCATGCCAAATCTTTTTTTAAAGACCCTTGAGAAATGAGTCACATTTTCAAATCCTGTTGAGTAGCAAACATCTGTAACCGACAATGCCGAATTTGCAAGTAATTCCATGGCACGATCTAATCTACGATTTCGAATCCAATGAAGGGGCGAAGTGTTGTAGATTGATTGAAAATCACGTTTAAAGGATGACAAACTCCGCCCTGACAAATAGGCAAGATCGTTTAAAGATACTGGATTGAACAAATTTTCTTCAATGATCTCAGTAATATGCCTTTTTTCTTTGCGTTTTATTTGCAAAAACTGAAACAATAACTTGTCATCTGCGTCTGCGAGATCAAACAGCAACTCTAACAATTTAATTTTAATTAAACCAGGATTAATTCGGTCTGGTTCTTTAATCATCAATTTTAACGATTCTATAAAGTGAATGAGCCTTTCATTAACTGACAAGACCGATATTGGGACCATGACCGAGGGATAAGCAGGCATTACATTCGCCATTTTGATAAAATCGTTTAGTATTTCATCTTTCAAGAAAAACATCATGTAATCAAGACGGCTTTCCGATCCGTCCTCGCCAGATTTCTCATATTCAATGACAATAGATTTTTGCAATAAAACCATTTCATCTTTCCGGACAGTATGTATTTGGTTCCCAAAACGAACGGTGTATGTACCATTGAGCACGAATAAAAGCAGGTGGTCTTCTAGAAATAATGAACCTGATTTACTTTCCAAATAAACGCAGGACTCAAAGACCGTTAACCCATTCAACTTTAACGCTATTTGATGAACATCATTGGTTAAACCCTGTGGTACTTTCATTATCTTTTCGGAACGTACAATCATTTATACCCCTCCTCGCTATTCCATAACATAATATTAAGCCAGTCCGTACAACTTTGCTAGTGCGATTCAAAATAACTACCTTAAGAGCAGCAAGCTGGCATGGGACATCAAACGGCGCCTAATACTATTCTATGGGGGTGAAATGTTGAGTTAAATATTATGGCAAATCATCCAACCAATCGCCTTGTTACTCTAAAAAACCTTTTTGTTTCCCCAGGTTTCAATTCGGCAGGTTGCTGGACATCGAACTTGAGCTAAATAGACAAATGGTTTGAACTGCACAGATAAGCACCATCGCTTAAAGTACGATAAAGTTAACTTGTCAGCAGGTATGAGATCGACGAAGGGAGGGAAATTGATGAAGACATTGGTAATTGTCGCTCATCCTAACTTGGACAAATCTCGCGTGAATAAGACTTGGTTGGAGGAAGTTAAGAAGTATCCGGAAAAGATCACCGTTCATGATCTATACGCTTCCTATCCGGATTGGCGGATTGATGTTCAAAGAGAACAAGAACTTGCCATGCAGCATGAACGGATCATTTTTCAATTTCCGTTCTATTGGTATAGTTCACCTCCGCTTCTCAAGAAGTGGTTGGATGAAGTACTGACTTATGGCTGGGGCTACACGTCAAAAGGAGGGAAACTGCGGGGGAAGGAGCTGGGTCTGGCTATTTCTATCGGTGGTTCAGAAATGGATTATCAGCCTGGAGGAGGCGATCTCTATACGATTCATGAACTCCTTAGCCCCTTCCATGCTACGAGCAATTTAATCGAAACCGATTTGTTGATACCTTTTACCATCTTTGATACGGATGATAAAAGCGAGGGAGAATTAGTTGAGAGCTCTCGGCTATATGCAGAATATCTCCTCGCTGATAAGATTCCTAGGTTTCCAAGTAGATAACATATAACAAAAAAATAACAAAAAGGATGGGATATTAGATGACAAAGCAAAAAGTTTGGTTTATTACTGGTGCAGCAAGGGGCATTGGTTTGGAAATACTGAAGGCCGTGTTGGAAACCGGAGATAACGTTGTTGCAACAGTCCGTAGCTCAGCGGAGTCTTTAGCTGATAAATTAGGAAATCCGGAGAATCTTCAAGTTGTTCTTCTGGATATCACCGATGAACAACAGGCAATTGCAGCTGCGAATCAAGCCGTACAGAAATTCGGCCAAATTGATGTTCTTGTCAATAATGCAGGATACGGGCTGCTGAGTGCCGTTGAAGAAGCTACTGCTGATGAGGTTAGGAAAAATTTCGAAACCAACGTCTTTGGTTTGTTGAATGTGACCCGGGCAGTCCTGCCTCATATGCGTAAAAAACGTTCCGGACATATCATAAATATCTCGTCCGTTGGAGGATTGAGCGGTTATATCGGCTGGGGCGTATACGGTTCAACCAAGTTCGCTGTTGAAGGATTAACAGAGACACTTGCATTGGAATTGGCTCCGCTTGGAATTCATGCGACCGTAGTAGCCCCGGGCTTCTTCCGTACGGAATTTCTGGATGCTGCGTCACTAACGCGCTCAGGTCACATCATTCCGGATTATGACCAAACGGTAGGAGAGATGAGAAAATTCGCTATCCAGGCAAATAAGAAACAACCAGGCGATCCTGTCAAGTTGGCCAAGGCAATCGTGAAGGTTGCCAACGCGGAGAAGCCGCCGGTTCACTTGCCACTTGGCATGGATTCTCTGCAAAGATACCGGGAAAAGACGGCTAATTTTGAAAAGGATATTGAAGCTTGGTATGACGTGATTACGGGTACAAATCACGATGATGTAAATGTTCAATAAAAATGGCTGAAATGAAATCTTATTAAGACTTGATGGGCTCATCTTTGGATAATTAAGCCCAACTCTGACGGAGATACAAGTAATATATCAGAATAAAACCTCCCATTTCATGTAATGCTTAAGTTAACAGAACAAAATGGGAGGTTATCATAAAATTGGACTGGTAAAAAATACAACTTTTTCACAGTTATTCGTATACACCCATTTCACTGTTATATTTTTTGGTGTAATTTCCAACTTCGAGTCTTCGCCTTTTTAACTTCGGACTTCTACTTCTTCGTCGGGACTCATACACCAATTTCTGTAAGTGATTGGTCAGTGGGCTATAAGTCTTTTTTCTCAAAGGGGCCGTTTTATCCTTTTCAGTAATGTTTACCCAACAATACAATTCCCCGTCTAACTATCTACAGTTAAAGAACGGAAATGATAAAATATTTAGGTGACCTCGATTTAAACAAGTAAAATTTTATTGTACCAAGAATTTTCAATCAATTTTGGTTCAGTGAACCAAAATTGATTGATGCACCAAGAAGGGGAGGAGGGTGATATTTTGTATTCTTCGTGTCATATAATAGTAAGGAGCTAGCCATAAACTATCTTACAGAACATAATAAAGAAATAATTTGCTTTATATAATTACAAGCTAGCTCCTTGTAATTAAGAATCCAAGAAAAGTACGAATATTTATCGACAACAAACAACCTCAAAAGGGTCCAGTTTTCTCTTTTTGGTTTTGATATTCTTTTTGATAAACCTTAATAAGTTGATCTAATTTTTGACTACAACTAATAGTGTCAGGGCTATTTAATCCGTTTTTTTCAACACTTTGGATTAGTTCTTTTCTTAAATCATTGATCCTTCCTTCTAATTCATCCTTGTTATACATAGCGTACATAATCTCCCAATCATTTTATCTTTAATTATTTAAAGCGATAAATTATTTTAGATACACCAAGAGATATTATGCGGAATTTCCAACTGAATTTAAAGAGAAATAACAAAATTACTATTAAATCAGGATGGTAGTACTACCTACAATTAAGTTCATAGTCATGTAAATTTCTTTCCGGAAATCAGGAATCAAGGACTAGCAGTACGATACATTTAAGCTTTTGGGATTGATTCGTAAAGGCTAAAATGAAGGGTAGTAAAGATCGAACCAATTAGCTGCAGGGTAAAGCATTGTTTTAAAAGTATTTTTTGGTCTTATGATGATAAATCTTTTCTACTAGTTAAGTCGAATGAATAGGGTTACGATGTTTATAAAAAAGATGCGACGTTTTGATGCATTTAAAGAATTCTAAGTGAGTTTAATCAAACTTTTTTATAAAACGGAATCTTCATTCAAAAAGATAAGAATCCATTTTGATCAAACTTTTTTCAAAATGGATTCTTTTTTTGTGCCGTAGAATATGGGTTTGCCAAACGCTCTTCTTATACGACTCATTAAAGAACTGCCTTCTAGGAAATGAACATCTCCGTTTATAACAATGACTTACTATTAGATGTGTATCGACCTCTCTTGGGTAGCTTCATATCAAGCAGTTTTACTAGCAATTTGCGGGCAATCATTTGGAGGATTTTAGAAATCACATGAACCGAAGATACAAAGGCATCCTGCGCTAAATAGTGCCAACATGGAGCGGACATAAATTTGTTAGAAGGTAAAATACTTGTTTTTGGAGCACCCTGGGGGCTACGGGATGGATTCCTGATATTATTGACTTTAGTTAATTGTACTCTCCCAATTATTCTATGAAACGTTAAATCTACTATAGGGTTACTTCTTCAGAGGCCACTTTCTAATATTACAAGCGTCTATTTATTTTAGGTACACTTACTCCCATATATTTATGAAGTATTTTTAATGGCATATTTCTTGCAAATACATTATATATACCACTAAATAATGCTTAAAACTTATAAATAAGGAGAGTAGATAGTTATGAATATAAAAGTACCTGTGGTAAATTTTGTTGAGTTAAAAGTGAAACACCAATTCTTAGATGCTTACCCATTAATGAAACAGCTGTATCCGGATTTAACTTTATCCGAATATCCTACCTTTTTAAATAGGTTAATTAAAGATGGTTATCAAGTATTTGCCTTATATCATGATACAACAATTGTAGTTATAGCTATTATAGAATGGCGCGAAGACCTATATATTCAAAGACATGTATTTGTACAGAGTATAAAAACAAATGTAAATCATCATCCTAGTGGACTTGGATATAGTCTACTTAATTATATAAATAATTGGGCAAAAGATCTTGGAGCCGATTTTATAACCTTAGAATCTTGATAAAAAGGGGGCCAAAATAATGGCTCCCCTTTTTATTTACACATCTAGATAATGAATATCTCATTATAAACTCTTTTATCGAATGAAGTTGATTCTTCAATAAAAATTTACTAATTAGATCAAACAGTTGAACCTTTTTAAAAAAATGCTATTCAAAACTGAATAGTTTATGCAATTATTAAAGACTTTATCAAGTTGGTTTGTTTACTCTTAAAACATATTTTTAACTACTGGGCTTTTAAGTTATCAATTCTTTAGTGTCTCCCCTATTATTCATTCATGTTGGCACAATTGTTGCAAGTATATAAGAAAATAATAATAAAGAGGTGTTAGCATGAATGCAATAAAAGAAATACAGAGTTACTCAAACAAAGAAGAGATAATTTTTTCTAATCCACTTATTGAATTTCAATCCGTTTTAAAAGAAGCAATTGATGTACTTAAGTATCCTAATGAAGCTTTTGAATTATTAAAAGAACCTTTAAGATTTTTTGAAGTACGCATCCCGGTCAGGATGGATAACAACTCAACTAAGATATTCAGAGGTTACCGTGCACAACATAATGATGCAACGGGACCTACTAAGGGAGGAATTCGCTTTCATCCTGATGTTACACCTGATGAGGTTAAAGCACTATCAGGGTGGATGAGTATGAAATGTGGAATTACTGGCATTCCTTATGGAGGAGCGAAAGGGGGAATTGTTTGTGACACGCGATCTATGAGTTTCAGAGAGTTAGAGTTATTAAGTAGGGGATATGTTAGGGCGGTTAGTCAAATTGTAGGTCCAACTAAAGATATACCTGCTCCAGATATGTATACAAATTCACAGATTATGGCATGGATGCTAGATGAATATGATCATATTAGAGAATTTGATTCACCTGGTTTTATTACTGGTAAACCACTTGCTTTGGGAGGCTCTGAAGGGAGAGAAACAGCAACCTCAAAAGGTGTATTGTATACTCTTGAAATGATAAGTGAACTAAGAAAGATGAGCATTAAAGATATGACATTTATCATTCAAGGTTTTGGAAATGTTGGAAGTTTCCTTGCAAAGTATCTTTACGACTTAGGGGCAAAGGTGGTAGGTATCTCTGACGTACATGGTGGAATCTATGATTCTGCAGGGTTAGATATACCATACTTTCTAAACAATAGAGATTCCTTTGGGGTTGTATCAAATTTAGTTGAAAAACCAATATCAAATCAAGAGCTCATTGAAAAAGAGTGTGATGTCCTAATCCCAGCGGCTATTGGTGGACAAATCACAAAATCTAATGCCCATAATATTAAATGTCAAATTGTTGTGGAGGCGGCGAATGGCCCAACAACAAAAGAAGCTGCCAAGATTCTTCAAGAAAGAGAGATTCTTATTGTTCCAGATATATTAGCAAACTCTGGTGGTGTAGTTGTTTCTTACTTTGAATGGTGCCAAAATAACCAAGGTTACTATTGGAAAGAATCCCAAGTAGATCAACATTTAAAAGAAACAATGACTTCTAGCTTTTTGAAGGTCTACCAAACATCACAGCGATTCGATATAGATATGAAGGTAGCTGCTTATATAGAAGGGATCCGTAGAGTGACAGAGGCGTCAAGACTTCGTGGATGGATATCAGTATGAAGGATAAACATACAATGGAAATTATATCTGAAGATAGGGAAAGTACCTTGGTATATTACTATTGTATAGCAACAGATAATCACAGTTATGATATAACGATTATTTATTCAAATTTTTACTTTGGAAAAGCAATGGTGGTTTCGATTCAGACAAAGAAAATCGTACTAATGTGTCAAGAAGATATCGAGAACGAGTGGTATTGGGTAGAAAGGTTAGGAATTAATCCATTGGACATTAGTGAATATGCAAAATGTTTTTACGGATGATTTTGCCTAATAAACAGTTTAACAATCAATATTAAATTCTTAAAAAAGAAAGGTGATTTTCTTATGGAAAATAATGAATTTATCACAAGCTCATGCTATGGAATCGTTGAAGAAGTGTCAATTGATGACGATTCAAGAATCTATGAATGGGAAAATTTATTTACCATAAAAACAGGCGATGGGAAATTAGAAACGATAAGGGTTGGTTTAAGTGGAAAAGTACTCTCTTTAGAGGTGCAAAAAGGAGATAGAGTCATACCAGGAATGGTCCTTGCTTACATTCAGGAAGATTTAATTGGAAGCGGAAGTGATTAACTAAGAATATGTTAAGGAGATGATCTATCATCTCCTTTTCGCATAAAGGCGAAATGAATGATTTTGATCTATTCAAAATGATGTCAGATGATACAATGATAGTAGAGTTAGAAGGAGGGACAACTGTGTTTTCACTAGCAAAAGACAAAATTAGACCATTAATTTCAATAGCAATCGATCGAAAGGATGAAGATTGGCAAAACAAATTAACGACAAATAGTGAACCTTTCTTTTTCCTAGTAAAAGAAAATCAACTATTTGCTTATATACAGTTGAAAGATCTTTTATTAGAAGGGAGAAAGGCAAATGATCTGAAGGTTGAAACTCTTGTTAAATATGCATGTACTTTAGATAATGTCTGTAAATTGAATGAAAATATTTCACTTCCTATTCTCTTTCAAATAATTGGTGAACCAATAGCACTTGTTAAAGACGATAAGGGTAAACTAACCGGTTATATAAAAAGGGAAGAAGTTTTAGCAGAATTGTTTAGACAGGAAAATCGCCATAGCTTTGATTTATTAAAGGTCATTTTAACTTCCATTCCAATGGGAATGTTCATTGTTGATAGAGATAAGCAAATCGTTAATTGTAATGAATCAGGTCTGAAAATGATTAAAATGTCGACAGATCACGTTTTGAATAGGCCTGCAGAATCTATTTTTAATAGCGAGTGTATTGAAAACGTTTTCTCGTCCGGTGAAACCCTTTTAAATCAGCTTCAAATTACAGATAAAATGGGTGTACTCGTTGATTATAGCCCTATTATTGATTTTAATGGTGATGTTGAAGGGATAATGATTATTGTTCAAGATTTGCCAATGGTTGAGGAAATGGCCATGGAAATTGAACACATAAAAAATTTAAATAAGGATTTAAATGCCATTCTTTCGACTATTTATGATGAAATTCTTGTAGTAAATAATAAAGGTGAACTAATTCGTTATAGTGATAGCTATATTTCAGAATTTTGGGGCGTACAATTAAAAGATCTACTTGGAAAAAATTTATTGGATTTAGAAGATAAAGGATTATTTACTCCATCAGTCACTCGTTTAGTAATAGAGCAAAAGAAAAAAGTTTCAGTTTTCCAAGAAACCAAAGGTGGAAAAAAGATCCTTGCAGTTGGTAATCCGGTATTTAATGAAAATGGAGAGATTGAAAGGATTATTATTGCATCCCGAGATATTACAGAAACTACAAAATTGAAATCAGAATTACGAGAAATTAAGAAAATATCAGATCAATATAAACAGGAATTAGATTCATTTAAAATTAAAGATCAGTTTTTTAAGAAACTGATCTATTGTAGTCCAAAAATGGAACGAATAATGGAGCATGTTAATAAAGTCTCTAATTTTTCTTCTACTGTATTGATTACTGGAGAATCAGGAGTCGGAAAAGAAGTGATTGCTCAAGCTATTCATCAACTGGGTAATCGTTCAAATCAACCATTTTTAAAATTAAATTGCGGTGCTATTCCAGAAAACCTCTTGGAAAGTGAATTATTTGGCTATACAAAGGGGTCATTTACCGGTGCAGATAAAAACGGGAAGGAAGGCTACTTTCAAAAAGCAGATAAAGGTATATTATTTTTGGATGAAATTGGAGAAATGCCATTAAGTCTTCAAGTAAAATTATTAAGGGTATTACAGGAACAAGAAGTGATCCCAATCGGAAGTACGACACCAATCCGAATTAACGTTCAAATTGTTGCTGCTACAAACAAACGATTAGAAAAAATGGTCGAACAAGGAACATTCCGTGAAGACTTATTTTATCGTTTAAATGTGATTCCAATCTCCGTTCCACCTTTACGAGAACGTCCAGAAGACATCCCATTGTTAGCATTTCATTTTTTACAGCAACTTAATGAGAGATATAATAAAAATTATCACTTGTCACCAGACGCCCTTAATTTGCTGGAAGTCTATTCATGGCCAGGGAATATACGTGAGCTGCAAAACATGATTGAAAGATTAGCCGTTTCTGCTGATCATGAAACAATTGATGCGCACTTTGTCAATCAATTTCTATCTGTTGGGACAGGCTTAAAAAGCGAAAAACCAGTCATAACGAAAGTACTACCGCTTCATGAAGCACTTGATTATGTAGAGGAGCAGCTGATCTTGCTAGCGATGAAGCAATATAAAACAACAACAAAAGCTGCGAAAGCGCTTGGTGTAAGCCAGTCTTCAGTCAGTCGCAAGTATCAAAAAATTATAAATGAAAAGCAAGGTATGATAGATAAACTCTCCTTGTAGATAAAAAGGAAAAGTGGTATAGCCGTAAGACTGTACCACTTTATTTTTTAGTAAGCTATAAAAATGGATAAGCGGTCAAGACTCAGTTCAAGTGGAGACAATACGACAGGACGTCGCGCCTTTGAAAGCCGGCGTCTAGTCCTCTAAAGATAGTCTAGTAAATTTAGAATTGAAGGCAAAGAAGACCTTCTAAATCGTCTTATTTACCCTAGGCTGATATTCTTACCTTTCAGCAGAACTTCCGCTAATAGAAGTCTCGCCTCTTTTTTCTTGTAACGCAATGAGACTAGCAAACTCGTGCACTAATGTTGCTGCTAGTAATGAGGTGATTTGGGTTGGGTCATAAGGTGGAAGGACCTCCACAAGATCAAAACCAATAAAGTTAAAGTCAATGAGTAATCTCACTAATTCCAATGTTTCAAAACTAGTAAAACCTCCGACTTCGAGTGTTCCAGTACCTGGTGCAAAGGAAGGATCAACAAAGTCAATATCAAATGTTAAGAAACAAGGGGTATCTCCAATTTTTTCTCTTACTTCTTTTATAACATCTTTTATTCCACGTTGTTTCAGTACCTGGGTAGTAATGACTTGATATCCAAGTTCATGGCTGGCAACAATGTCCCCAGGATGATTCAGCGTACCTCTAATCCCAATTTGGAATACTTTGTCCGGTTGCAAAAGCCCCTCTTCATACGCTCGAATAAATGGAGAACCATGCCAATATTTTTCATCATAATACGTATCCCATGTGTCCGTATGGGAATCAAATTGAATTAAAGCAACAGGACCGTGCACTTTTGCTGCTGCCCGAAGAGTGGCGAGTGTAACAGAGTGATCTCCGCCTAGGCCAATGGGAATAATTCCATTTTTCATCAACTCTAATACAGCCGATTCAATTTGCTCATAACTACGATGGATATTGTGTGGAATAACTGATACATCTCCAATGTCAATTGCTTTCGTATCCTCAAAAGGATAAACGTTATGAATCGGATGATAAGGGAACAGTGTCATTGATGCTTGACGGATTGCCTGTGGGGCAAATCTAGCTCCTACACGAAAAGATGCAGCTGTATCAAATGGCATTCCTAAGATTGCGACCTTCGCATTTTCACGAGAGGATGGTAGGCGCATATATGTGCCAGTCGTACAAAATTCAGGTTTTACATCTGGTGATAATGGATACTTCATAAAATCATTCCTCCATACCGTTTTTATAAGTTCAATATTAGTCATGCAAGTTATGTGCCAATCCATTCTATTTATGACTCTAGGAGAAAACGACAAGAATGGGGCCAATCTTTATACGATTTATGTCAAACGGAATATTCTATGCAATTTTGCATAATTACCATGCCACTAAATCCAATAAGAAAATATTTGTTTTGTTATAAAAGGTAAATTATTAGGGCTTAATCAATGATGGCATGTATATTGCAAGTAATTTTCTGATGATTCAAAAAGATTGGAGGATAAAGAATACAAGATTGGCTATGCACTTTCACAAAAGGTAAGCATAGACATGCAAAGGGAAAAAAGGAGGAATGATACATGGAAAATGGTGAAGGGTTAAGGCGTTCTTTAAAATTATGGCAGGTTGTGATAATGGGATTAGCATATATGACTCCAATGGTTGTATTCGATACGTTTGGTATAGTATCTGAAATAACAGATGGACATGTCCCTACAGCTTATTTAATCGCATTAGCTGCAATGTTATTTACGGCAGCAAGTTATGGAAAGTTGGTGAAAGTTTTTCCGTTTGCAGGATCCGCCTATACGTACACTCAAAAAACGATCAATCCACATCTAGGGTTTCTAGTCGGTTGGTCAGCATTGCTTGACTATCTCTTTTTACCAATGGTAAACGCTTTATTAACAAGGATTTATCTTTCAGCCCTCTTTCCATCCATACCTACATGGGTGTGGGTTGTTGGTTTTGTAGGGATAGTTACATTTTTAAACATGAGAAGCATAAACATCTTGGCAAATCTAAACACAATTTTTGTACTCATTCAACTAGTGATCATGGGCATCTTTGTGATTCTAGTCATACAAGGACTACAAGATGGACAAGGTGAGAGTAGCGCATTTACACTTCAGCCATTCCTCGGTGAAGGAATGCAGATTTCTGCATTAATCTCAGGTGCAACCATACTTTGTTTCTCATTTTTAGGCTTTGATGCCGTCTCAACGTTAGCGGAAGAAACAGCAAATCCAACAAAAACAATACCAAAAGCTATATTCCTTACGGCTCTTTTGGGAGGAGCTTTATTTATCATCACATCTTTTTTTATTCAATCGTTCTTCCCTGATACAGGAAGATTTAAACATCCTGATGCAGCTCTTCCAGAAATCGCCCTATATGTAGGCGGGAAATTATTTCAATCTATATTTTTAGTGACAACGTTTGTTAATACGCTTGCATCAGCAATTGCCTCACACGCCAGTGTCTCCCGGCTTTTGTATGTGATGGGACGAGACAAGGTGTTACCAGAAAAATGGTTCGGCTATATCCATCCCACCTGGAAAACACCTACTATTAATGTACTTATAGTTGGAGCGATCTCCTTGTCCGCAGTGTTTTTTGATTTAGTGACAGCTACAGCTTTAATAAATTTTGGAGCACTGATTGCATTCACATGTGTGAATTTAAGTGTGATCAGCTACTTTGTTATTCGTAGAAAGAAGCATAAAACTTTTAAAGGGTGTATTAATTACCTTATTTTTCCGTTAATCGGAGCAGCAACTTTGGTTGTACTATGGGTTAACCTTGAATTAAGCTCCCTTATCTTAGGAATTGTTTGGGCAGCCATTGGTCTTTGTTACCTTTTATATAAGACAAAGATGTTCCGATCCTTACCTCCTCAGCTTGAACGTGAAGAAAGGATAGAAATGTAAGTTAAAAGTAAGTTTTAACATGTTATAAGCGAAGGACAATATGTTTCCTTCGCTTTATTATTACTCATTAAAAGGCTGAAATAAGTCGAATATGCACTTTCTACTAAATCTATGCAAATTTGCATACTTTTTTAGCTACTGATTTTGTACGATCAAGTAAAAAACCTTCTCTACTTAGATTTTTCAAAAGAAATTGATGTATGTAAACACTGTGTTGATCATAATTCATTCAACATTTTCCACAATTCCTCGCTTTCTCCAACATTTTTATCGAAAGTTGGCACACATCTTGCAACATGTAATAGCAAAAGGAGGTATGGTTGTGATGCTTGATTTAAAAATGTATATCAATGGTGAATGGAGAGAATCAAGTGATAAGGGAAAACGTAATGTCATTAATCCTGCGAATGGGGAAATATTTGCTCAAGCTGCAGAGGGAACAATTGAAGATGTAAAAGAAGCCATTCAGGTATCCAAAGCAGCTTTTACTAGCGGTATTTGGTCTGATCTTGCCCCGACAGAGAGGGCATCTTACCTATTTAAAATTGCCGATAAAATTGATCATTATGCAGAAGAGCTAGCTCGGCTTGAGACGTTGGATAATGGCAAACCGTTACGAGAAGCAGGTTATGATATGGCTGATGCCGCCGCCTGTTTTCGTTATTATGCTGGACTGATCACAAAGCCTGATGGACTTACCTATCATGTGTCAGATCCTATACAAGCACTTGTAGTCAGAGAGCCGGTTGGCGTTTGCGGGTTGATTGTTCCGTGGAATTATCCGCTTTTATTAAGTGTTTGGAAGATTGCCCCAGCATTAGCAGCAGGGAACACAATTGTTTATAAGCCGTCTGAGGTTACACCACTAACACCAACAAAGTTGTTCGAGATTTTTGAAGAGGTTGAATTACCTAAAGGTGTTGCCAATATGGTGTTAGGTGCAGGTTCAACAGTCGGAAATGAAATCGCGGAAAGTCATGACGTTGACCTTGTATCGTTTACAGGAGGCACAAAAACCGGCAAGCATATCATGAAAGCGGCTGCTGGGAATATGAAAAAGCTTTCCTTAGAGCTCGGAGGGAAATCCCCCAATATTATCTTCGCAGACGCAGATTTTGAAACAGCTGTTGATTATGCCCTATTTGGGATTTATGCAGGCTCGGGACAAATATGTGCGGCAGGATCACGTATCTTAGTTGAGGAAGCGATCTTTGACAAGTTTGTAAGCCGCTTTGTTGAACGAGCGAAGCAAATTAATGTCGGGCCAGGAGATGACCCATCAACTGAAATGGGTCCTGTAGTCAGTCAGGATCATATGGAAAAGGTATTACATTATATTGAATTAGGAAAACAAGAGGGAGCTAGAATTGTCTGTGGCGGTAACCGCATAACCAGAAATGGCTTAGAAAAAGGCTATTTCATTGAGCCAACAGTATTTGTTGATGTAAAACCGACAATGAAAATTGTTCAAGAGGAAATCTTCGGGCCTGTTGTAGTCATTGAAAAATTTAAGGATGAAAAAGAAGCGATTACATTGGCTAATTGCACGGATTATGGACTAGCTGGTGCCGTATTTACAGTTGATGGAGCGAAAGCATTACGGGTAACAAAAAAAATCCGTGCAGGGATTACATGGATTAATACTTTCCACAATACTTACAATGAAGCGCCATGGGGGGGCTATAAACAAAGTGGAATCGGACGTGCACTTGGGACTTACGGTCTCGATGTGTTCCAAGAGGTAAAACAAATAAACATTAATTTACAAGTAGAACCAATTGGCTGGTTTTCAAAGTAACAAACATCTTTTGGTTCTTTTGAAATAACGCCATTATCTATATCTATAAATCTACCATTAAGTCAAAGCTTAACTTAGAAAATGGCAGTGCAAAAAGAGCAGTTATGATATGAATGCTTATTTTAATCTAATTTGGAAATTGGGTGTCTACTCTGATTAATACCCTATTTCCTTAATAAAAGGAGAGATACGATGAGTACAAATTTAGAGAGTAAACAAACAGAACGTCAAGAGGAAAATGTTAATCAATACATTAAGCATGTTTTAGCATTAATTGAGAAGGAACAAGTAACAGATGATGAAGCAAAATGGATTACAAGAGAAACCGTTAATAACTTTCGCGAGCATGTAAATCCGGGCTTTCTAGAGTATCGGAAAACAGTAACCAAGGATGGACAATTTGCAGCTGTTGAATGGTCTGATGAGGGTTCCTGTTTTACGGATGTAAACGGAAAAAAATATATTGATTGTCTTGGTGGCTTTGGGATTTATAATGTTGGACATCGTAATAAAAAGGTAGTAAAGGCTGTTACTGATCAGCTTAAACGCCAAGCGCTGCATAGCCAAGATTTGCTTGATCCGCTTCGTGCCATTCTTGCGAAAATTTTAGCTGATATTACACCAGGAGACCTAAAATATTCTTTTTTTACAAATAGCGGAACAGAAAGTGTGGAAGCTGCATTAAAACTTGCAAAAATGTATAGCAGCAGAACAACCTTTATTTCGACAACGCGCTCTTTCCACGGAAAAAGCCTAGGTTCACTTTCTGGGACTGCAAAAGGAATGTTCCGTAAGCCGTTTCTACCGTTAATTCCAGGTTTTCGTCATGTACCTTTCGGTGATATTGACATGATGAGAAAAACGTTTGAAACAAGTGCATTAGTTGGCGAAGATGTTGCTGCTGTTCTTTTAGAGCCAATTCAAGGGGAAGGCGGTATTATCCTGCCTCCTGAAGGTTACCTCAAACAAGTGAGAGATTTATGTGATGAGTATGATGCATTGCTTATTTTTGACGAAGTACAAACAGGTATGGGACGTACAGGGAAGATGTTTTGTTCTGAATTGTACAATGTGGTTCCAGATATTCTTTGTCTAGCGAAAGCATTTGGTGGTGGTGTTATGCCTGCAGGTGCAGTTGTAGCCAAAGAAAAAGTATTCAAGAGCTGGTTTGATAATCCATTTATGCACACGACAACATTTGGAGGTAACCCTCTTGCCTGTGCTGCGGCAATTGCAACAATTGATGTCTTACTTGAAGAGGAATTACCAGCCCGTGCTGGAGAAGTTGGTGACTATTTCTTACAAGGTCTAAAAGAGGCAGCAAAAGGTCATGAAGATAAAGTGTTAGAGATTCGCGGGAAGGGATTAATGATTGGAATTGAATTCCATAAGGATGAAGTAGGATACGAAGTGTCAAAGGCAATGTTTGATCACGGAATACTAGTAGCGGGAACTCTAGTAAACTCAAAAACAATTCGTATTGAACCGCCTCTAACGATTAAATACGAAGAAGTAAATACGGTAATCAACACATTTAAGAGTGTATTGTCGAAGGTAAAAATATAATTGTTTTAGATAAAGGGGGGAAACCTCCTTTTTTAGATCAACAGCATTAGATATCTATTATAAGGATGGTGTAATAATAATGAAAGATTATGCAGCGATAAATACAGCTATTCCAGGACTAAAATCACAAAATCTTCTAGATAGAAGAAAGAAGGTTGTTCCAAAAGGAATAAGCAACGGTTGTCATGCTTTTGTTAAAAAAGCAAAGGGAGCTTTAATAGAGGATATTGATGGAAATACATTTATTGATTTCGCAGGAGCTATTGGAACTATCAATGTTGGTCATTCCCATCCCCAAGTCGTAAAAGCGATACAAGAACAAGCAGAGAATTTTATTCATACAGGCTTTAATGTCATGATGTATGAATCCTATATTAAACTAGCGGAAAAACTGACTGAACTTTCACCTGGGGATTTTCCAAAACAGGCTGCCTTCTTTAACAGTGGTGCTGAAGCTGTTGAAAACGCTGTGAAAATAGCAAGAAAGTACACAAAAAGGCAAGGAATTGTAACGTTTACAAGAGGTTTTCACGGAAGAACGCTTATGACGATGACAATGACAAGCAAAGTAAAACCTTATAAATATGAATTTGGCCCATTTGCACCTGAGGTTTATAAAGCACCCTATCCATATGTATACCGCAAGCCCGATAGCATGTGGGAGGATCAATACACACAATTTATGATTCAGCAGTTTGAGCAATTTTTAGTTTCAGAGGTTGCGCCAGAGAGCATTGCTGCTGTTGTCATGGAGCCAATACAAGGTGAAGGGGGCTTTATTATACCAGATAAAGCTTTCGTACAAAGAGTTTACGAGATTTGTAAAGAACATGGGATTGTCTTTGTTGCTGATGAAATTCAGACTGGATTTGGTCGAACAGGGAGCTATTTTGCAATCGAACACTTTGGTGTGACACCTGACATCATTACGATCTCGAAGTCAATGGGAGCAGGGGTGCCAATTAGCGGTGTGATTGGAAGAGAAGAAATGATGAATGTGGCAGAGCCTGGTGAACTAGGAGGAACCTATGCAGGAAGTCCACTTGGGTGCCAAGCAGCTTTAGCGGTTCTCGATATTATTGAAAAGGAAAATTTAAATCAACGTGCACAAGTGATTGGAGAAACAGTTATGAATAAGTTTCAGCAGTTATCCGATCGTTTTGAGCAGGTTGATGGGATTCGTGGTATCGGTGCAATGTGTGCTTTTGAAATTGTAAAAGATAAGCGTAGTAAGGTACCTGATAAACAATCAGCAGGAAGAATCGTTAACGAGGCTGCTAAAAAAGGACTCCTATTATTGAGTGCGGGTGTATATGGAAATGTCATTCGTATTCTGATGCCTCTAACTATTAAAGATGAGGAGCTCAAAGAAGGCTTGATGATTTTAGAAGAATCAATTGCTGAAGTTCTGGCACCACAATATACGTAAAGAGGGGTAAGCAAAGAATGTATATTAGTAAAACCGGGAATAAAAATCAGTTGTTTAATATGTATATCGATGGGAAATGGGTAGGTAATGAGTGTGAAGAATTTACAGAGGTTACTAACCCTGCAACAAATGAAGTAGTAGGAATTATTCCTAGAGGGGGAGCCTATGAGGCAAAGCAAGCAGTTGATGCTGCTCATCGAGCGTTTAAGGAATGGTCTAGGAAGACCGCTGAGGAACGTAGTCAGTTATTAATGAAATGGTTTCATCTAATTGATTATCATAAGGATGAGATTGGAAAGATCATGACCTTAGAGCAAGGTAAACCATTAAAAGAAGCTGTTGGTGAAATTAATTATGCCAACAGTTATATTTCATGGTATGCGGAAGAAGGAAAGCGAATTTATGGAGAGACAATTCCAGCCTCACATTCAAATAAGCGCATTCTTATTCGAAAAGAACCTGTTGGAGTCATTGCAGCAATCACTCCATGGAATTTTCCTGCAGCAATGATTACGCGAAAAGTGGCACCGGCACTTGCTGCAGGATGCACAGCTGTTGTAAAACCTGCTGAGCAAACTCCGCTAACAGCGCTAAAACTCGCAAAGTTAGCGGAAAAGGCAGGAATCCCTAAAGGGGTTTTGAACATTGTAACCGGGAAAGCAAAAGAAATTGGAGACACTTGGCAACAAGATGCTCGTGTTAGGAAGATAACCTTTACGGGATCAACGGAAGTAGGCAAATTGTTAATGAAAGGTGCAGCCGAACACGTAAAAAAAATTTCATTAGAATTGGGCGGGAATGCACCATTTATTGTCATGGAGGATGCCGACTTAGAAAAGGCTGCAAAAGGGCTTATCCATTCTAAGTTTCGAAATGCAGGCCAAACCTGTATATGTACAAATAGAATTTACGTACATGAATCCGTGCAAGTTCAATTTGTTGAACTCTTTAAAAAAGAGCTTTCCAAACTGAAGGTGGGAAATGGACTAGATGAAGGAACCGATATTGGTCCTTTGATTGACCAAGCAGCTGTAGATAAAGTAAAAACATTAATAGAAGATGCTTTAATGTATGGCGGACAGGTTATTTATAGTGGGAATAAGCCTGAATCAGTTAAAGGCTTTTATTACAATCCTACAATTATTACGAATGTGAATGATCATATGCTTTGTGTAAAAGAAGAAATATTTGGCCCACTTGCCCCAATTGCAACGTTTAAAACGGAAAAGGAAGTGATAGAGCGGGCAAATGATACGAATTATGGGCTTGCGGCATATGTTTACACTGAAAATCTAAGTCGTGCCATCCGGATATCGGAAGAGCTTGAGTATGGAATCATTGGACTAAATGATGGATTGCCTTCAGTTGCACAAGCCCCATTTGGCGGTTACAAAGAAAGCGGCTTAGGAAGAGAAGGCGGTCATTATGGAATTGACGAATACCTTGAAGTGAAATATATTTCCATTGCCTTAAGTGAGGAGTAAATAAGTATTTCTCACTCAAACAGTTTAGTAATAAGTGATTTTTAATTATTTAATAAAAGGAGATAACCAAATGAGTCATATAGGTACAGAACGTGTAAAACGAGGTATGGCAGAAATGCAAAAAGGAGGAGTGATAATGGATGTTATCAATGCCGAACAAGCAAAGATTGCCGAAGCTGCAGGAGCAGTCGCAGTTATGGCACTTGAAAGGGTCCCAGCAGATATTCGTGCTGCAGGCGGTGTTGCAAGAATGGCAGACCCTACAATCGTTGAGGATGTAATGAATGCAGTTTCTATACCGGTTATGGCAAAGGCGAGGATTGGCCATATTGTTGAGGCTCGTGTTCTTGAGGCAATGGGAGTAGATTATATCGATGAAAGTGAAGTATTAACACCTGCTGATGAAGAATATCATCTTTTAAAAAGTGAATTCACAGTGCCCTTCGTATGTGGTTGCCGTGATTTAGGGGAAGCTGCACGGCGAATCGGTGAAGGTGCTTCTATGCTTCGTACAAAAGGTGAGCCTGGCACTGGAAATATTGTTGAAGCAGTTCGTCATATGCGTAAAGTAAATGCACAAATACGAAAAGTAGCTGGAATGAGTGAAGATGAACTTATGACCGAAGCAAAAATTCTAGGTGCACCATACGAACTTCTCCTTCAAATTAAAAGAGAGGGCAGACTTCCAGTCGTTAACTTTGCAGCTGGTGGTGTAGCAACTCCTGCTGATGCTGCACTAATGATGCAGCTAGGTGCTGACGGAGTATTTGTAGGATCCGGTATCTTTAAATCTGAAAATCCTTCTAAATTTGCTCGTTCCATTGTTGAGGCAACGACTCACTATCAAGACTATGAACTAATTTCTAAATTATCAAAAGGACTTGGGTCTGCTATGCAAGGAATCGAAATTTCTAACCTTTTACCTGAGCAAAGAATGCAAGAGCGTGGTTGGTGAAAAACCACCTTGAATTTTAGGATTATCTGGATTTATCTGTAGTAATTATTTAATTGTTTTTTATGTCGGCCTGTAATGGTAGCATCTATACCAATACAGGCCTCTATTTATTGAGTTTTTTCTTAGGAGATACATACAATGAGGGTCTTTCAAAAGAATGCTAAAAATATCAAAGCTTTGCTGTAAAAAGAGTTTTAGAAGAGTAATTACTACGAGAATACTTTTCATCCACAAATTCCTTCGGCTGACAAAAGTTATGGATCAAAACAGTCAGTATCGTGCAATTGGAATACTTTTATCTACAATAGTTTACGGAGAAACTCCTCCTCCTAGAAATACTTTTAGTCGTTTTCCCCTCCATAAATCTCCTTTAATGTGATAGGTTCGCTTGTTAAACGAGATCTTTGTCCCAACCAGCCTTAAACATGTTTCTACAAGTAGGGGGTGGACAGTATAACGGACGGGATCCTTGTCCCAAGGACGCGAACGTCTTACCCCGGCTACCTAAAGAATAACCTATTAAAAATAGGCCAACCAGATATCTATTCTGGATGACCTTATAATACGAAAGGGCTCTATTCTTGAAAAAGGGGATTTTCATATTTAAGTACGGTTACTTTTGTGAAAAAAGAGATTGCATAAAACCACTCTTTTTTATGCAGCTGCCAGGCTTCTTCAGAAGCCAAAAACATTGATAAATCAACAATGTATAAAATCATGCATTAACGATAAAAAACAGATAAGAGCCAAACCCTTGATACATAAGGATTTGGCCTTTTTGCTTACTTCTTAAAATTGCGATTATGTAAACTAGATTTGTATATTATATACATGGGATAAGCATCATGAATGTTTACTGGTAGAAGATCATATATAAATCAAGATAAAAAATCCACGCTATCTTTTAAAAATTGTCCAATCCTTTTCTCTCCTGTATGCATTAACTAGTAATTAGGAAGAGAAAAAGGGGGTGTATAGAATGGGTGATGAGAGAAATAACAATGGTTTTGCCCTAGTTGTTGTATTGTTTATCCTTCTGATTATTGTAGGAACTGCCTTTGTTCGCTATTAATTAAACAGAAAAGATAAACTTAAGGGTTAATTTGCTGGATATTTACCCTCCGATAATATTGCTTATATTGACTAAATTTTTATAAAGGATTCATCCAGTTTAAGTTTATACCATTTTCAATATTTACTAACTAAAACAACATTTGTCTATTTCACTAAAAGAATCTACACATATACTATTAAAGAAGCCAAAAAGCCATAATATTAGTGATTTGTTACCTTGGAAAAGTAGCAATCAGCCTCTCTTTCAGGATCTTCAATCAATCGAAGATCCTTTTTTAATGCCGATAACATCGCTTATGGTGACTCGATTTGTTTGCATCCCTTCTTCAACTAAACCAGCTAATAGTTTGTCAATATTTTTCAATAAAAACTTAAAATATCTCATGCTATACTAAAAATGTGTATGCCAAATAACCTTCCTTTAGTCTGTTTTTGGAAGGTTTTGTGTTATTTAGTTTAATTTAGGTTCTAAGCTATATCTTAGAAAGTCGTTTTGCTTTTTAAAAGGGCAAATATCCAGTGTAAGAGCTTATTTACACAAGTAATAACAGCTCTTTAAAAGGTTTTCCTTCTTCACGTTTTTTATTATAGAACTCTCGTAATTTCTTATTTCGAGGAATAATTTCATCGCTTGTTTTGCTCTTACGACAGTCACGAATCGCACAACGAACAGCCATATATAAGGCGTGACGAAGCCTATTTGAGCCACGTTTAGTGATTCGGTTTTTGGTTGCTGTAAACTTACCAGATTCGAACACACTCGGATCAACTCCAGCGAAAGCTACAAGCTTTTTAGGGTCATTAAATCGATCTATCTCACCAATTTCTGAAATAATCGTTGCAGCGATCTTTTCACCAATACCAGGGATAGACTTGATTATATTGTATTCTTCAACTTCTTTTGCGAGGGCATCTATCTCTGATTCGAGCGTTGATAGATGCTCTTAGTATTGAAGAATCCCTATATACATACCAAGACTTAAAATATGACTCTGATATACTGTCTTTTCAAAAGGATTACGTGCAGCAGCTTTAAGTTGAATCGCTTTTTCCTTTGCCCATCTGCTTGAACGACTCTTATAAAGACTAGCTATCTTGTTTGTGATTATTTCCTCGCTTGCATTCAAAATATCCTCGGAAGAGGGGAACTCTGAAAGAGTTAAAAGTGACACCACCGAATATAAATCTCCAAACACCCCTTTGTATTCAGGAAACACTTGTTCAAGCACTGCCTGAAATTGAAGCTTTGTTTGAATCATCACTCATGCTATATTTTCATGTTGTCTTGTAAGATTACGAAGGTTTAATAACTGGATTCCACGCTTTTTATAAGGCTCTAATTCCTCCTTATAAAACAACTCACAGAGAAGATAAGCATCAACTACATCTGTCTTTACTTTTCTTAAACTTGACGCTCGAGACTTATATGAAATCAACGGATTAATGATAATCAATAAATAACCCCGTTCCTCCAAGTAATGAACAACTGGAGTTTGATAATGCCCAGTAGCTTCTAGAACTATTGATGGTTTCCTGCCGGAATCTCTTTTCACATCCTCAAGAAGAAACAAGTGAACTAAGCCCCTCCATAGTATGAGAAACCTTAAAACTCCTACGGTAAGGTTTGCCTTTATCTAAAAAAGCTTGAACCTGACTTTCCCCTTTTGAAACATCCAGACCAACGACTGGATTCATTATAAATCTCCTCCTAAACTAGTAATTTGCCAGTACCCCTGTTACCTCCATGCAGTGTCACAGCTTCGCTTGTTATACGAGATCTATGTCCCAACCAGCCTCAATCATGTTTCTACAAGTAGGGGCGAACGGTTTAGTTGACGGGATCAAAGCCCCACGAGCAGTTACGTTCTACCCTGGCTATTGATATAATAAAACCATTTAAAAAATGGTCAACCAGAAATATTTAGCATTCCTGGCTAACCTTATAATACGAACGTACAGTTTTGTTGAAGAAGGAATTAATATGAACAATCGAGAAATAAATGTGAAGAAAAAAATAAAATGAGGTGTTTTTCATAGAAAAGATGCCTGTTAATACTCTAAAAAAAATAGAAGAAGACATTTTAAAAAATGATTTAGGGAAAGCAAGGGATAGACTACACGGGTTAATATCAACCTATCCTAATGAATTAGAACTCCGTAAAAAGTTAGGCGAGATATATTTTGAATTAAAACATCCTTCTATGGCTGGTCGATACTGGTATTTAGAAGAAAACAAAACACCAGAAATGGTAAAAGCGTGTACTGAGTTTGAAAAATCAATGGGAAATGACCCTATTAGAATAGCAAGAGCTTTAAAATATAAAGGTAATACTGAAATCTTAAAACGACTAGAATTAGACCAGGCAATTACCTCTACACAAAATAAAGTGAAAAAAAAATTGATAGAAGAACCCAAAGATTCATTAGAAGATAAATTAGTTACATTTGGTTGTTTATCAATAATAATTTTAATAATTATTTTTACATTAATTGGAGTTTACACATTCTTTAACTGGATATTTTGATCAAAATCAGCTTGATAAGAGGGTATGTATATAGGTTGGCTTTAAAACTAAACCAGCTAATAGTTTGTCAACATTTTTCAATAAAAAGATTAATAACATCATGATATACTAAAATTGCTCACGCCAAATAACCTTCATTCATACTAAAATTGGAAGGTTTTGTTGTATTTAGTTAGATATAGTTAATGGGCTATATCTTGGAAGATAGTTCTGCTTTAATAATTTGGTGAGCTGATTAGCCATTAACCAATCCATTAAGTTATTTCGCTCATCAAAAGTGTGAGTCTGCATATCCTTATCAAGCTTATTTAGCACATCTTGTGAAAGAAGTTTTTTATCCATAATTAAGATTGCTAATAGTCTGGGCAAAAACTCTTCGGTTGACCAAAGTTCAAGAAGAAAATTGCATTGATGGAGTCATGGGAAAATAGTCCTTCTGCTCTCCAAAGGCGAGCTTTCTGGTATTATCAAGGGCGATTGAGATGGACTGGACAAACACCGCCTGATAACACCGCAGACTTGCTATCTGCATTAGAAGCTAATATTACGCAGGAAGAACCAGAAGTTCAATGGGCTATGAATTTCACCGCAGGCTGGATAGGCGTTTATGATGAAAAGAATCGTGCACGTTGTATTAAACTTGGTGAGAAAACGGGTCTTTACAAAGATGAAATAGTAGCAAAAGGATGTACTCCCAGCTATTTGCCGGAGTTCATTACGATTGAAGTTAACAAACGACATAATAATTAGTTACCTCTGAAAAATTTATTAGGGTTTAATGCAAAAAATAAAGAAATTCAAAGCCTCAATATGAAAATTGTAATAGGCTTGGACCGAAAAATAAAGAAAACAACGCGTTATGGCAGCTAGTTAGTGAAATATGCAAGGAAGATGTAAAGGATTAACCCACTATCTCTTTTTGATCTGTAGGGCGCTTATCTTTAAGAGGAACAACTTTCCAGCTGCGCAGTACAACAATACTATGCAATTGAATAATACTATTCAACAATCGGGCGCGTTTATGAATAACGCGTCTATTCGTGTATCGGGAATTTATTTAAGGCTGGTACAATTGTTGAGAAACCAACAGAGGATAAGGGGAAAAAGTCTATGAAATTTACCTATAAAAAATGTTTAAAAATAGATGATTATATGAAGAGTACTCATAAACTGCGCAGTCAAGATAAACCATCTTGATCAAAAAAGAGTACTCCCTAAATAAAGTTACGATCTGAAGTAATAATAGACATAGCTAATTTGCTATGTCTATTTTGTTTGTAAATGGGAAAACCCTTCAGTCCAATAAGATTAAATAATGCAAAACCTTCCAGTTTTCTTATTATAGTGTGATTTATACATTTCTCCATTTTTTGTGATTATTAATACTAGGTGAGGTGAAAACTATAATAAAGACTTTTAGCATTCATCGTATAGTGTGAGGAGTTAATAAAATGCCAATCTTAAAGGTTTTAGGAAAAGGAACTTTTGAAGTAGAACAAGGGAAAAAGTTAGTATTGGCACTAGAAGATATCGGTGTAAATATTCTCCATCGTTGCGGAGGGAAAGGAAAATGTACGACCTGTAGAGTAGAAGTATTGGCAGGTGAGTTTTGTGATGTAACTAATTTAGAAAAGAATGCCTTTTCGGAAAAAGGAATTGAAGATCATTTGCGTTTATCCTGTCAAATTCGTGTGAATGGAGACGTCACCGTACGCCCTATCATGACAACAGAAAACTCTGGTTTGGATACCGGTCCAAGACCAGCCGAATAAATATCGAGTTTGTATTTTATATCATCTGAGACCTTAGTTAGAGAAATGGGACAAATGTCTAGTACTAAGGATATTTGTTAAGCACAGTTAAAAAACAAGAAAAGAAATGAGACTAAATTTAACAGTATTTTTAATATCTTCAAGATAAAAGAGGAGATTATTTTCAAAATTTATTAAAAATCGAAGCGACATAACAATTAAAAATAGTCCGGAACAGATTTATCAGGTTTGATTTCTCTGACTAACGTTGAAAGAACTCTTCAATTGGGTTGAGGAGGCAACATATGGTCCAGAACGTTTACCTTCTTCAGATTGTTATAACGGTCTTCCCTTTGGAATATTTTCTAAAATAAAGATTATTTTTACTTTTAAGGTACAAGGTCAAGAAACTAATATTCTCCTTGATAGTTAAAAGGTGGCTTTGTGCCCACTTTGTGCGAATTGTGAAGTTAGTTATTCTTTTTTAAATATACGTACTCGATTGACTAATCAATGTCACCTTATATTCGATCAGGCTCTTTAATGAAGTAACATAAAAGCCTAATTTCTCAATTTAATGCTGAGAAATTAGGCTTATTTATATTGGAATTTCCTTGACTTTGTAAATTGCATTTTCTGAAGCCAAGAATCATGTCGTTTGCTTTGCAATCCTCCTAATGATTAAAAAAAACCGGGTTGAACCCCAACACCTCGGCTCTATAAACGCATCCGCCTAAGTCACATTTAACATTGGGACACTGTCTTTCTGTCCGTTATTTATTACATATAGATTTGGGTGGATATATGTATAGTTTTTATTACCAAGGAACAAACAAATAAAAAGAATGTGAGAGGAGATAAATCACATGGGTCTTTCAAAAAAGGATTCTAAAACGCTTACTAAAAAATGATTAATCATTCCAAGGAGCAGGGAATACCAAAGAAGAAAAAGAAAAAAATTACTATAAAAAAAGAACATTTAGATAGTGTCCTAGATGTGTCCTAAGGAAAATCTATAACACATTAACATTTAATGTTAATTTTTTTATTTCTAACAAATAATTAATTTTTAACTTAACGTTTGAGGACTTAAGTTAGCGATGGGTAAGATAGGAAACAAAGAATCATTATATTTAACAAACTAACCATAATTGAGATTAATAATTCTATAAATTGACTTTGTTCAAATGATTTAGCGATCTTTTGTGATTTACCGACTTAGATAATTCAAATATTTTACTGTAATCATTTCTTCATTTGCCCCCAATATATCCTCAGAAAAGGGAAACTCTGAAGAAGTTAAAAGTGATACCACATATAAATCGCCAAAAACCCCTTTATTTTCAGGAAATACTAATTAAAGAACCACCTGAAATTGAAGCTTAGTTTGAAGCATCAGGCCAGGGACATTTTCAATGTCAATTAAGTTTCATGGAAAGAAATTAATTATAATTAGCAAATACAGCATTAATTATAAAAAGCCCAAAGTATAACTCTTTACTGGAGTCCTAGAATTAAGTGGTTATCTCTTTTAGGAAAATATCTTTAATTCAAGATTCTCTACTTGACGATAATTAACCAAAAGATTAATACCCCTTTATAATCATGACTATCCAAAATGGAATAGATATTGTTAATGAATGATTTTTTTAATTTTGAGCTAATCAAGTAATGTTGATTAGCTCTTTCTTATCTGTTAATAAAAATTTTGTTTTATGATTTTCAATAAATGAGATAGCTAAATTAATAAAATTATCACTTACCCATGTCGTTATAAATTTGGTAAACATATTGAAAAGAGAAGGATAAAACTTATTAAGATAGGGAATTTTAAAAGTGTCAAATTAATCCATTGAAAAAGGCTGGTACTTTATGGAGAAAAAATTATTAAACCTACTTAATGTACTGTGTATAGTTGCTCTAACATTTTTATTTAGAGGCTCAAAGATGAGGGAAAATTTACTTGTTTTTTTCTCAAAAGGAGTTCTTGCAACTCTTATTGATGCTTATGCTGTTGGAAGCCAAAGAATTTTCTATCCAGTTCGCCCTTTTCCAAAAGTCTTTAAAACCAATCTTATTTATGATATATTATTTTTCCAATTTTAAGTGTTATCTGGGTTAAAATATCGTATAACGATAAAACGATAATATAGGTAAGATACTTTTAAAGAGCTTAATATTTAGTGTTCCAATGAGTTTAGGCCAATGGTATTTAGAAGAAAACCCAGATTATTCAAATGGAAAAAATGGTCACCACTCCATACTTTTGGGAGTGTAAGTTTTACCTTGTTTACAATAAGAGGTTTAGTTGGTTTATTAAAAAAATTAGATGAATTAAAGCAAAACCAAAATATTTTAATCAAACTATTATGTATAGCTTCTTAGGGAAAATAACAGATACTTATGGAACGGTTAATTATCAATGGCTAATGTTATATCCATGGGTATATATGGATGCTATGTATGATGCTTATAAATTTTCAGAAGGGACGAACCCTCCATTATCTTTTCTCCCTTTTGCATTTGGAGCTTATTTTGTCACAATAGGTCTTATGTATTCTCCTAATTTAATTTTCGGAATATCATTTGGACCCATTTTGCTACCGATGTTGTCTTTAATACCCGGTTTGGCAATTGGATTGTTTATTCGTTATATGCTGTTAAAATATAAGAAGTATAATTCCTCCCATTAATAATGGGATCGTATCCATTTAACTTATCAACCTCATTTTCTTTCAAAAGTACAAAAAATAGTACATTCATGAATATTCTAAGATTAGATAGTTTCTTTAAGCTTGTATAAAAGTTTCAAATGTGGAGTATGTATAAATGCAAATATATAATAATATTAAATAAAGCAATTCGATAATGTTTCGATTACCCCTTTTTAGTGATAATCCAAACAAATAAGAAATTAGAACGAGTCCATTATTATAATTTCTTCTAATAATGAATTGTCAATGCACCAATGTCTTGGATACAAAATGTTGAATACAAGTAAATATATCTAAATAATTGCTAGAATATGAAGTTAAATAAAGAAAGACACAGTAACAGTTTTAATTTGTTTCAAAAACTTTTCTTTATGTCCTCAAGTTTACCTAGAAGACAATAGTTTTCATTTTCTAATGATTCTATTCATTTGCTAATTTCAGTTGATATATTTTGAAGACCCTCTATTAATTTTTGTTTAATTGGTGAAAAGTCGCATGTCGCAACTATTTGGGTTCATGAACCCTTACACATCGTTTAATGATAAATAAAAGGGTGATGTGCTTTATCATCACCCAAATAGATTTTTAAACTTACTTTACTTTAAATTCTTCCAACACTAGTTCTTCCGTTTGAGGCATAGTTAAACCTAAATGCCAGCACCCCATTCCAGCTAAGTTATATTCCTTAATAAGACGAAGTTTTTTTAAAAGACTGCGGGGATCTTCAAACCATACTTCATGTAATGTTCCTTGTTTATCGACATAACGAAACCATGGTGCAGCAGCATTTAAATCATAATGGATTTGACTCATATGACCTATATATAGGTCTATTGCATGTTGAGTTGAGTAAGCTTTACCGGCCTTTTTTTCTCCAGAAATAGTCCAATCATATGCATATTGTGGGATACCAAGCATAATTTTTGATCGTGGTACTACAGAAACTGCATAATTTACTGTTTCCTTTACTTTATCAATTGGAGCAATCGGGCCAGATGGGCCACCAGGCCAATGCCAATCATATGTCATTAAAAAAATCTTATCTAAGTATTTACCAAGGGTTTTATAGTCATATGCTGTAGAATGAGATGGAATTTTATCTCCTTGTTTTGGAGGAACTGCCATCAATATTTCCATGCCTGAAGGATGTAGCTTTTCAGCTAATTCTTTTATAAATTTATTTAGGTTAGAACGATCTTTGTCTCTTACCTGTTCAAAATCTATGACTACCCCTTTATAATCATTACTGTGTAAAAGTGAATGAATATTATTTATAAAATTTTTTCTTCGCCAAGGGTTACTTATTAAATGATGAGTTAAATCAGGGTCAAAACCTTTTTCGCTTAAATTTGAAAGAGTTGCGTAAGGGGGTAATTTTTGCTTCCAGGCGAGTTTATGTGCTTCGTTTTCTTCTAGCCCAATGATATTTCCTTCGTAATCTGGTTTATACTCAAAAACAAATATACTTGATAAAGTGTTACTATAATTACTTAAAATCCAAGCATTTGCATTTTTATCCTTAGGAACAAAATAAGTTCCAGTCCAAATTTTCTTTTGCTTGGAGTGAGGGATGTTTAACTTTTGTCCTGGAATAATTACTTTGCTTTTTAGTGCATTATTGAGCATTAATTGTTCCTCGGTGATGGAATGACGGTAAGCAATTTCCCATAAACTCTCGCCTGGTTGAACATAATAATTTGAACCTGGAATGACGAGAGCTTGTCCTAATACAAGTTGAGCATTTTTAGCTAATCCATTTAGCTTTGATATTTCATCTCTATTTATTTTATATTGTTTAGATATCTTATCGAGACTATCACCAGATTTTACTTCAAATATTACTTGTGCCTGAGTAAAAATAGGTGCAAATAGAACAAAAGTAATGGTTATTAACATAAACAAAATTTTTTTATTCATACACTTTCCTCCTAATAGAAGTTTCTTATGGAAAGTAGTATATGTAGTTATTTTAATGTTAGACAACTAACAAATCACCACTTTTTACCATCTGTGTATTGTCTGAAATTTTTTTGATCTGCAAATAAAACTTTATTACTCGTTGGGCTATCTCTAGATCTAACATTTGAATTTATCAAAATCTTTTACCGAGGCATTTTTGGTAAGAACCCTAAGTCTTTTTTATATAGCTTAATTTTCTAAGCTTTTCTCTTCTTAAAAAAGTTAATGATGTTCAACAAAAAAAACAATGTTGGAATGTAACAGTATAAAAAAACTAAGCCTGTAGTTGATTGGAATGAAATAATGTTCTCAATACTAATTTCAGTTTTTAAATTAATAACAATAACAAAGACTATGGCACTTGATATCCATAACGATCTTTTAGGTTTAAGGTTAATTGTTGTCTTTAAGATTCTTGTTCCACTCCACAAAAGGACACAACAAGGAGGTAAGATGACTAAAAGCCATGCAAATATATAAATGTATTCAAATCTTTCAATGAAAGGTAACCGGATTACTTTTGATAAAATCAAGATTGGCCATATTGTATGTTCCAGCTGTCGAATATTGAAATATACAAACGACACAATTGTAATAATAAAATATAGAATGGTTGTATAGGCATTTGAAAGATGAGCCCATTTCTGGGAATCATGATTATTTTTAATAAAAGGAAAATAGATTAACAATAATTCAGGTCCCAAGTAATTGGTAATAGTTTGATTTGCTGAAACGATATAGTCACCTAAGTTATGGTTCAAAAGGGGAAGTAAATTATTCCAGTTTGCATATTTTAATGGGTAATAAAGGGTCACAAGTACAACACTGGGTAGCACTACTCCCCAAAAACATATACCAGTAACCACTCTGAATCCACCTGAAACAATATATGCAGAAGCCAACACAATAATTAGTGATAACTCCCATAGATGAACATATGGAAAAACCCAAACTTGTAAAATTTCTATGTACGAACGTACTGTTGTTGATACCGTTAAAATGATATATCCATAAAAACAAAGATTGAAAATGTTGCCAGTCCATTTTCCAAACATCTGTTGATGTAAGGATAAAATATCTCCATTGTTTGATTTCTTTAACAGAAAATACATCATCCATATTATTAGATGAAGACTAAAACCAACCATCAATATTGAAATCCATGCATCTTGTTCAGCCCCCTCTACTATTTCACTTTGAAAATTCAGCATACCTACGCTAGTCTGTGTCCCATGGATAATGAAGAATAAGAAAAAGGGAGAAACGGTTAAACTTTCCTTTACTTGTTTACTCATAATAAACCACCAAAATGTCTAATCTCCGATCCCTGATTGATGTAGTTGAATGCTAAGATTAATATTGAATGTTACCTTTGGATAGACTGTTTCATAAAACTCTTTTTCATTCCACTTTTCACTGTGTGCTCTTACCAAATCCCCAACACCTAAGGGATCTACATCATGCTCTTGGAATTTTAACAAAAGTTTTAAAAGGTCGTTTTTTATTTGCTTTTCCAATTGCCTTGTTAATAATTTATAATTTTCATTTTTTTTCAAATCTAACCATCCTGGATAATCTCTAACCATTCCATGTAATTTAATGCTGTATGTTACCTTTGGCCCGGATTCATTTTTTGATACAGATTCAATCTTTTTCCCGTAAAGACTTGTCAATACGGCAAGACCTTCTTGTTGTCCTTTCCTTACCTTAAACGACATTTCCCCATTCATCGATCTTGCTTGTAATAATTTATAGAGAAACATCTCTTTTTGCTTTAAGACGAGTGACAAATGATCTTTTTTAAAAACAGCATATCCGTCAATTCTAACTTTCCCATGTTCATTTAGGTTTATAAAAGGAACAGATACATCTCTTCCTTCCCCATAGTAATCAAACAGAAATATCTGTAGATTGGAAACGGGTACATTTCCTGATTTAAAGTTTTGTTCGATCAAATTAGGAAGGTAGTCATTTCCTTCTTTTGTGAGATTATTTAAAATTTTTTCCGCCGGTTCTTCTGAAACAGCAATGATCAAGTTGCTCCCGATTAAAGGGTCTTTACATATTGTTTTGACAAAATCCGAGATGCCATCTCTCGCTAAATTTTCACTAAACATTAAAAGTTTTAACTTACCGATTTCAATAGGTTTTGATGATTGATTGTTTATTTCTTTTAGAATCAATTTCGTACTTTTTTCATGCCCTTGCAAGGAATAAATTTTCCCTTGTTTTTGTTCTTCAGTATAGTCTGAATAAAGAGCTGTTCCAATATAATCGCGATCTTCTTTATCGAATCCTAGTACTGAAAGCATGTGTATATCATCAACAATTTTACCGCGATTACATCCTGTCAAAACAAATATGAGTAGAGAAAAACAGCAGAATATAAAAATGATTTTGCATTTTTGGCTACTCATTATTAAGATCCTCCTTGTCTTCATGAGGTGTATATCGTCTTAGCATAAGAGGCTTTAAAAACTTGCTTCGAGTTGTTGTATATTGATATGACGAACGAATAAAACTGTCTCGAAAATTCTTTATTCTAAATGGGTAAAGAGGAATCAAGTAGGGAGTTCCTAAAGATTTTAATCTTAATAAATGACCTAAAAGAATAATAAATCCAATAACAATTCCAAAACCACCCCAAAAAGCTGAAACTACTATGAATGGAAATCGTAAGAGACGGACGGTATTAGACATTTTAAAGATAGGTGTTGTAAAAGAGGCAAGTGCAGATAACGCCACAATTATCAGCAATATATTACTTGTTAACGCTGCTTCTACGGCTGCCTGTCCAATAACAATACCTCCCACAATCCCTAACGTCTGTCCAATCTTGGTTGGTAAACGTGCCCCTGCTTCACGCAGTAATTCAATCGTAATTTCTAAAAAAATGACCTCTAATACGGGTGGAAACGGAACATTTGCTCTGGAACTGATTAGAGGTCCAAGTAAATCTCCTGGTATAACTTCATAATGATATGTTAATACGGCAACATATAACGGAGTCGCAAAGATCGAGAAAATCACACCAATAATGCGTATAATTCGAAAGAAAGATCCCACTATCCAGGGCAGATAATAATCTTCTGGTGAAATAAAAAAATCCATCAACGTTGACGGTCCTGTAACGACATAGGGGGAACCATTCGTTAAAATAGCAACTTGTCCATTTATAACGGCATAAATAACACGGTCAATTCGCTCTGTAGATAAAAATATGGGAAAAGGTGTATTAGAGTTATCTGAAATCATTTGATCAATTTGAGAGCTATCAAAAATCACATCGAAATCTATTTTTTTTAGCCGTTGGCGTACGGTTTGAATGTGTTGTGGATTGGTAATCCCATCTAAATAGGCGATGACCACCTTTGTTTTAGACATAGACCCCATGGTAATTTCTTCAAAAACTAAATCAGTGATGGCAATTTGCTTTCTTAATAAATGTATGTTTATATCAATGTTTTCTACAAATCCGATTTTTGGACCGACAACACTAAATTCATTTTCTGCTTCATTGTTCTGGCGGTAGCCAAGATTACCGTTTTCAACATTTACAGTAAGAAAGTTATTGTCAAATTCCTTTAACTGGATAATGACATATCCCTTTATAAGCTTTTTTTCAACATCTGAAGTTTTACTTGTAACATTTATATCATCAAATGGGATTATATTTTTTATATCATCTAAATGTTTAATTTTCTCAACATTCTTTTGGAGGCCCGGGAGGAGGAGTCGATTGATCTTCTCTGCATCTACCATGGATTTAAAATAACTGATTAGAATTTTATCCTGATTTTCAACAGGAGAAAATTGATGAAAATCGCTTGACTTACTCGCTTGTTGAAAGATAACACTAATTGATTTTGATTCAGATTGGTTCTTAAGGTTTTTTTTAATAAGTAGTTCTCTTAAAAATGGCACAGTAATTTCCTCACCTATTTATGAATCATTTCGATAAACTTTTAAATCCAATTTTTTCACAAAAATTCCCACTAATATATCAGGGACAACAAACAGCATAGAGGTCAAATTGGCCAAAACGATAATTAATAAGGGAATCAAAAGGGCATCCGTTCCATTACAATTTAAATTACTTCCTTTAAGTTAAATGACTTTAATTATTATGTTCTTATAAAAAAGGAATATGTATAAAAATTTTTCATGTTTGGCAAATTATACAAGTTCCATAAACGACCATTTTATAATAATCACGAATGCTATTTTGTGCTAATGTAAAAATTTTCCTTTATATCCGAACAATTTTTCCGGTAATAATGAAATTCCAAAAAAGGAAATCAAAAGAGATCTTTGCAAATAAATATTCATCACAGAAAGTCCAGGCAGTGAAAAAGGCAAACACATTTTGACAAATTATCTAAAGGAAGTTTCCTGTTACAAAAGGAGAGGAACTTTGTATTAACAATAACAAAAGTACATAGAATAAAGATTACTTCTATTAGACTTTTTTAGAGTAAAAAAGTAGAAATATGAGCAGTATATAAATGTCAACCTAAGTATGTACACTTTTGATCGTTTAAGTATGTACAAATTCTACTCATTTTCTTTCGCAAGATGATCTTTGATTCGGTAAGATTCTCCAACAATACTTACTACTGTTGCGTGATGTAAAACCCGGTCTAAAATCGCATTGGCCAGTTTAGAATCTTGAAAGACTTCATCCCATGACTTGAAATTGATATTAGTTGTTAGAATTGTACTTCTCTTTTCATACCTTAGATCAATGAGTTGAAAGAACAATTTCGCATCTTCTGGATCAATAGGTAAATAGCCAATTTCATCAATAATAAGCAGTTTATATTTGGTATAATGCTTTAATCTTGCTTCTAAACGATTTTCAATTTTAGCTCTCTTTAACTGCTGGAGTAAATCATGGCACTTAATAAAATAAGTGCTGGTTCTCTTTTTAGCAGCTGCTATGCCGATGGCAGTGGCTAAATGAGTTTTCCCCACACCACTAGGGCCTAAAAATATAATATTTTCCTTTCTCTCAATAAATCGTAAAGTGATAAAATCAAGAATTTGTTGTTTATTAATCGACGGCTGAAATTCAAAGTCAAATTGGTTTAGTTCTTTTAAGTGGGGAAATGCCCCCACTTTTACCATTGAATGAATCATATTTTTCTCTCGAACATCAATTTCATAATTTGTGAGTTTTACAAGTGTTTCTACAAAAGATACTTGATTTCCAACACTAAAATCGATGGTTTCACTTAGATGCTGGATCATTTGCTTTAACTTTAAATATTCTAAATTTCGTACTAACTGTTGATAGGTGTTATTCATTTTTATACACATCTCCAATTGTCTCTAAATTTTTCTTTGCCAGATGATCAATATCAGGATAGTATGGAAGAGCTCTGCTGAGCTCAGCTTTGTAGTGCTCATCCTTGTAATTGATTTTTAATTGACTAATTTGGTGTTGGACAATTAACTCCGTGTTATAATAAATGAATAGTTGATCATCATATGCTTGTAAGCCAACAGTCTTCCCTTGA
>NZ_LATZ01000122.1 GCF_000981385.1 Bacillus sp. SA1-12
GAAGTTTTACTAATTTTTCATGCTTTTTTACTAATTAATTATCGAAAAATATGTCATAATAGATAATTGAGTTATCATGCACTTTATTTTTCATTTATTTAGAATCCAATCGTTGCAAAGGAGACACACCAGATGAAAAAATTAATCGCAATTGACCTTGATGGAACATTGTTATCTTCAAACATTGAAATCTCAAAAGAAAATGTGGACGCGATTCAAAAAGCACAACAAGCTGGCCATGTCGTAATGATTTGTTCAGGCCGAGCACCTGAAGATATCAAACAGCTTATTGAAAAAACACCGCTTGATTGTCCTGTAGCAGGAAGCAATGGCACAAAGGTACTTGCAGACGGTAAATTATTAAGTCAAATTTCCATAGACAAAGAAAGCGTGAAGGAAGTTGCTGCGATCCTTAACGAAAAAAAATACCCATTTAAACTTTATACAAGCCACGGGATATTAGTTGCTTCCACTTGGACAGAGCGTATGCTGGCATTCCTTGAGCAAAATCAGGAATTCAGCAGCGGTCTAACTCCTAAAGAATATAAATTCCTGACTGAACAACCACAAGAAACCGATACAATTAAACTCTTTGATGAAATTGAAGATGTCCTAAAGATTGAAGAGATTGCTATTCAAAAGTTCTTCATTCCAACTATTTCAGGAAAAGACGAACTTATCGCTACTCTTAAAGCCTTTGAGGGCATTTCAATTACAACTTCAGGTCCATTTAATATTGAAATTATGGATACAAATGGACATAAAGGAAACGGTATTAAAGTAATGGCTGAGTATTTTAATATTCCAATTGAAAATACGGTAGCAATCGGAGATAATTTCAACGATGTTCCAATGTTAGAGGCTGCCGGGCTTTCCATTGCAATGGGCAATGCTGACCCAACGGTTAAAGACATTGCTGATGTCGTGACATTAACAAATAATGAGCATGGAGTTGCACACGCAATTGAAACATATGTTTTAGCAAAGTAACCTCACTTTTCTTCTTATCTTAAAAAGCTAACAAGCAGTTGATCTGACCCAATAAAGTTAGACAAAAAGATTAGGCAGCTTCTAAGACCTGAGTCCGGTATTCTATTGGACTTAGGTCATTTAATTTTGCCTTCATTCGTTTGTGATTGTAATAATAAATATATTCTTCTAATTCTCGTTCAAAATGTTCCATACTCTCAAACTCTTGTAAGTAAAGAAGTTCCGATTTTAATAAGCCAAAGAAATTTTCCATGACTGCGTTGTCTAAACAATTTCCCTTACGAGACATGCTTTGACGGATACCATATTCTTTTAATTTATTTTGATACTTATCCATCTGATAATGCCAACCTTGATCTGAATGGAGGATGACCTTATCTCCGGGCTGTATTCGCTTCACTGCTTCATCTAACATCTCTCCAACCAGTGGATAAACCGGACGTTTCATTACTTTATACGCAATAATTTCTCCATTACATAAGTCTAAAATTGGAGATAAAAAACGTTTTTCTCCAAATAAGTGAAATTCTGTTATATCGGTTACCCATTTTTCATTCATATTGTCTGCGTGGAAATCGCGATTCAGTATATTAGGTGCGATATTACCTACTTTTCCACGATATGAACGGTACTTTTTCATACGCACTTCGCATTTTAAGCCCATCTCATTCATTAAACGATTAATGGTCTTTGGATCATAGTGAATGTTCCTTTTCGCTAATTCTTTGTGGATACGGCGGTAACCATAACGACCTTTATGCTCATGATAAACGGCATCAATAACTTCTTTTACACTCGCATATTTATCCTCTCGATTTAATTGTTTTTCCCAATAATAGTATGTACTACGTGGAATGTCAGCGACTTTAACTAATTCCACGATATCAAATTCATTCTTTAGCTCAAAAATTACTTGCGCTTTGACTTTGTTTGTAATTTTTCCTGTGCTTGAACTAAAGCGTTCAACTTTTTTAAGTAGGCGTTATCCATACGTAAACGCTCATTTTCAGCCTGTAGAGCCTCAAGCGATCCTTCAACTGGTAATTGTTTTTTAACATTAGTTTTTGTTTCTTTTTTCATGGATGATCGCCCCTTTTTCTTTGGATGTAGGGCATCAATTCCTCCAGTCTCAAATAACTTGCGCCAGTTTCGGATCAAGCCTGGTGAAGAAATATTGAAAATGGCAGCTGCGTCATAAGAGGATATACCCGTGTCTTTCATAAACTTGAGTACATTTAGTTTAAACTCTACAGAATAACTTGTATAGGATTTAATAAATGCTTCTAAACCAAATTGTTCATAAAGGCGTATCCATCCACTTAAGATAGGAGGACTAACATTAACTTCTTCCGCAACTTTATTAATACTTTCATTTCTTTTTAAATACCTTAATACAATTTGAATTTTTTCTTCCGTTGTAAATTTGGCCATTAAAACACCCCGTAAATGTTAGTTTGGTGTCTAACATTTACGGGGCAGATCAAGTTGGCACTTAGCTTTTATTTATCTTCAAATCATTGGTTTTGACCTATATGTATATGGCAAAAGGAGCATGTTTCACTTTAATCGGTGAAATTAATAACCTATGTTGTTGTTTAACCTGCCCATTGTTTCAAAATTTGCTCTTTTGCAATTTGATACACTTCTTCTTCTGATTTGTTTTTGTTAGCTATTACATTGGTTTGATAAATTTTCCCCTTGAATAATACATTAATTATATACTTGTACATTTTGGTCTTTCCCCTTCCTTTTTTTCTATATTGTAAATGTGATTTTTTAAGTTTTGATAGATTTTATGTAAAAGTTTATTAAAAAGTTTATCCCTCTATTTGATAACATGTTGCATTAGCTGAGTGTCAACCTAATCGAAACTTCTTACCTAGCTTAAAAGCTTTACTATCCTGTACCTAACGCGTATTAATATCTTGTATCAAGAATAAGCTAAAAATGTATTTTAAACTATTAAAATGTAA
>NZ_LATZ01000123.1 GCF_000981385.1 Bacillus sp. SA1-12
ATGTAGAAGTATCTATATGTTCTTTTTTTAAAAAACATATCGTTAAATAACGATATGACAAGGGGTGTAAACCATGAAAGATGTATTTGATAGTATTATGATTGGAGCTGGTCAGTCAGGGTTAGCAGCGGCTTATCACTTAAATCAAAACGGAATAAAATACCTCGTCCTTGAAGGTGAAAATCAAACTACTGAATCATGGTCAAAATATTATGATAGCCTAACCTTATTTTCTCCTGCATGTTATTCCTCCCTTCCAGGATTACGATTCCCTGGAAATGAAAGTCGTTATCCTACCAAGGAAGAAGTTATTTCATACCTCAAAGAATATGCTAAACATTTTAATTTAAACATTCGTACTGGAGAAAAAGTTACAGTAGTTCGTAAGGTTGGAGATTTATTTGAGATCGAAACCTTAAAAAGTGTATATTATTCAAAAACAGTTATTTCAGCAACAGGAGCTTTTGCCAATCCCAATCTACCAGCAATAGAAGGAAGTGAATATTTTAAGGGTAATATCATACACTCCAGTCAATATAAAAACGTAGACGAATATAAAAATCAAAGAGTAGTTGTGGTTGGTGGTGGAAATTCTGCTATACAAATTGCCTATGAGTTAGCAAAAGTGGCAAATGTAACAATTGCTTCAAGAAAACCTCTTTCTTTTACACCACAAAGATTACTCGGAAAAGACATTCACTTTTGGTTAAAATTAACTGGTGTTGATACTCTTTTTTATGGAAGAAAGTTTGCTTCAAAGGTATCAATTATGGATACAGGAATTTATAAAGAAGCGATTGTAAAGAAAACGCCAGATAGCAGAAGAATGTTTACAAAATATACAGAAGGGGGCGTTGTTTGGAGTAAGGGAAATGAAGAACAAGTAAACACTGTCATTTATGCAACTGGTTATATATATAATATGCACTATTTAATACCTCTAAAAAATACGATAGATAAATACAATTCCCCGAGACAGGATAAAGGATTAAGTTCCACAATCGATGGTTTATATTATGTTGGACTTTCAGGTCAGCGATCATTTTCTTCAGCAACCATTCGAGGTGTAGGGTCTGATGCAAAATATGTTGTAAAAAAAATAGGCTATTATTTAAAGTATTTTGAATCAAAATAAAGATCATATTTATAGACAATCACTATTTTAACTGTTGGATAACAAAACAATTCACAATGTTAATGCTATTACAATATAAAAGGTCTCTTATTAAAGAGACCTCAGACCGTAGACAAACCCCCTTTCAAATCCTTGATTTGAAAGGGGGTTTGCATTTATTCTCTATTTTCTTAGGCTGGGCATGGATACTTCCATGCCCAGTTTGCCATTTTCTTGAGATTCATGGCAGCAAAAGTTAGCATCGCCTGCATGGCCACTTTTTTAATTCCTCTTAAAGTGGTCCATCGCATACCATGCTTTTCTTTAGCATCTGCAAAGACACGTTCTATTGTTTCTTTTCGTTTAGCGTATATGCTTTTATTCATTTCTGTATGCCGTAAATGATTAACTTCATCAATGTTATCTTCCCAAATATGTCGGTGAATCATTTTCCTCTTGTTCTTACTTTGTGTACAGGAATCAAGGAGTGTGCAATCCTTACAAATGGCTGGATTTGATGCGTATTGTCTGTAACCATCCCTGGTCGTTGTGCGGTAAGGAAGTATTTGATCCTTCGGACAAATATAACAATCATAATATTCATCGTAGACATATTCATATTTTTTCATGAATTCATCTTTAGTGTGGGGTCTTGTGTAAGGCATAACAGGACTAATTTCTTTGTCCATTAAATATTTCGCAACGGGTGGAGTTTTATATCCTGCGTCTCCAGCAAGAGCATTA
>NZ_LATZ01000124.1 GCF_000981385.1 Bacillus sp. SA1-12
ATTTTACGGACATTCCATCTATGCCATGACTTCCTTTGTTCCTTTCCACACGCTTAAGTGCTTCAATTAAGTTTTCCCGTGACAAAATCATATCTATCAACATTTGATATTTCCTTTCGACGTGAACGTAGAAATCTAATTGTGTTATTCTTACTCCACACTCCCAAAGTCCCCCATGGAATTCACCATATCCTCCTTTAGGTAGCTCTTACAAATGCTAATTTAAATATGTAAAAATTTGATTAATTAAAGATGTACAGTTTCGACTCATTTCTACATACTAATCTTGGGGTGATTAGTATGTACATAGCGTTAGATATCCAAACAGATTTTAAGATTAATAGTCTTACAGACTTACCAAAATTAAAAATACTGATGGAGAATTTAAAAATGCGAATTAACAAGAGTCAAAAATGACAATAGCACACTTTGTGACTTTGATATGGTTGACTGACAATATGAAAACGGTAATGGATGAAGCAAGAACAAATTATACCAAAGGAATAGTCAATAAACGTTTCGCTCAATTTGCGGATGATTTTGGATTTAAAGTGCAGCCTTGTATTGCAGGAAGACCGAATACAAAAGGGAAAGTTGAATCACCCATGAAATATTTAGATGAAATTCATGCTTATCAAGGGAAGTTTAGCTTAGAAGAACTTCATAAGTTTGTGCAACAACTATGTGAAAGAATCAATCATAGTTATCACCAGGGGACCGGAAAGATACCAATTTTAGCATTAAAACAAGAAAAGAACCTCTTAATGCCCCTCCCACGGCAACAAATAAGAGATTCTTACAAAATCAATCATACGCTTGTAAAAGTGAATTCGTCCAACATGGTGTCGTATAAGTCCAATCAATACTCAGTTCCAGCTGAGTATCAAGGGAAGACTGTTGGCTTACAAGCATATGATGATCAACTATTCATTTATTATAACACGGAGTTAATTGTCCAACACCAAATTAGTCAATTAAAAATCAATTACAAGGATGAGCACTACAAAGC
>NZ_LATZ01000125.1 GCF_000981385.1 Bacillus sp. SA1-12
ATTTGAAAGGGGGTTTGCATTTATTCTCTATTTTCTTAGGCTGGGCATGGATACTTCCATGCCCAGTTTGCCATTTTCTTGAGATTCATGGCAGCAAAAGTTAGCATCGCCTGCATGGCCACTTTTTTAATTCCTCTTAAAGTGGTCCATCGCATACCATGCTTTTCTTTAGCATCTGCAAAGACACGTTCTATTGTTTCTTTTCGTTTAGCGTATATGCTTTTATTCATTTCTGTATGCCGTAAATGATTAACTTCATCAATGTTATCTTCCCAAATATGTCGGTGAATCATTTTCCTCTTGTTCTTACTTTGTGTACAGGAATCAAGGAGTGTGCAATCCTTACAAATGGCTGGATTTGATGCGTATTGTCTGTAACCATCCCTGGTCGTTGTGCGGTAAGGAAGTATTTGATCCTTCGGACAAATATAACAATCATAATATTCATCGTAGACATATTCATATTTTTTCATGAATTCATCTTTAGTGTGGGGTCTTGTGTAAGGCATAACAGGACTAATTTCTTTGTCCATTAAATATTTCGCAACGGGTGGAGTTTTATATCCTGCGTCTCCAGCAAGAGCATTAGGCTTACCTACTTTTTCAATCAATTCATCTACAAGAGAATTTATTACCTGACTATCGTGTACATTTCCACCTGTCACTTGATTGGCAAGTATAAATCCCTTATTGTCACAAACTGTGTGAAAGGAATAGGCAAATTGTTTCTCTCGTTCATTCTTAACATAATAGCCACTTTCAGGATCTGTTGTGCTTACTTTAATTTCTTTTGTCTCCGCCTTTGTTTGAGGGGTTAAAGGCTTTTTTCCATGTACAATTCGATCTTCGTTTATCTCTTCTTCTAGTTGAGTTTGATAGCTTTTTGTTTCTGCTTTGACAGCTTCTTTTATAAACTTCCTCTTGTTTGCATTTGCTTTAACATGTGTAGAGTCTATAAAAACAACAGAAGGATCAACAAACCCTTTTTCTATCGCTTCATTAAG
>NZ_LATZ01000126.1 GCF_000981385.1 Bacillus sp. SA1-12
ACCATTCTGAGGGAACCTTTGGGCGCCTCCGTTACATTTTAGGAGGCGACCGCCCCAGTCAAACTGCCCACCTGACACTGTCTCCCGGCCCGATAAGGGCCGCGGGTTAGAATTTCAATACAGCCAGGGTAGTATCCCACCGACGCCTCCACCGAAGCTGGCGCTCCGGCTTCTCAGGCTCCTACCTATCCTGTACAAGCTGTACCAAAATTCAATATCAGGCTACAGTAAAGCTCCACGGGGTCTTTCCGTCCTGTCGCGGGTAACCTGCATCTTCACAGGTACTATAATTTCACCGAGTCTCTCGTTGAGACAGTGCCCAGATCGTTACGCCTTTCGTGCGGGTCGGAACTTACCCGACAAGGAATTTCGCTACCTTAGGACCGTTATAGTTACGGCCGCCGTTTACTGGGGCTTCAGTTCAAAGCTTCGCTCAGCAGCTAACCTCTCCCCTTAACCTTCCAGCACCGGGCAGGCGTCAGCCCCTATACTTCGCCTTGCGGCTTCGCAGAGACCTGTGTTTTTGCTAAACAGTCGCCTGGGCCTATTCACTGCGGCTTTTCCGGGCTATTCACCCTAAAAAGCACCCCTTCTCCCGAAGTTACGGGGTCATTTTGCCGAGTTCCTTAACGAGAGTTCTCTCGCTCACCTTAGGATTCTCTCCTCGCCTACCTGTGTCGGTTTGCGGTACGGGCACCTCACACCTCGCTAGAGGCTTTTCTTGGCAGTGTGGAATCAGGAACTTCGGTACTATAGTTCCCTCGCCGTCACAGCTCAGCTTTTATGACAACGGGATTTGCCTCGTTGTCAGCCTACCTGCTTGGACGCGCTAATCCAACAGCGCGCTTACCCTATCCTTCTGCGTCCCCCCATTGCTCAAACGGTGAGGAGGTGGTACAGGAATTTCA
>NZ_LATZ01000127.1 GCF_000981385.1 Bacillus sp. SA1-12
CTTCAACGTATTTGCTCTTGGTTTCAGTGACAATGTCTTCAGGCATAGCAACACCATCTTTACCAGCAACACCATTAGAAGTTAACCAATCTCTCAAAAATTGTTTATCGTAAGAGTCTTGAGATTTACCAACTTCGTATTTAGTAGCATTCCAGAATCTGGAAGAATCTGGAGTTAAAACTTCGTCAACAAGAACGATGTTGTCACCATCTAAACCAAATTCAAATTTAGTATCAGCGATAATAATTCCTTTAGTGGCAGCGTAATCTCTGGCTTTGGTGTACAAATCAATAGCAATTTTTTCAATTCTATCACATAATTCTTTTCCAACAATCTTGTCAGCTTGTTCTTTGGTGATATTTTCATCATGTTCACCTTGTTCTGCTTTAGTGGATGGGGTGAAGATAGGAGTGATTTGTTGTGATTCAACCACATCACCAATAGGAATACCGTGGACGGTTTTAGATTTTTGGTATTCTTTCCAGCCGGAACCGGTGATGTAACCTCTAACAATAACTTCAAGAGGGATCAATTTCAATTTTCTAACAAGTAAGGATCTGCCTTCCAATTGGTTTCTATATGGTTCTAGTTGAGG
>NZ_LATZ01000128.1 GCF_000981385.1 Bacillus sp. SA1-12
CCGCCGCTAATCGTCAGGAGCAAGCTCCCTCAGATTCGCTCGACTTGCATGTATTAGGCACGCCGCCAGCGTTCGTCCTGAGCCAGGATCAAACTCTCCAATAAAGAGTTGATATAGCTCATAAAACGTACTAGTTTAGTACGTTGTTTTGTTAATCAAAATTAACGTTGGCACGCTTGGTTTTGTTTAGTTTTCAAAGAACTTTTTATTACTTTCGCCTAAAAGCGACTTCTTTAATATAACATGTAAGTCATGGTATAGTCAACATTTTTTTAAAAATTCTTTTAAATCATTTGCTCTGTTTTGCTGACTTAAAGAAGTATACCAGCATACTTATCACTAGTCAACACAATTAGAGCATTTTTTATATAATTTCTTGTATATAAAGTTCTTTTATATCCTTTAAAGAGAATATGTCCCCAGTTTGCTCAATTTTCACTATTGGCCGTGTTGGAAATTGTTCCTCCACAAAAACAATTTCCGCTTTTAATCCATTCGAAAGTTTGATCTTTGTCCCAGTCGAGAATTTAATTATTGCTTTTTTTAACTCATTTACAGCATTAAGATCAAATCTTCCAAAGTCTTGTTGTATGATTTGTTCTAAAACTTTAAAAGGGGATTGTTTACTGCGGTATGGACGTTCTGACACCATTGCCTGATATGTATCAGCTAAAGCGACAATTTTACTGTACGGATGAATCTGGTCTCCTTTAACGCCTAAGGGATACCCGCTGCCATCAATTCTTTCGTGATGCTGAAGGACTCCCATTTTAACTCCTTCTTTTATTGACATGATGTGTTTCAATAATTGATAGCTATGTACTGGGTGTTGTTTTATATCAAGATACTCCCGCTCAGTTAATGTCACTTTTTTGTCATAATAGCCGGGCTTATTCTCGCCATTCCACAATCACATACTAATCCCGTAATGGCAATTTGGTTTATCTCTCCTTGGATATAGCCTAATTTTTTAGCTAAAAATGCACTCGTCAAAGCTACTGCGATAGAATGATGGTAGAGATAGTTTTCTTTTTTGCTGTACTGATAAAGCTTTAACATTTCGCCTTCTGTTTTCCAACTCGGAAACTAACGGAAGGATAACTTGCCTGACTTTAGCTATTTCAACCTGGGTACCAGATTGCCAGCCTGTGAACAATTGCTTCAGTTCCATGACAGCCTGGATATAAAGTAAATGAAAGGTTTTAACAGGCTTGTTTTCTTTCATTTCTTTCACACCAATTGAATCATCTTTCAGAATACCTTCCGGTTGAAACTCTCTTCCATCTTCTAAAAAGGTTTCCACATGAACCTCATACACAAGAAAGGCTTTTAAGGCTTTTTTTATATGCTTTGTAACAATTGTTTTTTTATAAGCTAACACTTTATTTGAAGCAGATAAAATATCCTTTGCTAAAATACACCCTTCTTCCAATTGGTCAATATGAATCTTCATTGGTATCCCCCCTATTCTCATTATATAAAAAATAGTCTTAAATACTCATTTACCTTCATAAGCTTTAGGGTATTTTTTACTATAAAACCCCTATTATTTAGTGGGAATTTTTATAAAAAAAAGACTAACTCACATGAAATGAGCTAGTCTATAAAAGCTTTTATTCTTCTTCTGGAGCTTCTATTATTTCTCCTTCTTCTACTGTTTCTTGTTCAATTTCCTCTTTTTCAACAAGGGCTACAGTTGATACTGCTACATTTTCGTCTAATTTAATTAACTTAACACCTTGTGTATTTCTGCCCATTGAGGAAATAGTCGCAACGTCCATACGAATAATTACACCGCTTGCTGTGATCAGCATTATATCTTCTTCTCCAGTAGCAGCCTTAACAGATACTACATGGCCATTTTTCTCCGTGATATTACATGTTTTTAAACCTTTACCGCCACGACTTTGAATTCTGTATTCCTCAGAAGGAGTTCGTTTTCCATAACCATTTCTAGTAACAATTAATACGTCAACACCTTCATCAAGGATCTCCATTCCTACTACTTCATCGTCCTCATCCAATGAGATCCCTTTTACACCAGTAGCAGTACGTCCCATAGAACGAACATCTGTTTCAGGGAAACGGATCAGCATTCCATTTTTTGTTCCAATGATAATATCCTTCGAACCATCTGTTAGTTTAACAGAAATAAGCTCATCAGCTTCACGCAAGCTAACAGCAATTAAACCATTATTTCGAATGTTTGCGAATTGTGATAATGGTGAACGCTTAGAGATCCCCTCTTTTGTCGTAAAGAATAGGAACCAATCATCCACAAATTCAGAAACAGGAATAATTGCATTGACCCACTCGCCTTTTTCGACACTTAGCAGGTTAATAATTGGAAGTCCCTTTGCTGTTCTGCTGAATTCAGGAATTTCGTAGCCTTTTGCACGATATACCTTTCCTTTGTTTGTAAAGAACAGAATCGTATCATGAGTCGAAGTTGTTAGAAGCTGTTCAACGAAATCATCATCATTTGTACCCATTCCTTGAACGCCTCTACCACCGCGTTTTTGTGTGCGGTAGGTTGAAACTGGAAGACGTTTAATATACCCATTATGAGTTAATGTAATAACAATATTCTCTACTGGAATTAAATCCTCGTCTTCGATATTTTCAAGCCCTCCAGCAACAATTTCAGTACGACGTTCATCGTTAAATCGCTCTTTTAATTCAAGAAGCTCATCACGGATAATGGCTAGTACTTTTTCTTCATCTGCTAGAATTGCTTTTAATTCTTCAATAAGCTTTACAAGTGATTGATATTCTTCTTCAATCTTTTCTCTTTCTAAACCAGTTAATCTTTGAAGCCTCATATCTAGTATCGCTTGCGCCTGTTTTTCACTTAATGAAAACTGCTCCATCAACCCATTCCGGGCAATATCAGTTGTTTGAGAATTACGAATAAGGGTTATCACTTCATCTAAGTGATCCAGTGCTATTCTTAAGCCTTCAAGAATATGAGCACGTGCTTCAGCCTTTCTTAATTCAAAAGCTGTTCTGCGCTTGATAACAACCTTTTGATGCTCTAGATAATGATAAAGCATTTGCTTAATGTTAAGGACCTTTGGATGGCCGTCAACTAACGCAAGCATATTTATTCCAAAGCTTGTTTGTAAGGCTGTTTGTTTATAAAGATTGTTTAAAAGAACATTTGCATTTGCATCCTTACGAACCTCGATAACAACCCGCATACCGTTCCGATCAGATTCATCTCGCAAATCTGTTATGCCATCAATTTTTTTATCACGAACAAGCTCGGCAATTTTCTCTACCAGCTTTGCTTTATTTACTTGATAAGGGATTTCTTTTACAATAATAACTTGTTTACCTGACGGCTTTTCCTCAATTTCTACCTTCGCGCGCAGTGTAATCGATCCGCGACCAGTTTCATATGCCTTGCGGATTCCGCTTCTTCCGATAATTTGTCCGGCCGTTGGAAAGTCTGGACCAGGGATAATTTCCATCAATTCGGGAATTGTAATATCAGGATCCTTACTAATAGCAAGTACACCGTCAATAATTTCACCTAACTGATGTGGAGGTATATTTGTAGCCATACCAACAGCAATTCCAGTCGCACCATTGACTAATAGGTTAGGGAATCTTGCTGGAAGCACAACAGGTTCTCTTTCAGAGCCATCATAGTTATCCTGATAATCGATCGTATCCTTGTTAATATCACGGATGAGTTCCATTGAAATCTTCGACATCCGTGCCTCTGTATAACGCATTGCTGCTGCCGAATCACCATCAACAGAACCGAAGTTTCCATGTCCATCAACTAACATGTATCGAAAGTTGAAATCTTGAGCCATACGAACCATTGTTTCATAAACAGCAGAGTCGCCATGTGGGTGGTATTTACCTATTACTTCACCAACGATACGAGCTGATTTTTTAAATGGTTTATCCGATGTCATCCCTAAATCGTTCATCGCATATAAAATACGGCGATGTACAGGTTTTAATCCATCTCGAACATCTGGTAAAGCACGTGAAACAATAACACTCATTGCATAGCCCAAAAAGGATTCACGCATTTCATTACTAATATTTCTCTCAATTACTTGTGAGTTTTGATTTTCCGCCATCCTAAAATAACCTCCCTTTGTCCTTTTCATATTTTAAATTGGGAGAGCCAAATAAACATTTATAAAAAAGGAATCAATACCGCCCAATTAATTGCCTATTCTTCATTATATCAATGTTAGTGAAAGATTACACATTAATTTCGTAGAATAATATTCGTTTATAAAATATAACTGAAAGATTTATTATCAAAAAACACCTCACCGAAAATGAGGTGTTCTTTTAATAAGGCTCTGGTTAACATACCCCATTGATTCCCGCTGGAATCTAGCTTATACGTTCCAATTAACAATGGGTTTTAACAGAGCTTTTAAAAGCTAGGAGCTTTCACTCTAAATATCTAGATTTTTAACATATTGTGCATTTTCTTCAATGAAGTTTCTTCGCGGCTCTACTTTGTCACCCATTAACGTATCGAATGTTTCATCCGCATCAATGGCATCCTCAAGTGTTACTTGAAGCAGCGTACGTGTTTCCGGAGCCATTGTCGTTTCCCATAATTGATCAGGATTCATTTCTCCTAAACCTTTGTATCTTTGAATACCAGGTTTAGGCTGCTGCGGCATTTCTGCAAGGATTGTATCAAGCTGACGATCGTTATATGCATATTCAATTCGTTTTCCCTGTTGAATTTTATATAACGGCGGCTGAGCAATGTAAATAAAGCCTTTTTCTAGAATTCCTCTCATATAACGGTAGAAGAAAGTTAATAGAAGCGTACGAATATGAGCTCCATCAACATCCGCATCCGTCATAATGACAACTTTATGGTAACGCGCCTTGGATGAATCAAAATCCTCTCCAATTCCTGTTCCTAAGGCTGTGATTATCGCTCTGATTTCATTATTTGACAAAATCTTATCTAATCTGGCCTTTTCAACATTAAGAATTTTTCCTCTCAATGGCAGAATCGCTTGGAAATGACGGTCCCTTCCTTGTTTCGCAGATCCTCCTGCAGAGTCACCCTCTACAATATAAAGTTCACTAATAGATGGATCCCTTGAAGAGCAATCCGCTAGTTTCCCTGGAAGGTTTGAAATTTCAAGTGCGCTTTTTCTTCTTGTTAATTCACGTGCCTTTTTAGCTGCAAGCCTTGCTCTAGCTGCCATTAACCCTTTATCAACAATTTTTCTTGCAACAGAAGGGTTTTCCAGTAAAAACTTATCAAATGCTTCTGATAAAACAGAATCTGTTACTGTTCGTACTTCTGAATTTCCCAGCTTTGTTTTTGTTTGCCCTTCGAACTGTGGATCTGGATGTTTTACAGAGATAATCGCAGTAATCCCTTCACGAACATCTTCCCCTGAAAGATTATCATCATTATCTTTAAAGATTTTGTTTTTTCTAGCATAATCGTTAATGACACGTGTTAAAGCTGTTTTAAAGCCTGCCTCATGTGTACCGCCTTCATAGGTATGAATATTATTCGCAAAAGAATAAATATTACTTGTATAGCTGTCATTATACTGAAACGCAATTTCCGTAGTGATCCCATCCTTTTCACCCTCAATATAAACAGGCTCATCATGGATCACTTCACGAGTACGGTTTAAATGCTCAACATATGATTTAATTCCACCCTCATAGTGGTATTCATTACTTCGTTTAGTTTCACGCTTATCTTCAATGGTAATTTTCAAACCTCGATTAAGAAAAGCTAATTCCCTTATGCGATTTGCGAGAATTTCATAATCATAAACCGTTGTTTCTGTGAAGATTTCAGGATCAGGTTTAAAATGTGTTGTCGTTCCTGTAACATCTGTTTCACCGATAACTTCTAAATCCGCAGCAGGAACACCCTTTTGAAATTTTTGAAAATGGACTTTTCCTTCACGATGTACAGTGACGGTTAGTTCTGTTGAAAGAGCATTTACTACTGACGCCCCTACACCATGAAGACCGCCGGAAACCTTATAGCCTCCGCCGCCGAATTTTCCTCCGGCATGAAGAACGGTCATGATGACCTCGACTGCTGGACGCCCCATTTTTTCATGGATTCCGACTGGAATACCACGCCCATTATCCTTCACAGTAATACTATTATCTTCCTCAATGGTTACATTAATCTCATCGCAAAATCCGGCTAATGCTTCATCTATACTATTATCAACAATTTCCCATACAAGGTGATGCAGTCCTTTTGAGCTAGTGGAACCAATATACATTCCAGGGCGTTTTCGTACCGCTTCTAAGCCTTCTAACACCTGAATCTGATCTGCGTCGTATGATTGTTGTTGAACTTGATTTTCTTCCATCGTCACACTGATTCACCTACACTTTTCTTAAAGCATTCTTTGAATGAATATCTCTATTATTGATCTATGTCAAAAGCGATTTGCGCTCGTTTTTTTAATGTGCTCGACGACAACGGTGAAAAATAAATTTTATCCAGCGTTATAATAATTGATTTTGCTTCACCATTTGCAAGCTGAACCATTTTATCTTTTTGTTTTTCCAAAAATTCAGCAACAATTGCAGAAGCCTTTGATGATTGACGATCTAATATCATAACAACCTCTTTGGAAGGGACAACAAAATTGTCTCCTAGATGAATATACATGGTAATCACCTCGTTAATCGTCTGAAAGCTTTCCTGCTTGCACATGGAAAGTAGCTGCTTCTTTTAATGTTTGGTGGTCAATGCCTTCAACACTGGTCGTTGTTACAAAAGTTTGCACTTTTCCTTGAATCGTATTTAATAAATGTGATTGTCTATAGTCATCAAGCTCAGACAATACGTCATCAAGTAAAAGGATTGGATATTCTCCAATCTCATTATGAATTAAATCTATTTCTGCAAGCTTTAGCGATAGAGCAGTTGTTCTTTGTTGACCCTGGGATCCGTACGTTTGAACATCATGTCCATTCACATTAAAAATCATATCATCACGATGAGGACCAGCAAGTGTTGTCCCTCGTTCAATTTCTTTCTCTCTTATTTTAGCAAATTTTTGTTCATACGCATCTATCATTTTCGTCAATTCATTGTCTTCTGATACCTCTACAGACGGTTTATATTTAATATCTAACGTTTCTAACCCTCTGCTAATTCCCGAATGAATTGGTTGTGCCCATTTTTGCAACTCATTTATGAACTGCAATCGTTTTTGAATAATCTTCGCAGCTGCTTCACTTAATTGAGCAGTTAACACATCCAACATAGTTTGATCTGTTTGTTTCCTTATTTGCAGAAGCTTTAAATAATGATTTCTTTGTTGCATGATTTTCTGATAACGGCTCAAATCATGAAGGTAAACGGCTGACACTTGACCAATTTCCATATCTATAAATCTTCTTCTTACAGCAGGGCTGCCTTTCACTAAATTTAAATCTTCCGGCGCAAACATAATGACATTCATTGCCCCGACATATTGGCTCAATTTTTCTTGTTCAAGATGATTTAATTTAGCCTTTTTCCCTTTTTTAGAAATAATTAGCTGAAGTTCTGTTGAACGATTATACTTTTCTACGCTACCTTCTATTTTAGCATAATCTTTATCCCAACGAATTAATTCTTTATCATTTGACGTTCGATGTGATTTCGCCATGGCAAGAACAAAAATAGATTCCATTACATTTGTTTTCCCTTGAGCATTTTCTCCAAGGATCACATTGACTTTATTTTCAAACTGGATCATCAAGTCTTCATAATTACGATAATTTTTTAGTTTTAGCTCTTTTATATACAAATTTTGTACACCAACTTAATTTTTCACGATATATGTGCCAAAATCAGGAATATAAACAACATCGCCTTCTCTTAATTTTCTTCCCCGGCGATTCTCCGATTCGTTGTTGACAAATATTTCATATTCCCCTAAAAACCATTTTGCCATTCCGCCCGATTGAATGACATCAGCCAGTTTTAAAAATTGTCCCAGTGTAATATACTCTGTCTCAATCCTTACTTGTTTCGCCATAGTGAACCACCATCCTTCAGGAGTCTCTAACTTTATATTTTACTAAAACTTAGACTAAAAATACAACCATTCTAGTACTTTCAAACCTGATGTCCATTCCAGGTGTACACATCACAGATGTTATCTGAAACATTAGTCCTAAATACCCATACCTCTTCATGTTCGTTAAATAGAAAAGAGGCTGACATATGAGCCAGTCCCCTTAAATAAGTGAAAGTTTTTTTAATAAGTCCTTACCGGAAGAATTAACTGCAGCATTGAGTCATCATCTGTTGTTTTAATAACAAATGGTCTCATTGCACCGGTAAAATTAACATTTATTTCTGTGCCCTCAAGTGCTTTTAGGGCATCCATGACATATTTCGCACTAAATGAGATCTTCAATTCTTCACCTTGAATTTCGGATGTTTGAATTTCTTCACTTACCTTTCCGATCTCTGGTGAATTTGAAGAAATTTCAATCATCCCATCAGTAAGTGTTGAAAGTTTAACAACATTATTTCTTGCTTCCTTCGCAAGCAATGATGCACGATCTATAGATTGTAAAAATTCCTTAGAATTGATTGTCATATTTGTTTTGCTCTCTGAAGGAATTAAGCGTGATGTATCTGGGTAGTTACCGTCTAGCAGTCTAGAGAAAAATAATAGGTTTTTTGCTTTAAATAAAACTTGGTTTTCCGTGATAACAATTTCAATTAAATCACTTGTATCGTCTAAGATTTTACTAAGTTCACTTAAGCTTTTACCAGGAATTACAACATTGTATGAACTTTGATTTTCACTAGCAATTAACGCTTTTCTTAAGGCAAGACGGTGACTATCTGTTGCAATACAGATGAGTTCTCCATTTTCCAGCTTCCAATTTACCCCTGTTAAAATAGGCCTGGTCTCAGATGTAGAGACAGCAAATACCGTTTGACGGATCATTGCTTTTAACAAATCAGTAGGGATTTTGAAGATATTTTCTTCTTCAACCTGTGGTAAATGAGGATATTCTTCGGCATCTAATCCATTTAAGCTAAATTCTGCTTTTCCTGAGCGAATAACTGTTGAGTGGTGATTTCCTACTTCAATTTCGACAATATCCATTGGCAGTTTTTTAACAATTTCACTAAAAAATCTAGCCTGTAAAACAATGCTTCCGCTTTGCGTAATTTCGACAATTTCCTTTCCATTTTCCTCAGCAGGAATAAATGATTCTATTGAGATATCAGAGTCGCTTCCAGTTAAAGTTACTCCTTCAGTATTTGCGACAATTTTAATACCTGTCAAAATGGGAATGGTTGTTCTTGATGATACGGCCTTCATGACGTCTTGAACACTTTGCACCAAATGGTCTCGTTGGATAATGAATTTCATGAAATAACTCCTCCTTTTTTGGGCGAAATTAGAATTTAGGTATATATTTATTATTTAAAAATATAGTAGAAGTACTAGTAGGGACTGTGGAAATGTGGATAACTAGTGCGAACGAAAGGAAACACAGCCTATCCACATGTGGAAAGACTGTGTATATATCAGTATTAGTTATTCACAATGTTCAGGTTGATTTTTTCTTTTTAATAAAGAATAACAACCCTTTTTAATTTGTTTAGTGCCTAGATTTAAGCACAGGATGTGCAATCCGCTTCAGCTTTCTTATGAGCCTTTAAGAAGCCCTGTAATGTCCTTTAATTGCTTTTGCAGCTGCTCGTCATTTTGTAGCATTTTCGAAATTTTTTCGTGAGCATGGATGACGGTCGTATGGTCACGGCCTCCAAATTCTTCCCCTATTTTAGGAAGAGAAGAATCTGTTAATTCCCTTGATAGGTACATAGCAATTTGTCTCGGAAAAGCTACAGATTTCGTCCGTTTTTTCGCTTTAAAATCCTCTAATTTAACTTGGAACTCTTGACCAACTATACGCTGAATATCACTGATCGAAATCATTTTCGGCTTTGAATTTGGAATAATATCTTTTAATGCTTCTGCTGCTAAATCAGCATTAATATCTTTATTTATAAGAGATGAATAGGCAACAACTCGAATTAGTGCACCTTCTAATTCACGAATGTTTGAGTCAATTTGATTGGCAATATAAAGCATGACCTCATTCGGAATATCCAGGCCTTCTGCTTTTGCCTTTTTACGCAAAATAGCAATCCTCGTTTCCAGATCTGGCGGGGTAATATCTGTTATTAATCCCCATTCAAAACGCGAACGCAGCCTGTCCTCAAGGGTTGGGATTTCCTTAGGCGGCCTGTCGCTGGAGATGACAATTTGCTTGCTTTCTTCATGCAATGTGTTAAATGTATGGAAAAATTCCTCTTGCGTTTGTTCTTTTCCAGCCAGAAATTGAATATCATCAATTAGTAAAACATCAACACTTCTGTATTTATTTCTAAAATCAACAGCTTTGTTGTCACGAATTGAATTAATAAATTCATTTGTAAATTTTTCAGAGGACAAATAAACGACCTTTGCTGAAGGTTTATGATCAATGACGTAGTGTCCGATTGCATGCATCAAGTGAGTTTTACCTAATCCTACTCCCCCATAGATAAATAAAGGATTATATGCTTTGGCAGGTGCTTCAGCAACTGCTAACGATGCTGCATGTGCAAATCTGTTACCAGAACCAATAACAAACGTATCAAATGTATATTTAGGGTTTAGCATATTTTGCGGCAGCTCAGTATGTTCTGCTTCCGCTTTATTTATTTGTTTTATAGGTGTATTAGGCAAAAATTCATCATCCATTTGGTTTTGAGGAATAATAAATTTAATCGCAAATTCTTCACCTGTTAATTGGTAGATAGTATCGGCAATTAAATGTAGATACCTAGATTCCAGCCAATCTCTCGCAAACTCATTCGGAGCAGTTATGGTAAGTGTATCACCTTGAATCGCATGGGCTTTTGTTGATTTAAGCCATGTTTCAAAGCTAGGCTTGCTTATCTTCTTTTCGATCTCACCTAAAGCTTTACTCCAAAGTTCGGATATATTTTCCAAAGTGGTTTGTCCCTCCTTTACCCAAGCATCAACCTTGTGCAACCTTTGTACAAGGTATGAATAGTCATGTATAAACATACAAATAAGGAAAATGTGAATAAATATATAATATAGTAGAAAAGCGCCTTTTCGACAAAACGACAGATTTGTGGACAACATTTTACACAAGCTGTTTATAATTTTTCCACAATTTATCCACAATCTGTGGATAAAGATAAATATAGCATTCTATATTAAGAGTGAAAACACAAATATAATATCAAAATAAAACTAGAGATGCAATGGTTTTTACAAACTTATCCACATAACTATCCGATTGTTGAAGAAAATTGTCCACATGGGGGGAAGTTGTGAAAAACTTGTCGATAACAGATGTGGATAGTGAAGAATTTTGTCGGATTATTATCCACAGGAGAAGAGTGTGTCGAAGAAGATATTTCCTGATGAAATATTTAAGGGAAGGTTGACAATTTATATGATCGGTCACTATAATTAATAAGACTGTCTTTAACTGTTATTCCTCAGGGAGGTGTCATATATGAAACGTACTTATCAACCAAATAAACGCAAACGTAGTAAAGTTCATGGTTTCCGTAGCCGCATGAGCACAGCTAATGGACGTAAAGTTCTTGCTCGCCGTCGTCGCAGAGGAAGAAAAGTATTATCAGCATAGGCCACTGAAGAATCAGTGGTCTTTTTTTGCAAATAAGATGAGTGCTTGATCTAAAAGGATACACTTATCTTTATGTAAGAGGAAAAAGAAACGATTTTAGCATATCAAGAGATTGGTTTGTTTAAATCGTTTCTATTTCAGCTATAATGATGGTGAGAATTCTGCATAGGGAAAAGCAAGCAGAACATACCGGAGTGAAACAAATGAGAAGAAAATATCGAATAAAAAAAAATGAAGATTTTCAAGCTGTTTTTAAACAAGGAAAATCAATTGCTAATCGACAATTTGTTATTTACATAATGCAAAATCCTGAAGAAAAAGAGTTTCGAATTGGGTTATCTGTTAGTAAGAAAATTGGCAATGCAGTAACAAGGAATCGAATAAAGCGCTTAATTCGACAAGTTTTTTTAGAAGAGAAGCATAAAATCGCAAATGGTAAGGAATATATTATCATTGCCAGAAAGCCAGCTGCTGACATGGGGTATCATGAGGTAAAGAGCAGCTTAAACCACTTGTTTCGAAAGGCAAAAATCTATCAGTCTAATTGAGTACAGGTTAGAATGAAATGATATGCTGTTAGATAACCGATGCTTGATAGTTAAAGAAGATAGAAAAAATATTGTTTCTTTTCTTTTTAAAAAGAAAAATCATGATAAAAATGATAAGATATGAATGATATGAAACTTTTTCATTTTATTAACGTACGGATAGGTATCTATTTTTTGATTAGGAGGAAATAAGGTTTGAAGAGGCGCATACTTTTAATAACTGGCTTTTTAAGTGTTTTAACCCTTTTAACTGGGTGTACGGAGGTAAATCAGCCAATTACATCTGAAAGTGAAGGATTTTGGAATTCGTATATTGTGTATCCTTTATCACAACTTATTACATATTTTGCAGAATTAACTGGCGATAATTATGGAATTTCTATTGTTGTAGTTACCATTATTATTCGCTTAGCTATATTACCATTAATGATTAAACAGATGAAGAGCTCTAAAGCGATGCAAGCCATACAACCTGAAATGCAGAAATTAAGAGAAAAATATAGCTCAAAAGATCAGCAAACACAACAAAAGCTTCAGCAGGAAACGATGGCGTTATTTCAAAAGCATGGTGTAAATCCGCTTGCCGGATGTTTTCCTTTAGTCATTCAAATGCCCATTTTAATTGGTTTCTATCATGCAATTATGAGAACAGAAGCAATTGCAGAGCATACATTCCTATGGTTTGACCTTGGAGAAAAGGATCCTTACTTTATACTGCCGCTTGTTGCTGGGGTAACAACATTTGTTCAGCAGAAAATGATGATGGCTGGCACAGCAAATCAAAACCCGCAAATGGCGATGATGTTATGGCTGATGCCGATTATGATCGTAATCTTTGCAATCAGTTTCCCTGCAGCACTTTCATTGTATTGGGTTGTAGGTAACCTATTTATGATTATACAAACGTATTTTGTAAAAGGACCGGAAATTAAGGCAAGCAAAGATGGAGGAACTAAAAAGTGAAAGAGATAACTGCTAATGGACAGACCGTCAATGAAGCAGTGGAAGAAGCATTAAAGCAATTAAACGCAACTAGAGATGAAGTCGAGATCACAATTCTTGATGAAGGTAAAAAAGGCATCTTGGGTATCTTCGGGAAAAAGCCCGCAAATGTCATGGTAAAATTGATACAAGATCCGGTAAAAGAAGCCCATGCATTTCTTTTAAACGTGATAAAGAAAATGGGAATTGATGCAGAGATTGAAATAAAACAGTCTGGCAAGGTTGTAAATTTTCAGCTTACCGGAGATAAGATGGCTCTTTTAATTGGTAAACGAGGACAAACGTTGAATTCTCTTCAGTATTTAACACAATTAGTAGCGAATCGTTACTCAAAATACTATATTCAAATAATTATTGACGCTGAGAATTATCGAGAACGGAGAAAAGAGACACTAATTCAATTGGCTTCCCGTTTAGCACAGCAGGTTATTCGTACTTCTAAAACTGTTTCATTAGAACCAATGCCTTCATATGAACGAAAAATTATTCATGCTGCTTTATCTGAATTTCATGAAATAAAAACATATTCTGTTGGTGAAGAACCAAACCGACATTTGGTCATTTCACTTAAAGCGAAAGCCGGCTCAAAATAGAGTCGGCTTTTTTTTGCTTAATTTTCTATTAAGAATATTAAATTTTATATACGAATCTGTAACTTGCCTGTTGATTTTCTATTAAGGGTCCTTCATTCCAGATTCGTCTGTAACCTATCTGAGGGATTTCTATTTGATTTGCCAGGATAAGCAATAGACTCACATCTCCCGTTTCAAATAACATATCCTTGAACATAGTTATTTTATTTTGAAAGGTCGTAAAAAATTAGAAATGTCGAATTGGCGTATCAGAAAAAAGAAAGAGAGATTCTGTTGATAAGATAATGTGTTTTGTGATGAAGAGCAAATATTGTTATTAACATGTGGATAAGTTAAAATAAGTAGAGGAATAGTTAGAAAAGGAATAATTGTGGATAAAATTGAGAAGTATTTCGCTTTCGTATAAATGTTAAATATGCTATCTTTGAATTTTGGTTAATGCATATAAAAAGGATGTCATGATATAGATGAAAGATACCAAAGAGAGGTGATCGTAGAAATGGAGTTAGATACAATCGTAGCGATATCAACGCCTTTAGGAGAAGGGGCCATTGCCATTGTAAGATTGAGCGGTGATGAAGCAATCGCTATTGCTGACAAGATATTCAAATCCCCGACAAATAAAAGGCTAAAAGAGGTAGACTCCCATACGATCCATTACGGGCATTTGTTTGATCCGGCAACTGGCAATGTTGTTGAAGAGGTTATGGTTTCCATAATGAAAGGACCAAAAACATTTACAAGGGAAGATGTTGTTGAAATAAATTGTCACGGTGGTTTAGTGACTGTTAACCGAGTTTTACAATTGGCGGTCCAAAATGGTGCACGAATAGCAGAACCAGGTGAATTTACAAAACGTGCCTTCCTAAATGGACGAATTGATTTATCCCAAGCGGAAGCGGTTATGGATTTAATTCGCGCCAAAACTGATCGGGCAATGAATGTAGCTTTAGGTCAAATGGAAGGAAGATTATCAAGGCTGATTCAAAAGCTAAGACAAGAGATTTTAGAAACCTTAGCACATGTTGAGGTGAATATCGATTATCCTGAGTATGATGATGTAGAAGAAATGACTCATAAAATGCTGATTGAAAAAGCAACATTTGTCAAAAATGAAATTAGTAAACTTTTGCAAACATCCAGCCAAGGGAAAATATTAAGAGAGGGCTTATCAACTGTCATTATCGGAAGACCGAATGTTGGAAAGTCATCTTTGTTAAATAGTCTTGTCCATGAAAATAAAGCCATTGTTACTGATATTCCTGGAACAACGAGAGATGTCATTGAGGAATATGTAAACGTAAGAGGAGTTCCGCTTCGCTTAGTGGATACAGCCGGAATTCGCGAGACCGAGGATATTGTTGAACGGATCGGTGTTGAGAAATCGAGAAAGGTATTAAAAGAAGCCGATCTCATTCTGCTTGTTTTAAATTTTCATGAAGAACTGACACATGAAGATATCCAACTTTTTGAAGCTGTTAAAGGGATGGATATTATCGTGATTGTGAACAAAACAGATCTAGAACAACGGATTGATCTTCAAAAAGTAAAGGACCTAGCAGCTGGGCGCCCTGTTGTAACAACCTCTTTATTAGAGGAAAAGGGGATTGACGACTTAGAGGAAGCCATCAGTGCTTTATTTTTCCAAGGAAATGTACAGAGCCAGGATTTGACCTATGTTTCAAATTCCCGCCATATTGCCTTATTAACAGCAGCTCAAACATCAATAAATGAGGCATTAAATGGAATTGAGGAAGGAATACCAATTGATATTATACAGATCGATTTAACACGCTGCTGGGAGCAACTCGGAGAAATCATCGGAGATGCAGTCCACGAAAGCTTAATAGATCAACTATTTTCTCAGTTTTGTTTAGGGAAATAGAAAAGCGGAAGCTCCTTGCTCAGCTCCAATAAGCATAAGACGCTTAGGAACAGAAGACATTCTTTGTCTTCAATTCCAAAGCAGCTAGAACTAAAACTAATTACAAAAGTTATACTTATTTTCACTTAGAAAAGCGGAAGCAAATATAAATTTTAAATAAATAAGGAGGATATTTATGTCCTATCATGCCGGAGATTTTGATGTGATAGTCGTTGGCGCCGGTCATGCAGGTGTTGAAGCTGCACTTGCTTCAGCAAGAATCGGAGCCAAAACACTTGTCATCACAATTAACTTAGACATGGTGGCATTTATGCCATGTAACCCATCTGTTGGCGGACCTGCAAAAGGCATTGTTGTTCGGGAAATCGATGCGTTAGGCGGGGAAATGGGTAGAAATATTGATAAAACACATATACAAATGAGAATGTTGAATACAGGTAAAGGTCCTGCTGTCAGAGCGTTACGTGCACAAGCAGATAAATTTGCTTATCAGCATGAAATGAAGAAAACATTGGAAAATGAAAAGAATATTACCTTGCTTCAAGGAATGGTTGACCGTTTAATCGTTGAAGATGGTGTGTGTAAGGGAATTGTCACTCAAACAGGTGCAGAGTATTCGGCAAAGTCTGTTGTTTTAACAACTGGAACGTTTTTAAGAGGAGAAATCATTTTAGGGGAGTTAAAATACTCAAGCGGCCCGAATAATCAGCAACCATCAATTAAGCTTTCAGAGCACTTACAGGAGCTAGGCTTTGATTTGGTACGCTTTAAAACAGGAACACCGCCACGTGTAAACAGTCATTCTATTGATTACAGCAAAACGGAAATTCAACCTGGTGATGAAGTTCCACGTGCTTTTTCATATGAAACAACAAAATATATTACAGATCAGCTTCCATGCTGGTTAACGTATACTAGTGAAGAGACACATAAAATTATCGATAATAACTTACATCGTTCACCTATGTATTCAGGAATGATTAAAGGTACTGGTCCGCGCTATTGTCCTTCAATTGAAGATAAGGTGGTTCGGTTTAATGACAAACCTCGTCATCAAATTTTTCTAGAACCGGAAGGACGAAATACGCAAGAGGTATACGTTCAAGGGCTATCGACAAGTCTGCCAGAGGATGTTCAGCAGCAAATGTTAAAAACCATTCCTGGTCTTGAAAAAGTTCAAATGATGCGAGCAGGCTATGCAATTGAGTATGATGCGATTGTTCCAACACAGCTATGGCCGACGTTAGAAACGAAAAAGATTTCATCACTATTTACTGCAGGACAAATAAATGGTACTTCAGGTTATGAAGAAGCTGCTGGTCAAGGGATTATGGCAGGGATCAATGCTGCGCAAAAAGCGTTAGGAAGAGAAGAAGTAATTTTAAGCAGATCTGAAGCTTATATTGGGGTTCTCATTGACGATTTAGTTACCAAAGGAACTAATGAGCCTTATCGCTTACTTACATCAAGAGCTGAATACCGCTTGCTGCTTCGTCATGATAACGCTGATTTACGATTGACAGAAGTCGGGAAAAATTTAGGGTTAATTTCTGATGAACGCTTTGAAAGATTCTTAAATAAAAAGCATGCCATCGAAGAAGAAAAGAAACGTTTAGTTTCCACCATTATTAAACCTAATGAAAAAACACAGGAACTAATTCTTTCAGTTGGAGGAAGCGAACTAAAAGATGGCATTAGAGCTTCTGATTTATTAAAACGTCCAGAAATGACATATGACCATATTAAACAGCTTGTTCCATCTGAAAAAGATTTAGATCCAGAGGTAGAAGAACAGGTTGAAATTCAAATAAAATACGAAGGTTATATTGAAAAATCGTTACAGCAGGTAGAAAGACTGAAAAAGATGGAAAACAAAAAAATCCCTGAAAATATTGATTATGATGCTATTAATGGTTTAGCAACTGAAGCTCGTCAAAAACTAAAACAGGTTCGTCCATTATCCGTAGCTCAGGCATCACGTATATCAGGTGTGAATCCAGCCGATATTTCAATTCTATTGATATACCTTGAGCAAGGGCGAATTGCAAGAGTTTCTAATCAATAACCAGAAAGGGTTTGAATATGGATACAGAATTATTTCATTCAAGTCTAGCGGAGAAGGGGATTGTTCTTTCTCCGCAACAAATGGACCAATTTGAGTTATACTTCAACTTATTAGTTGAGTGGAACGAGAAGATGAACTTAACGTCGATCACAGACAAAAAAGAGGTCTATTTAAAGCATTTTTATGATTCAATATCGGCTTCATTTTATTTCGGCTTCTCAAAGCCGCTTTCTATTTGTGACGTAGGAGCTGGTGCGGGCTTTCCAAGTATACCGCTGAATATTTGTTTCCCTGATCTCAAAGTTTCGATTGTGGATTCATTGCAAAAAAGAATTAATTTCCTCACACATCTGACAAATGAATTGGGCTTGAAAAATGTTCATTTGTTCCATGATCGTGCGGAAACATTTGGTCAAGATAAAAGCAAAAGGGAATCATTTGATGTCGTAACAGCTAGAGCTGTTGCAAGACTTTCTGTTCTAAGTGAATTATGTCTGCCTCTAGTGAAAAAGGATGGTTACTTTATTGCGATGAAGGCTGCAGCAGCAAAAGAGGAACTTGATGCTGGTAAAAAGGCAATTAATGTATTAGGCGGCAAGGTAAAAGAAATTCACTCATTTGATCTCCCGCTGGAAAAAAGTGAGCGAACAATCCTAGTGATAGAAAAAATAAAAGATACACCTAAAAAATATCCCAGAAAACCTGGGACGCCAAATAAGCTTCCAATTGAGTAAGTGTTTCATATGAAACACTTACCTGGAACTTTTAAATATTTTGCAGGAAATAATTAATGAAAAAGAGAATATTAAAAATGGTAGTTTTTAAAGGTGGTGTAGGTTCATGAAGCATCCATTTTCTCGTTTTTTCGGTTTGGGAGAAAAAGAGGCAGAACAACAAATCGTCGTTGATGAAATAGAACAAGAAGCAACAACAGAGGAAGAACAACAACACAAGGAAGAGGTTAAGAAAATCCTTATTCAGGATATCGTTCCTAATCGTTTCCAGCCACGTACCGTTTTTTCAGATGAAAAGATAGAAGAATTGGCGTTAACCATTCGTACACACGGAATTATCCAGCCAATTGTTGTTCGTGAAATAGATGGGAAATATGAGATTATTGCTGGTGAGAGACGCTGGCGTGCAGTGCAAACCCTTGGTTGGGATGAGATTCCTGCCATTGTGAAAGATTTTAATGACACTGAAACTGCGAGCGTTGCCTTAATTGAAAACCTGCAAAGGGAAGAATTATCTTCAATTGAGGAAGCAGTTGCTTATGCAAAGTTGCTAGAATTGCATAATCTTACACAAGAGGCATTAGCACAACGGCTTGGAAAAGGCCAATCGACAATAGCGAATAAGCTTCGCTTGTTAAAACTTCCGCAGGACGTACAGGATGCTCTTTTACAAAAGCTTATCACTGAGCGACATGCAAGAGCGCTTATTCCTTTAAAAGATCCGGAAGCACAGACAAAGCTATTAGCGGAAATTATCGATAAGCAGTTAAATGTAAAACAAACAGAGGATCGAGTAGTTAAGTTATTAGAAAAAAAGAATGTAAAACCAAAACCGAAACGAAAAGCATTTAGTAGAGATACTAGAATTGCAATGAATACAATTCGTCAGTCTCTGACAATGGTAGCTGACAGCGGTGTAAAGCTGAATACGGAAGAAGAAGAGTTTGAAGAATATATTCAGTTTACGATAAAAATACCTAAATAACATATGTTATTTTTATAGATAAATAGAAACGAAAGCAGCTCTAAAATTAATATAGCACACGAGGACTGGTTGCCTGGCCAGGCCTTTTTCTCATGTGAAAAACAATCTGTTCATAAAGGAAATCACCAAAAACTAGTGTTAAAAAGATAAAATTCCCTATGTAGAAAATACTATTATCGAAGAAATCCAAAAAAAGACAGACCTTTCGATTAATTTCATGATAAAATAATAAAATGGTAACAAAAAGCTATTCTATTGTTTATTCATGATGAAGGCAGGTGACATCGTGGGAAAAATTATTGCCATTGCAAACCAAAAAGGGGGAGTCGGAAAGACAACGACTTCTGTAAATTTAGGTGCTTGCTTAGCATACATCGGTAAACGAGTGCTTCTCGTCGATGTTGACCCACAAGGTAATGCAACAAGCGGTATAGGAATTGAGAAAGCCGATGTTGAACATTGCATTTATGATATTTTAGTAGATGATGTAGATGTAAAAGATGTTATTAAACAAACAGCAGTAGAAAACTTAGATATTATTCCAGCTACAATACAGCTAGCAGGAGCAGAAATAGAGCTTGTGCCAACTATTTCCCGAGAAGTGAGATTAAAGAGGGCACTTGAATCACTTAAACATCACTATGATTATATGATTATTGATTGCCCGCCTTCTTTGGGATTGCTAACGATTAATGCACTGACCGCATCAGATGCCGTTTTAATCCCGGTTCAATGTGAATATTATGCATTAGAAGGGTTAAGCCAGCTATTGAATACTGTTCGACTCGTCCAGAAGCACTTAAATACAGATTTAATGATTGAAGGTGTTCTTCTAACAATGCTGGACGCCAGAACGAATTTAGGTATTCAGGTCATCGAAGAAGTAAAAAAGTATTTCCAAGATAAGGTTTATAAGACGATTATTCCTAGAAATATTCGTTTAAGTGAAGCACCAAGTCATGGTCAACCAATTATCATTTATGACCCAAGATCCAGAGGAGCAGAAGTTTACTTAGATTTGGCAAAGGAAGTGGTTGTTAGTGGCTAAAGGCTTAGGTAAAGGGATTAATGCTTTGTTTTCACATATTGAAGCTGGACAGGATGAAACAGTACAAGATTTAAAGTTAAAGGAAATTCGTCCCAATCCTTATCAACCACGTAAGGTTTTTGATCAGGAAGCAATCAATGAGCTAAAGGAATCAATCTTGCAACATGGAATCTTACAGCCGATTGTTGTTCGCAAGAGCATCAAAGGGTTTGAAATTGTCGTCGGAGAAAGACGCTTTCGTGCAGCAAAAGAAGCCAAGCTTTCCGTTATCCCGGCTGTAATAAGAGACTTTTCAGAACAGCAAATGATGGAATTGGCTCTATTAGAGAATCTTCAGCGGGAGGACTTAACACCAATTGAAGAAGCTCAAGCCTACCAAGCGTTAATGGAAAAGCTGAATCTTACACAAGAAGTGCTGGCAAAACGCCTAGGAAAAAGCCGACCTCATATTGCTAATCATATTCGCTTACTTTCCCTGCCTGAAAAGATTCAACACTTTATTTCAGAAGGAAAACTTTCAATGGGGCATGGCCGTACACTTCTAGGTTTGAAGAATAAGGAAAAGCTGAATCCGTTGGTGGAAAAAATAATTCGTGAACAGTTAAATGTTCGCCAAGTGGAATTACTTGTCCAACAGTTAAATAACGTTCCACGTGAAACAAAAAAGAAAAAGCCTGAAAAGGATGTTTTTATAAGAGAGCGTGAAACATACTTACAGGAGTATTTTGGCACATCTGTTACGATCAGAAAACAAAAGAAAAAAGGGAAAATTGAAATTGAGTTCTTTTCACAGGATGATTTGGAACGTATTTTAGAACTATTGCAATCGCAGCAATCATCTTAAATTGAATTTCTTGTTTAGAAACCACTGGCTCTTTGTCGAGTCAGTCTTTTTTATGCACGAAACGTTACAGAAACAAAGCACAATACTTTTTCTGCCTGTTTTAGAAAAAACGAATGCAAAATATTTGGAAGACATCAGAAAGGTGGAAAACAGTTGGTTTTATTAGGAAGTATTATTAATGCAATAGGAATAATCGCTGGAACCCTGCTTGGTTTATTCCTTAGAAGAATACCAGAGAGAATGAAAGAAACGGTCATGATAGCAATTGGCCTTTCAGTAGTCATTCTTGGAATTGATATGGCATTAAAAAGTGATAATTTTTTTATTGTAATTGTTAGTTTAGTAGTAGGTACAGTAATAGGTGAATGGTTACGGATAGAAGATTATTTGCATCATGCTGGAAATTTCCTTGAGCGAAAATTAGGCAAATCAGAGAGCGGGAATATTGCTCAAGGCTTTGTAACAGCAACCTTAATTTTTGTTGTTGGAGCAATGGCTATTGTAGGTGCACTTGATAGTGGTTTAAGACAGGATCATGCGGTACTTTTAACAAAATCAATGATCGACAGCTTTACAAGTATTGTATTAGCAAGCACACTTGGGATAGGGGTCTTATTCTCAGCGGTTCCAGTCTTTATTTATCAGGGTGGCATTTCATTATTTGCAAATGTCATTCATCAATTTCTATCAGAATCACTCTTAGACGTATTAATTGCTGAGCTAACTGCAACAGGCGGTGTGCTTATCTTTGCAATTGGAATTAATATGCTTGGTATTAAACAAATTAGAGTGGCAAATCTTCTGCCGAGTATTTTAATTGTTATAATTATTGTTTTATTACAATATTATTTTTGAGAATTATAGATACACTGCATATAAAATGCAGTGTTTTTTTATTTTTAGAATGAAATTAGTTAATAATAGTATTTTGTTCAGCAAACAGGCTGTCTAGGACTGTACGACGTTTTTCTACATATCTTTTTTCAGATTCAATTAAACCTTTAGAAATGACCTCAGCCATACTCATAACAAGATGTAAGCGAGTGTTCTGCAAGACAAAAAATTCCATAAACCCGCTAACATTTACAATGCCTGTGATGTGCATATTCCCAACCGCCGGCAGATCCTTATTCACTCCGGCACCAGGTTTAATTGAGCCTTCTGCAACTTGGACGAAGCCAATACTGTTTAACCGACCCAAACATGCATCAATTGCAATAATAAATGGATTTTTATGTTTCTCTTTAATAAAATCCAAGGTTTCTTTTAAATTAACAGCATGTACAGGATCCTTCAGAGTACCGTAGACATGGAAATGTGATAATTCCTGTTGAATGTTATAGCCTATAAGCGGACCTAAACAATCTCCTGTTGAACGATCTGTTCCAATACAGACGATCACAATAGGCTTTATTGTGAGCTTTGGCAAATGTTCATTAATATGATTTGATATAATTTCGATCGCTTGCTGATCTTCATAATGAATTCGGTCTTGCTTTTTATCAGATTGAAAAAGTCCGGACTTTAGATTCATAGAATTCACTCCCACATCATAGTAGTAACAGTATACGGAAGAATGTTCATTTCTATACATCTTCGTTTCAATTAGGAAAGGCTTAAGAGGTGAGAGAAATGAGGTCAGGGTTAAAATGAATGTTTTTAAATTAAGGATGATTACCAGGTCAGGACATGCTTCTGGCTATGAATATTTGGGTATGAAGGCGGACTTATTTGTATTTTAACTTAATCATCATCGCTGTGTAGGTTATTATGAAAATAAGTTATGAAGAGAGAGTTAATCAGTTTTTCCAGGATTAGAAAGATTAGTAGGCAGAAAACTTTCCTATGTTAATGATGTTTTGATTTGAATTTATCTTTTTAGCCACTACCATTGTAATGAACACTGGAGGCAGTGCTGCCTTTTTAAACCTCATTAGTACCATTTGGGAAGAAATCCTATATTTTTAACCGTATGAGTGCTTCTCTTCTTAGGTAATATAAATGGGATCATTAGACTCAATGTTTTTTATTATTCCAATGCTAGTATTGGGACAGGCTTCAACCGTTACGTTAGTTCATTAATATAATGCCGGCTAATCTTCAATCGGCAAGGGAATGAAAAGACCTTATGGAAGCAAAAGTAGCTAGTATCAAGAACGGCATTGTATAAGGTCTCATTTCGTTTCTTTACAATGAGACATTGGCCCAAATGGCAGATAATTTAGCTGAATTTAAAATTCCACTATTCTCTATTTTAAATGATTCCATTTACCAGCTTTGGCTTTTCTCATCTTGTTGCTATTTTATACCCACTATATGGGTTAATTAACCTTTATCTTATTGTATCCATATTACTTTTCCAATCACAGGCTGCTGTCATACGTGAAAAGCGTTAAAATAGGAAAGACTGACTCTAAGATTATCGATTTTAAGAAATGGATAATCTTTGCCTGAGTCAGTCTTTTTTTGGTATATAATAAGCAAGTACACTAATGAAAAAGGTAATATTTTAGTGCTGCTTTATCAAATTTCCTTTTTTAAATGAGTGTTATGATAGAGTATAATAAGCTATGAAAATAGGGTATTTAATGTTTATTTCAGCAAGGTAGCTCATTGAAAAATAGATTAGTGAAAAGGGTGATAAGATTGAACATCATTGAAGATTTATGGAAGGATTTTTATCAGTATATTACAAATGCAGAACTATGGTTAAATATTGGACAAGGACTTTTGAAGATTGTTCTTGTTCTGGTCATTTCATCTGTATTTATTCGAATCGGAAAGCTTGCCATTGGCAAAATCTTTTTATTCCGTGGGAAATCACCTATTCGTATTTCTGAAAGAAGAGAAAATACACTTGCAAAATTATTGGAAAATATTTTAACATATGTTGTTTATTTCGTAGCTATTATCATGGTGCTGGAGACATTAACAATAAATGTTGGTGCCTTGCTTGCTGGAGCGGGAATTGTTGGACTTGCAGTTGGGTTTGGCGCACAAAGTCTTGTAAAGGATATTATTACAGGATTCTTTATTATTTTTGAGGACCAATTCTCTGTTGGAGATCATATTCGTGTAGGAAACTTTGAGGGAACAGTAGAAGAAATTGGACTAAGAACAACGAAAATTAAAAATTGGACTGGAGAGCTTCATATTTTGCCAAATGGCAACATTACAGAGGTTACAAATTTTTCCATTCATAATAGTATGGCTGTTGTTGATATCAGCATTGCATATGAAACTGACATACCTGAGGCTGAACGAGTTATTCAGGAATTATTAGATGAAGTTCCAGATAAATATGAGGGGATTGTAAAACCTCCTGAGCTCCTTGGTATCCAAACTTTAGGAGCTTCAGAGGTTATCATGCGCGTTGTTTGTGAAGTGGAGCCAATGCGTCATTTTGCTATCGCAAGAATGCTGCGTAAAGATATTAAGTTACGTTTGGATCAACATGGAATTGAAATTCCATATCCTAAAATGGTTATGTTTAACAAAAAAGAACAAGTTGGTTAAGAGCGGAGGGGATAATATGATTGAAAAGGAATTTGGACTAAATGATATTGTTGAAATGAAGAAGCAGCACCCATGCGGAACAAATCGCTGGAAAATAATCCGGTTAGGGATGGATATTCGAATTAAATGCGAAGGCTGTGGCCATAGTGTCCTCATTCCTCGAAAAGAGTTCACAAGAAAGATGAAAAAAGTACTTGTCAAACATGTAGAGTCAAATGAGTAAGGTGAAGGGATAGAGGCAATGAAACAAGTATTTAAGTCATCCTGTCCATTAAACTGTTGGGATAGCTGCGGCTTTGAAGTAACAGTTGAGGATGGAAAAGTAACAAAGGTTGAAGGAGATAAGGATCATCCGATTACCCAGGGTAAGATTTGCGGCAGAGGGAGAATGCTTGAAGCGAAGACAAATTCCCCAGTCCGATTAACAACTCCATTAAAAAAGGTAAAAGGGAAATTTATTGAGATTTCTTGGGAGCAAGCGCTGGATGAAGTTGCTGAAAAAATGAGGGAGATTAAAAGGATCCATGGTTCAACTGCAATCTTACATAGCCATGATTATGCAAACAATGGGCTTTTAAAAAATCTTGATAAGCGTTTCTTTCATTATTATGGCGGTGTTACAGAGTTAGTCGGCAGCGTCTGTTGGGGTTCTGGTATCGAAGCCCAAACCTGGGATTTTGGAAGCTCTTTTAGCCATGCTCCTGATGACATTTTTTATAGTAAGCATGTTGTGATTTGGGGAAGAAATGTAGCTAGAACGAATATGCATTTATTTCATTATTTACAGGAAGCGAAAAAGCGGGGCTCTACTATCACTGTCATAGACCCGATTCATAATGCAACAGCGAAAATAGCTGATCGTTATCTTTCCATTAAGCCTGGGATGGATGGGTTAGCCGCAATCGGTGTGATGAAATATTTGATTGCAGAAAATAAGCAGGATCAGATATTTATTGATAACCATACCACAGGGTATCATGACCTTTTAGCATTATTAGATAGCATAAAGATGGATAACATTTTAGCTCAGGCTGAGATCACCTTAAATGATATTAAGTATTTAGCCTCTATATATGCGGATGGACCAACCTCCACATATATAGGGTTAGGTATGCAAAGATACGCGAATGGCGGCAATACAATCAGATTAATTGATGCATTGATTGCAGTCAGTGGAAATGTCGGAATTCCTGGGGGAGGTGCTAATTTTGGCAACCTACAGGTAGGAAGAAGTTTCCATATGAACAGTCTAACACAACCACATAAAAAAACAGCTTCAAGACAATTTGCTATGATGAACCAGGCTGAAGAGATTTTATCTGCTAAAAATCCTGAAATTAAAATGATCTTTGTCACATGTGGAAATCCGCTGGCCCAAGTTCCAAACTCTAACAAGGTTAAAAAGGCATTTGAAACTGTTGAGACTCTTGTTGTTGTCGATCACTTTTTAACAGATACTGCCGAACTTGCTGACTATGTATTCCCTACCACGACAGTATTTGAGGAAGAAGATATCTATTATTCTTCTATGTATCATCATTATGTTAATTATGGAGAGAAGCTTGTGGACCCTCCTGGTGATGCAAGGTCTGATTTATGGATTTGGACACAATTAGCAGAACGTTTAGGGTTTAGAGAAGCTTTTCAATTGTCACGAACAGAGTTTTTAGAAATAGGTCTTTCTAATTTAAACAAGCATGGCATCACGTTGGATCGACTAAAAGAAGAAAAACGACTGCCACTGCCTGTTCAACATGTTCCATGGGAAACAAAAGAGTTTTTAACACCTACTGGAAAATTTGAATTTACCTCTTCCCTTGCAGAGGGAAAAGGTTTTGAAGGGAAGCCGGTTTATCTCCCGCCAAAAGAATCGATTATCTCTAATTCATCACTGGCCAAGGAGTATCCATATCAGCTTTTATCGATCCATCCTTCTCGGTCAAACCATTCACAGCACTATGTCATGATTAAGGCATTACAAACGGTTAAGATTGAGATCTCTGAGGATATCGCTAATGAAAAACAAATAGGAGACGGTGATTCTGTTGCCATCTATAATGATCGAGGAAGGCTATCGGGTACGGCTAAGATTATGAAGAAAGCTCATCCTCGAACAATTAATGTAGATGAGGGACAATGGCATAAGTTTGGCGGCTCTGTCAATTTACTTACATCAGATGGTCTTTCAGATAATGGATTAGGCAGTGTGTTGTATGATTGTTTAGTCAATATCGAGAAATTAATTGGATAAAAGGCTGTTTAAATACGGACAGCTCCCTTAATGGGGGACTGTCCCCTTTCATTTTATTTACCAGGAAATGATAAATTGATTAAAACTGAGGTTAAGCGCTCACGTGTCAGTTCCTAGGAACAGGACTCTCAACTGTAGTCAGGGAGATTAACTTCATGCCAATTAACTTTAGACTAATTTATCTAAAGCTGTTCAATGCTCTTATGCTTTTGTACCATGACATTATCGTTTAAAGATATTCGCTTGTCTTTTATGAATTTACTATCTATAATTGTTGAAGATTGAATAGAATTCGGACAAATTTTTTTGTTTCTTAATAGAGGAGTGGGAATATGGCATTAACTGCTGGTATTGTAGGTCTTCCTAATGTCGGAAAATCAACATTGTTTAACGCAATTACACAAGCTGGTGCTGAATCAGCAAACTATCCATTTTGTACAATAGATCCTAATGTTGGGATTGTAGAAGTGCCTGATGAGCGTCTGCAAAAGCTAACAGAGCTTGTAAACCCTAAAAAAACCGTGCCAACAGCGTTTGAATTCACTGATATTGCTGGGATTGTTAAAGGTGCCAGCAAAGGAGAAGGTTTAGGAAATAAATTCCTTTCCCATATTCGCCAAGTAGACGCGATTTGCCATGTTGTACGCTGTTTTGCAGATGAAAATATTACCCATGTTTCTGGTAAGGTTGATCCAATTTCTGATATCGAAACGATTAATCTTGAGCTGATTTTAGCGGATCTTGAAACAGTTGATAAGCGAATTGACCGGGTTGCAAAACTTGCAAAACAAAAAGAAAAAACAGCTGTTTTTGAGCATGAAATATTAGTGAAGCTTAAAGAAGCGTTTGAAAATGAAAAGCCTGCTCGTTCTGTAGAGTTTAACGAAGAGCAACTGAAATATGTTAAACAATTGCATTTATTAACCATTAAACCTGTTCTGTATGTAGCAAATGTTAGTGAAGAGGAAGTAGCCGATGCTTCAGAAAATCCATATGTCAAACAGGTTCGTGAGTTTGCTGCTGGTGAAAATGCAGAAGTAATCGTAGTATGTGCAAAAATTGAATCTGAGATTGCTGAGCTTGAAGGGGAAGAGAAGGAAATGTTCCTTGAAGAGCTGGGAATTGAAGAGTCTGGGCTTGACCAGTTAATTAAAGCATCTTACCATCTTCTTGGATTGGCTACTTACTTTACAGCAGGCGAACAAGAGGTTCGTGCTTGGACGTTTAAAAAAGGTATGAAGGCTCCACAATGTGCAGGAATTATCCATACCGACTTCGAAAGAGGGTTTATCCGTGCCGAAACAGTCTCATACGATGACCTGCTAGCTGCAAAGTCAATGGGTGCAGCACGTGAGGCAGGAAAGGTCCGATTAGAAGGAAAAGAATATTTTGTCCAAGACGGAGATGTTATTCACTTCCGATTTAATGTCTAAGACCGGCTGAACAAGGCGCTTGCGCTTTTCTAATTTTTTTGTTAAAATACCTAATTGTGAGTAATTTATTTTAATTGCTCCTTGCCCATAATTGGGCCGTTTAGTCCAGAAGGAGGTGTAAGATGATGAAAAAGTATGAAGTTATGTACATCATCCGTCCAAATATTGAAGATGAAGCTAAGAAAGCTTTAGTTGAGCGTTTCAACAACGTTTTATCTGAAAATGGTGCGGAAGTAACTGAAGCAAAAGAGTGGGGAAAACGTCGCCTAGCATACGAAATCAATGATTTCCGTGATGGCTACTATATGCTTCTTCAAGTAAACTCTGAAGCTGCTGCGGTTCAAGAATTTGACCGTTTAGCGAAAATCAACGAAGATATCATTCGTCACATCGTTGTTAAAAAAGAAGCTTAATTTATAAATAATAGAAAAGATATTCAAAAAAGGATGGTTCTGATGTTGAATCGAGTCGTACTAGTCGGAAGACTAACAAAAGATCCAGATCTGCGTTACACACCAAGCGGAGTAGCTGTTGCGACATTTACTTTAGCGGTAAACCGTACGTTTACGAACCAACAAGGTGAAAGAGAAGCTGATTTTCTTAACTGTGTGATTTGGCGCAAGCAAGCTGAAAATGTTGCAAACTTTCTTAAAAAAGGTAGTTTAGCAGGTGTTGACGGCCGGCTGCAATCACGTAGTTATGAAGATCAAACAGGCAAACGTGTTTATGTAACAGAGGTTGTTGCAGAAAGTGTCCAATTCCTTGAGCCTAGAAGTGCAGGCGGCGGAGGCGGCGGCAACAATAACTTTAACAACAATAATAATTTTGGTGGGTATCCTAGCAATTCTGGTAATCAAAATCCGTTCGGTTCAGATCAAAATCAACGTAATCAAGGGCGTACAAGCTTTGATGACGATCCATTTGCAAATGATGGAAAACCTATTGATATATCTGATGACGACTTACCGTTTTAACTTTAAACATATATTCCAACTATAGTCAGAAGGGAGGAAATGGACAATGGCAGGCGGACGTAAAGGTGGACGTGCAAAACGTCGTAAAGTGTGCTTTTTCACTTCAAACGGAATCACACACATCGATTATAAAGATGTTGATTTATTAAAAAAATTCGTATCTGAGCGTGGTAAAATTTTACCTCGTCGTGTAACAGGTACTAGTGCAAAATACCAACGTAAATTGACTGTAGCTATTAAGAGAGCTCGTCAAATGGCTTTATTACCATACGTTTCTGGTGAATAAGTAAAAAGCACAGATTGGATCTGATCCGATCTGTGCTTTTTTATACATTTGTTGATACATATTCCACAGTTTTTAATTAGACATATTATTTCTCATTTTACGATATACTAACACTATTTTAAGAGTACATATATAAAGTAATGTTGCTATGTTTGTTGTGTCAGATGTTTGATTACAAGTGGAAGGTAGTCTAAAATAAAGCTTGATCCCCTTAAAAAAAGAGGTGAAATGATGAGGCGGATTCATGTAATAACAGAAGGCGCCATTTTATTGGCTCTTTTCCTGGTTTTAATGCTTTTTGCTCTTTACGCACCATTTATAGGTTCTGTCCTGTTATTTGTCCTTCCATTGCCATTCATCATCTTTACGATAAGACACGGTTTAAGTGTATCGTTGATGATGTTATTTGCGGGTAGTCTGCTGTCTGTCCTATTTGGTTCGGTTACTAACATTCTGATGGCCTTCATGTTTGGATTAAGTGGAGTAACAATGGGCATCTTTTATAAAAGAAAACAATCAACGGGTGCTTTAATAGGAGGAAGTATAGCTTATACAATTGGATTAGTTGTGATCTATATAGGAACCATTCTTATTCTTCAAATTGATATGATTAAGGATTCCATTTCTTTATTAGAGCAGTCAATTGAGCAATCAAAATCCATGTATTCATCACTAAATCCTGATGCTGATCTTGAGGAGCAATTTGAACAACTTGAAGATGGATTAGATCTTATACATATTTTAACTCCTACAATATTCGCGGCCACAGGAATGATATTCGCTGTCATTAGCCATATCATCGCCATACCCGTTCTTAAACGGTTGAGGGTTGGAGTTTCTCCAATAAAGCCTTTCAGGTATTTGCGGCTCCCTCAAAGTCTATTCTGGTATTATTTAATTGTCTCCTTGTTTATTATGGTAAACATAGATCCAGACAGCTTCTATTATATGGCACTGATGAATTTATATTTTTTTCTGCAATTTTTTGTCCTTATTCAAGGATTCTCATTTGTATTTTACTATTCCTATATGAAGGGCCTATCAAAGGCTGTGCCAATTATTGTTTTGATTGCTTCATTACTTATACCAATCCTACTTTATCTTGTTAGAATCTTAGGTATAATTGATTTATGCTTCCCTCTCCGTGGTAAAATAACAAAAAAAGTAAGATAGGATTCAGTGCCAAAAGAGGAGTTGATGAGAGCGGATGCCGAGTTTGTATGAAAAACCATTAATCCGATACCCTATTTATGTGTTAATTTCCGTTTCAGTCATATCTGTTCTGTTCCTCTATTTTTTTAATTGGATGATTGGTCTCCTTGTAACGGTTTTTTTAGGTGCTGCCCTTCTTTATCTCAGAAAAGCTGTGGTTGACTTTCAAACTGAAATGGAAGGCTATATCACAACGCTTTCTTACCGATTGAAAAAAGTTGGCGAAGAAGCATTAATGGAAATGCCGATTGGAATTATGCTATATAATGATCAGTATCTTATTGAGTGGACTAATCCTTTTTTAACATCTTGTTTTGATGAAGATACATTAGTTGGCAGATCATTATACGATGTTGCAGATTCCTTAGTACCCCTAATTAAACAAGAGATCAATTCTGAAACCATTACCTTGCATGATGGAAAATTTAAAGTGATTATAAAACGTGATGATCGTTTACTATATTTCTTTGATGTGACGGAACAAGTAGAGATTGAGCAGCAATATGAGAATGAACGGACTGCATTGGCATTAATCTTTTTAGATAATTATGATGAAGTTACACAGGGAATGGACGATCAAACAAGAAGTGCAATTAATAGTGAGGTAACAGCTTTATTAAATAAGTGGGCGAAGGATTATGGAATCTTTTTAAAGAGGATTTCGTCAGAACGTTTTTTAGGTGTGCTAAATGAGAATATCTTAATGAAACTGGAAAAAACAAAGTTTTCCATTTTAGATGAAGTAAGAGAGAAAACGACGGTCCATAATGTATCGCTAACATTAAGTATTGGAATTGGTACGGGTGTCTCATCATTACAAGAGCTTGGCGACCTGGCCCAATCGAGTCTTGATTTGGCTCTAGGCCGCGGTGGTGATCAGGTTGCGATTAAGCAAACAAGCGGCAAGGTTAAATTCTTTGGGGGAAAAACTAACCCAATGGAAAAACGCACGCGAGTACGTGCACGCGTCATATCACATGCTTTAAAAGAAATCGTACTAGAAAGCGATAAAGTAGTGATAATGGGACATAAGTTCCCTGATATGGATGCAATTGGTTCGGCCATTGGGATATTAAAGGTGGCTCAAGTAAATGAAAAAGAAGGGTTCATTGTTTTAGATCCATATGCCCTTGATTCAGGTGTCGAACAATTACTTACTGAAGTAAAGCAAAATCCAGACCTCTGGTCAAGATTTATTACACCAGAGGAAGCACTTGAAATCATGACAGATGAAACACTGTTAATTGTTGTTGATACACACCGGCCATCCTTAGTCATTGATGAAAGGCTGCTTGCTAAAAGTGAGCATGTGATTGTCATTGATCATCATAGACGTGGTGAGGAGTTTATTAAAGACCCTATCCTTGTTTACATGGAGCCATATGCCTCTTCTACAGCTGAACTAGTGACAGAGCTGTTAGAGTATCAGCCTAAGCGTCAGAAAATGAATATGATAGAGGCAACCGCCTTATTAGCAGGAATTATCGTAGATACGAAAAGTTTTACTCTCCGTACGGGATCTCGTACTTTTGATGCTGCTTCTTATTTGAGATCTAAAGGTGCTGATACAGTTTTAGTTCAGAAATTCTTGAAGGAAGATATCGAAAATTATGTAAAACGGGCAAAATTGATCCAAAATGCCTCAATTTTTCGAGAAGGCATCGCTATTACCATTGCTGAAGAAGATCAATATTTTGAGCAGGTTATTATTGCTCAGACAGCTGACACGCTTTTAACGATGAATGGGGTTGTCGCTTCATTTGTCATTGCTAAACGCGGCGAAGGGTGTATTAGTATTAGTGCCCGCTCTCTAGGTGATATCAATGTCCAGTTGATCATGGAAGCTCTTGATGGTGGGGGCCATTTAACAAATGCCGCAACCCAGCTTTTTGATGTCACGCTTCAGGAAGCAGAGGAAAGACTAAAAGCAATAATAGATGATTATCTTGAAGGAGGAGAAGAATCATGAAGGTTATATTCTTAAAAGATGTAAAAGGAAAAGGGAAAAAAGGTGAAATAAAAAATGTTGCTGATGGTTATGCCCATAACTTTTTGATTAAACAGGGGCTTGCAATTGAAGCATCAACTGCAAATGTCAGTTCATTAAATGCGCAAAAGAAAAAGCAAGAAAAAGAAGCAATTGAAGAATTAGAACAAATGCAGGAGCTTAAAAAGGTGCTAAATGAATTAACAGTAGAATTAAAAGCAAAATCTGGTGAAGGCGGACGTCTTTTTGGTTCCATTACAAGCAAACAAATAGCAGATGAGCTAAAAAAGAGCCATAGCATCAAGCTTGATAAACGGAAAATTGACCTTCCAGATGCGATTCGTGCATTAGGTTATACAAATGTACCAGTTAAGCTTCATCCTGAAGTAACAGCAACAGTAAAGGTGCATGTAACGGAACAGTAATTATTGGAAACATATGTGGTTTTGTGGAAAGAGTGAAATTTTTCTTGAAGCGGAGCCACATTTTTTTTATCCTTAATACTTAGGGAGTTTTAAATTTTCATAGCTTACTAATTAATATAAAGGACGGTGATCATCATAAACGAGATAATTGGTGATCGTATTCCACCACAAAATATAGAAGCCGAACAGGCAGTGTTAGGTGCGATCTTTTTACAGCCTGCATCGTTAACACTGGCATCAGAGCTTTTAATTCCTGATGATTTTTATCGGGCTTCACATCAAAGAATTTATAATGCGATGCTTGAATTGTCCGATAAAGGTGAGCCAGTCGATCTAGTAACCGTAACTTCTGAGCTGGCAGATGCAAATCTTTTAGAAGAGGTAGGCGGAGTTTCTTACTTAAGTGATTTAGCGAACTCAGTTCCTACTGCAGCAAATATTGAATATTATGCAAAAATTGTCGAAGAAAAATCGATTTTACGACGCTTAATCCGCACTGCAACAACGATTGCACAAGATGGCTATAGTCGTGAAGATGAGGTTGAAGTGCTCCTCAATGAAGCCGAAAAAACCATCATGGAGGTTGCTCAACGGAAAAACGCAGGGGCGTTCCAGAACATAAAAGATGTTCTTGTCCAAACATACGATAATATTGAATTGCTCCATGACCGAAAAGGAGACATAACTGGAATCCCAACAGGCTTTACAGAGCTAGACAAAATGACTGCGGGCTTCCAGCGAAACGACTTGATTATCGTTGCGGCCCGTCCATCAGTTGGTAAAACAGCATTTGCCTTAAACATTGCACAAAACGTAGCAACCAAAACTGATGAAAATGTAGCAATCTTTAGTCTGGAGATGGGGGCAGACCAGCTTGTTATGAGGATGCTTTGTGCGGAAGGAAATATTGATGCACAAAGGCTGAGAACAGGTTCATTGACTCCTGAAGATTGGGGCAAGCTGACGATGGCAATGGGAAGTCTGTCAAACTCAGGAATTTATATCGATGACACACCAGGTATTCGTGTTAGTGAAATTCGGGCAAAATGCCGAAGATTAAAGCAAGAAAGCGGATTAGGAATGGTCTTGATCGATTACCTTCAGCTTATCCAAGGAAGCGGACGAACCGATAACCGTCAGCAAGAGGTATCAGAGATCTCCCGTACGCTTAAGGAATTAGCCCGTGAATTGAAGGTGCCTGTCATCGCGTTATCACAGCTGTCACGTGGTGTTGAGCAGCGGCAAGATAAGCGTCCAATGATGTCAGATATCCGTGAATCTGGAAGTATTGAGCAGGATGCAGATATCGTTGCCTTCTTATATCGTGATGATTATTATGATAAAGAATCAGAGAATAAAAACATCATCGAAATCATTATTGCTAAACAGCGTAATGGTCCTGTTGGGACTGTATCATTAGCATTTGTTAAAGAATATAATAAATTCGTCAATTTGGAACGGCGTTTTGATGATTCCGGTGTTCCACAAGGTGCTTAAGGAGTTCGCTGATGCGTTCTTCTTTTTTTATTTTAAAGAGAGTGATCCTTTTATATTAGGATAAAATAATATCGGATGTGGTTTTTTAATTAAGAAAGGTAAAGAAGGATAACGTTTTTATTTTTAGGAATAACAATGAATTTACGAACGAATAATCCATTTTTATTTATAAATGTTCGTACTTTCATTGACTTTCCTATTCCTCACTGATAAAATAAACATGTTTGAATAGTGCGAAATTACGGAGGTGCACGGAATGTCTTCAGTAGTAGTTGTAGGAACTCAATGGGGAGATGAAGGGAAAGGAAAGATCACTGATTTCCTTTCTGAAAATGCAGAGGTTATTGCTCGTTATCAAGGTGGAAACAACGCAGGTCATACAATTAAATTTGATGGAGAGACATATAAGCTTCACTTAATTCCATCTGGTATTTTTTATAAAGATAAAATTTGTGTGATTGGTAACGGAATGGTTGTTGACCCTAAAGCACTTGTAAAAGAACTTGCTTATTTACATGAGCGCGGCATTACAACAGATAATTTACGAATCAGTAATCGAGCGCATGTCATTTTACCTTATCATCTAAAATTAGACGAGGTAGAAGAGGAACGTAAAGGCGCAAATAAAATAGGAACAACGAAAAAAGGAATTGGACCGGCTTATATGGATAAAGCAGCACGCGTAGGCATTCGAATCGCTGATTTGCTGGAAAGAGATACTTTTGAAGAGAAGCTAGTTCGTGCATTACAGGAAAAGAACCGTCTTCTAGAGAAATTTTATGAAGTGGAAGGCTTTACTGTAGAAGAAATTTTAGATGAATATTATGAATACGGCCAACAATTTAAGCAATATGTTGTTGATACATCAGTTGTTCTTAACGATGCATTAGATGAGGGACGCCGCGTTTTATTTGAAGGCGCACAAGGAGTTATGCTTGATATTGACCAAGGTACATATCCGTTTGTAACATCATCAAATCCTGTTGCAGGAGGAGTTACAATTGGCTCAGGCGTTGGACCAACTAAGATTAATCACGTTGTTGGAGTATCCAAAGCATACACAACTCGTGTAGGTGATGGTCCATTCCCTACAGAATTAAATAATGAAATCGGCAATCAAATTCGTGAGGTAGGCCGTGAATATGGGACAACAACAGGACGCCCTCGCCGTGTAGGCTGGTTTGATAGTGTTGTTGTTCGCCATGCAAGAAGAGTAAGCGGATTGACAGATCTATCTCTTAACTCTATTGATGTATTAACAGGCATCGAAACATTAAAAATCTGCGTTGCATACAAATACAGAGGAGAAACCATCAGCGAGTATCCAGCAAGCCTTCAAGTACTTGCTGAATGTGAACCTGTATATGAGGAACTTCCAGGCTGGACAGAAGACATAACAAACGTACGTACGTTAAGTGAACTTCCAGAAAATGCTAGACATTATATTGAGCGTGTTTCACAGCTTACTGGAATTCCTTTATCGATCTTCTCTGTAGGACCAGACAGATCACAAACAAATGTTATCCGCAGTGTATACAGCTAATCACTTTTAGGGAATCGGACGGCGATCCGGTTCCCTTTTTAAATGCCTTTTTAAAAAGAATAAATTTTTTTTGAAAAAAGTGTTGTTTTATAATGAATGTATATGATATTATAGAAAACGTCCTGTTAAAAGGTAAACAAAGTTTGAAACGAAAAGCAATTGGTAACAAAATAGTACTGCTCAATTAAAAATGAGCCATTAGCTCAGTTGGTAGAGCACGATCGAATAAGCTGCGAAGCATTAACATCAGCGGACAAATCGAGCTGCATCTTGAATAGCTTCCTGAGATTTGGGCGTCAATAACAAACAGTAAAACAAAATAGTACTACTCATTTAAAAATGAGCCATTAGCTCAGTTGGTAGAGCATCTGACTTTTAATCAGAGGGTCGAAGGTTCGAGTCCTTCATGGCTCACCATTTATTTTTTTGTGTTGCAATGGCCCGTTGGTCAAGCGGTTAAGACACCGCCCTTTCACGGCGGTAACACGGGTTCGAATCCCGTACGGGTCACTTGATTTAGCTTTATAGATTTTCCTTTTGGTCCGGTAGTTCAGTTGGTTAGAATGCCTGCCTGTCACGCAGGAGGTCGCGGGTTCGAGTCCCGTCCGGACCGCCATTACATATTTTTTAAGCTCCTTCTGTTTCAAGAGGGCGATGAGCTTTATTTAATAAGTGTTAAGCAATATATAAGTTATTGATCCAAAAACATCATTAAAAGTTAAACTACATACTAATCATGGCTCGGTAGCTCAGTCGGTAGAGCAATGGACTGAAAATCCATGTGTCGGCGGTTCGATTCCGTCCCGAGCCACTTAAAAAGCATGATCCGAAAGGATTCATGCTTTTTTTCTGTTTATGCAGAAGAAACCTATTTTGATAATATTCCCCTCTAAAATCAACAATATATGACAGGTTTAACCAAAATCTGTATGTATTTATACAATCCTATTACAATTTATCGATATTTAAAGAAGTTGCTAGATTCTATGTTAAATTAGTAGGGTGTAGAATAACGGGGATTTTGTCGACTTAGATCAATATCCCTATGTAAGAGGCTTCCTGAGTTTCTTGTACTAATTATTTAGGAGGAAAAATTCAGTGTGTAAGCGTTTTAATAATTTAATAGAAAAGAATATTCAAGGGAAATACTCCTTTTTTAAAAAGTTAACACTGCTTGCGGCTTTAACAGCTTCCTTTACATTAGGAGGAGTTAGTGCTTCTGCAGAATCATCCTTATCAACGGTCCACCATGTGTACATAGGTGATCAATATATAGGTACAGTTGATAATGAAGAGCTGATCGATCAGGTATCAGCCGCAAAAATAGAAAAGCAAAAATCAAGCTACTCAGATTTACCTTTAACTGTTGAAGATATGGAGATCATTCCAGAAGAAATGTTCCATCCTATTTTTAATAATGATGAGGCTTTATCAAAGCTTGATCAGGAGCTTGATGTTGTTGTTGAGGCAACTGAATTAATAATCGACGGTAAAGCAGTTGCTAGTTTTAAAACTAAAGAGGATGCAGAAGCAGCTTTAAAGGCATATAAGCTTCAATACGTATCTGAATCCGCTTTGAAGGACATGGAAGCTCGCAAAGCTATTGATCATCCTTTAGCAACATTAAAGGAAGGACAGTCTCGTTTATTAGACGTGACTTTTTCTAAAAAGGTTTCACTAGAATCAAAAAAAGTTTCACCAGACAAGGTCATTAGTATTGACCAAGGGGTTAATCTATTAAAAAGGGGAACATTAGAGGAATCAAAGTATATTGTCCATGCTCAAGATGTTTTAAGTGAGATTGCATCTAATCATCAATTATCTCTGGAGCAATTACTAGATTTAAATCCTGGCCTCGGAGAGGACTCATTAATAAACCCTGGTGATGAACTGAATGTTACGGTTTTAAAGCCATTTGTTAAAGTGAATATACAGCAGGAAATGCTCATAAAAGAAAGCATTCCGTTTGAAACAGAGATTAAAGAGGATTCTTCACTGCCCAAAGGCGAAGAAAAAACGCTTCAAGAGGGTTACGCTGGTGAGAGCCTTGTAAACTATGTCGCCCAGCTTGAAAACGGCTCTGAAACTAAGCGTGAAGAATTAAAAGAAGAGATCATTAAAGAACCAGTTAAAGAGATTATCGTTAAAGGGACGAAGGTTATCCCCTCTAGAGGAACAGGAAATTTAGCGTGGCCGGCAGTAGGAGGTTACATTTCCAGCGAACTCGGACAGCGATGGGGCAAGCTTCATAAAGGAATTGATATTGCCAGACCAAGTGAACGAACAATTAAAGCTGCTGATAACGGTACAGTAGTTTCAGCAGGTTATAATGGCGGCTACGGTAATAAAGTAGTGATTAACCATAATAACGGCTTAAAAACTGTTTATGCACATTTGGACTCCATTTCCGTATCTGTAGGACAGGTGGTATCCCAAGGTCAAAAACTCGGAATTATGGGTTCGACAGGAAATTCAACAGGGTTACACCTGCATTTTGAAGTTTATGATAATGGAAGTTTAAAAAATCCAAGAGATTATTTACAATAAGATTGCTTACTAAGGGTCTGACACTAACTATTGTGTCAGGCCTTTTTGTTGTATAGTATAGTAAAAATCTTTTGCTGTGGGATAATGGCTTCGGTATTCATCTCCAGCGCCTAGACCCTCAAGTTAAACTCTAAGGAATTGAAGAAAAGAACATCTTCTATTCCTTAGAGTCTGATGCTTTTCGAAGCTGTTCAAGGCGCTTCTACTTTAGTTATTTCCTACCACATGAAAATAGTTCATTTGAACGTATTTATTTATAATAAAACATTTTATCTTGAATTTTGTTTGATCCTAAAATTAGAATTAATAACTCTCTATTTATTGGTAATCATGTAAAAAAGGTGAATCTCATCTTTGAAAATGTTACATTAAATAATAGGGTTTATACGTAAATAAAAGGGGCGAGAGCTTTGGAGAAGAAGATTTTAGTTGTGGATGATGAAAAACCAATTGCTGATATATTACAGTTTAATTTAAAAAAAGAAGGATATACCGTTTATTGTGCCTATGATGGAAATCAGGCTTTAGAAATGGTCGAGGAAATTACTCCTGACCTGATTTTATTAGATATTATGCTTCCAAATCGTGATGGTATGGAGGTGTGCAGAGAGGTTCGAAAGAAATATGACATGCCAATCATTATGCTGACAGCAAAGGATTCTGAAATCGATAAGGTTCTGGGCCTTGAGCTTGGAGCGGATGATTATGTTACGAAGCCGTTTAGCACAAGGGAACTGCTAGCCCGCGTGAAAGCAAACTTGCGCCGTCAGCAAACAATTGATAATAATGAGCCAAAAGCAGCAACAAATGAAATAAAGATTGGTTCACTTGTGATTCATCCAGATGCATATGTGGTGTCTAAGCGTGGAGAGACCATTGAATTAACCCATCGTGAATTTGAGCTTCTTCACTATTTAGCACAGCATATTGGACAAGTTATGACGCGGGAGCATTTGCTGCAAACCGTATGGGGTTATGATTATTTCGGAGATGTCCGAACAGTAGATGTAACAGTAAGACGATTAAGAGAAAAAATAGAAGATAATCCAAGTCATCCAACATGGATCGTAACAAGACGCGGTGTTGGATATTATTTAAGGAACTCCGAACAGGAGTAATGAGATGAAAAAGGTTAGTTTTTTCCGTTCAATCCATTTTAAGTTTGTTATGGTTTACGTGCTTCTCATTATGCTTGCGATGCAAATCATTGGCATTTATTTTGTTAAAGAGCTGGAGACGTCCTTAAAAGAAAATTTTAATGCATCGTTATCAAAACGTGCCAGCTTGCTTGTTTATAATATTGCAGAAGAAATGTCACCACGTGACCCAAAAGAAAATGAGGATGATGATGGCAATACAGCTTCAAATGAAATAACGTCGATTATTAAGGACTTTGAGACTGATGAAATTCTTGAAGTCCGTGTCATTGATTCCAATAAAACCGTTATTGCAACCTCAAGCATCGACCAAGACATTGTTGGTAAAAAAACAACCGAGGCAATGGTCCTGCGAACGTTAGTTGGTCTGGAGGATAGTAATAATAATTATTTCATCCATCAAGAAACTGGTGACCGTGTAATGGTGATGACCCAGCCAATAAAAGAAAACAACTTCAGTGATAAAACTGTTGGTGCCGTTTATATTGTAGCTTCAATGGAAGAAGTATTTTCTCAAATGCAAATTATTAATAGAATTTTTGCTACTGGTACAGGATTATCATTATGTATAACAGCTGCACTTGGTATTTTCCTTGCAAGGACCATTACAAGACCAATGTCAGATATGAGAAAGCAAGCAATTGAACTAGCAAAAGGAAACTATTCCCGTAAGGTAAAAGTGTATGGAGAAGATGAAATCGGCCAATTAGCTGTGACCTTCAATTATTTAACAGAAAAACTTGAAGAAGCACAGGCAATGACTGAGGGAGAGAGAAAAAAGCTTGCATCTGTTATTGCTCATATGACTGATGGAGTAATCGCAACCAACCGCAATGGAAAAGTTATTCTCATAAACAATCCTGCATTAGAGATGTTAAATGTTTCACGTGGAACGTTAAAAGATGTGCATATTACTGATTTATTAGGAATTGAAGATGGCAATACCTTTGAAAGTCTTATTGATGAACAGGATTCGCTTGTTTTAGATTTTAGCACAAATGAAGGTCCACTAATAATACGGGTAAGCTTCTCTGCCATTCAAAAGGAATCAGGTAAAATAGATGGGTTAATTGCTGTACTGTATGATATTACAGAACAAGAGAAAATTGAACAGGAAAGAAGAGAATTTGTTGCGAATGTATCGCACGAATTGCGGACACCTTTAACAACGATGCGGAGTTATCTTGAAGCTTTAGCAGATGGTGCATGGAAGGATAATGAGATCGCGCCGCAGTTTTTAAACGTTACTCAGACCGAAACAGAACGAATGATTCGCTTAGTAAATGACCTGTTGCAATTGTCAAAGCTTGATCGAACAGAATACAAGTTAAATAAGGATTTTATCAATTTCACTGATTTCTTTAATAAAATTATAGATCGGTTTGAAATGACGAAATTGGAGCATGTGTCATTTGTAAGGAATATTCCTAAAGATGCTCTTTATGTTGATATGGATACTGATAAAATTACACAGGTTTTGGATAATATCATTTCGAATGCGCTAAAGTATTCACCTGAAGGAGGAAAGGTAACCTTCAGCATTGATGTTTTGCCTGCGGAGATTCAAATACGTGTTCAGGATGAAGGAGTAGGGATTCCAAAAGGAAGTGTTAATAAGATCTTTGATCGATTTTATCGGGTAGATAAAGCGAGAACTCGCAAGCTAGGAGGCACTGGTTTAGGATTGGCCATTGCTAAGGAAATGATCCTTGCTCATGGCGGGGATATTTGGGCACAAAGCCAGGAAGGTAAAGGAACGACCGTATACTTTACGTTGCCGTATAACCCGGAACAAGAGGATGAATGGGATGAATAAGGAGTCCATTAAAAGCGCCATTTTAGTCATATTAGTCGTTATCAGCTTGTTTTTCACTTGGAACATGTGGAGCCTTGAGCCAACCCTTGAGGAGTTCGAAGATGAAACGCTTTTTGAAAGTGTTCCAATTGACGAAACCCAAAGAAAGATGTATGAAGTGATCACACCGCAGCAGCTCTTTTTTCATTCTGGTGATAAACATTATAGTACGATAAATGGTAGTTCTGCTAATGAGTTATGGAAGGAAATGCAAAATTGGGAGTATAGCAATCAAAGAGGCTCATCAACGCAAGGCTTTGAAGCATTGGTTCGAGGAAAAAATAATCAATCGCTTGAACTGAGGTTTTTTGATGAAATCCCAATAGAAACCTTTCAATCTATGATAAAATGGGAGGAAGAGACAAGCAGTCTTTTTGCCTTTGATCGAATTTATTTACCAGTTGTGAAAGAGAATGAAATTCAAAAGATTTTCTTTGTTTCAGCTTCTGAAAAAGAAATTGTCGAGGCCTCTGTCAATAATTTAGATGCGAGTGACTTTGTTGCAGACCTGTTTGGCAAGCGGGAAGGGTTTCAGCCTTACTTTGTTTTCCAAGCTGGAGAAGATAATGAAATATTACTCCCAGAGAACCAAATGAAGGTAGATAATTATCAATATTTCACTGAAGTGATCGATGATGAAAAATTTAAAGATGCTTTGTTTAGCAAGCCAAGAATTGTTAAGCAGGATGTCAATAGGAATACAGATGAAACAAGATATACGGATGCCACAAGGGAATTAACTATTAACCCGGCTGAGCATTCGGTGAATTTTGCAAATCCGACTTTAAGGATTAGTAATTCCGTAGATGATTTTACCTTGTTTCAGCAAAGCTTCACTTATTTAAATGATCATGGCGGATGGACTGATAGGTATGTATTATTTGATATTAATGAAAGCGTTCAGGAAGTATCAATGATCATGTCCATTCAATCAATCCCGGTTATTCGTGCATCTAATTCTTCTTTTTATGGTCCCACGATGATTACGCTAAGTTGGGGACAAAATGAAATCGTGAATTATACACGCCCTTCCTATCAGCTTATACATTCGATTTCCGATGATTCTACTATCCTCATGTCAGGTAGAAAGGTAGAGGAAATCATTAGGAATGTTCAGCAGATTGATGATCTATCGCAAATTTATAATATTTTTATTGCATACGAGCTTGGAAGTAGTTCTGATAACGAGCAGATTGTAACAGTCTCTCCAGTTTGGTGTATTAAAATGAAGGATGGAACATTGATGAAAGTCGAACAGACTGGGGGGGATAAAAATGGAGTGGAGTAAAACAAAAACCATTTTTATTCTTGCATTTCTTATCTTGGATATCTTTTTAGCCATTGAATTCTTTGAATTACGTGGAGAAAATGAATTTGCGGTTATTCAGGAAGCAAAAATAGAAGAACAATTAGATGCTGAGGGGATTTCATATGGAAATTTACCTGATGATATCGGGGATAGTTCTTATATTACTTCAAAAAGCAGGGATTTTACTGAGGAAGATGTCAGCAAGCTAAAAAATCAATCAATGGTTTTAACAAGTGCAGACGTTTTAACAAGTGCAGACATAAGTGAAAAATCATTTGTAAAATTAAATATGGAACTTAATGATCCATTTCCATTACCAGAGGTGAATACACAAAGTAAAATCAATCAGTTTTTGAAGGATAATATCATTTCTGGAGAACTTTATCATTTCTGGTATAGAGATGAGCAATTAAATGAAATTATTTGTGTTCAAAAATACAATAATCGATATATTTTTCAAAACAAAGGCGAACATATTGGGATGGTCATTTTAAAACTGAATGAGGACAATGAAATTGTTTCTTATGAGCAATCGATGCTTGAAGATATAAGAGAGGTAGAAGACAGGGAACAGGCTGTTTCTCCTTTAAAGGCCATTGAGGCGTTATATAATAAAAGATATTTAAAGTCAAATAGTGAAATAAAACAAATTCAATTTGGGTATTACACACATATCCCGCTTTCAAATCAACAAATTTTAGCACCAACTTGGCATATTGTTGTGGAAACGGAAGAGGAAGAGAGAGAAGAGTATTACGTCCATGCTTTAGAGGGAGACGTTTTACAATCGCCACAATAGGGAAAAGAGGAGTGAATACTTATGGGCTTGCAGTTTAGTGTCCTTGCAAGCGGAAGTACGGGGAATGCCATCTATGTTGAATCAGAAAATCAATCGTTTTTAGTGGATGCCGGTTTAAGCGGAAAGCAAATGCAGCATTTATTTGAGCAGATCGGAAAAGATATCAAAACGCTATCAGGTATTTTAGTCACACATGAACATAGTGATCATATAAAAGGTCTTGGTGTCCTTGCAAGAAAATATAAGCTTCCTATTTATGCAAATGAAAAAACATGGAAGGCGATGGATGGCTTAATCGGAGAGGTTGCAACAGAACAAAAATTTGTCTTTCATACTGGCACTGTTAAAACCTTTGGTTCATTGGATATTGAATCATTCGGCGTTTCACATGACGCAGCCGAACCCATGTTTTTTGCCTTTCACCATGAAGGGAAAAAGCTTGCATTAATTACAGATACCGGTTATGTAAGTGACAAAATGAAAGGAACTATCCAAAATGCGGATGCGTTTGTATTTGAAAGCAATCATGATGTTTCCATGCTGCAAATGGGGCATTATCCGTGGAGCATTAAACGGCGCATTTTAAGTGATGTCGGCCATGTTTCGAATGAAGATGCTGCTATTGCCATGATGGATGTCATCGGCGATGCAACAAAACGTATTTATTTAGCACATTTAAGTAAAGATAACAACATGAAGGATTTAGCAAGAATGTCTGTACAGCAAACATTAGCAAGCAAGGGTTTTATTACAGGCGAGCAGTTTGAATTATATGACACAGATCCAATAACCCCTACACCGCTTGTAGCGATTTAGGAAGAGTTTTTAGCGTCTATTGTAAAAGATAGGCGTACTACATAGAATGAAAAAGCTAAGAAAGTATAAAAATTTGTACTTAGTTTTAGCGGATAGCTCCAGGTGCCATCGGCCAAGGTTTAAGTCGAATCGGAATTGAAGAAGATTCACCTTCTATTCCAATCCTTATGCTTGTCGCTGAATGGCTTAGTGCCTTGAGCTTTACTTAGTGTTCTCTGTCTCATTTTCAGCATGAAACATAAACATCATGGTTAATATGACGCAGACTAGAGAATAATGTTGATTAGATATAACACTATTCATGCTTTTAGATTAGAAAGGGATGGTGACAGGTAGTGGGTTATTATGATCAAGATTATGAAAACTATGATGCTAGAAAACAAAAGGGAAACCGCGGAGGCTGGTTTTTAGCAGGTTTGGTTGGAGCCGTTATCGGTGTGCTTATCATGCTATTTGCGTTTCCAGCCTTATCAAATTTTTTACCATATAATATGGATTTAGGCGGTGAGGTTACCGAACAGGAAGGTACTGCTGAATCAACCGGACCGGTCAAAAATGTTTCTGTAAATGTAAATACGGCGATTACTGACATCGTCAATGAAGTATCAGATGCCGTAGTAGGAGTTGTCAATCTTCAGGAGGCCGGCTTTTGGAATGAGTCCGGACAAACAGAAGAAGCAGAGGCTGGAACAGGTTCAGGTGTTATTTATAAAAAAGAAGGAAAAAATGCCTTTATTGTGACAAATCACCATGTTATTGCCGGAGCTACACAAGTAGAAATCAGTTTAAGCGATGGAACGAGAATTCCCGCTGAGATTCTAGGCAGTGACGAGTTAACGGATTTAGCTGTTCTTCGTGTAGAAAGCGATAAAATTAAAAAGGTTGCACAATTTGGAAACTCTGATCAAGTCAAACCAGGGGAGCCGGTAATTGCGATTGGAAATCCATTGGGGCTTCAATTCTCAGGTTCAGTTACCCAAGGGATCATCTCGGGTACAGAAAGAGCAGTTCCAATTGATGAGAACGGTGATGGTCAGGTGGATTGGAATGCAGAGGTTTTACAAACAGATGCTGCTATTAACCCAGGGAACAGCGGCGGAGCACTGATTAATATGGATGGAAAAGTGATCGGAATCAATTCCATGAAAATTGCCCAAGAAGCTGTCGAAGGAATAGGATTGGCGATTCCATCTAACCATGCAATTCCGATTATCGAGGATCTTGAAAAATACAGCGAGGTCAGACGCCCTTATATAGGGATTTCAATGCAATCATTGAATGAAATCTCTTCCTACCATAAGCAGCAAACTTTAAAGCTATCAGAGGATATTACAACAGGAATTGTTGTCATGAGTGTAGCTCCAATGTCACCTGCTGCTCAAGCGGGTCTTCAAGAGTTCGATGTCATTACTGAATTTGCTGGGGAAGAACTAAAAGACGTTATTGAACTAAGAAAAATTCTATATAAACAAAAAATTGGTGAGACTGTCGAGTTCACGTATTATCGTGAAGGAGAAAAGAAAACTGGGAAAATGAGATTAGGCGAACAAGATATGTTAGGGAGCTGATAATTCAGCTCTCTTTTTTTACAAAACAAAAAAGACTGTGGATAAATCATCCAAGACAGTTAGAACAAGGTTTGTGGATAAATTAAAAACATGGTAAAACTATTTATGAATGTCCACATGTGGATAAAGGAGGAAGCAGGATGTATTGCTGTGAAGAACATATAGAACTAGCGATTGATATGTACGTAGATGAAAATGAATTAGCACCTGAGATAAAAAAAATGGATAAGGATAGCAACTTATCCACAACTTGTGAATTATGCCAAAACCCTGCAGTATATATAGTGGGAGACTAATTTTCTACTATCGATTGTGGATAAAATAAAGAGTTTTGTGGATAACTATGTTTGAAATGGGGAAGCAGTGTGAATATCTCAATTGTGACAATTGGAAAGCTAAAAGAAAAGTACTTAAAGCAAGGAATTGATGAATACTTAAAACGCCTTTCAACCTATGCAAAAGTCGATGTCATTGAACTGCCTGATGAAAAAGCTCCAGAGAACTTAAGTGAAACAGAAATTGAGATCGTAAAGGAAAAAGAAGGAGAACGCATTCTTACTAAAATCAGTGATGATACCCACGTCATTGCCCTTGCGATCGAAGGGAAAATGAAATCATCAGAACAGCTCGCAAAAGATCTCGATCAGCTCGCTACATACGGAAAAAGCAAAATTGCGTTTGTCATTGGCGGCTCTCTGGGCTTAAGCCCCGCAGTTATTAAACGAGCTAATGATACTCTCTCATTTTCTAAAATGACCTTTCCTCATCAGTTGATGAGGCTGATTTTGCTGGAACAGGTTTATCGGGCGTTTCGGATTAATCGTGGGGAGCCGTATCATAAGTAAATGAGGTTTTTAGTTTCTAGGAAAAATCAAAAAACCAAAAATAAACAAGTTTAAAAACTTGCTTATTTTTGGCTTATTCGCACTACACCATATATCTAACAATTATGGGGTTTGTAATAAAAATGGTTAAAAAGTAAGTTGCTTCAAATAAACCGCTGTTTGGGAATGGGCGCTCATTCCCACTTGTTGATATAAGCGGTTAGCATTTGTTAGACTATCAGAGTCTACATACAGTAAGATTGTTTTTTGATTACGTTTGTAAGCTAGCCCAAATGTATGAAGCAGCAGCGCCTTACCTATTCCATGTTTTCTATATTCACGTTTTACACCTAATAAATCAATGAATAATCCATCATCTTGCATTCTGCTCATTAGGAATCCTACTGGTTTAGATTTCTTCCATACAATAAACCAAAGGCTTGGATCGTATCCTTCGCCCTTTTTTTGCGAAATCCATGTTGTTATATCTTTTTTGGAATACCCCCATGCATCTCGGAATGTTTCGTCGTAGATCGAAAATAGAGTTTCTTCATCATGGTCGGGTTGAAAAGAACGTATCGTTATTCCCTCTGGTAAATGGTGCTGGTATGGTGCTCCTTGTAGCTCGATTTTCATTCGTTCAAATAACCTGCTGAATTGATATCCCCTTGCCTCAACCAGATTTCTGGCATCAATATTGGTATAAGGTAGTTGGTTCATTAACTTTTGCTCGCCGTCTCTACCTTTAACTAGAACATTTGCACGTTCCTCCACTTTCTTTAGTAAAAGTGAACCAATTCCTTGATTTTTAAACTGAGGGTGGACAAATATACAGGTATCCAGTCTGTTTGCCCCTGTTACCTCAACAAAACCATACCCAATCAATTGGTTAGCGGCTGAAAGGGCAATCCATGCATCGGTTTCTATTTGAATGGAATTCCACATATCAAATACATCTGACAATGTAATGTCCGGTTCACCTATTTCCGCAATGTCACATAATGACACCAAATCAGTAACAGCTTGAGCATCTTCTAATGTCGGATGCTTAATAATAAACTTCTGCACGTGTTTTTCCATCTATTTCTCTCTCCCTTTGTTCCAGTCATTAATCCTAATCATAAAGTATTTTTTCTAATTTATACCCATCCATTCTTGAATATGTGACAAGGCTTTGTTTATTTTATTTCAATTATAGCATTTGTTTGTGAAATTTATCACAGGCTTATTTCATAGCATCTCTCTGCCTGTTTAGCTGCTTTTGTTATCGAATGAATGGAAAAAACTATATTAAAATTTAGAAATGATTTAAATTTCGATGTATGGATTTAAACATCTGGATATTAATAAGTGTTTTTCTAGGAAGTACAATTGTGTTTTTTAAAAAACTTTATTATTATAAGATAGTATTTAAATATTTAATAAAGAAGAAATGGATAATTCCAGGAGGAAGCCTTTTAAGATAGATTGAAAAAGGACGCTATCATCATATCTGCGTCTATTAATGGTATAAGAGGAGGAAATGGAGTGGCAAACAAAGAATTGAAGAGAGGCTTGGAAGCACGTCATATTCAGATGATTGCTTTAGGGGGAACAATTGGTGTTGGTTTATTTATGGGTTCTGCTAGCACGATTCAATGGACGGGTCCGTCAGTCCTGCTCGCTTATGCAATCTCAGGGATTTTTATATTTTTCATTATGCGCGCAATGGGGGAAATGTTGTATGTAGAGCCTAGTACCGGTTCATTTGCGACCTTTGGCCATAAGTACATTCATCCATTAGCAGGCTATATGACTGCATGGAGTAACTGGTTCCAATGGGTTGTTGTTGGGATGGCAGAAATTATTGCAGTTGGGACATATATGAAGTACTGGTTTCCAGATTTACCTGCTTGGATACCTGGTATCATCGCAATGGTAATACTCGGTCTAGCGAACTTAATTTCTGTTAAATCATTTGGTGAATTTGAATTTTGGTTTGCGATGATCAAAATCGTTACCATAGTATTGATGATTGTTGCAGGGATTGGTCTAATTTTCTTCGGATTTGGCAACGGTGGAGATGCAATCGGAATAGCTAACCTTTGGAATAATGGCGGCTTTTTTGCTGGTGGCTGGTCAGGGTTCTTCTTTGCTCTATCACTAGTTATTGCAGCTTATCAAGGTGTAGAACTGATTGGGATTACAGCTGGTGAAGCAAAGGACCCGCAAGAAACGTTACCTAAAGCGATTCAAAGTATTATTTGGCGTATTTTAATTTTCTATATTGGTGCAATTTTCATTATAGTAGCGGTTTATCCTTGGGATCAATTAGATTCAATTGGCAGTCCGTTTGTTGCAACTTTTGCGAAAGTTGGTATTACAGCAGCTGCTGGAATTATTAACTTTGTCGTAATCACAGCTGCAATGTCAGGATGTAATAGTGGTATTTATAGTGCTGGGCGTATGCTTTATACATTGGCAATGAATGGACAAGCACCTAAAATCTTTTTGAAACTATCAAATAATGGTGTGCCTTTATTCGGTACGATTGGTGTGTTAGTTGGTTTAGCAATAGGCGTTATTTTAAGTTATATTGCACCGGAAAATTTATTTGTGTATGTATATAGTGCAAGTGTACTCCCTGGTATGATCCCGTGGTTTGTTATTTTGATTAGTCAAATTCGATTCAGAAAAATAAAAGGAGCCGAAATGGACAATCACCCATTCAAAATGCCTTTTGCACCGGTAACAAATTACTTAACAATTTTCTTTTTAATTATGGTATTAATCGGTATGTGGATGAATGATGATACACGAATGTCGCTAATTGCAGGGATTGTTTTCCTAGGTATCGTTGTCATTAGTTTTTACGCTTTTGGAATAGGCAAGCGTGCTTCAGTAGATGCTCAAACAGATGATAGAATCACTAAGGGATAAATCACCCTGTTTGATTAAGGCTAGTAAGTAATAGTTAGTAAAAAAATCAATAATGTAAAATTATATAAAATCAATAAATAGGGACAGTTATGACATTTGGTCCCTATTTTATTTTTTTAGAAACCTCAAGCTTTTGATAGTTAACTGTTATGGATGAAATAATTTTTCCTGAAGAATATCGATTGCTCGTTCAATTTCTTCTAAATTTTCTTTGGAGGCATTTTGTATTCGATTTTGAAACCTGGTTTCAATTGTAGCAAATGCTTCGTTCATGACAACTTCCCCTTCTTCCGATAGACGAATATAGTGTTTTCGTCGGTCTTGGCTATCACTTATCTTTTCAATTAATTTTTTGTCAGCTAACTTGCTAAGCTCACGACTAGTATTGGACATAGACATATTCTGACAATCGTTAATTTCACTAGGAGTCACAGGCTGACTAACTGCTATAAATTCAAGAATGTTATATTGAACTTGTGAGATTGAATTTGGCTTTGCATTTTTTGTTAATTCATTTGTTACACGATGAACAGAAGTTGTAAATGATACCAGTTTATTAAAAAGTTCTTTTTTATCCATTCTTTCACCTCAATAGACAAGATAACAAAATAGTTATCAAAAAACAATTATCAATTGATAATTAAAATTTCGGGTGTTACAATTTAGTTATCAAATGATAATTAAGAGGTGCCTTATGAAAATGTTAATCATTTATACATATCCCAATCATAATAGTTTAAATTATTCATTTTTACAAAACGCCATTAAAGGGAGTAAGCAGAATCCCACTATAAAAGAGTTACAGGTATTAGATTTATATGATGAGGGATTTAACCCAATTTTAGTGTTTAACGAGCAAAAGAGAAGACGTGATATGCATAATGACCCCAATATTGAAAAATATAGACAACAAATTACATGGGCTGACAAGATTGTTTTTATCTATCCTATTTGGTGGGGAAGACCACCCGCGATGCTTTTGGGATATATAGACCAATTATTTGCTTCCAATTTTGCTTATAAAGATAAGAAAGGACTTTTTCCGGAAGGGCTACTGAAAGGAAAGTCGGTTATATGTATATCTACCATGAAGGGTCCAACTCACTATCCATTTCTATGGTGGAATAATGCACATAAAATTTTAATGAAAAGGGCTTTATTTAATTTTGTAGGAATTAAGAAAGTAAAGTTCTTTGAATTTGGGAATATGGAAAGTCCAAAAGGAAAACAAATGAAAAAACTAGAAAAGATTTACCATTATTTTAAAAGACTAGGATAACTCGATCTCTGTTTAGATAAGTCACAGTGAACCGTATCATATTATATACCAAAATTGGTTGGTGTATGACCTTGGGATAACTAGCCAGGCAATTAGGAAATGTTATTAAAATTCGTAACTCTGCACAAGAAGCTCCGGGCTTTCTTTCTAAAAGACGGGCAACGATAGATCCTCATCATTCTCTCGATAGACCATAAGAGCAAGAATGAGGTCGAAGCGGGTGCATTTTCCTTGCTAAAATGAGGTACAACATAGATAAGTCACAATGAATATGACAAAAATTTAGGATGAACTTAATTAGGAAGGACGGAGAGTTTGATGGAAGCTAGTATCAATCTTTCATTTGATGAAATGTGGGAGAAAATCCTTGCTTGTGACCATAAATATGATGGATTATTTTTTACGGCAGTAAAAACAACAAAAATATATTGCCGTCCTTCCTGTAGATCTAGGAAGCCTAAAAAAATAAATGTGGAATTCTTCTGTGACATAAATGAAGTTGAAAAAGCTGGGTATCGTGCTTGCAAAAGATGTCAGCCAAAATCTGAGCATTCTCCGCATATTGGGCTTGTCAAAAATGTGATTGCCTTTTTAGTAAATCATTATAAACAGAAGCTGGAATTACAGGATATTGCAAATCATGTTGGGGTAAGTTCCTTTTATCTAGAACGGGTATTTAAACAGGAAACTTCAGAAACTCCTCGAACATATTTGCAAAAAATACGAGTTGATAAGGCGGTTCATCTTCTAAAAAGCACAGACCGAACGAATCTTGAGATTTGCTACGAGGTTGGATTTCAAAGTCCTTCAAATTTTTATAAAGTATTTCGCCGTCTGAAAAATTGCTCGCCTAGTGAATATCGAGCTCTTCTTAATAAGGAGTTAGAACAATGAAATGGATTGATCAAGGGTCATATCTTGAACTTTTCCCGCCAAAGGAATTTAATTTTAAGGAGTGCCTCGTATTCTTAGGAAGATCAAAGCAAGAGGTATTACATCAGATTAGAGAAGAAAGTGTATATAAACTGTTAAAAATAAATGGAGAAACGCTCTTAATAAAAATAGGGGGGAACCAGAATTCGATTCAAGTAGAATTCCCTATCAGTGCCCCATCTAAAAGTGCCCGAAAAAAAGTGGCCGCCTATGTATGGAAATGGTTTGATCTGGATCAAGAGTTGGAAAACTTTTATTTAATGGCGTGTAAAGATAGAATTTTACAACAAATAGTCCAGCAATACTACGGTTTACGAATTATTTGCATTCCAGATTTATTTGAAGCTTTAACATGGGCGATTATTGGACAACAAATTAATTTGCCATTTGCTTACACATTAAAAAAACGTTTCGTGGAACATTTCGGGGAGAGTCTTACCTTCAATGGACATACCTTTTGGTTATTCCCAGAATTTCAACGAATAGCTATGTTAGATATAGATGATTTAAAAAGGCTTCAGTTTACTTCAAGGAAGGCAGAATATATTATTGGCGTTGCAAAAGCTATGGAAAGCGGCAAATTAACCAAAGCAGCTTTGCTTAAACAACAAGAGTATCAGCTAGTTCATAAATCTTTAATGGCAATCAGAGGTGTCGGAGCTTGGACGGCAGACTATGTCATGATGAAATGCTTACAATTTTCTTCTGCTTTTCCAATTGCTGATGTAGGTCTCCACAATGCAATAAAGATTCAACTTGGGCTTGAACGCAAACCGACAATTGAGGAAATTGAAGAGATGACAATACACTGGGAAGGTTGGCAAGCATATGCTACCTTTTATCTATGGAGGTCCTTATATGAGTAAATTACATAAATTGGATTACAAAACACCCATTGGTGTTCTAGAAATTGTCGGTACAGATGAAGCGATCAGTTCGATTATGTTTACTGAACGGGATCACATAATAAATTCAGTGCAAGATGAAACTCCATATGTCTTGGAGAATTGCCTTCATCAACTTGATGAGTATTTTAAAGGGGAGCGGAGTAATTTTACAGTCCCCTACCTCGTTGAGGGTACAGACTTTCAAAAAACGGTGTGGAATGCTTTAAGAAGTATACCCTACGCCGAAACGGGATCCTATAAAGATATTGCTGTTTCAATTGGGAATGAAAAAGCCATTAGAGCGGTTGGTAGTGCAAATAGTAAAAATAAGTTAAGTATTGTAATTCCATGCCATCGAATTATCGGGTCAAATGGAAAGTTAACGGGTTATGCAGGTGGTTTATGGAGAAAGGAATGGCTTCTTCAGCATGAGAAAACTTGTAATAAGGAACATAAGTAGAGCTCTAAGGCACCGTTTTTGGATTTAAAAAATAAGCACGGATCATAACGCCTTTAATAACAAAGAAGACCACTAAACAGTGGTCTTAATTATTAATTAATAAGCTGTCCAACCGCCATCTACAGCAATAACTTGTCCATTCACAAAACTTGCTTCGTCTGATCCTAAAAAGATGGCCATCTGTGCAATTTCTTCTGGTTGTCCTACCCGTGGATTAATCTTCAGTCCTAATGCTTGGCGGCTTGCGCCAAACTCACTTATATTCTTCATTGAAGAACCTATATTAGTCATGACTGCTCCAGGAGCAATACCGTTACAACGAATGTTTTTGTCAGCATACATAAATGCAGTGTTTTTTGTTAAACCAACAACTGCATGTTTAGAAGCAGTGTAAGCAGCACCAGCACGTGCACCGAATAATCCACCAGCAGAAATGTTATTGACAATTGTACCGTGACCTTGTTCTAAGAATCGGTTTACCGCAATACGCATTGATTTCATTACAGCTGTTGTATTGACAGAAAAAACTTTCTCCCATCTTTCGTCTGAAATTTCACCAACAGGCTCCATCCCATCCATAATTCCTGCATTATTAACAAGAATGTCTAATTTCCCAAAAACCTGTATGGTTTCAGAGAATAATTGATGTAAATCTTTTTCGGAAGTTACGTTTGTTTGAATAGCAATGGCTTCTGCACCTAAAGCTTTCATTTCCTCCGCTACAGTTCGAGCACCCTCTATGTTTAAGTCTGATACAACAACTTTTGCCCCTTCTTTAGCATAACCTTCTGCAATTGCTTTCCCCATGCCTGAAGCAGCACCAGTGATAATCGCTACTTTGTCTTTTAATCTCATTCAAAATGTCCTCCTTTATTTAAAAATAGAAAGTATAACATCTTTGAACATTGTTTTGATTCTAGCTCTACTGATCAAGTATTGCGCTTTACTTATTGCTTAGCAGAAAATAATAAAATGCTTTAACTGTAGGCAAGCACTTCGGCATCCAGCTCCGAAGAACAAAGTGTGCAAGTGCAGACAGTACGCTTAACGCCATAGTTTTTGACTGCCAGCGCCTTAGGCCCTCTAGGATCTAGCCAATTTTGAATTGAAGGCAAAGGACTTCTTTTATTCAAAATCGTTTTAGTTGCCCGAGGCAGTTCTAGGAGTTTGGTACTTTGTTATTGTACAGTTGTTTAATAAAAATTATAATAATATAGAGAAGCGCTTACAATAAGCAAAATAAATAGATCTGTTCATTAATTAACAGAAAGTAAGAAATGTGTTTAATAAGAGGTGAAAAAATGTCACGCACAGATTTGCGAATTGTAAAAACAAAAGAAGCTTTGCATCATGCATTGTTGGAATTACTAAACGGAAAAGCTTTAGAAGAAATCTCAATATCGGAAATTTGCAGAAAGGCAAAAATAAATCGGGGTACGTTTTACTTGCATTATAGCCAAATTGAAGATTTATTTGAGGAGTACTTTAAAGAAATTACTGCAGATTTGACTCGCTCTTATCAAGAACCTTATCGATATGCATCGGTATTAAAAATAAGCAAGTTAGACTCTTCAACCATTCGTATTTTTCATCATATTGAAAAATATAAACCTTTTTATCGTATTGTTTTTTCAAAAAAAGTACCGCTAATGTACTATTATTTATTATTCGAGGAAATACGCCATTTATTACTTCAAGATAAAGAATCCTCCCTTAAAGACGGAATCAATCCTGAGCTTTTTTGTGCCTATCAAGCGAATGCCATTATAGGCATCATTATAGATTGGTACAAAAATGATTTTTCTTATCATGCAAGCTATTTAAATAATCAACTCGTTCAAATTTTAAATATGAAAATAAACACTTAAAAGGTACATTAATAACCGAAAAACAAGGCAAAAAAATGAAGGTTTGTCCCTAGTCTTTTGTTCCGAAAGCTTTGGTGGAAAGACTTCTCACTTTTTTACAAGCCCTAAATAGTTTATAATTATCAGATAATAGTAGAAATTTTAATGGATAAATCATTATAATAGATATGATGTGGTTTTTTATTGAGACAGGGAAGGTATGTATCTAGGTGCCGCTTTGCTTTTGGTGACACCTAAGCAGGAGCGCCGACTCTTTTTTACAAATATAGGGGATAAGGAAGGGTACAATGAGCAACATACAGAATAAAACAGACGTTATTTTAATTGGTGCCGGAGTCATGAGCGCGACTTTGGGATCATTATTAAAAGAATTAGCACCAGAATGGGAAATCAAAGTGTTTGAGAAACTTGCAACACCGGGAGAAGAAAGCTCAAATGAGTGGAATAATGCAGGGACGGGCCACGCAGCGCTTTGCGAGCTTAACTATACTTCTGAAAAAGCTGACGGATCTATAGATATTAGTAAAGCGATTAAAATTAATGAACAATTTCAGCTTTCAAGACAATTTTGGTCTTATTTAGTAAACAGAAATTTGATCCGTAATCCGCAAAACTTTATTATGCCACTGCCTCATATGAGTCTAGTACAAGGTGAAAAAAATGTAGCTTTCTTGAAAAAACGATTTGAAGCGTTATCAAACAATCCTTTATTTCAAGGGATGGAGTTCTCTGATGATTCTAAAAAACTGAAGGAATGGATTCCGCTTATCATGGAAGGCCGTACATCGAATGAACCGATTGCAGCAACAAAAATTGACTCCGGGACTGATGTCAATTTTGGTGCTTTAACACGTATGATATTTAACCACTTAAAGAGTAAAAACGTTGAGATCAACTATAAACATAGTGTGAAAGATATTAAACGTACTAGCGAAGGCTTGTGGGAATTGAAAGTTCATAATATTGATAGCGGTATTACTGAAAATCATACTGCTAAATTTGTCTTTATCGGCGGCGGGGGCGGAAGTCTGCCTTTACTGCAAAAAACCGGTATTCCTGAGTCAAAACATATTGGGGGCTTCCCAGTAAGCGGACTCTTTATGGTTTGCAATAATCCAGAGATTGTAGAACAGCATCATGCCAAAGTGTACGGTAAAGCGAAGGTTGGTGCTCCTCCAATGTCTGTTCCGCATCTTGATACAAGATATATTGATAACAAAAAATCATTGCTGTTTGGACCGTTTGCCGGTTTCTCACCAAAGTTCTTAAAAACAGGATCCTACTTTGATTTGCTAGGTTCTATTAAACCGAATAATCTCCTCACTATGTTAGCAGCAGGTGTAAAAGAGATGGCATTGACAAAATATCTGATCCAGCAGGTACTTTTGTCGAATGAAAAGCGTATGGAAGAATTGCGTGAATTTATTCCAACAGCCAAAAGTGAGGATTGGAGTATAGTAGTAGCAGGCCAACGTGTGCAAGTTATTAAAGATACTGAGGCAGGGAAAGGAACACTTCAGTTTGGTACAGAAGTAGTCAGTGCTGCTGATGGCTCAGTAGCTGCATTACTCGGTGCTTCTCCGGGTGCTTCTACAGCTGTTCATGTTATGCTTGAGGTCTTAGAAAAATGCTTCCCAGAACGTATGATGGAATGGCAACCGAAAATTATGGAAATGATTCCTTCTTACGGCGTATCATTAGCAGAAAACCCAGAACTATTCCAAAAGATTCATACTTCAACAGCACAAACACTTGGTTTAAACGAAAAAGAACCAGTCTTTAGTTAATTATTTAAATATAGAGGTAAAGGTAGTAAATGAAAAAGTTCATATATAATAGATTATCATTGAAAACAAAACTGAGAACCTTTGATCTAACTCTTGATTGAAGGTTCTTTTTTATGCTTTTTAGTAAGTTAGTTGTTATTAGGCAATAGAAGGGGATGTTAAAATTTAGGTTATTCTTTGAAGAGGGACTCTGAGGGAGCAAAGGTTAAGGGAGGCCTAAGCCGGATGGAGCGCTGAGTAGGTTATCGGATCACCTGCTTTAGATGAGCGTCTGTGGCGGAAATTAACATGGAAAAGAGCCGTATCTATAAATAAGAGATTAATATGAAACAATCTCCATACCCGATAGATTATATGGAACAAAAACAATCATTTGTTCCATATAAACATCCACATTTATTTTCGAATGTGGTACATTTAAGCGAAAACATTTACTAATAGAGGGATTCAAACGTGACTTCTCAATTAACTGCTTATATTACTCTTGTTTGCACATCAGACGTATTTAATTTGTATTTATGTTTATATGTATATTTAAAGCGCCACAACTATACAAAAATTGCAAAATTCTTCATTTTCTAACTTTGATAAGGTTTGGTTTTTACTATCGGGAGATTCATTTCCCTTTCATTTAGATAAGGCAGCCTTCAATGAGGAATTACAGCTGAATACCGGTCATGCTGGGCGTATTTATCAGGTTCGTACCTCTCAGTTACAACATGATTAAAATAGCAAAGGTTTATTAGTTATTTTTACTGATATTACAGAGCTAAAAAGGCTGCAGATAAAATTAGAGCACCAAGCTTATTATGATGAGCTGACACAAATTTATAATCGCCGTGCATTTTTTGAGCAATCTGAAAAGGATTTGGCTGAAGCAAAGAGAGATTCATTGCCATTTACGGTTATATTAATTGACGTTGATTATTTTAAAAGAGTGAATGATACCTATGGTCATAATGTTGGTGATCAATTGCTTGTACATGTCGCAAAGGCTTGCCAAACGCAACGGAAGGAAGGCATGCTGTTTGCACGGTATGGTGGAGAAGAGTTTGTCCTTTCCATGAAAGGGTGTACAGCTTCGGAAGGAGAAGCGCTGGCCAATCAGGTGCGCAAGCATATTGAGTCACAGCCTCTTATTACGGATGAGGGAGTTATTTCTGTTACGTTAAGCCTTGGCGTGGCTGAAGCAGCAAGAGAGGCTGGAGAAACTCTCTACCAACTTCTAAATGATGCGGATCACTCTTTATATTCAGCCAAACGAGGAGGACGTAATCAAGTCCGTGTCTATAAAGAGTTATATGAAGTTACTGTTTAACATGAAAAGATGATGACAATGCAATAGCGTTTCCTAGGTCAAAAAGAGGGTCACTACCAAAGGTTGTGGCCCTCTTTTACATTCAACAAATTTACTTTTATTTTTTATCTATTAAGCTAGTCTTTTTACGATGTTTTCTAACTCCTTTGTTAAGGTGCCATTTTTATATTTTTCGATAAAACAGCTATATAATACTTGGATGAGATCTTTTACACTGAATGTTATATCAGGTTCTATAGTTGCTAAATCACTTAAAATGACTTCTAGCCTTAGCGCTTTTTTTCGTTTAATTGTACAGTCTATCCTTTTTTCTCCTTGAATCTTTCTATGAATGTGAAGTACTTCTTGTTCTCCTCTATAATGATAGACTTTGATGGGATGCGGTATTCTTGAATGTAACTCTCTGAATAAACCATAAAAATTCTTACGATTGTTCGCCTGATACAGAAAATCATCAAGAAGAATGCTGATCAGATTAGTTTGGGTAAACGGTTTATTGATTGCCTCGGAAATGTCCTCACAAAATAACTCACCTCTAAGAAATTCTGAAGCAGGAACAGAAATTGTGTAGGTTAAGTCAGTGTTGGAAGAAAACCTTCTTGATACAGTATGAATGAATTTGTCCAAAAGTCCTTTAGGATGATATGTCAGCTCATGAAGTTCTTCTTCATATATCGCATATAAATGTTGATTAGAAGAGGTCTTACTCATTATCATTCCCTACTTTCTAAATGGTTCTATCAATTTGTTATATTGCTAGTCTATTCGAGAGAGAGTAATGATAGAACGTTTAAACTAATAAGTTTTTGTATAAACTAGTAGAAAAAATGGAATAGGATGGGAGAGTAAGATGTCTACTAAAAGGAAAGGCAAGAAAAATAGTCTAGAGGGAGTCGACAAAAAAGTATTAAAGCAGTTTGCCTATACAGCGAAAAAGTCAAAAACAGTTTCTGCTTTTAAAGTAAGATAGGTTAGCAAAAACTAAAAAAATTGAGGTGTATTTTCTTCTATATGATCGGGAAAATGATACCTCAATTTTTTATTTATATAAAAACACGTTCAATTTGTCGTTGTTGTCAATTGTCGCCAGCAGAACATTTTTTACCTCGGTCTGATATAAGCTCTCTAAATTGGTAACCAGCCATCTTTCATCCTTCTGAGCTTCGTTTAACTCTTTTTTAATAATTTTTCCATCCATAATGATTGTCTTTGGCAAATGGAAAGCATTCGTTTTTATTTGTAACATTTCTGCTGTGACAGGCAAATATTTTGGGTCTAAAAAAATGGATATTTTTCCCTCTGCCTCCCAAAATGCTAAGGCTACCTTTTGGATATCCTCTATTTTTTCTTTTCGTAATTCTTCTAACAAAACATCAATAGATATTCTGGCATGGAGTAATCCTTTATAATGAATTTCACCGTTTTGAATGAGTTTGATCGGTTTATGATTTACCCAGTTTCGAATCAAAGGCCATTTTAGAATTGAAAATATGCTTGCCAGGTATAAAATCACCAAAACCATAGTAGTGATGACAGACCCTTTTAACCCAAGTTCTTCATCTGATAAAGGATGAGCGATAATGTTGCCAATAACTAATGCAATGACGAAATCAAGAAGTCTTAATTGGGAAATTGCTCTCTGGCCTAACACCTTCGCAATAATAACTAAAAAGAAAAATGAAACGGCAGCTCGCAGGACCCATTCTAATGTAGTAAGTGATGCTTGGCCGTGGAAAAAATCCATGTAAAACACATCCTTTGTCTCCATAAATCATCTTTAGTTTTCCAATTTCTTTTCTTAATAACCAACAATCAATGATAAATTTTTAAGAGAAAGGACATTAAAGTAAATGCTGATAAATGAAGGTTTTTTGATAGGGTAACCTAAGGTTGCGTGTCTTGTAACTATTGCTATCTTTACATTTAATATATGTTTTAACAATAATGGAGTAGAAACAGGAGGAAGGTGAATCCCAGAATGAATTTTGCAGAGAAATTAAAAAAGGGGAGAAAAGAGAAAGGCTGGTCTCAAGAAGAACTAGCCAAAAAACTTTTTGTTAGCAGACAGTCAGTTTCAAAGTGGGAGAATGGTCGTTTTTTTTAGAATTTTGGCCCTTTAATTTTAATGATTGGCGGAGGTATCGGTTCCGGTGCTATTAAAGAAAAGTATAAAGAGGACTAGGAAACACGTATTATTAAAGAGTACATATGTAAAAGGGATCAGGATTTCCTCTCTTAATTGCTTTAAACTTAAAAAAGAAAGTCACTTAACTACCAGTCAGATAGCAAAGTGACTTTCTGCCATTTATCGATTAATTTCGGATGAGATAGTCAAATGCACCAAGGGATGCATTAGCGCCTGATCCCATTGAAATAATGATTTGTTTATAAGGGCTATTCGTGCAGTCTCCTGCAGCAAACACTCCAGGGATGTTTGTTGCTCCATGATTATCTACAACAATCTCACCCATTCTCGTACGTTCAACAGTATCTCCTAACCAATCTGTATTTGGTACGAGACCGATCTGAACAAAGACACCTTGTAATTCAATATGATGTTCTACTTCTGTATCACGGTCAATATAGGAAATACCGTTAACTTTGTCGGTGCCGGTAATTTCTTTTGTTTGAGCATTCTTGATTACTGTTACATTTGGAAGACTGTAAAGACGGTCTTGCAAGACAGAATCTGCTTTAAGCTCTGGCATAAATTCAAGAACTGTAACATGCTTCACAATTCCTGCGAGATCAATTGCCGCTTCAATACCAGAATTACCACCGCCAATAACGGCTACGTGTTTTCCAGCAAACAATGGACCATCACAGTGAGGGCAGTATGCTACACCTTTATTCTTAAATTCAGCTTCGCCAGGTACACCAACATTACGCCAACGAGCACCTGTTGAAAGAATGACGGTTTTACTCTTAAGAACAGCACCGTTTTCTAATTCAATTTCAATGAGGTCACTCTTTTCTAAGCGTTTGGCACGCTGTAAGTTCATGACATCTATGTCGTACTCTTTCACATGTTCTTCAAGACTTGCAGCGAGTTTTGGACCTTCTGTATATTTCGTACCGATAAAGTTTTCAATACCCAGCGTGTCCATAACTTGGCCGCCAAAGCGTTCAGCTACAATCCCTGTACGGATGCCTTTACGAGCTGCATAGATAGCTGCACTTGCACCTGCTGGACCTCCGCCAACAACAAGTACATCAAATGGATCCTTATCAGCAAATTCTGATGCATCTGGAATACTGCCTACTTTAGCCAGGATTTCCTCCAGTGACATACGGCCGCTGCCGAATGATTCTCCATTTAGAAATACGGTTGGTACTGCCATGATACCTTTGTTTTCAACCTCATCTTTAAATGCTGCGCCATCAATCATGGTATGAGTAATGCCTGAGTTCAGAATACTCATTAAGTTTAGAGCTTGTACAACATCAGGGCAGTTGTGGCAGCTTAGGCTGATGTAGGATTCAAAGTGATATTCACCTTTAATACTTTTAATTTGGTCAATGACCTTTTGTTCAACCTTGGGAGCTCTTCCGCTCACCTGCAGTAAAGCCAGCACAAGTGAAGTAAATTCGTGTCCAAGAGGGATACCAGCAAAAGTTACCCCAGTGTCTTCGCCGATGCGATTTACACTAAAGCTTGGTGTTTTAGGCAATTCTGTGTTTTCTACTTTAATTCTTGGTGACATAGTAGCTAGTTCATCAACTAAAGCCAGCATGTCTCGAGAAACGTCATCGGAGCCTGCATTAACTTTTAGCAGCACGTCACCTTCCATCATTTCAAGATATTGGGCTAGTTGTGCTTTAATATCTGCTTCAAGTATCATGAATCTCGTTCTCCTTAAATTTTCCCTACAAGATCAAGACTTGGCTTTAATGTAGCAGAACCTTCTTGCCATTTTGCTGGACAAACTTCACCTGGATTGTTACGTACATATTGTGCTGCTTTAATTTTGTTAACAAGTGTGCTTGCATCACGGCCGATTCCGTCCGCATTAATTTCAACTGCTTGAACAATACCGTCTGGATCGATAATGAAAGTACCGCGATCAGCAAGACCTTCTTCTTCGTTTAAAACGTCGAAGTTGCGAGAGATTTTTTGTGAAGGGTCACCAATCATGATGTACTCAATTTTTCCAATTGCTTCTGAGTGATCATGCCACGCTTTATGTGTAAAATGAGTATCTGTAGAAACAGAGTATACTTCAACTCCAAGTTCTTTTAAGGTTGCATATTGATTTTGAAGGTCCTCAAGCTCAGTAGGACAAACGAATGTAAAGTCTGCTGGATAAAAGCAAACAACACTCCATTTTCCTTTAAAGTTTTCATCAGAAACTTGAATAAAATCTCCGTTATGATAAGCTTGCGCTTTGAATGGTAATACTTCTTTTCCGATTAAAGACATAATAAATTCCTCCTGGTATAAATTTTGAGTATGTTAGGAAAAATCGTTAATGCGATTCCTAACAATTAATAATTATAATTTGTTTTTAATTATAATTAGTTATTTAAAATAATTCTAATACAAAAGCTATTATTATATAAATCTTATTATTTTGTCAAGGATTAAGTTTTGAGTTGATGAATTTAGAGGAGGGGTGTATAGGTAGCAACACTGATAAATAGTTTTTTTCACAAATTTATAGGAGATTCGCTGATAAATAGGTGGTTTTTGTTGATATTATTGAAGTAGTGCTGATAATATGTTGATTTTCGCTGATATATTTTGGATAACGCTGATGTATAGTTGAATTCCGCAGATATATTTTGAAAAGCACTGATAATTACTTGAATCTGCTGATCTATCATGAATGGGAATGTATTCCAATGTAAGACTAATTATTAAGGGGAGTTTTAACTGAGGCCATAGATCCTAGAAGGGAAGCTTACATTTTCAATTAATCTCAATATTTCTCAATTAATTAGTTAGTGTTTGTTGAACGGTTATCTAGCCTATTCAACAACTATCAGTAAGCTGTAAAAACATTGGTTGTCATATAAAGAAAGTTCATTAGATTCCCTTACAAAATGCTTACTAGCACTTGGAAAATGAATGATTAACAACGGGGAACAAGGTTGAAATCCGTATTTCAAAGGATGGTTTAGTATCTGTAACTGGCAGGGCAACACAGCAAACACTAAATGAGTTATTTCATTTGAATGAAATTAAAAGAATAAAAAATAAATAATAACTGATGAGAAGTGGCTGTCTAAAATGTGCTTTCCTTTTTTGAGACAGCCACTTACTTTTTTTAATAAAGTCAACACAGAAATCCTACTTCTTTCTTTCACCCTCAGGTAACTTCTCAGGATTCAATGTCATGTACATTTCGTAGATTTCCCCCTCAAGAATATAAAAGCTAACAATACAATAAATTCTTTCATTCATATAAATGATAATTGCTGGCTGGCCATTGACGTTTTTTACTTCAAAAGAAAAGTTAGTTGCATGTTTTTTGATGATGCCAAATAAGAAGGCTGTCACATTTGAGGAGGTAATGATTGGGCGAATAGCTGCTCTAACTTTTCCGCCGCCATCAGAGTATAAGATAATATTTTCTGAGATAAGATTTAATAAATCATCGATGTTTCCCCTTTGAAATGCCTGGATAAACAGATTAACTATTGACTTGTTCTTTTCGTAGTTTAAGCATTCATCTTCTACTCTGGATATTTTATGTTTCGCCCGACTATAGATTTTTCGGCAGTTCTCTTCTTTTTTTTCAATTGTTTCTGCAATCTCTGAATACGAGAAATCAAATACTTCTCTTAAAAGGAGAACAGCTCGTTCATCAGGCGTTAAATGCTCCATCATTCGTAAATACGCAATGCTTAATCCTTCCTTTTGCAAAAAATGTTCGGACGGATCTGCTGATTGATCTAGCATAAGAGGTTCTGGATTCCATGGTCCAACGTATTGTTCGCGTTTGTATCGGGCTGATTTTAGGACATCAAGGCAACGGTTTGTCATCATTTTGCAAAGAAAGGCTTTTTTATTTTCAATGCTGTATTCATCTATCTGATAGGCCTTTAAAAAGGTTTCTTGAACAAGATCTTCGGTCTCCGCAGCCGATCCTAACATGCGGTAACCTAATGAAAACAAGAGTGGTTTAAGCTGTTGGTAATCCTCATTTGTAATTTGCAAGGTCTTTCCTCCTTGTGTTTAAGATAATATCTTCCGCTGCTTGCTTGCCGCTGCTAACAGCTCCATCTGCCAATATGTGTTCAGGTGAGGCCCAGTCTCCAGCTATATATAATCCAGGAGTTGCTGAATTATACCGGCTCAGCTTTTGCTCATCTCCGATACGAGGTAAGCGTTGATTAACGGTTATTTGAGGCATGAACCGACTGGAAATTACACACTGTTGCCAGCCTGGCTGCAACTTATTTAAAAATTGTTCAAGTTCGTGCTTTACTTCTATTGCCTCAATAGGGTGGTCGGGATGGTGATATTTGAAGACATGAAGAACCACGCCTTTTCCATCATCAGATAACTTTGCATAATTTGAATGAACAGAATAGTAGTAGGGGTGCTCCATATCCATTGCAAACAATCGTTTTGTATTAGGAAGGTGAGTCAAAGAGATATCAAATGTTGCCCCTTTTACAGTCTTTATACTTGAAAGAAATGACTTTTGTTGAGGATTGATTTTGTCGCCAAGCATGGCAACTAATTCTTGAGGGCCAACTGTAGATATGACATACTTCCCATATATTTCATCTCCGTTTGAGCAGTTTACTAGAATCTGTTCGTGTTCGATAGGGATGAGTTGTTTAACAACAGTATTTGATTGAACTTGAATTCCTGAAATCACCGCTTTATTATGCAGCTGGTCAATTATCGTTTGCCAGCCTCCGTCAATGTAGCGGACTCCGCCAAGCGCACTTTTTAAATTGGCGACAATTATTTTTGCACTTGTCTGCTCGGGTGCATGGCAGTACGACACAAGTCTGCCTAGAACGAAAAGGAGTGACTGTACCTTTTTAGAATTTGTCATTTCCTTAACCCATTGCTCGAAGGTGTGCTCGGCTAATAGATCGGTATTAAGATGAGTTGTTTTTGTCAAAACTGCAGCCCATTCGATCCTTTCCTTCCAATTGAGTAAGTTGGTTGACATGGCTGAGAAAAAATGAAAAGGTGCGGTGTATTCGATATCGTTTTCTATTAAAATACCAGCTAATGAAGGTGAATTTCCATACAGGTTAATATCAAGTTCTTCGAGAATGGACATGGCTTTTCCTTTATTATACAAGGCATGTGGTCCTAAATTAAAATACTTGCCTTTGATCCTGTTTGTTTTCGCTCTCCCGCCAACTGTATTGTCCTTTTCAAGCAGTAATACAGATAAATCTTTTTTTGCCAAGTAATTAGCTGCCGTAAAACCTGCTAATCCGCCTCCGATTATGATAACATCCCATTTTTGAGTCATCATTTAACCTCCAATATTTATTTTTGACTCAGTTAACCTAATTTCCGCTGCAGGTGCTTATCTTTATCTGATGATCCAGGAGTCTCGCACCTTTAGGGCAAACCAACATTGAGTTGTATTTTTGGGGAAATAATATTCTTGTCAAATGGATAACACCTTAGAAACCCAGCATAGAAGCGCTGAGAGTGGAGACTTTCATTCATTGGATCTAATCTGCATGCATTTCCCCTTTTCATAACTCATGACGAAACAGCGCGTATAATTGTGACAAAGAAATAGGTGGAATTTGTTATGGCGGTATGTGGTGCAGGCTTATGGTACAATCAAGGTAATTAGATTTAGACGGAATTTCATATCTAGCCTTGAAAAACGAAATTATAGGTAGAAGTAGGCGAGACATTTGGAGATAGAGTTAAATCAAAAAATAATTGAAAAAATGTGCGGTACTGTCTCCTTTAAACGAGGAGACTCTTTTTATCGTGCCAATAAAGTAAAGTTTAAAAGTTATACTTCTAATTGTTGTGAAGCAGTCGTTGAAGGAACGGAGGATTTCCATGTCACTATTAGTAAGGAGCCTAATGGAAAGATTCAGACCGAATGCAGCTGTCCCACATTAGCTTCGTTTAAAAACGATTGTCAGCATATTGCGGCTGTTTTACTTGCACTTGCTAAAAAGCAACATTCAGGAGCACCAGTTGAATCTTCAACAAATCAAGGACTGACAGAAGGGCTAATGACTATTTTTAAAAGGCGTCCTTCCCGATCAAGCGGCAGCCAGCTTCATTTTGAAAATCGGCAAGTTCTTGATTTAGAGTTTATATGCAAACCAGTCATGGTTAGAAAAGAGCAAAACTTGTTTGCCGTAGAAATATCAATTGGTGATTTCAAGATAAAGCAAATTCGTGATTTTCTAAAGCATGTAAGGGAAGGGGATCCATATGTTCTATCGGACTCCTTTACATACGATCCAGATCTTCATTGTTTTCAAAAAGGAACTAATGATGTGATTCAGCAGCTCATCCAAGTGAGCTACGATGAAAGAGTATATATTGGTGAACTGCCAGATAACCATGAACTAACAAACAGCGATCATATGTTAGTTGTTCCTCCGTCTTCCTGGGAACGATTTTTACAACGCATCATACTGGCTCCCTACGTAAGACTGGAATATGACCGCAAAACGTTTCATGGTCTCCAACGATCTGATGAACATCTTCCTTTAGCGTTTTATTTTTCAAAAAATGCAGGGAAGAGCTATCAGCTAAGGATAAAAGGGATGGATCAGTTCATAATTCTAAAATCATATAGCGCTGCTATCTATGATGGAAAAGTGATTGAGTTAAGACAGGAGGACTGCAACTATCTCTCTGATTTGAAGCAGCTGCTTGATGCTTCGGGAATGAATCAAATCCCAATTGCCCAGAACCAGATGGAGTTTTTTATAGAAAAGGTGCTCCCAGGATTAAAAAGATTAGGCAGCTTTCATTTATCTGAGGAACTATCCAAGCATTTTGAAAAGACGCCTTTGATAGCAAAATTATACCTAGATCGTGTGAAAAATCGCCTGTTAGCAGGTCTGGAATTTCATTACGGGAATATTGTGATTAATCCTTCTGAGAGTCGTGATATCAGAACAGGAGCCTTCTTTATCAGGGATATGGAAAAGGAAGAAGCTATTTTAGAATGGATGGAGAAGAGCTCGTTTGCGGAAACTGATGGCGGATACTTTTTGCATAATGAAGAGCTTGAATATACGTTTTTGTATCACAATCTTCCAAAGCTTCAAAAGCTCGTTCAGGTTTATGCAACTACAGCAGTAAGGAACCGCGTAATCAAGGGAAATAATCAGCCGAAAATCAGGGTAAGGGTAAAAAAGGAGAGGACCAACTGGCTGGAATTCAAATTTGAAATGGATGGCATACCTGATCAGCAAATACGTGATGTTTTAGTGGCTTTAGAGGAGAAAAGGAAATATTACCGGTTACGTAATGGATCATTGTTATCATTAGAAACACGGGAATTTGAAGAAATTCAACGGTTTTTGAAGGCTGCTCCTATACAAGATGAAGACCTTGAAGCGGGTTTACAGGTACCAATTGCCGGAGGATTTCAGCTTCTTGATACAGCTGATGATCAGGTCTTTTCTTTCGAAACATCATTTCATCAGTTCATAGAATCGATCCAACATCCAGACAATCTGGCGTTCAATGTACCAGAAAGCTTAGAAACTATTTTACGAGAGTACCAAAAGCAAGGTTTTAGGTGGATGAAGAGCATTGCTAATTACGGATTTGGAGGAATTCTTGCCGATGATATGGGATTAGGGAAGACACTGCAAAGTATTGCGTTCATTGTCTCAGAACTTTCTGTTATCCGTCAAAAGAAACATCCTGTTCTAATTGTTTGTCCCTCATCTTTGACGTATAACTGGCTAGGCGAAATAAAAAAGTTTTCTCCCGATTTACAAGCTGCAGTTGTTGATGGCAGCAAAGATAAGCGCGCTAAGCAATATAAGGGTCTTAAGGAGATGGACGTTATTATTACTTCCTATACGCTGTTACGCAAGGATATAAAGTGGTTTGAAAAACAATCGTTTCACACCGTATTTTTTGACGAGGCACAAGCGTTTAAAAATCCTATCACACAAACAGCGAGGACAGTAAAAAAGGTTAAAGCAAATCATCGCTTTGCCCTTACAGGTACACCGATAGAGAATTCACTAGAGGAGCTGTGGGCAATTTTTCATGTTGTATTTCCAGAACTATTCTTAGGGTTGAAAGAATATAGCAGGCTTACAAGGAAAAAGATCGCTCGGAGGGCACGACCATTTATGCTTCGCAGGGTAAAAGAGGATGTCCTTTCAGAGCTTCCCAAGAAAAATGAATATATGGAAGCAGTAGAGCTATATCCAGAGCAAAAGAAATTGTATGCGGCTTATTTAGCAAAACTGCGACACAAAACATTGAAGCATTTGGACAAGGATACCATTCGAAAAAATCGAATCAAAATCCTTGCAGGTTTAACACGGTTACGGCAAATTTGTTGTCATCCTGCCTTGTTTATAGATGGCTATAAAGGCAGGTCTGCTAAATTTGAACAGTTGAAACAGATCATAGAGGAGTCAAGGTCCTCCGGCAGAAGGGTGTTAATTTTTTCCCAGTTTACAAAAATGCTGGATCTAATAGGGAGAGAATTAACCAATCAAGGACTACCATATTTCTACCTTGATGGACAAACTCCATCAGAGGAACGAGTGGAAATTTGCCATCGGTTTAATTTAGGTGAACGTGATCTCTTTCTCATTTCCTTAAAAGCAGGGGGGACAGGTCTTAATCTGACTGGAGCAGATACTGTTATTTTATACGATACGTGGTGGAATCCGGCAGTTGAGGAGCAAGCAGCTGACCGTGCTCACCGCATGGGACAGGTAAATGTCGTTCAAGTGATTAAACTTGTTACACGTGGAACAATTGAAGAAAAAATGAGTGAATTACAGGATAAAAAGAGACAATTAATAGAGGAAATGATTGATTCGGATGAAAAAGCGACTGCCACTCTTACGGAAGAGGATATTCGAGAGATCTTAATGATGTAATTGAATGGACGAAAAGCGGAATGAAAAAGATATGAGGGGCAAATTAAGAGTTAGTCAATTAACAATCAATCCGAACATTTTGAGCATGTATTTTTGAGCTTTTCTTTGTTCATGCTACAATGATTGATACCTAAAGGAAAGAGGTGTAATGATGAAAATAGAAGTATGGTCAGATTTTGTATGTCCATTTTGTTATATAGGGAAGAGAAGATTAGAATTGGCTTTAGAACAATTTCCGCATAAAAATGAAGTTGAGGTTGAATTTAAAAGTTTCGAATTAGATCCAAACGCACCATTGTATTCGGGGAAAAGCATTCACGATGTACTCGCATCAAAATATGGAATGAGCATTGAACAAGCCAAACACAATAACGTACAACTAGGTCAACATGCAGCTAGTGTGGGTTTAACTTTTAACTTTGAGGAAATGAAACCGACAAATACTTTTGATGCTCATCGTTTGGCAAAGTTTGCGAAAGAACATAAAAAAGAAAAAACGATTACAGAAAATCTGCTCTATTCTTACTTCACAGAATCTAAAAATATTAGTGATATAGATACGCTCGCAGAAATTGCTGAAGCTTCAGGTTTAGATCGACAGGAAGCTTTAGATGTTCTAAATGATAAAACGGCTTATGCAAATGATGTTCGAATTGATGAAGGAATTGCAGGGCAATATGGGATTTCTGGTGTTCCTTACTTTATTATTAATCAAAAATATGCCATTTCAGGTGCACAGCCACTTGAAACCTTTGTTGGCGCACTTCAAAAGGTGTGGGAAGAAGAAAACCCAAAGCCTAAATTCCAGGAACTTTCCTCAGATGGAGCCAACGGTGCTATTTGTACAGATGGCAGCTGTGAAATACCGCCAAAAGAATAATCGTTTAAATGTTATATCGTTCTATGCGAATCGCTGATCATATAGGAGACCTGCAACGAACTATAACAAATGAAATAATGTGTGATAAAAAAGAGGCAGTCCCAAAAGATTTCAATCCTTTGGACTGCCTCTTCATTCATAGATGAAGTTCTACAAATAATTTTTACCCAATGGTTTATTGCCAATTTGTGTGAAAAACACCTTCCATGTCATTTCGCTCATACGTATGGGCGCCAAAATAGTCACGTTGTGCTTGTAGTAAGCTTGCATTTGATTTTCCTGTCCGGTAGCTATCATAATATGTGAGGGAAGAACTTAAGCATGGAAGCGAGATACCGGAATTAATGCCTTCGCAAACAACTTTCCTTAAGCCCATTTGATATGCTTTAGCCTTATTTGCAAAATAAGGAGCAGTTAACAAGTTATTGAGATTTGCTTCTTGCTGGAAGGCTTCGCTTATAACATTTAAAAATTCTGCGCGAATAATGCAGCCGCCGCGGAAAATAAGAGCAATATCTTTTAACGGTAAATCCCAGCCGTTAAGCTCTGAAGTCATTTTATACTGTGTAAATCCTTGAGTGTAAGCACAGATTTTCCCCATGTATAAAGCTTGTTTGATATACTCAATCCACATCTCTTTATCTAAATTCTCCTGCTCCATCTCTGGGCCAGCTAAGATTGTATCGGCATACACTCTTTCGTCTTTTAAAGAGGAGATGTAACGTGCAAACAATGATTCGGTAATAATGGAAGAGGGGATGCCATTATTAATCGCTTGGATGCTTGTCCATTTGCCTGTTCCTTTTTGGCCAACCTTATCTAGGATAACATCGATTAATGGCAGACCTGTTACATCATCTTTTTTCTTTAAAATTTCTGCTGTAATTTGAATTAAATAACTTTTTAGTTCCCCTTGATTCCAAGATTCGAAGATATCGGCAATTTCATCAACAGTTAATTGCAATCTTTCTCTTAAAAAAGTGTAAGCTTCTGTGATTAATTGCATATCCGCGTACTCGATGCCATTATGGACCATTTTAACGAAGTGGCCCGCACCTTTTGGACCAATATATACACAGCAAGGAATATGGTCAACCTGTGCAGCTATTTTTGTTAGAATCGGAGCTACTTTTTCATAAGCATCTTTATCTCCGCCAGGCATAATAGATGGTCCTTTTAATGCACCGACCTCGCCGCCTGAAATGCCAATTCCTAAATAATCGATTCCTTTCGCTTTTAACTCTTCAAATCTGCGTTCCGTATCCTCATAATGGGAATTACCGCCGTCCATAATAATATCTCCAGCCTCAAGAAAAGGAACTAATGAACTGATTACCGAGTCAATCGCTTTTCCGGCTGTCACCATAAGGAAGATTTTTCTTGGCGTTTTTAAAGATTGGACAAAATCTTGTACTTCGTAATATGGGTTGAGTGAATGACCTGAACTTTTTTCCATTAGTTTATCGGTTAAATCTCTAGTGTAATTATAGACGGCCACTTGTTCACCTTTAGTAGCCATATTTAACGCGATATTACTGCCCATTACTCCTAAACCGATGACACCAATTGTATTCATTATTTCTTCTACTCCTTTAATATCAGATGAATAGGCAGTAAAGCCCTTACTTAATCGTTAGGGGATTTACTGCCTAAATATATTTTTTATTATCTGCAACGCTTAGAATAGTGACTTTGTTTATACGAATAAACTTAGTAAAAGGATAAACACTAATCCAGCTACTGAAATAATCGTTTCAAGCAATGTCCATGTTGCAAAGGTTTCTTTCATGCTTAAGCCAAAGTATTCTTTAAACATCCAGAAACCGGCATCGTTAACATGTGAAGCAATTAAGCTTCCTGCTCCTGTGGCAAGTACAACTAAAGCCAGATTCACGTCAGATTGTCCTAACATTGGAATCACCAAGCCAGCAGTTGTTAAAGCAGCAACAGTGGCAGAGCCTAAAGCTATACGTAAGATGGCAGCGATGATCCAAGCCAGCAGGATTGGGGATAGTGTCGTTTCTTTGAATAATTCAGCTACATAATCACCAACACCGCCATCAATTAATACTTGTTTGAAGGCGCCGCCTCCTCCGATAATTAAGAGCATCATTCCTATATGCAAAATCGCTTGTGTACAAGATTCCATTACGTCTTTTATTGGAATTTTTCTTGCTAATCCCATCGTATAGACGGCAACTAATAAGGAAATTAACATAGAAGTTGATGCGTCACCGATAAAGCGAATTACGGCTAGAAAACTATTATCCTCAATTCCTAATGTTTTTTGAAGCAACGTAATAATCGTCGCAATTGACATTAAAATAACAGGAAGCATAGCTGTAAATACGCTGATTCCAAAGCCTGGTGTGTCTTCTAGCTTAAACGCTTTTTGTTCGCCTAACGAGGCAATACTGCCGGTTTTTGTAAATGATTCAGGTACAAGCTTTTTAGCAAGCTTTGTAAAGACTGGTCCAGCTAAAATAACGGTTGGTACCGCAATAATAAATCCATAAAGTAAAACTTCACCAAGGTTTGCGCCAAATTCCCCAGCAATAACAGTTGGCCCTGGGTGAGGCGGCAAGAAACCGTGGGTTACGGATAACGCAGCAACCATTGGGATTCCAAGATACAAGATTGAAATTCTTAATTCTTTTGAAATGGCAAATACGATTGGAATTAATAATACTAATCCTACTTCGAAAAATAATGCGATCCCGATAATGAATGAAGATGCAACAACAGCCCATTGAATATTCTTTTCTCCAAATTTGTTAACAAGGGTCATAGCAATCCGTTGTGCACCGCCAGCATCTGCAATTAACTTGCCCAGCATAGCTCCTAGTCCAAAGATTAAAGCTAAATGTCCAAGTGTCCCGCCTAATCCGGCTTCAATTGTTTTTACAATATCACCCATTGGCATACCAAGGGCTAAAGCAACGCCGAATGATACAATGATTAATGAAATAAATGTATTTAATTTTAAGCCCATGATCAAGATCAGTAAGGCTATGATTCCTATTGCGACAATAACTAAAGGCATTGTCATTCCTCCTATTGTTTATCTTGTTGGGTTGATTAAGCTTCTTTGATATTTTGCAATTCGTGAATAATCTTCTGTTAGTACTCTTGATAGGTTGATAAAGATTGGCAGAAGCTCCCTGTATTCTTTTGCGGCTTCTTCTTTAGGTGTGTGCTTATACGTGCTGCCAACCATTTCTGAAACAATTTCAAAGGATTCAATTTCACCTGCTGCATAAAGTCCTAAAATACAAGCGCCTAAACATGAACTTTCATAGCTTTCTGGAACAACTACTTCAGATTCAAGAATATCGGACATCATTTGCCGCCAAACTTCAGACCTTGCAAAGCCTCCAGTTGCCTGAATTCGTGTCACAGGACCGTCCATACATTCGGTTAAGGCTAAAAACACGGTGTATAAATTGTAAATAACTCCTTCCAGCGCTGCGCGAATCATATGCTCTTTCTTATGTGACATCGTTAAACCGAAAAATGAGCCGCGTACGTCCGGATTCCATAGCGGAGCACGTTCACCAGCCAGATATGGGTGGAATAACAATCCATCTGCGCCAGGCCGTACACGTTCAGCAATCTTTGTTAAGACCTCGTAAGGATCAATACCTAGTCGTTTTGCTGTTTCTATTTCTGAAGAGGCAAATTCATCTCTGATCCAGCGCAGGACCATTCCTCCATTGTTTACCGGTCCGCCAATGACCCAATGCTTTTCAGTTAGGGCATAACAAAATATTCTTCCTTTTTCATCTGTTTGAGGTTTGTCAATAATGGTTCGAATGGCACCGCTTGTCCCGATTGTGATGGCAATTTCACCTTTTTTTATAGCGTTTACACCGAGATTAGAAAGCACTCCGTCACTTGCACCGATAACAAATGGGGTTGTGGAATCGATCCCAATTTGACGCGCTAAATCCGGATCACAGTTTGTAAAGTTTCTTGTTGTCGGAACAAGTTCAGATAAATGATCTGTGGTTACACCTGCTATCTTTAACGCTTCTTCATCCCAATCCAATGTTTTAAGATTCATCATGCCCATGGCTGAAGCGAGGGAATGATCAACAACATATTGTTTGAAAAATCTATAAAAAATATATTCTTTTATTCCAATGTATTTTTTCGCTTTGTCAGCGATTTCAGGACGTTCATTCACAATCCAAGCAATTTTGGTTAACGGAGACATCGGGTGAATCGGTGTCCCAGTTCGCTTGTAAATTTCATGTCCATTCAGTTCGTCCTTTATTTTATGTGCCCATGCTTCACTGCGATTATCAGCCCAAGTGATACATGGAGTAAGTGGCTGATTATTTTCATCCATCGCAATAACACTGTGCATAGCACTGCTAAATGAAAGAAACGAGATCTTTTTTTGCGGGTGTTTTTTCGTAATATTCGAAATCGCTTGCAATACTGCCTGAAAAATTTCATCCGGGTCTTGCTCAGCTGTTGAGATATCGGGTGTATAAAGGGGATACCCAATGTTCTCTGTTTGAATAACTTCACCCTTTTTAGTGAATAAAACCGCTTTTGTACTTGTCGTACCAATGTCTATACCTAACATATAGCTACTCATTTTCTTGCTCTACTCCTTTAAATAGCATTTGTTGAGACATCCATAGATCTTCTACTTTTCCTTGAACATCATCAAAATTTTGGTGTAAGGACTCAACCATGCGGGCCCTGTCTTTTGTTTTGATCGCTTCTATATAAAGCTCGTGATTTTTTACAATCCTGTCAAAGTCTTCATACTTTTCATTAAAACGTACGCGCATGGATATAAGAATAAAGCTTTCCATAACGGGTTTTAAATTATCCCATATCATCTGGATATAGGAATGATTAATCGCTTTAATAATCGTTTCATGGAATAAAACATCTTGAAAGGCAAACTCATCTGCATCTCGATATTTGATCGCGACTTTCATCATTTCTAGTATTTTACTAAGCTCCGTAACTAATTCATTAATATCCATCTTTACAAGCCGTTCAAATACAAATGTTTCTATAAGTAAACGTACATCATAAATTTCTTCTACTTCTTTTTCTGTTAAGCCAATGACGACTGCACCCATTCTCTCTAAACGAATCATGTTTTCGGAAGCGAGTATCTTTAGCGCTTCACGAACAGGTGAACGACTTACTGCAAAGTCTGCAGCTAATTTATTTTCAGATAGGATGGTGCCGCTTTCAATCATGCCTGAAATAATTCGCATTCTAAGCTCAGAAGTAACACGTGTACCGGCAGAAGCTTTTGAAAGCCATTTTGCAGGATAAAGATATTCTTTTGAATCAGACATATATTCACCTACTTACTTTAATTCAAGTATACTTGTATACAAGTATTATATCGGATATTCATATTTTTGCAAGCCCTTTTATGAAATCAAAATTACTAATTCTTCAAAATTCGACAAAATTCATGTTGCTGTTCTGGTACGAGTGAAGTGAAAAATCACCCCGATAAACAAGGCTATTGGGGTGATTTTGGGTACCTTTTACTGCTGTGCGCCCCGCTTACCGCTTCTTTGTGCATGGACTTCATTTTTTAATCCTCTTAGTAATGAGAAGGACATGACCACCATGATAATAGTAAAGGGGAGGGCGGCTGCGATGGACGCTGTTTGCAATACATTTAAGCCTCCCGCCAAAAGCAATACAGCTGCCAGGGCGGACTGAATGACGCCCCATGTCATTTTTATTTTGTTTGAAGGATTCAATGTACCTCCTTCACTAAGCATACCTAAGACAAAAGTGGAGGTATCAGCAACGGTTATATAATAAATTGTTACAACGGCAAAGCCCACAATACTTAACAAGGAACTAAGCGGCAGATAATCAAAAAAGGTGAAGATTGCCAATGAGACATTGTTTTTAATATAGTTCGCCAGTTCATTGTTTCCTGTACTTTGAACAATCTCTAACGCTGAACCGCCAAATATGGACATCCAGGCAAACGTACCGAGAGTAGGAATGATTAATACGCCAATGACAAACTCACGTATTGTTCTCCCTTTCGATACCCGAGCAATAAACATGCCGACAAAAGGAGCCCAGGCAATCCACCAAGCCCAATAGAACAACGTCCATGAGGCAATCCATTCTCCCTCGCTAAAAGGCTTTAGCCTTAAGCTCATATGGATAAAATCACTGATATAAATACCAGTTGTATTAAAGAGAACTTTAATGATCGTCATTGTGGGACCGACAATTAAAATGAGCAGCATGAGAATAAACGATAAGATCATAGCTGCATTTGATAAATATTGAATTCCTTTTTCTAAGCCTGTGTTGATGGAGATAATAAACAGAACAGTAGCAACAGCAATGACAACCAATTGAATTAGTAAGGTATTAGGAATGCGAAAGATGTCATGCATCCCGGCAGTGACTTGCATGGCGCCTAGGCCTAAGGAGGTGGCTATGCCGAAGACGGTTGCAAAAATCGACAGCACATCAATGGTTTTTCCAATCGGCCCGTAAATCCTGTCTCCCAATATGGGGTGAAATGCTGAGCTGATAGCAGCAGGCAGCCTTTTGTTGTATTGAAAAAAGGCAAGCGCCAAACCAATAACGGTATAAATCGCCCAAGGATCAAGACCCCAATGGAAAAATGTATATTTCATTGCGGTATTGGCGGCATCAACCGTGAAGCCTTTCCCAACAGGTGGCTCTGTGTAGTGGGTTACAGGTTCAGCAACACTCCAATACACAATTCCGATTCCCATACCAGCGCCGAAGAGCATAGCGAGCCAAGAAGCGGTATTAAAGTCAGGCTTATCTGTTTTTCTTCCGAGCCGAATATGGCCGTATTTTGAAAACATTAAGTAGATTGAGAAAATGACAAAAAATAGTGTGGCACCAAGATAGACCCAGCCAAGATAATCAATCGAACCGTTGTAAATCAGGTCGGTTACCTTTGCTAAATTGTCTGTGAAAAAGACCCCCCATATGATAAAGATTAGGGTAAGAATGAGGGAGATGATAAAAACGCTGTTTTCTTTAAAAATATTGCTATTCATAGGAACCTCCTTGTAAAAGAAATAGTAGTTCAATGATAAAGGCAACATCATTTATCATGAAGATGATAGAGAAGCTCCCATTTTTCAGAGTTCATTAACTCATCCTGTAATAACTGCAATCCGCCTCCTAAATAGACCGTTTCATCTCGAATAGCAAGTACCATGGTTTCAAAAAAGGTATCATTTTCGGTATTTCTATAAACGTCACCGACTGCCGGCAGGTCACCGCTCACAATTTTTGGAATGAGATTGTTGAAATCATTGCCATTTTCGCTTTCCCCATGTTCATTATCTAGAAAATCGATTGGATTGCTGCCAGCATCACGGCCAAGCTCCATCAATAAATACTCATGATGTTTTATTCCGTTTGAATTGCTGGTAATCACTCCCTTGTTATCGGCTTTTTCAACAACTTCAATTTCATTTAATGAATAATGATCAAGTGAATCAGGAGTCGGATTGGTAATGAGAATTGTTTCTCCTTCGTTAGCATTTCGTTTCCGGAGGGTATATACTTTGTGATCATAGATAAAACTGTCAAGCAACTTTGGCTTGTATCTTTCCACTTGAGCAGCGCTGGTTAAATGCTGGGTTAAATCTCTCAGCCTAATCAAATGAACGGACTTTTTATACATCGGCTTTACGCCATAGACCCTATGTAACGCATTGTTATAATAGACAAATTGCCCTTTTCTTACGTGATATAGCTTCACGGGTAGATCTCCCTTCATAGATTGCGTTTATTACTTCCTATTTTTAGGATGTCTCATTTAAGAAAAAACATGTTACATAATAAAACGATCATATTCATGGTATGGACATTAGGATGGAGTGACTCGAAAACTTGCTAATCGGATAAGGAACTTTTACACTTAAAAATAAAATCATTACTTTTAACAGGTGGGTAAAAATGGCTAAATCAATCGTTGAAAAACTAAACTTACAAAAATATAAGAGGACTGCGGCTTTAAATTTGCCAGAGGGTGCTAATTATTTAGAAGAGTTAGAGGGTTATGATACAGAGCTTGCTGGCAGCGGATATGATCTGATTTTTGCTTTTGTTCTAGATATGGAGGCATTAAAGGACCTCGTATACACGGTGATTGAGAAGGATTTTTTAAATAAAAACGGTTATCTCTTTTTGGCATATCCAAAAAAGGGGAATAAGGTATATCCGACCTATATCCATCGTGATGATTTATTCCCAAGCTTAGGTGTTGATGAGAGCGGCTATGTTGGTACAAGCTCAATTAAATTTGCCCGAATGGTTGGATTGGACGATGTTTTTACGGTTGTTGGCTTAAAGGAAGACTCTAAGAGTAAAAATAAGACATCTACAAAAGCAAGCCAATGTGTGGATGATTATATCGAGATGATTCCTGATGTGGAAAAAGATTTGAAGGATACCCCAGATTTACTTGCTTTCTATCAAACATTAACTCCAGGCTATCGGAAAGACTGGGCAAGATATGTGTATAGTGCAAAACAAGAAACAACAAGGAACAAAAGACGCGAGGAAATGAAAATGATTCTAGGAGCAGGGTATAAGAGCCGGGATCTATATAAAAAAGAACATTCTTAATGGTCATCTGCTTATTATTACAAAAGCACCCTTTCAAAATGGGTGCTTTTTGCTGTTTATGTTTATAATGCTTCCTTAATTATTTTCTTATAGTAAAGTACTGAAAGGATACCAAAAATTGAGTACAATCCGGTGTAAAGTACCATAACAATAATCATCGGTGTCCAAAGCTCAGTTCCGAATAAAAACCAGCCAGATTGAACAGCAAAATAACTATGAAGAAGACCGATTATTAACGGGATCCCAAAGCTGTAGATTTGTTTGGATTGGATGCCTCTCAGCAGGTCTCCACGGGTAAATCCTAGCTTTCTTAAAATCGTATAATTTCCTTTTTCATCTTCACTTTCATCCATTTGTTTGAAGTAAAGGATACAGCCTGAAGTAATAAGGAAAGTAAGCCCTAAGAAGGCGACAATGAACATGATCAGTCCCATGTTTTGCTTCTGATTGTTACTCATATCAAGGCGTGAAGAATGGTTTTCAGCGTAGTTTGCAGCATGAAATAAATCATTTGCCTTTTTAAGCTGTTCTTCGTCTTTAATGTCTATACCGATATAAACCGATGATTCTTTTTGAATTTCCGGGTTAACGTCCTTCCTTAAACGCTCAAATACAGTTTCATCCACAATGGCAACAGGGAGTCCTCCGCTTGTAAATGTATAAGAAAGAATAAAATCTTTTCTAAGCCCTAAATAGTTTTGTTCAATTTCGCCATTTTTTCCTTTAATGATAATTTTTCCGGAATCCTTTAAGGTCATAAATTTTTGCAACAAATCATCGTAGCCAGTAAAAACCGTGTCTTCTGCATTTAGATCTACATCTGGGACAGCCTGATCACTTATGACAGCAAGCATCATGATATTAGGATCAAAATTCACTTCATCCAGATTGATATCCAAAATATTCCTTGCATCAATTTCAGCTTGAATCACCTCAATCACTTTCTTTTCATAAGAAATCTCATTCTTATTTAAGATCTCTTCAAATTGTTTTGCATCTTTCATTTTTGTCATAGCAAAATGGGAGGGGACTTTATTTTCGGCGGACTTTTCGGCTGAATAATACGAAATATAGCTTAACGATAGTAGACCGATTGCCAGTGCGGATACAGTCGTAATAATCGTTAACAATAAGGCATTGGATTTCATACGAAACATAATTGATGAAAGGGATAATACCTCATTAATGTTTAAATAGCCGCCTTTGCTTTTTCGTATAACATTTGCAATAAAGCTAACAGAGCCTTTATAGAAAAGGTAGGTTCCAATAATGACAGAGCCAAGGATAAAGGTCATGGCTAAGAATAATTCATTCATGGTTGTAAAGTCTCCATCAAATAACTTTGATGATACAAAATATCCTAAAATAATTAGTGCAAAACCGATGACCCCAATGATTATTTCAAACACGGACATCGTTTTAACCTTGCCTTCTGTCGAGGAGGTTACACGAAATAGGGCTAAAATACTCTGTTTTTTTATGAATAGATAATTCATGAGCATGATTAACAGGTAAATCACACAAAAAACGATCAAGGTTTGAATAAGAGCTTGCTGTGAAAATTGCAGCTTGGCAATTGCTTCAACATCCGTTATTTTAAATAAAATCATGATGATTAATTTAGAAACGGAAAACCCGACTAAAATTCCAATCAGTAAGGAGCTGAAGTAAAGGATTAAGTTTTCAGCACTTAGAATGCGAAAGATTTTATTTTTTGTCATACCGATTAATTGAAATAAGCCGATTTCCTTGCTTCGTCTTTTAATAAATATCGTATTGGCGTACAAAAGGAAAATAGCGACAATCGCAACAAGCAAGATGGAAGCTGATCTTATGGCTGCTGCACCTTTAATTGAGCCTTCCACTTCATCCATTGACGGGTCATATTGCAAGGTGACAAAGGCAAAATACAGAGCAACACTGAAGATTAACGCAAAGACGTAAAGGTAGTAGTTTTTTAAATTCTTTTTTAGGTTGCGAAGGATGAGTTGATTAATGTTCATGCTGAACACCGCCTAAAACACCTTGGGTTTTCATAATATCCTTAAAGAAGCTTTGTCTTTCCTGTGTTCCCTTCGTAAGCTGAGTATAAATTTGTCCATCCTTAATGAAAATGACTCTGCTGCAATAGCTGGCAGCGACCGGGTCATGTGTGACCATAATGATTGTTGCATCACGCTTTTGGTTTAATTCACTTAATTTGTTTAATAAATCAGAAGCGGATTTTGAATCGAGTGCCCCGGTTGGTTCATCGGCAAAAATGATACTTGGTTCATGAATAAATGCCCGAGCCGCAGAGGTCCGCTGTTTCTGCCCGCCTGAAATCTCATTGGGATATTTGTCTTGAAGCTCGTAAATTCCTAGTTCTTTAGCTAACTCCTGGAATTTTTGATTTGCTTCTTTCCTGGATGTATTTGAAATAGATAATGGCAAAAGGATGTTTTCTTTCACTGTTAGTGTGTCTAATAGATTGTATTCTTGGAAGATAAATCCTAAATGGTGTTTACGAAATTCAGCCAGCTGCTTTTCCTTCATTTTTGTCATTTCAATATCTTGTATTTTGATTGTCCCCTGACTGACCTGATCAATAGAGGAAAGGACATTAAGCAATGTTGTCTTCCCTGAGCCAGACGCCCCCATTATACTGACAAATTCTCCTTTTTTAATGCTGATATCGATTCCCTTCAATACTTCTTGTTTATTGAATTTATTTCCGTAGCTTTTATGAATTTTCGTTGCTTCTAAAATATTCATCCCAACTAACTCCTTTTGTTTGATAGTTCTATCTTAATAGGGAATGCATTCCTTTTCCTTTGATTGGGCTAACAAAAAACAAAAGCATGTGACAATTTTGTCACATGCCTGTAATATTCACAAAATCATTTTTGTTTGGGAAGGATAACGTAAAGATTGTTCCAGCTTTCATTTCTGATTGCACTTCTATATGGATATGTAGTGGTTCTGCAGCTTTTTTGGTTAAATAAAGCCCCATACCTGTTGAAGCATTATCAGCATGGTTTGTGGTTGAGGTAAAGCCTTTATCATAAATCCTCGGTATATCCCTTGGGTCTATTCCCCGTCCGAAGTCTTGAATCTCTAATTTCGTTCTTCCATTCTGTACATAGCCCCTAATGATAATATCACTTGCATCACTATATTTAATCGAATTGCTCAAAAGCTGCCTAATGATAAAGGCAAGCCATTTTGCATCACTAAGCACTTCTTTAACCTCTAGCTGTATGTCAAAGCCAATCCCTTTTCGAATACACCATGACTGTAAGGTTTTAAGTTCTTTATAAATCAATTCTTTTAGATTGATGTTTTCTATATATAAATCATTTTCTATAAACAAGATCCGTTTATTGTGCAGCTGCTGATCAAGTAGAAGATGAATTCGCAGCCATTCATAGGTTAACTGAGATTTTAGCGGTTTATCTTCGATTCGTTCAATAATTAAATGCATAGCTGTTAATGGTGTTTTCACCTCATGGATCCAAGCTAAAAGTTCATCCTTTTCAATTTCTAACACCAGCTGGTTTTCTGAGGCAAGCTGTTTTAAACGCTCTGTTTGATCTTTAATGCTTTTCTCAATTATTTTCTCAAATGGGCGCTCTGGTTCAATGATGCTTGTTAAATCAAGATTGTTCTCCCATTCTTCTAAGCTTTTATAAAACTTTGTTTCTTTATTATAGCGGACAATCAAAAAGAGAATAAATATAATCATTGATAAAAAGACGATATAGAGAATGGGCTTGAATGGGATCGCATTGTCGAGATAGGCGACCAAAATAATGACGAGTTGCTGGACGATGAAGAGCAAAATCCAGCTCCGTCGTTCAATGAGAAAGTTTTTAATCATATCCTTCTTCCTCTTCAGTAGCAATGTAACCTTGTCCTACCTTTGTTTCAATAAAGCGACCTAAGTTAATTTCATCTAGTTTTTTTCGCAGCCGGTTCAGGTTGACGGTTAAGGTATTATCACTGATAAAGCGTTCATCATCCCACAAGCTTTTAATGAGATCTTCACGGCTAACAATCTTATTTTTATGTTCAATCAATTGCTTTAAAATAAAAAATTCATTTTTTGTCAGTTCAATGGAGCCAGTCTCATTGGTTACAAGGTTTTTTTCATAATCAATCGTTGCCATGCGCCAGGTTTTGAGGGAGATAGGTTCTGTATTGTAATTATAGACACGACGAAGAATCGCTTGTATCTTAGCAATTAATACGTCAAAATGAAATGGTTTTTGGATAAAATCATCAGCTCCAAGCTGCATTGACATGACCATATCTGTAGGATGATCACGAGATGATAAGAAGATAATCGGCACATTTGAATGGGAACGAATCATCCGGCACCAATGAAAACCATCAAATTTTGGAAGTTGAATATCAATAATCACTAAATCAGGCTTTATCATTGTGAATTCTTGAAGCACACTGCTAAAATCGGTGATCCCATAAACATCATAAGACCAACCGGCAAACCGATCCTTGATTTCATTAAACAATGTTTCATCATCTTCTATCAAAAGCAATTTAAACAATGGAATTCACCACACTTTTCCTTTCTTTACATAAAGTGTATAGCAAAATTTCCATTCATGCTATAGAGGAGGTAATATAGAGGAGGTTGAATAAGTAGAATTAGACTTAATGTATGGTGTTTGGTAAAGGGGAAGTTGTTATTTCAGAGGGGGAGCTTGTATCTTGACAGAACTGGCGAATAATTAAGTGTTAATCACTATTAATTTAGCAAGCCCCTCAGTTTATCAGTAAAATTATCCTAAACACCACCCACAAATAACTTATTAACGAAGATATCAGCGAAACCAAAAAATAACGAGGGTGAGGTTATCTTTATGTATGAACTAAAAACAAAAGAAACCGACAGCAATGTGATCGAGTTTATTGAACAGGTTGAAAGTCCAAAGAAACGTGAGGATGCTTATAAATTATTGGATATTTTTACAGAAACGTCTGACTGTGAAGCGAAGATGTGGGGACCAAGCATTATCGGATTTGGAAAATATCATTATAAATATAAAACAGGTCATGAAGGTGATGCACCGCTAGTCGGTTTTTCACCTAGGAAGGCAAAAATCAGCCTGTATTTTGCAACTGGTGACACAGAGCGGGAAGAACTATTAAAAGATTTTGGGAAACATACAACAGGAAAAGCATGTGTCTATATCAATAAAGTAGATGATATTGATATAGAGATTTTAAAGAAGTTAATTCTTCAATCTATAAAGTTTTTAAGAGAAACTTATCCAGATCAATGACCAAAAAGCGAAACACTGCTGTTTCGCTTTTTTTATTCATTCATAGCGTTAAAACGCTTATTTTTCGCGGGATTTATGAACAGTTAGGCATAAGTACAGTTAATTAAGAAGGATGATAATTTTTTAATTAGGTGCCTTGCTTTTGGATTTTACAGCCTTAAATGCGTTGGTTAATAGTTTTTAGCCGATATTGGTGATTTTGGCTGTTTTGCCGGAATGTTTTAGTCTAAAAGAAATCTGACTATTTCACAGGAAATAATAAGGCTAACTCGGGACAATCATCCTAACCAATTGGGTTGGGGGACAGTCTCCCCAGCTTAAATAAAGAAGAAGGCAGCTGCAAGATATAAGACTGTAGCAATTGCACAGCCTATTGAAGCAATTTTTAATTTATACCTGGCATAATCAACAAGCGGCATCTCGAGAATGGATGCAGTTGTAATCGTTGTATCTCCTAAAGGTGAGGTTAAAGCGCCAAAGGAGCCGCTCGCAAATACAGCACCTACTGTAAGGGGAATTGATGCACCTGTTGCGGTAGCCAGTGTCATGCCCAACGGCATAAACAATCCCCAGGTTCCCCAAGAAGATCCGATAAAATAGCCGACAGCCGCTCCAATGATAAATATAATGGCCGGAATAACATATGCAGGCAAAAATGTTCCTAAGGTTGAGCTGATAAAGGATGTAAATCCTAAATCCTCTGCTGTTAATGTCAGTGACCAGACAAGTACAAGCAGAATGATCGCTTGCATCATTTGATTTCCGCCATCGAAGAAATGATACAGAATTTCGTCCAACGGCTGTTTGCGAAATATGTAAAAAACGAATGTTAACACAAGGGTAATAAATATAGCTAATAGCATAATAAATGTTGAATCAGCCTTTGAAAAGGCCTCAAAAATAGTTTTTGCCCCTTTTGAAGTGCCATCTAGCCATAAAAGAAATAAGGAGAGGCCGAGGAGCAAAATAAGCGGAATGATTAAATTCCATGGTTGTGCTTTTACCATAGATAGTTCCTCTTTTAATCCTATCCCGTGATAAGGATGGGCTTCATGTTCATGGTGGTGATGATCTTGATGATCGTTTTGCTTTTCCGCCTTTTTAGAAGATGGCCAAAATGTTTTCAAAATCCCGATCACTAACATACTGATGGCAAAGAAATTAAACGGAATGCTAAGTAAAAACACGTGATATGGAGACATGTCTAATTGATGTTCCTGAATGCCTGCCTCCACTAACGATACCATAAAGCCAACAAATGCTGTGGCTACAGGTAAGAGCACAATGACTGAAGCAGTGGAAACATCCATTACAAAGCCAACTTTTTGCTTTGATAATTTCATTTTTTCCATGATCGATTGAACAATGGGACCAATCATCATAATTCGAAACATTGGCATCATAAAGGTAAAGGGAAGTGTCAGCCAAATAAGGCTTAACAGACCGCGCTGTGACTTAATTTTCTTGCCAACCCACTCAGAAAAACCCTTCATTCCCCCAGAAATTTTCATCATGCCGACGAGACCGCCAAAAAGGTAAAGAAATCCGATGATATTAATATTTGTTGGATCTGATAATGTCTTGACAATATATTTTATTGTTTGTTGCAGTCCATCTAATAAATCAAAAGTGACTAGCAATGAACCAAGGATAAGTCCCAACACAAGACCAGGCAAAATTTTCTTTAACCAAATGGACATAGCAATAACAATAAGAAATGGCAGTAAAGAAAACCAAGATTGCTCCAATTTCCCACGCTCCTTTTACCTTTAAATTCTCCATTTTTAGTTGCTTCATTCATGGATATAGGTTTTTGAGTAGAACAGTTACAAGTAAAAATGCAAAAAGGGCTGCCTTTAAGACTGCCCTTCTTAGATTTATCCTAATGCGATAAAACCGCGTTTTGAGAAAAAATGAAGCTAAGAAGAGTGGGAGATTACTGTCCGAAAGATCTGTTAAGTCTCGCTTAATCGTTCATTCAAAGCCAATTTATGCGGCTCTATTTTTTGCCTTTTGATGGTTTCCTGTCTCTCATCTTCTTCAGGTTTCACCCTTTTTATAAAAAATGCGAGGATAACAGCCAATAACGAAAAGCCGGTAGCAACCACAAAAGCATCATTAATTCCTTTAATGGTTGCTTCTTTGACGATTAAAGCCATTTGTTGTTTAGCATCAGATGTAATACCAGAAGCAGTGGCTAGTTCTGTTACATGCTTTTCCGTTTGGTTGGACATGACAGTGACAAGAAATGCGGTACCGAGTGCTCCGGAAATTTGTTTGAACGTGTTGGACATTGCTGTTCCATGTGCATTTAATCGCTGTGGGAGTTGATTTAGTCCCGCAGTCATAATCGGCATCATCAGCAGTGACATTCCGAACATTCTTGCTGTGTAAATAAGTAATAAAAAAGTATAGGCGGTGGAATCTGTTAGTTCACTAAATTCCCAGGTGGTAACAGTGGTGATGGCCAATCCGATAATAGAAAGCCACCGTGCGCCAACCCGGTCAAAAATCCAGCCTGTAATCGGAGACATAATCCCCATTAATATTGCACCTGGCAAGAGTAAAAATCCTGATTCAAGCGGAGTGAAGCCACGGATCGTTTGCAAATAAATCGGCACTAAAATCATGCCGGCAAACATCGCCATTGTGATAATGACATTAATGATCGTCGTAAGAGTAAACATATTATATTTAAACACTCTGAACTCCAGCATTTGATGATCAGCCCTCATTTGCCGCCAAATAAATAAGGCTAATGCCATCACTCCGACAAGGATCGATACGATAACCTCGAAACTTCCCCATCCTGAGTTTCCAGCGCTGCTAAATCCATATAGTAAGCCGCCAAATCCCAATGTAGACAGGACGATGCCAACAAGGTCAATATTCGGATACGATTGGTCTGTAACATTTTTTAGAAGAATAATTGCAATGATGAAATCAATCGCAGCAATTGGTAAAACGATATAGAATAATATCCGCCATGAATAATTTTGTACAATCCAGCCTGAAAGGGTCGGCCCGATAGCTGGAGCAAAGGTCATTGCGAGCCCAATCAATCCCATTACCTGGCCGCGTTTAGTGATTGGAAAGATCGTTAAAATAACCATCATTAATAAAGGCATAAGGATTCCCGCACCTGCTGCCTGAACCACTCTCCCGGTTAAAAGAATAGTAAAGGTAGGAGAAAGCGCACAGATTAAAGTGCCGATTGAGAATAATCCCATTGCTATTAAATAAAGTTGTCTAGTCGTAAATCGCTCAATTAAGAAGGCTGTAACAGGGATTAATACGCCATTCACAAGCATATAGCCTGTTGACAGCCATTGTGCTGTATTTGCAGATATATGTAAGTCTTCCATCATTTCCGGCAAGGCTACGTTCATTAATGTTTGGTTTAAAATCGCCTCAAATGATCCTAGGAGCATAACCGTAAGAATGGCACCTTTCTTCATTTGCTGATTTGAGACACTTTCAGCAGTGGTCATTTTTCATTTCCTCTCCTTTTACCGATCTTTTATGGTCTTCTCTTTTCTGTAATATGTTTTCAACTTTTTAAATGAAATATGATAAAAGATTTATCCCAATTTTAACGGGCAGCCCAACCCCCTCACTTTGAGTTTAAGGGTTATCTAACAAATACAGGGGAAACTGCCCGTAATGATCGATAATTCTCTCTTTATTTTGATCAGTTAATGATTTACCTTTGTTAACTTTTCCACCTGCGAATATTAACGCTGTACTACTATTTTCCCTTTAAGTGATGTCAACCAGTGCTGTAGAAAAAAGCCTCATGAAAGGATTTTTCATCCCTGCGTTAATAATGAGATAATAATGTAAAAGGGTACTAAATCGAGGAGGATTTTAATGCCGGTGAAAATCAAGCGTGCTTATGAAAAATCATCTAAAGAAGATGGCATCAGAGTCCTTGTTGATCGAATATGGCCAAGAGGTCTTTCAAAGCAGGAAATAAACATCGATCATTGGATGAAGGATGTAGCTCCATCTAGTCAATTACGGAAATGGTTTAATCATGAACCAAGTAAGTTTGAGGCATTTAAAATGAAATATATAGAAGAATTACGTGAGGATAAAAAGGACTTAGTGAAGGAACTTCGAGAAATGGCCGCTGAGGAGACGGTTACTTTACTTTATGCGGCAAAAGATCAGGTGCATAATCAAGCAGTAGTCCTGATGGAAATGGTGGATAAGCAGGAAGTTCCTTAAAAAAAGCAAGGGGTCACTGAGCTCCAATCATGGGCTTGCTGACCCTTAAGGATTGACTAGTCCTTGGTTGCGTATTCTTCAGGTGTTTTACCAATGATAGCTTTAAAATCTTTAATAAAATGTGATTGATCGTAGTAGTTTAGCTCGACAGAGAGGTCTACCCAATTACGATGACCATGGTCGATTCTTTCAGCAGCGTTTTGCAGCCGATACAATTTGATCACCCATTTAGGACTAACACCAACATATTTATCAAACAGCCGCTGCAGCTGTCTTTTGTTAATCTTAAAATGTTCACAAACGGTTTCAACCTTTGTAATAGCATCATTTGCAAATATATGTTCAATAATTTCGTTAATAAAGACAATCTTTTCATCTTTTTCAGGCAGCCTATTCATCATGAGATGTTCCACTTTATTAATCATCGTTCTTACATTATCCAAATGAAGAACTTCATTTTCTAGCTCGGCTTCATTAACATCAAAAATATGACTTAGACCGATGTATCGATTGGTCAGATGAGAAATGGAGGATTTTTGAAAGGGGTAGAATCCTCCGGGTTTAAACTTAATACCGAAAACCATGCCTTTCCCTTCAATAAGCTGGGAGTTTTTTGTTTTTGAAACCCCATAGATCGCTGACTTGTTTTTCTCAATGACCAAATTGATGCAAGGGTTCGGGATAACATCCTGTATGTATGCATCCTGGCCAGTAAGATCCCACCTGACAATCCAATAATGCTTCACGAAAAAATTAATATCGGGTGATGGTGCATATCGTTGCAGCAGATATTTCTCTTCGCCTTTACTTAGATTTAGAATGCCCATACTGGGCTTTGGGAGATGTGCTGTCATTTGATCATTCCTAACATGAAAGATGACCGGATGGAGACTTGGTGTATGGGATAAGGGGGGAATCCGGCAGTTTGCTTGTCGCGTTTTTACAATACGGATGTTCTAAGAGCTGTTATGATTATTTTAACAACATCTGGTAATGTCAGCAATTGCATACATAAAGGAAAGGAGATAAAAGTATGGAACTAAAATATGAGTTTTACATTGGTGCAACAGCAGAGGAAGTCTGGGATGCATTTATGTCACCTGAAGGAACCCGTAAGACCTTCTTTGGCTGTGTCTTAAAATCAACTTTTCAAAAAGGGGAAAGGTTTGAGTATGTTGGACCGGGAAATGATGGCGAGGAAACAGTACACGTATATGGGGAAATTTTAGCTTATGAGCCCCTCAAACTGATCAGTTACCTTGAACATCCCGGTCCGTCTTATCATTCAAACCATGAAGAACTTGAATCAAGGGTCAGCTTTACACTCGAACCAGTAGGAAGTTGTACAAAATTAACCTTGGTAAATGATCAATGGACAGAAAACCATCCTTCCGTAAAAAATGCAGAACAGCACTGGTGGATGATTTTAAGCAATATCAAAACAGTGGCTGAAACAGGAAAAGCATTGGAATTTGGCTGGTAGATATAAAGGGAAGGGGGACAGTCCCCCTTCTTTTAGTCGTTAACAGAAATTGGATTAAGCAATTCGACACTTCCCGTTTTCTTTTTTCGTAATAGAAACGTTAATGGTACAGCTAAGATGGCAATCATCGTGCCTACTAGAAATACATCATCAATCCCTCCAAAGATATAAGGAACTCTGTGTCTTTTTCCTCTTTGCACTTAAAGTAAGTTCCTTTCCCATATCGGTAAAGTCAACATTTTGATTTCGTCCATCTTTAGGATTTGGCAGTCTGCACCAGAACATTTTTTTGAGAGAGTTAATCAATTAGAAATGGTAGCAGCTTTTAATTCCATATGCTCAGTCAATTTAATCGGCAGGCAAGGTCCTTCCTTACTGCTCAATATAATTTTAAATAGTATATTGATTGAGGTTATCAAATGGTTCATTGTAGGTGTCCGACATTTTTTTAAACTGTTAAGTCAATGATTATCTAAAAGATTCACCTCATTAAGTAATTTTATTTTAAACTTTCTAAGGTGTAAACGAAGAACAGGCTATTAATAAACCTAATAATGAAAAAGTAGTTAGAATAACTTGAATTTTTTGCTGTTCGTTCCCAGTGTAAAACCATGGTAAAGTAAAATGGTAGCAATTTATGAAGAAAGGTGATCAAAATGGAGAGGTTTACGATTATTTCTCTTTTAGATGTCATTGGTGAACTATTCTCCGATGAAATATCAATTGCAGTATCCAATACAAAAGAATATATCTATTATCGGCCAAGCAAGCGTATAGACTTAAAGATCAGACCGGGAGATCCTATTAGAGAAGAAACCATCACGCATAAAGCATTGTTCACCAATCAAAAGGTATCTGAATTTATTTCGCGCGATGTGTTTGGAGTTCCGTATCATGGAATGGCTGTTCCCTTTCACTACAATGGTGAACTTGAGGGTTGTGTCACGGCTATTTATCCTTCTGTGACGGATGGGAAATCAGTTATAACTGTTAAAACACTAGATGGATGGGTTCCTATTTCATTTTCAGATGTAAAGTATTTAGAGGTAAAGGACCGTAAAACACATGTATTCACAAATCGGCTTTTAGGTACACATAAAAATTCACTTCAGGAATTTGAGTATATGCTGCCAAGGGAATCTTTTATTCGGTGTCATCGTTCATTTATTGTCAATGTCAATCATATAAAGGAAATCTATCCCGATACCCATTCAACATTTGTTTTGGAAATGAATAATGAAGCAAGAATTCCAGTTAGCCAGTCTTATTCCAGCTATTTTAGAAAGCTGCTAGGTTTTTAATTTCTTCTGCTTCAGGTCTTATTTCTTCTGCTTTAACCCTTCCTTTTCCTTTCTGCGTCCTAATTCACTCATGTTTTAAAGCGCTTACGTTAAAATGATGATAAATAGGATGAAATAGGGGTGGATGTATGGAGAGTTATTTCGGTCGGATAAAAGACCCGCGTTTACTTGGACGAGTCGTATCATCGGAGACAGCTGCATCGTGGATCCAAGATGGCATGACTTTGGGGTTAAGCGGATTTACTCGTGCTGGTGACGTAAAAGCTGTTCCATTTGCGCTAGTAAAGCGTGCTAAAAGGGAAAATTTTAAGGTAAATGTTTATACAGGTGCTTCATTAGGCTCAGATATTGATAAAAAGTTTGCGGAAGCTGGAATTATTCATAAACGTTTGCCCTTTCAAGCTGATTCGACAATGAGAAGAAAGATTAATGGGGGAGAGCATTTATTTGTTGACCATCATTTATCACATACGGCAGAATTAGTAAGGGCAAATGTGTTAGAGCCTATTGATTACGCAATTTTGGAAGCGGTTTCTATTACTGAAAATGGAATGATGATTCCTACTACATCAATTGGAAACTCATTAACATTTGTCCGTCATGCAAAATCTATTATTATTGAGATCAATATGGCACAATCTGAATTTTTAGAAGGAATCCATGATTTATACGAGCCTGAAAAGCAGGGTGATCGGTCTCCAATACCATTAACAAAAGTGAACGATCGTATTGGTACAATTGGGATTCCAATTGAGGTAGAGAAAGTTAAAGGAATAGTATTTACGAATCAGCTGGATTCACCTTCTACAATTGTTCAGCCTGATCGCGAAACAGAAGAAATGGCAAAGCATTTAATTTCATTTTTGCGTACAGAAATAAAGGCTGGTCGACTTACGGAATGTCTTGCACCGCTGCAATCAGGGATTGGTTCTGTTGCAAATGCAGTTCTTCACGGAATGCTGGATTCTGAATTTGAAAATTTAGAGGTTTATTCTGAAGTTTTGCAAGACGCGGTGTTTGATTTAATAGATGCAGGGAAGGTTCGGTTTGCGTCATGTTGTTCGATCACATTATCGGATGAAAAAATGGCAAAAGTTTTCAATAACTTTGATAAATACCGAAACAAATTGATCATGAGGCCGCAGGAAATTTCCAACCACCCTGAAATTATTCGACGACTTGGCTTAATATCAATCAATACTGCATTGGAATTTGATCTATATGGGAATGTTAACTCAACTCATGTATCAGGAACAAAAATGATGAATGGAATCGGAGGTTCAGGTGATTTTGCCCGCAATGCCCGTTTAGCTATCTTCGTAACGAAATCAATTGCAAAAGACGGAAAAATATCAAGCATTGTACCATTTGTTTCTCATGTAGATCATACGGAGCATGATGTGGATATTGTGGTAACTGAACAAGGGTATGCAGATCTGCGTGGGTTGGCTCCAAGGGAACGTGTTGAGTTGATTATTGAACGGTGTGCACATCCTTTGTATCGTGAACAATTACGAGATTATTATGGAGAAGCTCTTGCAAGAGGCGGGCAAACACCACATGTGTTAGAAAAGGCCTTTTCCTGGCATGTTCATTTTATGAAGCACGGTACCATGCTTGAAAAGGTTGAACTAAAAATGTAAGAACTCCTGGGAAATATTTATAAGATAAACGGATGTTGTGAAAGAGAATATATAAAATTACCATTCAAAAAAATCCTATTTAGATGATGGTAACATCATCTAAATAGGATAGACAATTTTTAACGTATGCCCTTCATAAAGCCTTGTATTTTTGGTGATAGAGCGAAAAGGATAATACTTAGAACAATCGCTGCTCCCCCAATAACACCAAAGTAGACCATTTCTGTTTCAGGTGTATAGAAACGAACAATCTGTGCATTAATCGCTTGTGCAGCGGCATTCGATAAGAACCATAGGCTCATCGTTTGTGCCGAGAATGCAGCAGGCGCTAATTTAGTTGTAGCTGAAAGTCCGACAGGTGATAAGCAAAGTTCACCAAGGACAACAATAAAGTAGCTTAGGACAAGCCATAAAGGATTAACTAAAGTATTCTCCCCGCCTATATAGGCCGGTAACAGAATAACGAGAAATGATAAGCCAGCAAATAGTAAACCTAATGAGAACTTTTTAGGAATGGAAGGCTGGCGATTTCCAAGCTTTACCCATAGCCATGCAAAAACAGGTGCAAAGATGATAATAAATAATGGGTTTAGTGATTGGAACCATGCAGGTGAAATATGAATACCTGCAAAATCTAATTGTGTTCGTTTATCTGCATAGTTTGCTAAAATAGTTGAGCCTTGCTCTTGAATTGCCCAGAACATGACAGAAGCAATAAACAATGGGATATAAGCGATAATTCGTGAGCGTTCAACTGCCGTTGTTTTAGGACTGCGGTACATCACGATAAAGTAAATTGTTGGGATCAAGATCCCTAAAATACCAACCAGAGCAATAAAACTAGTGATTGTTAATATGCCTGCTGGAATAGTAATGGCAAGAATAATCGCGATAATAACTGCACCTAATCCAATAATAGTAAAGACTTTTTTCTTTTCTGATGGTGACATTGGATTTGCGATGATCGTACCAGCAAGACCAAGATTTTTTTTCTTAGTTAAGATAAAAACTAATAATCCAAGGAACATTCCAACTGCAGCAAGCCCGAAGCCCAGGTGGAAGTTGTATTTCATTCCCACAGTACCGACAATTAATGGCGCCAAAAATCCACCAAGGTTAATACCCATATAGAAAATACTAAAGCCTGAATCACGGCGATTGTCCTCTTCACTGTAAATTTCTCCGACAACACTCGAAACATTAGGTTTCAGTAAGCCTGTTCCAAGGACAATTAAAACCATTGAAACGAAAAACATAGGAACACTTCCAGGTACTGCCAGTACAATATGACCTAGCATAATCAGGATTCCGCCGTAAAAAACAGCATTTGAGGTCCCGAACATTCGATCTGCAAGCCAACCGCCAATGATACCGGACATATACACTAATGACCCGTAAATCGACATGATGGCTAGAGCGGTGTTTTCATCAATACCTAATCCGCCCTTTGAAACTTCATAATACATATAATAAACTAGGATTGCTCTCATTCCGTAGTAGGAGAAACGTTCCCAAAACTCAGTAAAGAAAAGTGTGAAAAGTCCTTTAGGATGTCCAAAAAACCCTTTCTGAGGGACGCTTGCCACAATTTTCTGTTTATTTAAGTCTGACATTACTCAACCTCCTTTGTTCTTCTACTATAATACTTTTATGATTTGGTATTGTCAAAAAAAATCGAATCAAGTCTATTTTACTAGTTATTTCCTTGTTCTTAGTAAAATGTAAATAGTTATAATGTTTTATTAGAATAATTGAAGCTTTCTTGAAGGTTTATTGGTGTTTTGTATGTAATAAGAACCAGGAGTTTTAGATCAATATTTGAAAACGCTTTAAAAAGTATCTATAGATTAATAAGATAGTAGTAATAGTAATGATCATTTTTTGATGGAATGGGGATGAATGATGGACGTACATGATTTTATTCATATTAGCGAAGATGGCATAAATATAGAAAGCCTCCTTCAGGTGAAAAATTGGATGACGCCGAACCCTTTTTGTATGAACGGAAACAAGACGATAAAGGAAGCAGCAGAGGTCATGATAGAGCATAGGATAGACGGTTTGCCAATTGTCAATGATGATTCACAGTTAATGGGGATCATTACCTTGCGACAGGCGCTATCCTATTTTTTGAATGGACATCAAGGTCAATTAGTAGAGAGTACCATATTAGACCGTCATTTTGCCAAAATACAGCAGTTTGATTCTCTATTAGACGTTTTTTCCTTGCCATTTGATCAGTTTCTTGTTGTTGACTCTACTAGTAAACTTTTAGGAATTTTAACAAAGAGAGATGTTTTAGACGGGTTCTCAAAGTATATTCATAAGCTTAAGCAAAGGCAAAATAGTGCAGAGGCACTCAATATCATTTTGGAAAGTGCTTATGAGGGTATAGCTGTTGTGGACGAAAATGGTATTTTACAAGAGTTTAATCATGCCTATAGCAGATTTACAGGAATTAAAAGAGTAGATGCAATTGGGAGGCATGTATCAGAGGTAATTGAAAATACTAATCTGCATATCACAGTAAAAACAGCGATTCCTGAGCGTGGAGTTATTCAAAATATACAGGGACAGGATATGGTTGTTCACCGAATCCCAATTTTGAAAGAGGAAAAAGTTGTTGGAGCTATTGGAATGCTGATCTTTGAAGGGGTAACAGATATCTATAAAATCTATGAAAAGCTGCAAGTGAGTCACGTTGAAGGTCAAATGGTAGAAAGGCCATTTACCTTAAACAAGGAAAAAGATAGCCGCATGACCCTTGCTCAAATAATTGGTGTTAGTGATTCACTGACAATGATTAAGCGGTTAGCGAGAAAAGCGGCAAGAACATCGGCCACGATCCTGATTACTGGTGAAAGCGGGACAGGGAAAGAGATGTTTGCAAAAAGCATTCACCATTTAAGTCCATTTGCAACAGGACCATTTATAAGTGTCAATTGTGGTGCAATCCCTGAGCATTTATTTGAATCAGAGCTATTTGGATATGAAGAAGGTGCTTTCTCCGGGGCGAAGAAGGGAGGAAAGCCGGGTAAATTTGAATTGGCAGACAAGGGAACGATCTTCCTCGATGAAATTGGGGAATTGCCTTTAATGCTGCAAACAAAACTCCTGCGGGTTCTTCAGGAGAAGGAGGCAGAAAGAGTCGGTGGAATTAAGAAATATCAAATGAATGTAAGAGTGATTGCAGCGACGAACAGGGACCTTAAGGAAATGGTAGAAAAAGGAGAGTTTCGAGAAGATTTGTTTTATCGGCTGAATATTATTCATCTTCATATTCCGCCTCTTCGTGAGCGTAGGCAAGATATACCGATCCTCCTTTCTTATTATGTAAAAGAAATTTGCGATAAGTATCAGATGCAAACAAAATCATTTACGCGTGAAGCGATTTCCGCTTTTATGGACTATGAATGGCGAGGGAATATCCGTGAAATGGTGAATACCATTGAGCGTCTGGTTACATTAGTCGATGGACCAATCATTGAATTGAAAGATTTATTGCACTCCTTAACAGGGTTTGAAAAACGCATTAGCAAGGAAGCAACGGCTTTAAACATGAAAGGGGTGTTAGAAGAGGCGAAATTGGTTGGTCATGAACGGGAGAAGGAATTAATTATTAAAATGCTAAAAAATGCAGGAGGAAATAAATCGAAAGCAGCAGAGCTTTTAGGGATTCATCGTACAACCTTATATCAAAAGCTGAAGAAATACGGATTGTGATCATTGTAGTGTGGTGTTATAACTACAAAATATCTACAGATGTAGAGGTTTCCCTACAATTTAATCAATTGATTTGGCTATAAATCATATGATCTTAAATTGGCACACTTCTTGCATTCTAATCTATGAAATGTAAAAAGGAGTGGAGTTCCAAGTGAATAAATTTTCCGTTTTTTGTACACCGAAAACCATTTTATATGGACGTGATGCTTTTCGTCATGTCGGTGCAGTTGCAAAGCAACGGGGCCAAAAGGTCCTGATCGTTAGTGATAACGTAATGGATGGCCTTGGCCTTGTAGGTGACTGCATAGAGTATCTTCAAAAAGAAGGTGTGAATAGCGAGGTATATTTAGGAGTACATTCTGAACCGACAGATCAGTATGTAGCTGAAGCTTTAGCACTTTTTAAAAAGGGTCAATGTGATGTAATTGTTTCCCTAGGTGGAGGAAGCTGCATAGATACCGCGAAGGCAGTGGCCGTTTTAGCGACAAATGGCGGATATATTGGTGACTATAGAGGAAACAAAAAAATGGCAGCTAACTCACCGATTCCGCATATTGCAATACCTACAACTGCAGGAACCGGCTCAGAGGCAACTGATGTAACGGTTATTACCAACACTTCAAATGATGTCAAAATGATGATCAAGCAACCTGCATTTATGCCGGATGCTGCGATTGTCGATCCATTATTAACAGTTTCATCGCCAATGAAAGTGACTGCAGCAACAGGAGTAGATGCTCTAAGTCATGCGGTAGAAGCCTATCTTTCAAGGCGCGCTCATCCAATGACAGATACGTTTGCTTTATCAGCGATGAAGCTTATCGTGGAAAATCTGCTTGCAGCCTATCAGGATGGGGAAAATCTTGATGCTCGTGAAGCAATGAGTTTAGGAGCATTACAAGCTGGAATTGCCTTTACAAATGCTTCCGTTTGCCTTGTGCACGGAATGTCACGGCCAATTGGTGCACTCTTTCATGTGCCGCATGGATTCTCAAATGCGATGCTGTTACCCGCTGTATTAGAATTTAGTAAAGATTCATGTATTGATCGTTTAGCCGATTTAGGCAGGATGTTTAAGCAAGACAGTGATGGTATGACAAATGAAGCTGCGGCTGAACTTGCTGTTGCTTCTGTTAAAAAGCTATGTTTGCAATTAAATATTCCCAATCTTAAAGGCTGGGGGATTAATCAATCGGCATTTGAAAGCGCTGTAGGAAAAATGGCAGCAGATGCTTTAGATAGCGGCAGCCCGGCAAATAACCCTAGAGTTCCCACTCAAGAGGAATTAGAAGAGCTTTACCATATTTGTTATAACTACCAATTTGCAAGTGAAGAAAAGGTAATTTAAGGAATATCGAAATTTTGCATCAGAGGGATTGGATTCACTGCAGCATTATGGATATCTAGTCATTGCGATCAGATCGATCTGTGGGGAGACCCATTAGCGCCCGATTGGCCAATCTTTCTGCTAATTGTAGTTTTGCTAAAAATCGTCTTATTTTTAGCCGTTATTCTTTATGCAATTTATTAATGAATCTTAGATTTTTTAACATACAGAATGTGAAGGGAGAAGGATAATTATGACAACAACAACGAAAAAGGTGTTAGAAAACTATATTAATGGAGAATGGGTTGAAGCGAGAACAGATCAGTACCAAGTTGTACCTAATCCTGCAACAGGGGAAGAGTTAGCCAAGGTGGCACTGTCGACTAAGGCTGATGTAGTGGCTGGTGTAAATGCAGCAAAGGAAGCCTTTAAAACGTGGAGCAAGACTCCTGTGCCAAAGCGTGCCCGTATCCTTTTTAAATATCAGCAATTGCTAGTTGAAAATTGGGATGAACTTGCTAGATTAATAACATTGGAAAATGGAAAAAGCTATAAAGAAGCGTATGGAGAGGTTCAACGAGGAATTGAATGTGTGGAATTTGCTGCTGGTGCACCTTCTTTGATGATGGGCAAACAACTTCCTGATATCGCAACAAATATTGAATCAGGCATGTACCGTTATCCAGTAGGTGTAATCGGAGGGATAACGCCATTTAACTTTCCAATGATGGTTCCATGCTGGATGTTTCCGCTTGCAATCGCTTTAGGTAATACATTTGTGTTAAAGCCTTCTGAGCGTACACCGTTATTAGCAAACCGATTAGCTGAGTTATTTAAAGATGCAGGGCTGCCAGATGGTGTGTTTAATATCATTCATGGCGCACATGATGTTGTAAATGGCTTGCTTGATCATAAAGATGTTCCAGCTATCTCGTTTGTTGGCTCTCAGCCAGTTGCAGAATACATTTATAAAACAGCTTCATCAAATGGAAAACGTGTTCAAGCATTAGCTGGAGCAAAAAATCACTCAATTGTTATGCCAGATGCTGATTTAGACGCTGCCGTTAAGGAAATAATTGCTGCTGCTTATGGTTCTGCCGGTGAAAGATGTATGGCATGTTCGGTCGTTGTGGCTGTGGATGATGTTGCAGAGCCTCTCATTCAAAAGTTAAATAAAAGAGCTGATCAAATTAAAATTGGAAATGGCCTTGAAGAAGATGTGTTTTTAGGCCCAGTCATTCGCAAGGAGCATAAGCAAAGAACGGAGCACTATATTGAGCTTGGAATTGAAGAAGGGGCGACACTCATTCGAGATGGGCGTCAGGATGAAGCTTACCAGGATGAAGGTTACTTTATCGGGCCCACTATATTTGATAACGTAAATCCATCAATGAAAATTTGGAAGGATGAAATTTTTGCACCAGTTCTATCGGTTGTTCGAGTGCAAAGCCTTGAGGAAGCAATTGAACTGACAAATCAATCTGATTTTGGTAACGGAGCATGCCTATTTACGCAAAGCGGCAGCAATGTCCGCTATTTTAGAGAGAATATTGAAGCAGGAATGCTTGGCGTCAACATCGGTGTACCAGCACCAATGGCCTTTTTCCCATTCTCAGGCTGGAAAAACTCCTTTTATGGAGACCTTCATGCTAACGGACCAGATGGAGTTGAATTTTATACAAGACGTAAAATGCTTACTTCACGTTGGTAACAGCATAAAAGAGTTAAAGGGTAAAACACTCCAAGGTTGTCTTGGGGTGTTTTTTCTTCACTTTTTTTTCGGTAATATTTTCAAAGTATTAAAAGAAAATGGTATTCTTATGGGAAGGACGAGATTATAAAAGAAAAGGATGCATTTATGAGAGATTTCAATTATTCAAAAAATAAAGATTTATACAGAAAGGCTATTCTCTTTTTTATTGTCTTAATGTTTTTAGGCTTAATTATTTCTTACCTTGATCCCGGTCAATATGAATGGGCATTCTATTTTCAATTTTTTCTAGTCATTGTATTATCAGTCTTATTGTTCCTATATCCAAAAAAAGAAACAAATGGCATGAAGTTCCTCATCATTACTTTAACGACAATTTATTTTTATACACTGTTTATCATCTACCCGCAAACTTCATCTACGATTATATTACTTGCCATTATACCTGGAGCTGTTATTTTATTTTTTCAACCAATGCTATTTTATCTATCATTATGCTTAAATATTATCTTCATGACGGTCATTTTTGGTTATGTCTTTTTTATTGATAAGGGGGACAATTATCCCTATTTATATCTGGATTTGATTGGGAACATGATTAATTTCCTCGGAAGCCAGGGACTATTATTTCTCATATTTTATTTTTCCCATACAAGAATGAAGCAATTACAGTTGTATTATGAACAAATCCAACAAGCTGAACGATTAAAGACAACCGGACAGCTAGCTGCAGCTGTTGCCCATGAAATTAGAAATCCCATTACAGTTGTAAAAGGCTTCCTTCAACTTTATAAAGAGGATGATTCAATAGATAAACAAAAAAAGGAGCATTTTTCTTTAATGTTAGATGAATTAAATGTTGCTGAAACGGTGATATCTGATTTTTTATCGATTGCAAAACCAAAAGGCAATATTGATTCAAGCACTGTAAATGTAAAAAATGCAATTTTAAGTGTGACCGATCTCATTCAGTCTTACGCATTGCTTCATAACATTTCGCTGAAAATCGATGTCCAGAATGAATACATCATTTCTTGCAGCTTGATGGAATTTAAACAATTAATGATTAACCTTTTAAAGAACGCAATCGAGGCCTCTCCGAATGATGGCACGATCGATATCGAGGTAAAAGAAAAGAAGAAATTTATTGAGATACTTGTGATTGATTCAGGCTGTGGAATGACAAAGGAGCAATTATCAGCAATTGGTACACCGTTTTACACATTAAAAAGCAAAGGGACAGGCTTGGGCCTTATGATATGCTTCAACATTGTACAAAAATATAATGGCAGTATCCAATTTCAAAGTGAAGAAGGCAAAGGAACGAAAGTATCCATTTGCCTTCCTTCTCAAAAGGCTGAAAGTCAATAGCTAAAAGGAGAAGAAAGATGGATAAACAAATTGCGGTTATAACAGGTGCTTCGAGCGGTTTTGGTTTTATGACATCGCTAGAATTAGCGAAATGCGGCTATTTTGTGATCGCAACGATGCGCAATATTGAAAAATCTTCGCAATTGCTGAAACGCGCAGAAGAGCTTGGTGTATATGATTTGATTCATATACATGAATTAGATGTCACTTCCCAGGCTTCAATTAATCGTTGGAGAGATTTTATGAAAACCTTAGGAAGAATCGATGTGCTGATTAATAACGCAGGTTTTGCAGGTGCAGGCTTTGTTGAGGAGATTCCACTTGATGAATATAGAAAGCAGTTTGAAACGAATGTGTTTGGAGTTATGGCGGTAACAAAGGCTGTATTACCGATTATGAGAGAACAAAAAAAAGGTAGAATTATCAATATTAGCAGCATAAGCGGTCGTTTTGGCTTTCCCGGATTATCACCATATATTTCATCTAAACAAGCTTTGGAGGGATGGAGCGAGGCTTTGCGATTTGAAATGAAGCCTTTTCGTGTTGATGTTGTTTTGGTAGAGCCGGGATCTTTTCAAACAAGTATTTGGACATCGGGTAAACATGTAACAAAGAAATCTTTGGATGTGATGTCTCCATACTATGGAATGATGAAAAAACTTGAGGAACATATTGATAAAGGTGCGGACAAGTTTGGTGACCCATCTGAAGTGGCTAAATTAATTGTTAAGATTGCACAAAAGAAACAGACAAGGATACGGTATATGGTTGGTAAAGGAGTAAAGACAGCTGTTTTTCTCAAAGCCATTCTCCCTTGGAAAGTTTGGGAGGGGATTTTTTTACGGCAGCTAAAATAAGCTGTTTTTTGTGTGTTTTTGTCGGATAGTAGGACTGCCGCTTTATTAGGAAGAGGCAGTCTCATGGAATAAATGAAAGAGGAGAGAAAATGGACAACCTCCGTCACAAGGTTTACCGCACTTTCAATTACAGTTGTACCTCTAAACAAATCGAAGATACGCCTTCAAAATCGGTAGTGATAGCCTTAACCAGCCACCTTTAGGGAATAAAGGGTTTTTCCCTCAGTATCCCAGCACTATTATCTTCGACCTCAATAATGCATGTATAACGATTCCTTTTCACTGAAATCATTAACTATCTACTTTTTGGCAGGGGATGCAAAGTATTTTAGATGAAATAACATTCCTTTCTTAAGTGGTCACTCACATACTAGTTAGGTCATTAGCACTGTTTTCAACCGTTAATTCGACATTCATATAAAATGTATTGGGTTGAATGATCAATTACTTCCCTTAAAAAACTATCTTCCTATATATCCAGTTATTAGAATCGTGAATATTTTCTCTATTATTCACTTTTTTGTGAAATATATTGTTATCTTAATTTTTCGACAATTATTATTTCCATCGAGAAAAAATGAGTAAAAAGAGTGATATTTTAAGCTGGAAATGCAGCAAAACCTAATGTATACACAAATGTATACATGTAAACATAATGTAATCTTTTTGTATACAATCATGTAAACGTGTGTACAAAGCTGTACGCATGTTGATTTAAAGGGATGTATACATAAATGTTTACATGTATACGGTTTTGAGTACGTGTATACGTTATTTGTATACATGTTTACTAGATGAACACAACGAAAGTAATATTGACGCTTTTAGCTATAAGCTTTACCCTTAGATTAAACTGATGAACGTTCTTCTTGGACATCATCATTTAATAGAAAGGAATGATTAGATGAGCGTAACGCGTATTGCAGCAATTGATGTGGGAAATGATTGTGTAAAAGCATTATTTGGAAAATTAGATTATAACTTGTACATACCAAACGTCATTGCAAGAGACACTGAAGACCGACCAGTTATTGGTATTGAAGAATTAAATGATAAGGATCCGCTAGATGGCATTCATATTAGAGTTCACTCCCCTGCTTTAAAAGAAAATAATGTGATTTATCGTGTTGGGAATCTAGCCACGAAAAGTGATCATGCGAGTGAATTAGATCCTGGCAGCAGCAAATCTGAAGAGGACCAAACTCTAGTTATGTTATTTGCTTCATTAGCATTAGATGCAGTAAGAGAAGAAAATTCTACTCTTTATAAAAAGACAAATAATGTCATTGATGCGAATTACACGCTTGGAACAGGACTTCCCCTTCGTGAAGTAAAGGAAGGTAAGGATGTAGGCTATCGCTCACAATTACTAAGCTCTGTTCACCAAGTTGAATTTCTAGTCACACCAAAATACCAAGGACTAAAAGTAAATATAAGATTTGATGAGGTGAAGGTGTATCCAGAGGGATTTGCTGCCTATATTAATCTAGTAATGGATAATGACTTAAATATCATTAATCGTGATCTAATTGATAAAAGAATTCTTATTCAAGACATCGGAGGTTTATCAACTGATATTGCTGTCATCAAAAATCGCAATGTTGATGACGATAAGGCACAAGGTTTTAATCTTGGTGTTTCTGAATCTTTAGAAGCAATAAGAGAAGAAATTCGTTCCAAACATGGAGTTGAATTAGACAGCCGAAGAGATGTTGTTGAAATCATTACTCGAAAAAATGACCGAAACCATATTATGGTAAAAGGGAGCCGGACAAGCGTTCATGATATTACGGATCGTATTTTGCTAGAATTAGCGAAAAAGCAATATCGTCATTTACGCAATGTGTGGCAGAAAAACTCGCAAACAGAAATCTGCTACTTTGTTGGCGGCGGAGCAATGGTATTAAAAGACTATATCAAAATGTTAAATAATAGCTTGGATGGCTATAACATTGAATTCTTTGAAGATGAACAAGAGAGCATTTGGATGATGGCGAATGCATATTATAAATTAATCTCTGATTATGCTAGAAGAAATAATCTGAATACAAAGGGTAAAAAGGCAGAGAAACAAACAGTAGAAAAATAGGGTGGTTTCATGAATAAAAAGGGCTCGGCATCCATACAAAGGGGACAAGCAATTACTTTTCGCCTTCCCTCAGACACTCCTGATCATCTTTTAAAGCAGATTCAGATGTTAAAAGATATAGAAAGACGTAACTTTTCTAGTAAAATAGCTGAGTTTGTTTTAGAAGGGGTTGGCGGCTCGCTGTCAAAGGATCGCGAGACAATAACACTACCTCTGCCGAAAAAACTAAGCAAAGACCAGCGGAACTGGTTAAAACACTCTCATTCAGAAGCGTTATTAGGCAGCATTGTTTATCAGCTGTTAGCAGATCCAGTACGAGCGACATCGATCTTAGCATCACTGAACAGCAATGCGTTGGATATTGATGAGGCACTTTATTTGCAAGAAGTTGAACCAATTGAAATAAAAGATGATGACATTTCCACAGTCTCCTCAAACGAAATGGAAGAGCTGGAAGAGGAGACTGCCCTGCCTAAAGTAGATGATCTGGAATTGGATTTAATCAACTTCGATTGGGAGAAGGTTAGACAAGAGCAAGCCTCTGCAGAAGAAGAAGATCAAGACCAGCAAGAAGATATAGATGACCTTCTTGGAGGGTTTCTTGCTAATATGAATAAATAAGAAACTGGTGCCTAATTAGAGCTTTTTAGCATAAGAAGAAACCTAAATGAATATATGTATGAGAGATCATTTCCGGGGGAATGATTTTGTTAAAAAGATATTGACAACAATAATTTGAAAATCATACAATGAAACAAGAATATAAATTTACAAGAAATGGAGGGTTACAAAAATGGAAAATGTAATGGGAAATAAAGCTTGCCAAATTTCATATTTTTTATGTGACCCGCAAAGGATTGTAAATCGGTAATTCTTTTTAATGAGCAATTTCTACTTGTCATTCATCGCAGGTCACTACTTTAGTGGCGTGCGTTTTTTATTGGCTTCTTTTAGGCATCGTGCGTTTACCGTACGGTGCCTTTTTGTCTTTAAAGAAGGCAAATTCCGAGCGGTTAGCTCGTTTATATAGATATTTTTTTGAAGGGAGCTTTGAAAATGGAAAAAGAGAAGATTAATCGCATTGATTTAGATTGGATGAAAGGTGGCTAACGGCCAAAAAATGAATTATTGTACTTAGTTTTGGTGTCTAGCTCAAGTGTACAGCAGCTAATGAACTTCACACTTAATAGGTGAAGCGTCTATTCATACGTTGCTGGTGAAGGCACTTGTGCTTTTTAAAAGGGAGGGACCTTTCATTGTTCTCAGTACTTGGAAAATTAAGCTGGTTTTTTAAACAGTATTGGAAGCGCTACACTGTAGCGATTACGTTATTAATCATCGTTAGTATATTAGATGTTATTCCCCCGAAAATTATTGGAATAGCGATTGATGATATTCAATTTGGGCAGATGACAGGAGATAGGCTTCGTAACCTGCTTCTCTTCTTTGGCGCACTCCTAATTTTAAGCTATGGGATCACTTATGTGTGGATGTACCAACTTTTTGGAGGCGCCCATTTGATTGAACGAATATTAAGGTATCGATTTATGAGACATCTATTGTCGATGACTCCTAGTTTTTATGAAAAAAATCGAACAGGCGATTTAATGGCAAGAGCGACAAATGATCTTAAGGCGATATCCCTGACAGCAGGGTTCGGTATTCTGACTTTGATCGATTCGACGATCTTTATGATTATTATCATTTTTGTCATGAGCATGACGATAAGCTGGCAACTTACCATTGCAGCTCTTCTGCCATTGCCTTTGATGGCACTCGCGATTAATTATTATGGAAGCCTTATCCATCAGCGATTTACCGTTGCTCAAAATGCCTTTGGTGATTTAAATGACAATGTTCTGGAATCAATCGCTGGTGTCCGTGTCATCCGTGCATATGTACAGGAAAAAGCTGATGAAAAGCGTTTTAGTGATATGACAGAAGATGTTTATCAGAAAAACATTGCGGTGGCAAAAGTTGATGCATTATTTGAACCAACCATTAAAATCCTTGTCGGATTAAGCTATGTGATCGGACTTGGGTATGGCGCATATTTAGTCTTTCATCAAGTGATTACGTTAGGAGAATTAATCAGTTTTAACATTTATTTAGGGATGTTAATTTGGCCGATGTTTGCTGTTGGAGAGCTGATTAATATTCTGCAGCGCGGCAATGCTTCATTAGATCGGGTAAATGAAGTACTTGCATATGAACCAGATGTTAAAGATCACGAAAATCCAGTTAAACTGGATACTGCTGAGTCTATTGTGTTTTCAAATGTAACGTTCCGGTATCCTTCATCCACAACGGATAACTTAAAGAACATTGCTTTACATGTAAAAAGGGGCGAAACGATAGGTGTTGTAGGTAAAACAGGTAGTGGAAAGACAACATTGTTGAAACAGCTTCTGCGAGAATATCCATTAGGGAATGGGAAAATAATCGTATCGGGAACTTCTCTAGAAGAGATTGCGATTGATACAGTGCATTCTTGGATTGGCTATGTCCCGCAAGAACAAATTCTTTTTTCGCGGACGATTCGGGAAAATCTAAAGTTTGGAAAAGAGAAGGTAAGCGAGGAAGAAATAGATCGCGCTTTACATTTAGCAGCGTTTGACCAGGATCTATCTGTTTTGCCAAAAGGGCTTAATACACTTGTTGGTGAAAAGGGTGTTGCCTTATCAGGCGGGCAAAAACAAAGGATTTCAATAGCCAGAGCACTAATTAAAGATCCGGAAATTCTGTTATTAGATGATGCAATGTCTGCTGTTGACGGAAAAACAGAGGCGAAAATTATAAAAAATATTCGTAAAGAGAGAGCTGGAAAAACGACCTTTATCAGTGCACACCGTTTATCTGCCGTTCAACATGCTGATTGGATCATCGTCATGGATGATGGGAGAATTGTGGAAGAGGGCACACATGAACAGCTCCTTAAGCAAGGGAAATGGTATAAAGAGCAATTTGATCGGCAACAGGCTGATTCCTATGGCGAGGTGAGTTAAATGAATCAAAAAACAACAGGAAGACGCCTTTTCGACTACGCCCTTCTCTACAAAAAAACAATCTTGATTGCATTGGTAATGCTGGCTCTGGCTGTTATGGCAGAACTAACAGGGCCATTAATTGCAAAGAGAGTGATTGATCACCATATGATGGGTATTGAAAGCCCATGGGTAGAGGTAAAAGAAAAGGATGAACAAACCGTTCTTTACAATGATCGTTATTATAAAAGAAATAGCAATATGACAGATGGAGCATCAGCAGGTGATGCTAAGCTGCAGATTGTTCAAGTAGGCAGATCCTTCTATGTTACAGAGGAGCATCTTAGCTTTGATGGTGACAGGTCAATCAATGGTAATGAACTAACCATTGTTAAAGGAAATGTGCAAGCCAGCTATAAAGTAGATAGATTAAACCAGCAGGAATTAATGGCTTTTTATCAACCAGAGATTCGCCCAATTATTCTGTTGCTTGGTTTTTATGTCGGTCTGCTGATAATTGCAGCATTTTTCCAATATGGAAAATCGCTAATGCTCCAAAAAGCTGCGAATCGCATAATCCAAAAGATGAGAACTGATGTATTTGAGCATATTCAGCGAGTGCCTATCAACTATTTTGATAATAGGCCAGCCGGAAAAATTGTTTCACGTGTAACAAATGATACTGAAGCAATTAGGGAGCTCTATGTAAAAGTACTTGCGACTTTTTTCACTAGCGGAATTTATATGACAGGTATATTTATTGCATTGTTTTTCCTAGATCAAAAGCTAGCCCTTATCACATTGCTTTTAGTACCAATTATTTTGATTTGGACATTGCTATATCGAAGGGTAGCTTCTAAGTATAATCATTTAATCCGAACGAGAATAAGTGATATAAATGGAATGATCAATGAATCAATCCAGGGAATGCCAATCATTCGGGCATTTAGACGCAAGGAACAAACGACAAAGGAATTCGAATTGTTGAATGAGGAGCATTTTGTCTATCAAAATAAGCTGCTCAGTTTAAATGCATTAACATCGCATAACTTAGTTAATGTTCTTAGAAATGCAACCTTTGTTGTGCTTATTTGGCATTTTGGCGGCCAATCAATTAGCACAGCAGGAATTGTATCAATCGGAATGCTTTATGCGTTTGTTGACTATCTTAATCGATTATTCCAGCCGGTAACGGATATTGTTAACCAGTTAGCGCAGCTGGAGCAAGCGAGGGTTGCGGCTGAACGGGTATTTGAACTTTTAGATGAGAAGGGTGTTGCTGTTGATGAGGGAAAACTTCCTAGATATGAAGGAAATGTTCGCTTCAATCAGGTCTCGTTTTCCTATGATGGTGAGCATGATGTTCTGAAAAATATCTCCTTTGAGGCGAGGAAGGGTAAGACAGTTGCTTTAGTAGGGCATACCGGATCTGGGAAAAGCTCTATTATTAACCTGTTATTTCGGTATTATGATATTGATCGGGGAACGATTACGATTGATGGCAAAGATACGAGTAAACTTCCGCGTCAGCAGTTTAGAAAACATATGGGGATTGTGCTTCAAGACCCTTTCTTGTTCACAGGGACCATTTCTTCAAACGTGAGCTTGGATAATCCAGAAATATCAAAAGAGCAGGTCATAAAAGCACTTAAGGATGTAGGAGCTGAACGATTTATTGAAAAGCTTCCAAACAAATATGATGAGCCTGTACTAGAAAAAGGAAGCACCTTATCTGCTGGAGAGAGGCAGCTTATTTCCTTTGCGAGGGCATTAGCATATGACCCGGCTATCCTCATTTTGGATGAGGCAACAGCCAATATTGATACCGAAACAGAGGCGATGATTCAGGAGGCCTTGAAAATTGTCAAGGAAGGCAGAACAACCTTTATTATTGCCCACCGTCTATCAACAATCCGTAGTGCTGATCAAATCCTTGTATTAGATCACGGTGAAATTGTTGAAAGAGGAAGTCATGAGGAGCTGCTGAACCAAAAAGGAAAGTACTATCAAATGTATCAGCTGCAGCAAGGAAAAGAAGTATCAAAGGTCGGATAATTGAAGAGTTGTGAACCGCTCAACTATGTTTACCCTCTAGCAAATTCGGGAAAATCTATTAAAAAAGCGGGAGGTAAAGGCAATGAAAAGAGCGATTAAAAAATTAATAAAATGGGCTCCTATCATTTATCCAATCGTCAAAAAGTTAATCAACAGCCGGAAAGCTAAACGGATCTAAATTGTAGTATAAGATAAATAAGTAATTAAGTTATGATGCTGAAAGGAGCCGGTTAAAAGATAACTGGCTCCTTCTTATTATGAAACATTCAAGTTTTATGACTGATAAGGTGTTTTTTCAATCGAAACAGGTAAGGCGGTCTGTGGTTCAGGTACTCGAGAAAGAATAAGAAAACCAATGATAAATAAAATCACTAAACTGAAAACGCCGCTATTTGTATCTCCAGTAAGCTGTGCAGTTACCCCGACTAAAAGCGGGCCCATAATTGACGCAAATTTGCCGAATATCGTATAGAAGCCAAAGAACTCATTTGCGTTTTCCTTTGGAACCAGCTTTGCGAAATACGATCTGCTCAATGCTTGAATTCCTCCTTGAGAGGTGGCCACAAGCATTGCTAAAATCCAAAAGTCTAGGGTTGTCTCCAGAAAATACGCATAAACGCAAACGATCATATAGATGATAATGCCAACATACAGCATTTTCTTGCCTGTGAATTTTTCAGCCAGCCGGCCGTAAAGAATGGAAAATGGTGCAGCAACAACCTGCGTGACAAATAAAATGATCAATAGATTTGTAGAACTGATCCCCAAATCCGTTCCATAAGCTGTCGACATTGTAATAATCGTTCCAACTCCATCAATATAGAAAAAATAAGCAAGCAGGAATAAAAATAGTGCCCGATACTTACGGATTTCCATGAAGGTTTTTCCTAAACGCCGGAAGCTGTTTACAATTGGGCTTGGCTCACGTTTAATGTAAAATCGTTGATGGACATTCTTCAAGAGAGGGATAGTAAATCCTGCCCACCATAGAGCTGTTATGATGAAGGCAATCTTACTTGCTGCAGTAGTAGAAACAGGGATGATCTCACTTTGCGCCAAAATAATGATCGCAATGCTGATAATAAACGGAATGGTGCTGCCGATATATCCAAAGCTGAAGCCGCGGGCTGAAACACGGTTCATTCGGTTATCTGTGGCAACGTCAACTAAAAATGCATCATAAAACACATTGGCGCCTGCTGAACCAATTGCTGCGACTGTATAACAGATGAGTAAAAGCAACCACTGGTTACTAGGAATAAAGGCCAATAATCCTGTAAAGATTACCCCTAAAGCTACGAAGAATATAAAAAATCGCTTTTTATATCCTTGATAATCGGCAAGGGTCCCTAAGATTGGACCAAGTATAGCCAAAATAAAGGTTGCGATGGCAATGGTGTAGCCTAAATAGGCGGTCGAATCTGCAGAACTGACTCCTGCATTGGTTGCAGCTGCTTTATAAAATAGCGGAAATACGGCGGTTGAAATAATAATCGAATAGGCTGAACTTGCCCAATCATAAAAAATCCAGCTATTTTCCTCTTTCGTGAAACGCCTCATCAAAACCCCTCCTAAAGTCACCCGTTTCTTATATTTTACAAGAAAAATAGCCTATCTAACCGAAAATTTAAAAAATTAACTCCTAGTTTACATTATTAATCATCCTTAGGTCATATACCTGTCTTCAAGACTTACTTCTTCTAATAATTCTGTTTCCATTACCGTTGAAACGTCACGAAAGCCAAGTTGTTCATATAAATGTTTTGCGGGATTGCCACTGAAAACATTTAAGAGGACTTTTTTGTATCCTTGATTTTTAAAGTCATTAAGAGCAGCTTGCATGAGTTTTTTGCCAATTCCTTTTTGCCTATATGCAGGGAATACATAAAGAGAAGAGATCGATCCTGTCTTAACAGTGTTTAAGGGATTAAAGTCAGGACCTATTAAGGCCCAGCCTAAAAGCATCTTACCTTCAAGTGAAACAAGATAATAGGAGCCCCCATTTAAGAGCGGAATAAAGGCATGAAAGCCACTTTCACTGTTTTCCACAAAGCCCATTGAGCTTTCCTTCATCACATTTACCGTCATTTTTAATAATTCGTTTGTCTCCATTATGCTAGCCCTTCTTATGATTAATCTAGACATTTCCATCACCTTTTCAAAGGATATAAAAGCTGTAAACATATTGTATGGAGAAACTAGGTAAAACGTGTAAGATGCTTATTAATAGCACTGACCTGTACTAGGCTGCCTAGCAAAAAGAAATTGTTAGGGTTTTATGCCTAAGTGTTAAAAAATATTCTAATTAAAATAGTTCAAATGGCTTAAAAACAACTTTTGGTTATTGTGTAAAATTTCCTGTGGACAAATGTGTCGGATAGGGAAAAAGTTTGTTTTTTCATGACAATTTTAGTTTTATTCTATATTTATTTGGTTAAATATGTTATTGGTATAATATAGGAAAAAGAGAATGTTTTTAATTATTTTCCATTTATATGTAGAGGAAATTTTTTGTTGGTCACTCAATATTGAGAGATTTTAATAGAGAAAACATGTAAAGGGTACTCACAATTAATATAGATGATTACCAAATAACAAAATGATAGGGAGAGAATGAAATGTCTGGAATTATTCGCGTTACCCCAGCAGAGCTAGTTAGTATGTCAAACCGTTATTCAAGTGAAAGCAGCCAAGTAGGAGAGCAAGTTTCTCGTCTTGATACAATGATTAGAGAGCTAGAAGGCATGTGGGAAGGTGAATCAAGCAGAGCATTCAGCGAGCAATATCAATCATTAAGACCTTCTTTCATTCAAATGCAGCAATTGCTTGATGATATTTCTACTCAATTGAACAGCACAGCGAAAGCACTTGAAGATGCTGATCAACAAATCGCAAGCCAAATCAGAGGATAATCATTTAAGAGATAAGGGAGCGCTCTTTTACATAGATGGCGCTCCTTCCTTATGAGGTGAATGAGGTGTACATAGAAGTTACAATTGATTTAAAAAACTATCAAAAGGATAGCTTCGATTTGCGGCTATCAAACTACCATACTGTCAAAAAAATGGTCGATATCGTTTGGCAGGCAAAGAAAGTTAGTGAGCTACCAAAAGAAGGGGCTTGGATACGAGTCATTAATAAGCATAAAATCGTTCAAGGAAGTGAACGGTTAATAGATGTTGGCATTACAACTGGAGATCGAATTGAAATACTATGAAGGAGTTAGTGGGAATGTCATCACAAAACGATCGCTCATACTTAGAAGAAAAATTAGAAACGAGTATAAAAACTGATAAGCAAACCATCGCGTTTACCTTTCAAATTGAAAGAATAAAATTGGATAATCCTGCCGAAATTTCTTTTTTAAAAGAGATCAACCCGAAAATAAAAAAGGAAATTACCATGATGGATGATGAATTATCCATTCTTCATACAATCCCTAACACATTCACCCTTCTTCCTCGTATGGAGCAAGCGGAGGAAAGAGATCGCCTGATGATTTCTTATAAAATCGTTCAACAGGCTGAGCTCCATTCCTTAACAAGAATTCATCTCATTGTATGTCCTGAGAATATTGTCCTTGACCAAGGGCTTAATCCATACTTTCTTCATTTTGGGGTAAAAGAAAGTCTTCCACCATATGAAAAAAATTCTGAAAATCTATTAAAAGAGGCTAAAGCAACGGTTGCGGCAATTACAGATAATCAATATTCCTTTCAACAATACGTAAACCACTATGAAACACTTAAGCTTTCAGATTTTACAAAACGCGTATTTGGAGCACAAAGCCTTGATGAATTATTGGGAATCATTGAAGAGCGGATTCAGCAGATAAATGAAGAGAAGTCCCTATTAATGACAGTGAATAAGAAAACATGGAAATTAAATCGCTATGTTTTATATGGTGTCACTCTATGCTTAATCCCGGCACTGGTTTATTCCCTTTATTCTTTATTTTTCCTTCAGCCAAAGCAGGAAAGCTTTATTTATGCACAGGAAAAGTTCTTAAATAATGAGTTTAGTGAAGTTGTGACAGTTTTACAGCCATATGAGCTTGATGAGATGCCTAAAGTCACGCAATATGAATTATCTTTATCCTATATTATCAACGAATCGCTAGCAGAAGATCAAAAAGAGGTCATACGAAATACTGTGTCGTTACAGTCTGATCCGCTCTATTTTAAATATTGGATCCATATCGGACGGGGTAATGCCGAGGAAGCCCTTGATATCGCACGATATCTTGAAGACCGGCAATTGATTATGTACGGGCTTTTAAAATATAAAGAACAAGTGAAAGCAGATGATGAGTTAAATACGGATGAAAGGCAACAGCTTTTAGCTGAAATTGACGGAGAAATAAAAGAATATACAGCAGAATTGAAAGAGGCAGGTCTAATTAGCAAAGAAGAAGAGCAAGAGACAACCTCTGAGCAAGCTCAAGAAAAGCCGCAGGGGCAAACGGAGGGAGCAAGTGCGCCAGCTAATACTGACGCTCAAAAGGCTGTGAATCAAACTAAGCAAACAACAACGACAAATGGTCAGGGAGAAAAATCTCCGCAATAAAGAGAAGCTTTTATACGCCTTTAAATGAGAGTAGTTTAAGGCTAAATTGAACGAGTGCAGGTGGTGATACTATGCCAATTTTATGGGTTTTTTATCGTGACTCTTATCAGTATGTAACATTAAAAACAAATCAAAAGCAGGAGGTAACCATTGGAGGTGATTGGCAGCATACCATCACCATTCAACAGGCACCTTCCGCGCAAAAACCACTGAAAGTGAAATATAGGAATGACTCATACTGGCTTTACCAAGCCGAGGAACATGCTGAACAGCTTGTCTGGCATACACAATACGAGACCAGCTGTGGCAAAGAACCGATCACATTGATGGTTACTGACTCTTTTCTGTCAGCAAAAACGTATTATCTTGGAAACAAGAGTGAGGTCGCCTTTTCAACAACACAGGAAAAGGCAGCCTTTCAAAAGGCTGTTGAAGCATCATGGAAGCAAGACTCTTTTACGCTGTACAAGCAGGATAACCGCTGGGAAATAGTTTTTGATGAAACGGAAACAATTTATCGAAATGGCCAGCGATTGGAGCAAGCAGCAAAATTAGAGATAGGGGACCAGCTGTTTTGGCCGACCATGATGATTAAATTACTAGAAGAAGATCTGATTCAGGTTAATAGCCTGCTAGAATATAAGACAGAGCTTTTGGAAACGATGAAGCCTCAATCCGAAATGCAAAAGAAATACCCTGTATACCGCCGTACACCAAGAATGGTATATGATCTGCCTGATGAGAAGGTGCAGTTCTCCTTTCCGTCTCAGGATTCAGAAGGCTCTAACCGAAGCCTATGGCTGATCATTATGCCTCCGCTGATTATGTTGATTGTCATGGGGCTTGTAGCCATTCTTGTTCCAAGAGGGATTTTTATTATTGTCTCATTGGTCATGTTTATGACAACATTGGTCACTTCTACGGTTCAATATTTTAAAGATCGGGGGCAGCAAAAGAAATCAAAGGAACGGCGCAAACGCATCTATACACAGTATTTAGATTCGAAAAGACAGGAGTTGCAGACGCTTGCCGAAAAACAGAGAGAGGTTTTGACCTTTCACTATCCATCTTTTGAGAGAATGAAGTATTTAACTGCTGAACTATCTGACCGTCTTTGGGAAAGAACCCTCGAAAGTCCGGACTTTCTTCAATTTCGACTCGGGTTTGGAACAGTTCGAGCGAGCTATACGATTTCTTCCTCTTCATCCGATATGTCAAACAGAGAAATGGATGAGCTTCTTGAAGAATCGCAAAAGCTTGAGAGAGCCTATAAGCATTTGAAAAACCTGCCGATTACGGCCAATCTTTCGGAAGGAGCCATCGGGCTCATTGGGAAAGACGCTGTGTTAAAAAATGAATTACACCAATTAATTGGTCAGCTTGCGTTTTTTCATAGCTACCATGATTTGCGGTTCGTGTTTATCTTTGATGAACATGAGTACAATGGCTGGGAATGGCTGAAGTGGTTACCGCATTTTCAATTGCCAAATTCCTTTGCAAAAGGATTTATCTACAATGAAAAAACGAGGGACCAATTGCTTTATTCCTTATATGAAATGATCAGGGAACGTGATCAGGAGGAAGACAAAGAAAAACTGCGTTTTACACCGCATTATGTCTTTGTCATTACAAACCACCACTTGATATCAGATCATGTCATTTTAGAATATTTAGAGGGTAACCATAAGCATCTTGGCATCTCTGTTATTTTTGCTGCAGAAGCTAAGGAAAGTTTATCAGATAATATCCATACCCTTGTCCGCTATATCAATGACGGTCAAGGTGATATTTTAATTCAACAGAAAAAGGCGGTTCAAATCCCGTTTCAGCTTGATTTACATAGCAGGGACACAAATGAGAATTACGCCCGCATGCTCAGGACTCTTGATCATCAAATTGGGATGACAAACTCGATTCCTGAAGCTGTATCATTTCTTGAAATGATGAATGTAAAGAGCGTTGATGAGCTTCCGATTAAGCAAAATTGGCTGACAAGAGAGTCAGCAAAATCACTGGCAGTGCCAATCGGTTTAAAAGGAAAGGAAGAAACGGTTGAACTGAATTTGCATGAAAAAGCCCACGGTCCGCATGGCTTATTGGCAGGTACGACAGGATCAGGGAAAAGTGAATTTTTACAGACATATATCCTTTCTCTTGCTGTTCACTTCCATCCGCATGAAGTTGCGTTTTTATTAATTGATTATAAGGGCGGAGGCATGGCCCAACCCTTTAAAAACATGCCGCATTTATTAGGAACGATTACTAATATTGAAGGAAGCAAAAATTTCAGCTTGCGTGCACTAGCTTCGATTAAAAGTGAGTTGAAACGGCGTCAGCGTTTATTTGACCATTATAGCGTTACACATATTAATGACTATACGAAGCTATTTAAGCAAGGAAAAGCAGAGGATCCTCTGCCGCATTTGTTTCTTATTTCTGATGAGTTTGCGGAGCTCAAGACCGAAGAGCCGGATTTTATTCGCGAGTTAGTTAGTGCGGCCCGTATTGGCCGAAGCCTTGGGGTTCATCTCATTCTTGCTACCCAAAAGCCTGGAGGCGTTATTGATAACCAAATTTGGAGTAATGCCCGTTTCCGTGTCGCATTGAAGGTGCAAAACACAGAGGACAGCCGTGAGATCCTAAAAAATGGCGATGCTGCCTCCATCACGGTTACTGGACGAGGATACTTACAGGTTGGAAACAATGAGGTCTATGAGCTATTCCAATCCGCATGGAGCGGTGCCCCATATCATGAAGAAGATAACTATGATATGGAGGACGAAATAGCGATTGTAACAGACCTGGGGTTAATTCCTTTATCAGAAGTGTCTGCATTAGATCAAAAGCAGAAGGATAATGAAAGTGAAATTGACGTGATTGTCGATAAAATTGAGCAACTTCAGCGTGATCTGGAGATTGAGAAGCTTTCAAGCCCATGGCTGCCTCCGCTTTCAGGACGACTCTATCGCGATGGAATGGATCTTGTCCAAAGAGATCCATCAAGTATTGTCTTTGCGATGATTGATGAACCTGAAAAGCAAAGTCAATCACCATATATGTATGAGGTTATTGAGGACGGTAACATTGGAATCTTTGGTTCCTCTGGTTATGGTAAAACACAAACAATTCTTACTCTTTTACTAGGAATGGCAAAGCAATTTACTCCAGAGGAAGCTCATTATTATTTAATGGATTTTGGAAATGGCGGTCTGCTGCCGCTTAAGCAGCTTCCACATACCGCTGATTATTTCTTGCTTGATCAAGAGCGGAAAATTGAAAAATTTATGGGGATTTTACGTGATGAAGTAGCAAGAAGGAAACAGCTTTTCCAAAAGCAAGAGGTAAGCTCTATTAAAATGTATAATGCTTTAAGTGATGAGCCGTTGCCGTTAGTGTTTGTTGTCATTGATAATTTTGACCTTGTTAAAGAGGAGATGCTTGATCTTGAGCAGCAGTTTAACCAGTTTGCCCGTGATGGTCAGTCTCTGGGTATTTACATGATCCTAACGGCTACGCGAATCAATTCAGTTCGTCAATCATTAATGAACAATTTAAAAACAAAAATTGTTCACTATTTAATGGATTCTTCGGAAGCCTATACGATACTCGGAAGATTGCCATTTACACCAGAAGCAATGCCGGGAAGGGCTATTGTGAAAAAGGATACGGCCTACTTTGCCCAGGTCTATCTTCCGACAAATGGAAAAGATGACTTTGAACAAATGACAAACCTGAAGGAAGAAGTACAAAACCTGAAGGATATGTATGCAATGGCGAAGAAGCCTGCTCCAGTGCCAATGCTGCCTATAGAGCTTACGCTTAGCAATTTTGCTGCTTATATTGACAAGCAGAATGGCATGCTGCCAATTGGACTTGATGAAGAAAATGTTACACCAGTTTATATAAACTTCTTAAAGACAAAGCATTGCATGGTGCTCGGCCAAGCTCAAAAAGGCAAAACAAACTCGCTTAAGGTGCTGATTCAAACAGCAATTGAACAGGATATCGAACACATCGCAATTTTTGATTCAATTGATCGGGGATTATCATCATTTATCGGAGAAGAGAATTTAGTTTACCTTGAAGGAAAAGACCATGTCATTTCATGGTTGGATCATTTGGAAACACTCTTTATTCAACGAGAGGAAGCGTACCATCAGCAAATTCAGAGAGGCGAACAATTGCCGCAATTCTCTCCGGTTCTATTCATCGTTGATGGCTATTCTCGCTTCTTGCAAAGCTTAGATAATCCGACTCAAGATCGGATCGTCCGCTATATGAAAAGTTATAGCCACCTTGGCTTTAACATGGTCGTATCCGGCTCAAATAATGAATTAACAAAGGGCTATGACCCATTAACAACTGAAATCAAACAAATCAGACAAGCGGTTATTTTAATGAAAAAATCTGAACAAACTTTATTTACTCTTACCTATGATCGTAAGGAAGCAGAGATCCAGCCGGGCTTTGGTTATTATGTGGAAAATGGAAAAGAGCAAAAAATTCAGATTCCGCTTGCAAATGTTGAAAGGAAGGTACGCATATGACAGAAAAAGCAAGCATATTTAAGCTTATACTCGTCATTATTATGATTATCATCACACCCCTTCTTTTCTTCCGGTCAATCGGTGACAACCCGTTGCAAGTCGTGAAAACGGAAAATGCAACAAAGTCTATTGCTATTATCAATGAGGATATCGGAACACAGGAAGGCGATGAACAGATTCAATTTGGTCAGGATGTTGCAGCAATCCTGGGTGAAAACTCTTCTTATGAATGGACGGTTGTCGGCAGAAGTGCAGGGGAAAATGGTTTGAGCAATTTAAAATACGACGCCATTGTATATTTACCATCAGACTTTTCGGAAAATATCATGACGTATGATGAGGAAAAACCAGTAAAAACGAATCTCCAATATAAAGTACAAAGCCAGTTGAATGCAGTTAATAAAGAAAAAGTTTTAGTTGAACTTGAAAAGGCAACAAAGCAAATCAACCGAAAGATTTCATCCCTATATTGGAATTACGTCTCAGCCGATATGGAGCATATCCGCCAGGAGTTTGATGAAATTCTTGAAAAGGAAGTTTCCTTCCAAGAAACAATGACAGCTTTTTATAAGCCAAGCTCAAAAAACTTGGCAGGACAGATTGATGATCAAAAAGCCATGCTCACAAACATTCAAGAATCAATTGAGCAGATTGGCGAAAGTGCCCCGGATCAAAAGGCAACGGTGGAAGCCTATGCCAAAGACTTAACAACCTTTGTGGAGTTTGTTAAGCAATATAAGGAATATCAAGAAAAACAACAATCCCTGCTCGCTGAGATTCAGGCAGAGTCAATCAAATCGGTTAATCAAGCAACTGAAAATCAACAGCCGATGTTTGTAAAATCACAAAGCCTGTTTAATGACGAGGGCGAGAAGTTTTTAGAAAGCATGACACAGCTCGACCAGCGAATGGATAACAATCAACAGGTATTTAGTCAACTAGAGGAACAAAGGTATAGCCAGGTAGCTAGACAAGTAAATGAGTTCTACTCCCTGCAAAAAAAGATTCTCGAGTTTTATCAGCAGTTAAAGGATACAAACCTGCTAAATGATGCAGAAGGCCAGCTTGCCATTTATAGCGACAAGCTCAGTGTAGGGGAGGAGCCGGAAGAACCTGTTGAAGAACCAGGTAAACCGGATGATCAGGGTATTGTTTCAAATACCGAGGATAATAACGATGAAACAAATAATGATAGTGCAGAAACCCCAAAAGAGGAGAATCCTGGAGAAGAAAATGGGAATCCCAATAAAGCTGAAGATCCGAAAGAGCCATTTGTAGACTTAACATCTGAAAGAGATGAGCTTAAAAGGATCTCAACTGAAATGAATAGAATAAAAGACTCGCTCAATGTTGAAGAACTGCCGCCAGATGCAGTCATTAAAGCGGTAGAAGATATAACAAATCTTGATAAGCGCATTGTCGAAGTCGAAAAGACATTAGGTGAGAAGGAAACTGGAAATAATCCATTAGAAGATACAGTAAAGCAATTACTTAAGGATCTTGAAAATTTAAATAAAGAAAAATCAAATCTTGAAACAGAGCTAAGCAAAAAAGTAGACGAAATTACTAAACTTGAAGAAGAGAAAGCACAATTAGAAACGGCTATTAGTCAATTGGAAGAAACGAATAAAAAACTTGATACCGAATTAAGCTTATACAAAGACTACGAAGCAAACATCAAAGACGAGATCGAGAAAATGGAACAATCAATCCTTTCTTCTGAAGCACTTTCTGCAACAAGAAAAGACGTTTTAACAGGCATCTTTTCCAAGGAAATAAAAAACAAGGATCTTCTCGACATGATGTATTACTTCTCTTACTTAGGCCGCTACAAGGAAACATTGGACAGCATGCTGGCTGAAAACACTGCAATGAACGCTGTTCTTGGGAATGAAGAGTTTAAGAAAGAAGCAAATAAAATTGTTGAAATTACAAGTGAAGAGGAATCAGGCTGGAAGCAATTGGGTAAAGATATACCAACGACCCAGGATGCGTTAAACACAATGGAAGATGGCTTTACCGTATTCATGGCAAATTACCGAAAAACCGTTGATGAGCAGCAAGCGAAGCTGCTTGAAAGCCTGAATGGCATTCAGCAAGAAGCAACAACGGTGCTTAATCAAATTCAAAAGCCGGAGCAAATGCTTACGGTTGTTGAACCAACCACCCCTGTTGAAGGTCAGGAAATGGTTTCAGGTACAGAAAGAATTAGTGAGCAAATGGACTCGATTCACACATGGATGGATTCTATAGGTGAAAGTCAAAGCAGCATCGTAGAATACACGGGTGAGCTTCAATTAAGAGTAAATGATGTTCAAGTAGACGCAGATAAATTAAACAATAAATGGGCATCAAATGTGGCTTCAACGGAGCTGATTCGCGATGATGTATTTAGTGTTCTAGGCAATACCTTTGTCGATGGTCAACAAAATGGTTATGTCTATGATTTCTTGACAAATCCATTAAAGGTCAGCGGCGATATTCCTGAGGAAACTGAAAGTGAAACGGTAAAAAATATTCCGCCGGTAGTTGTGTTGTTTATCGTGCTTATATCGAGCCTGCTAATTGGCTATACAAGCTATTATTTCCAACAGCCTCCGTTATGGATTCAGGCCATTTTGTTTGTTCTATTAAACCTTATTGTCGGCTTTGTTATAAGCTTGTATGGCCTTGATATTTATCCATTACGAGAGGAAAGTGCGGTTGAATGGACCGTCTATACGATCCTGCTCCTGGCAGCTGGTTCAGCCTTAGTACGCATTTCATTTACTGCCCATCATTTAATAGGGTTGTTTGTAACAGTAGGATTGGTGATTTTTTATGTCACGCCATTACTTGCCTTAACAACACCAAACTTTAGCTTTACAGACCCAATGTCACATGTTTATATGTCTATTCAATACGGCACTGAGTCATTATTTACACAAGCAGTTGTGGTTCTAAGCCTGATTTTAGCAGTGTTGATTGGACTTGAATACTTTATAGGCAAATCAAGATTAAATGATGAGAAAAAAGGATCAGAAACCCATGCAGCATAAGCAAGCTTTACTTGTTTCATTGCTTTTGCTGATCATAATTGGTTATCACCTTTTAGCTGTAAATCCTGTCCATGCAGATACAACGAAAATTGAAGAGCTTGTTCCAAATGATTATCAGGAAAATCAATTTAAAAAAAATAATGAATTGCTTCACGATGAATCATTAACGAACAAACGCTCAAATATACCTGAAGAGGTAAAGGATCTAACCTTTGAACGGGAAAAGCAGTCTCAGGATGACATCGTGAAATCAAGCTTGTTTTTAAGTGAGACAAGTGACAACAATACGATCAAAGCGAAGGCACTTGAATTGCAGCTGTTTACAAATGTAGGAGAAAAAGCTTTGAATCTAGCGGAAGAAGATGAATCTTCTTCTTCCAATCTATCTTTAACGATTTTCATTTGGGCATTAGTTGGTGTTTGTAGTTTGTTGTTAATTGTTGTCTTGTTTGTATGGGGAACCTCCCAGAACAAAGCAAAAAATCCTCAATTTTAGTAGAGAGGTGAAGATGATGAGTTTATCAGACATGCTGTATTCGATTCAAAGGAGCATTTCATCACAATCGAATGATCTTGAAGAAAAGATTCAAAGATTGACCCAAGCAAAAAATGATATAAACCGGGAGCAAGACCTATTGCTTCAGGAAATAAAAAAAATAAAACAGCCGGATTTAGGAAAAGAATGGACAGGAAAAAGAGCTGACAATTTTGATCGTGAGCGCGAGGATGCCTATACAATCATGCAAAGAATTGGACAAATTGATTATTCCAGCTATCAACGTTTAATAGAAAGCAAGATCAATAGCTTAGAAATTGAACAAAGTGTCTTAAATGTTACAAAGGCTCTTGCCTATGAGGCAGGACAGCTCGTTGACAAAGGCGAAGATGCTGTTGATGAGCTTGCAAGCAGAATTAGCGATCTGAAAAGGCGGTTATTATAATGGTGACGATCAAACTTAATTACGAAGCAGTTATGAAGGAATTAGATGAGGTAAAGTCAGCATTAGCTAATGTAAAGATTGCTCCGCCGCAAGCTGGCAGCCTCGGGCAAAACAAGCTGGATTTTACCGCCTATTGGCTTGAACGTGAAGCAAGAATTCATCAGCTCATTAATGAGTATGTGGAAGTTGTTGAGAAAAATGTGGAAGATACAAAAGCAAACGTCCGCTCATTAAAAGAGCAGGATGAAGCGATAACTAGATAGCAGAGACTGTTTTGCCATATACATTACTACCCAAGCCATACCTAATCGAGAAGAGGCTGTCTCAAATCAAGGGTCAGACCCTGTAGAGGCAGTCTCTTTTTCAATGGCGCAAGAAGGAGCGAAACTAAAGGAAAGGCAGATGGTGACCGTGAAAGTATATGAAGTAAAATCATTAGTAGATTCAATGGAAGAAAGGGCCAAGAGCTATACAGACTTACGGGAAAAGCTTGAGGAAATCAAAAATCAATTTAATGATATCGTCAACCTGAACGATCACCTGCAAGGAAAGGGAGCCGACGCGATTAAAGGCTTCTACTTGGCCCAAATCGATGTAGTGGATGCCTGGCTTCGCTTGATTGATCGAAACATTGCCTTTTTCCGCGGCATCGCAGGCACAACCGAGGATGTGGAGCTGTCAGGAGATACGATTGTCCATGTTCCGTTTTTAGAGGACGAACTTACCCATCATGCAAGAATTCATAAAGAAATGGTCTCAAGCCAACAGGATGAGCTGATAAGGATTTTCACCCGAATTGACGACCTCATCTCCCTCGATGCTTTTTCAAAAGACCGATTCGAGGACCATATGGAGAAGGCAGAAAAAGACCGTAAAGACACCGTTGACGCCGTTGAAAAGCTGGACAGTGACCTAAAATCTGAATACTTCCTTTCAGAGGGGGATGAACAGTATGTGGTTGCACTCTTCGGACAGCTAATGGAAGCATCCCGCCAAGGCAGCACCATCCAACCGATCCATTTCAACGCAGAAGCCTACAAATCCAGTGAAGTTTATCAACTGAAAGAACAAGCCGAAAAACAAACAAGTGAATACCTTTCATTCAAAGACGAACAGGAAAAATGGAGAGAAGAGCTAAAACGCCAGGAGGAGCTCGAAAACCGCCCATGGTACGAAAAAACATGGGATGGAATCAAAACCTTCACAGGCGAAATAACAGGCTACTACGATTACATACGAGCCTCAGAAGGAGTTGACCCCGTCACAGGCGAAAAACTAACCACAGGCCAGCGTGTCGCAGCGGGCGCCATGGCAGCCGCAGGCTTCATCCCAATCGTCGGCTGGGCAGGGCGCATCGCCAAAGGCGGAACAGCCATCTACCGAACAGCTAAGGGCATGCACGCCGCTGATCAGGCATTGGACGTCTACAGAACCGCCAACACCTTCTCCACTCTTGAAAAAGCGGAAATGGGCATTTACGGGTTAGTATCTGCCAATGGATTCAGTGAGTATCTCACAGGGAAGGACATGTTTGGGAATGAGCTGACCGAGGAGCAAAAGCAGAATAGTCTTTATCAGGCGTTAGGGTTACTGGCTGTTGGAGGCGGTGCTTATTATATAAGTAAGTTGCAGAAGGGGAATGCAGTTTATCAGGTGCCGAAAAGAACAGATACTCATACAGTAGCGGTAAATGAAAAAATAAAGGATGTAAATCAGGGAAGTACTAATGGAGGAGTTACATACTACCGTGTACAGGGAGGAACTGGAAACCAAAGAAGTAGAGAAATCATTACAGTAAAAGAAGATGGAACAATCACAACCTCCCAAACATCGATTAACGTGAGTACAGGAAATATGGAACATGCTGAGTACTTTTTAAAGGAAAAGCGTCCAGGGGGCCATATTGTATCATTTGATATACCAGATTGGATGGATGAATTTATTAAGGATGAAGCTATTCCTCAGTTAGGATATAAGAAAAATCCACTTAATCAAGGAGGAACTGCACCGAAAATCGTCGACCCCACAACTCCAGGAGATTCATTTGAATTACCTCCTATTTGGTCTGATTGGCTTCAAGAATATGCATTTAATGCTAAAATGAAAAAGTGAAGAGAAATAATGATATGCTTTCATTTGCTATTGGAGATGTTCAATTATGAAAAAGGTGGAGAATATGACAATCGATATTGAATATGCCGAAACAATTATTGTTGGAGTTCTTTACAGAGAAAAGTGGAATTGGTATGTTACAGATAAAGAAATGTGGTTTCTCGATTTAATAAAATTTGAAAAGGCCTTTATTGATGCTGGATACGAACTCTATAATCCAGGAGATTATTCTGACCGATTTGATATCCCAATCATCAATAGGCATACAGTGGCAAACTTTATTGAATATATTGAGGAATATAAAGTGACAACAACACAACTTGCTAAAATGCTGTTGGAAGAGTCCGATAAAGATGAAATAGATAAATATAAACCTTCATTATTTGTTAATTTTGATACAGAAACACTTATTTCTAACTTTCCTGAACCAGCATCGTTTGAGAATTATATTCCAGATCATTGGAAGGGTTTATATAAGGATTTTTTAGAGGATATTCCAGTGGATGAAAGGTATTGGATCGTTGACGAGCAAAGCTACTTTTAAAATAATGGACAGAAATATGAAAGAAAGAACGATATTAGCTGAATATAATGAACAGACAACAAGGGTTTATCAAGCGTATAATAATCAAATTGCAAACGAAGCTCTTAATTTAGGAACGTTTGGAAGTTTGTTCAAGAATGATAGGATGACGTGGATAAAACCCTCTTTTTTATGGATGATGTATCGTTCAGGCTGGGGGACTAAGGAAAATCAGGAGAGAATTTTAGCCATTGATATTAAAAAGGATGGTTTTGATACCTTATTAAGGAATGCTGTTTTAAGCAAGTTTGAACAAGAAATACACGGTTCGATTGATCAATGGCGAATAATGTTAAAACATTCAAATGTAAGGTGTCAATGGGACCCTGATAGAGATATATTTGGTACCCCTCAATTAAGAAAAGCGATACAAATAGGGATAAGCGGACAATATGTTGAGATATATAAAAATAGTTGGATAACGAACATAAGTGATTGTACATCTTTTGTTAAAGAATTAAGAATGAAAATAGAAGCTGGGCATGATATACAGCAAGAATTGCCTAAACTAGAAGAATACAAGGTAGATAAAGTGATCAGAGAAAATTTAGGAATGAAATAATAAATAAGGGTGATTGTATGACACAGGCAAATCAATTTAATATGATGGTAGACAAATTTGTAAATGGTGATACAGGTGAGGAGGTAGACGGAATAACGATTTTAATTGATGGTAAATTAAAACAAGTGTTTGATATTCTAATGGAGAAGGACCCAAAATATACAACATATCCTGAAATATTAAGAGATATTATCTTTTCAGGTACTTCTCAATTAATGGAATCTGTAAAAGATAATAAATAATTATAGATAACTAAAAATAATAAAAAAAATCCTTGAAAATAATAACAATTCAAGGATTTTTTTATATTAAGGAACTTTCCTATTATGCAGGAACACATAAATTTAATTTTCAATAATGATTAGTAATGAATCATCGTTCATGTTTTTCTATTAAACTTATAAATTAAATTCTTTTATTAGCTGATGAATTTCTTCCTTTTTGATTGGGTCAAACGGAGCCATTGGCTTTTTAACAGTGCCTGCATTTATTCCTTTTATGTTCAATATTTCTTTCAATGATTGAAATAATCCAAGTTCCAGTACTTTTTCAATGAGATCATTGGTAATATGCTGTAATTCATAAGCTTCGGCGAATTTTCCTTCCAGACACAACTCCATAATCTGTTTAGCTCGTCTGCCATTAATATTGTATGTACTCCCAATTGCCCCATCCACTCCAGAAATCATTCCGTATATAAGCATTTCATCAAAACCAGAATAAATGATTTTATTAGGAAATCTTTTTCGAAGCCGTTCCAATAAGTAAAAGTTTCCATCGGTATATTTTACCCCTATGACTTTCTCATTTTGTAAAAGCTGGTTGAAATGAGCCATTGTCATAGATACACCTGTTAAAGATGGTATAGCATAAATGATCATATTGTTTTTAGTGTTTTCAATAATTGTTTCATAATAGTTTTTAATTTCCTCGAAAGAAAATTTATAGTAAAAAGGTGTGACAGCGGAGAGACTTTCATAGCCAAGCTCTGTTGCATATTGTCCAAGTTCAATGGCTTCATCTAAATTGATTGAGCCTACCTGGGCAATTAATTTGACCGCCCCTTTATTTTCCATACTAACAATTTTAAAGATTTGTTTTTTTTGTACGGTTGAAAGCATAAAGTTTTCGCCAGTGCTTCCGTTGACATAAAGCCCATCTACTTTTTGAACATCAATATTTTGTCTAACGATATCGCGTAAACCATGTTCGATAATCCTTCCATTTTCATCAAAGGGTACAAGTAAAGCTGAAAATAACCCCTTCATATGGTCTCCCCCTTAAAAATGTGTTAAAATAACTAACGAGATATAATATTGTCAGACCAATTTTGTTGTTTACAACCTCATCTTAAGGGGCCTCTATTGAAAAGTCAATAAGTATTTGTAAGGGTTTTCATAGTACTTTTTATAAATATATATAAGGATGATGATGACATGGCTATACAAAAAACGTCATTAGTCGAAATTGCAATTGAAAGAATAAAGAGCTATATCTTTGAAGAAAAATTCAAACCGAATGATAAATTTTTATCCGAAAGGGAATTAGTTGAACAGCTTCAAGTGAGCCGGACTGTTGTACGAGAAGCGCTGATTTCTCTTCAAACAGTTGGAATCTTACATGTGAAGCCGGGTGGCGGAGTTTACATAGCAGTGCCTACGCTTGATTCAATCAGTACGATATTAAAGCATCACTACGATACATATGGTGTAAAAATTAAAGAATTATTGGAAACTCGAGAAATTATCGAGCTTGGGGCATTGAACTTAATCATTGAAAAACAAATAGATGTTGACATTGATTCCCTTATTGATATCAATGAATCTTACTATCAAACCATAATCGAAAAACAAGATGCAAAGAAATTTGACCGGATCTTTCATCAGTCATTAATTAAGGCCACAAAAAATGAGACGTATTATCACTTTAGTGAAATCATTCATGAATATTTTAATCTAGCGAAAATCGATTTAATTGAAAAGGAGACTGCACTAATCCAAGCCTATAATCAGCATCTGGAAATCATTGAGGCAATAAAAAATAAGAACTTGCAAATCGCCCAGAACATCATGAAGGAACACTTTATACCAATTTACAATTTTATTAACCGGTTGGAGGAAAAAGCGTAAAATGGAACCCATTCAAGCTGAAGAAAGAAAACCGCTTAAGAAAACCGTTATTCAGGAAATTAAGCAATACATGATTGACCACCAATTAAAAGCAGGGGATAAACTTCCGACTGAGAGAAAGTTTACAGAAATGTTTGATGTTAGCAGGTCAGTAGTTAGAGAAGCTTTAAGTTACCTGGAAAATACGGAAGTGATTCGGATTAGACAGGGGCAAGGCGCTTTTTTAAATAAATCCAATATCGAAAATTTATTGGACAGCTTCTTTTTCTTATGGCAAATGAACGGGGGAAAAATTCAGGATATTTTAGGATTGAGGATTTTATTTGAATCAAGTGCCATTGATGAAATTGTAAAAAATCATAAATCAGACAAATTGGAACGTTTAAAGAAGGTTGTTGAAGAGAGTAAAAAGGCAGAAACTTCTGAGGAGTTTAGGGAAGCTGATAGCTTATTCCATAAACAGCTTCTTCAAACAACAGATAATGAATTGTTTATACAAATGACAAATATGATTACAAGTTACTTCTTCCAGGTTCAACATATTATAATAACGATAAAAGAATATCAATCCATTGTTAAAGAGCATCAAAATATTGTCGAAGCTTTATGTCTCGCTGATGCAGAAAAAGCAAAACATCTGCTTGTAAAACATATTAAGAAAACAAGAGTTTAGGAGACATTCTATAGAGCCGCTTCGTTTATAGCGGCTCATCATTTGCTGTACATATAAAGCAGAGCCTAACCAGCCTTCTGAAAGTTACTCTCCTGCTCTTTCCTCAAACAGCTTAATAATTTCAATTACCGTATTGGTTGCTTTGATCATATTTTCGACTGAGATAAATTCAAATTTCCCGTGAAAGTTTTCCCCGCCGGTGAAAATATTTGGGGTTGGCAGTCCCATATAAGAAAGCTGTGATCCGTCTGTCCCGCCGCGAATCGGCTCGACGATCGGCTCAATCCCTAAATTCTCCATCGCTTGATAGGCAATGTCAACAATATATTTCACAGGCTCTATTTTATCTCTCATATTGTAATATTGATCATTTAATTCCAAGATGATGGTATCTTGGCCATACACGTTTTTGAATTCGTCGACAAGGTCAACCACTGTCTTCTTTCTAGCTTCGAATTTCTGCTTATCATGATCGCGGATGATATAGTGAAGTTTTGTTTCTTCTACATCGCCTGTGAACGAAAGTAAATGGTAGAATCCTTCATAGCCCTCCGTGAATTCAGGTGCCTCCATAGCGGGCAGTTTGCTGTTAAAGGCCATCGCCATTTTAGCGGAGTTAATCATTTTTCCCTTAGCAGTTCCTGGGTGGACATTGTTTCCTTTAAACGTAATTTTGGCAGCGGCAGCATTAAAGCTCTCATATTGAAGCTCGCCAAGCGGGCCGCCATCGACTGTATAAGCAAAATCTGCATTAAATGCGGTTACATCAAATTTATGCGGCCCTCTGCCAATTTCCTCATCAGGTGTAAAGGCGACTCTGATTTTCCCGTGCTTAATTTCTGGATGCTTAATTAAATAATCCATCGCTGTCATGATTTCAGCAATTCCCGCTTTGTTATCTGCACCTAAAAGGGTTGTTCCATCGGTTGTAATTAAAGTGTGTCCTTTGTAATTAGCAAGATTCGGATAATGAGTCGGCGAAAGGACAATATGTAAGGATTGATTTAAGGTGACGTCATTACCATCATAGTTTTCGACAAGCTGCGGCTTTACATTAGAGCCTATGAAATCGGTCGCAGTGTCGACATGTGCTAAGAACCCAATTGTTGGTACTTGCTTTTCCGTATTGGACGGAAGGGTAGCCATCACGTATCCGTTTTCATCAATGGTCACATCTTCCATGCCAATTTCCTTTAATTCGTTCACAAGGAGATTGGCAAGTGTTAATTGACCAGGGGTTGAGGGGCAGGAATCATTGTTTTCATTTGATTGGGTATCCACTTTTACATAGCTTGTAAAGCGTTCAATGATTTCGTTTTTCATAGTAACTCCCTTTCTTATTGTAGGATAGCTTTATCATATCACGTTGGATGCAAAACTACATAAAGGGAGACTTTCATTAGTGGGGAGTTATCGGATCTTTACGTGCACTTATCCTTCTTAGCTTCTCTTGAATCACTGCCCGTTAAAAAGGGATAAAAAAACCATTGGGACAAGGCCCAATGGCGTGAAAGGATAGCAACTAAACCCCGCGACGTGCAAAGTCAACAAATCGAAATTTGTCAAGGCGGTGGCGAGATTCCGTATATTGGAACAGACTTGCATTATCTAAATAGACATAGTTCTTCACTACAACAATATGTGAAAATCCATCTAAGTCAAGATATTGGCGATCTTCCTCAGAGCAATCCTCCACTACAATTTCCTTTTTGGCAAAGCTAATGTTAAGCTTTAGCTCTTTTTCAAGGTACTCGTAAATGGAGCCCTCACAAATCTGCTTTGTTAAGGTTGGAACATATTTTTTTAAGAAAAAGTCCTTGTCCAAAATAATGTTTTCGCCGCCGATTGATCTTGACCGAATAACCTTCCAGATTTCGTCCTTGCTTGTGGCATTTAATTGCTGCTTGATAAATGGATCGGGCTTGATTAATCCAAAATCATGAACGGTTGTGATCGGTTCAGCTGTGAAGTTTTTTGAAATTTCCTTAAAGCTGACCAAACCCGAAATGGGAAAACTCATTTTTTGGACATCAATGACGATGGAGCCTTTGCCCTTGATTTTTTGGATAAACCCATTTTGTGATAAGAGGTTTAACGCTTTACGGATCGTTTCTCGGCTCGTATCATATGCTTCGGCCAAATCATTTTCAGATGGAAGAGCTTCACCTGCTTTGATTTCACCGGCTTTTATTTTATCAGTCCATTCCTTGTAAATGGCATGGTATTTATTTTTTCTCATGTCATATCACCATTCTTATCTTACCATGAACAAGCTTGACAATGCATACAGACTAAGGTTTAGTCTTTTTTAAAATAATAAACAACCGATTCATATGGACGAAGATCCATTTTCTCAAATGAATCAGCTGTATCCGAGTAGTTTGAAATGAGCTGTTGTCTTGAATAGCCGTCTACATTGATATGCTCAGGTAATTCAAAAGTTGTCTTATCCTCATAAAAATTATTGATAACCAACAGCTTTTCTTTTTCTGTTGTACGCACATAAGCAAATAGTTGCGGGTCATCCTGTAAAATTAGTTCATAATCACCGTCTGTGATAATGTCATATTCTTTTCGCAGCGAAATAAGTTTTTGATAATGATAAAATATCGAATTTGAATCATTAAGGGCATTTATTGCATTAATGTCTTTATAATTACTTGCTACATCAATCCATGGAGTTCCAGATGTGAATCCGGCATGTTCGGTATTATCCCACTGAACAGGAGTACGTGAATTGTCACGTGATTTCCTTTTCAATACTTCAAGGATGTCTTTTTCAAGCATTCCTTTTTCTTTTAAAATCGAATACATATTTAATGATTCAACATCACGATATTGGTCGATTGAGCTGAATTTAGGGTCAGTCATGCCAAATTCTTCGCCTTGGTAAATATATGGCGTTCCTTGCATCATATGAATTGTTGTTGCAAGCATTTTTGCTGATTCACGGTGGTATGCCCCATCATTCCCATAACGGGAAACAACTCTAGGCTGATCATGATTGCACCAAAACAGGGCATTCCAGCCGCCGCCTTGATTCATTCCGATTTGCCAAGTGGATAAGATTCTTTTCAATGCTTGAAAATCCATGTCTCCAATTGCCCATTTTTCACCATTTGGATAGTCAACCTTTAAGTGATGAAAGTTAAACGTCATGCTTAATTCTTTACGCTCAGGATTGGAATACTTAATGCAGTGCTCAATCGTTGTCGACGACATTTCACCGACGGTCATGCTATCATGCTTAGAGAACACTTCCTCATTCATTTCATTAATAAATTCGTGGACACGCGGTCCATCTGTATAAAACTTTCGACCGTCACCTGGTGGTAGGGAACCGTCATCATCCGGGAATTCCTGGTCTTTGGAAATCAAGTTGATTACATCCAGGCGGAAGCCATCAACCCCTTTTTCGAACCAAAAATTCATCATTTTGTAAACCTCGCCTCGCAGCGTATCATTTTCCCAGTTAAGATCTGCTTGTGTAACATCAAAGAGATGGAGATAATATTGACCGGTCTTTTCGTCATATTTCCATGCAGGACCTCCGAACTTAGATACCCAGTTTGTTGGCTCAGGGCCATCTTCTTTCGGATCCTTCCAAATGTAAAAATCCCTGTACGGATTATCCTTTGAAGAAGCGGCCTGCTTAAACCACTCATGCTCTGTTGAAGTATGATTGACAACTATATCCATAATAATTTTAATGCCGCGTTGATGGGCTTCTTCCACTAAACGATCGAAATCCTCCATCGTTCCGTACTCTTCATGGATATTGTAATAATCACTAATATCATAGCCATTGTCGCGCTGCGGTGATTTATAAATTGGAGTAAGCCAAACAACGTCCACTCCCAGTTTCTTTAAGTAATCTAGCTTTTCTATAATACCAGGCAGGTCACCAACACCATTGCCCTGTGTGTCGTTAAAGCTTTTCGGATAAATTTGATAAACAACTGCCTTTTTCCACCAAGGTTGTTTCATGTTTTTCCACCACCAAATTTAATTTAGGTATTCAAGATATACTCATATAAAGCAAGATACGATACCATGATGAACAAGCTTTTGGCTATTATGTTCCATGGTATCGTTATATGTTTGATATAAGCATGGGAGAGGCTGCTTTCTTTCAGCAGACTCTTACCCAGGCATCATCTTATTTTTCTTTACGCATCTTTCCTAACACCAGTGTTAAGACGAAAGGTACAACTATCACGATCGCCATTCCAATGAAGAATGAACCCCATTTTTCTGGGAAGATGGATAAGAATCCAGGCAGGCCGCCAACCCCAATTGATGGAGCTTTAACACCTTGCACTGAAATGAATGCACCTGCAAGCGCAGATCCGATAATTGCTGAGATAAAAGCAAAACGGAATCGTAAGTTTACCCCGAACATAGCAGGTTCTGTAATACCAAGGTAAGCAGAAACCGCGGATGTTAAAGAAAGACTCTTAAGTTTTTCATCTTTTAGAACAAGCATCATTGCTAATGCAGCAGTACCTTGTGCAATATTAGATAGGGCAACCATCGGCCATAAGAATGTACCGCCAGTGCTGCCGATTAATTGGAAGTCTACCGCTAAGAATGTATGGTGCATTCCTGTAATAACAAGAGGAGCGTAAAGACCGCCGTAAATTAATCCGCCAAGAATTGGAGCCACCTCAAAAATCCCAACAACGATATCTGTTATCACATTACCAATAGCAAATGTAATAGGACCAATCGCAATAAAGGAAATAAGTCCTGTTAACAATAAAGCAATTGGTGCCACAAGGAGCAGCTGGAATGCATCAGGAATACGTTTTCTTAAGAAGATTTCAAGCTTAGCTAACACAAATGAAGCTAGTAAAACAGGTAATACCTGACCTTGGTAACCAACCTTTTGTACTTCTAAGCCAAATAAGTTCCATGTTGGAATTTCTTCAGCTGATCCATAACCCCAAGCATTTAAAAGATCAGGGTGAACAAGCATTAAACCAAGAACGATCCCTAATAATGGACTGCCGCCAAATCGATTGACTGCAGACCAGCCGATTAAACCAGGCAGGAACACAAATGCTGTGTTTGCAATTAAGTTAATAATGCTGGCTACATCAGCCCATTGCGGATATACCTCGATAAGTGCCTGTTCAAAGAAAATTCCCGGTCCGGTTAAGATGTTGTTAATTCCCATTAATAAACCGGCTGTTACGATGGCTGGCAAGATTGGAATGAAGATGTCAGCCAATGTTTTAATGGCACGCTGCAGAGGGTTTAAGTTTTTTTCAGAAGCCTTTTTTACATCATCCTTAGAAGCTGCCCCTACTCCTGTTTGCTGAACAAGCTCTTTGTACACCTTATCAACTGTACCTTGGCCAATCACCACTTGGAATTGTCCGTTAGTTGAAAATGACCCTTTGACAAGATCAATATCTTCTAGTGCTTCTTTATCTACTTTACTTTCATCTACTAATGCAAAACGTAAGCGTGTAACACAATGTGTTGCCGCTGATATATTGTCTTTACCACCTATTGCGTCAACAATTTTACTGACTTGTTTTTGATCGACACTCATGGTTTTCCCTCCCGTGTATCCTTTTTCTGTAATCTATAACATTACAAATTTGAACAAGCTCCCTAGAAGCGTTTTCATAATCAAGTCAGCTTGTCGAAATGTGTATATACATGTCATGCTTTTATCATAAACTTGTATATACATGTTGTCAATAAAAATAAATGCGTTTTCATAAAAAGATGTCAGTTAATGATTTCCACCTTTTGAAAAAAATCAAACGAATAAAAGAAAATTTCCTTATAAATAGTAGTGCGTCATTGTATCGAAAAGATACACATGGTAAAACATAAGTAATTCTTAAAATTGCAGATAAAGAGAAAGAGATGATCAATGATGGATTTTAAAGCAAGAATTAAGCCTTTTTTGAAAACGGATGATGTTCAACTTCAACAATTTATTGGATATGTTTTACATGATTACCCGAATGTAGAAAAAAGCTGGACTGAGGAACTCCTGCATAAGGCTGTCGAAAATAGAGAGTCACCAGCTTTCTTGTCAATTGACCCTGAGCATGAAGAGCTCGTTAGCTATTTAGTTGAGGGGGCTCAAAAAGCGCCATATGACATAGCAGGTGGTTATTATCATTTGATTTATGACCTCTCTCCACAGCTTGCTTGGAAATATAAGCAGGAACTCTCGCCTTTCATTTCAAAAGAAATGTGGGATTTATACGATTTATTAGTTAATGGAACGAGGGAGGAAGTATCAGCTAAATTCGAAGACATCTTAGTCAGACTGGAGACGGAACAATTTCTTGATTCGGGTTTTTATCAAATGGCAAAAAAAATCGCCTATACACTTGTGAAAAAACAATGGATAACAGAGGTCGAACTAGAGAAGGAGCTACTAAGGAATGTAAATGCAGAATGGTTTACTTATAGAGGGATTCTCACCGTTTATATGATTGGGCTGCTAAAGAGGGATACGTATCTTCATGCATTAGCACCATTGCTTGTTCGTGATGAGGATATCTTATTGGAAGAGGTTTCAGCGGCATTAATAACCTTTCAAACAGATGAGGTGGTAGAAGCAGTGGCGCCTTATCTTTTAAAAGAGGAATCCTCTATTTTTGCTGCGTCGATCGTTGAGAATATTAAATCAGATTATGCGATCCAGGTGCTAAAGGAAGCCTATCACCAGGCCGGGGATAAGGATAGTAAGGTTATGATTATTGAGGCACTTGCTCACCAATTAAGCCCGGCAGGTGAACCGGAAATCAATGATTTTGTAAGCAAGAGACCCCAATCATATTTAATTGATCTAAATCTAATGGCTTATGGCTATTATAAAATAATGGGAATCGACCATCCGCTTTTAAGTGAATGGGAAAGAGGGATAGGTAATCAAGGAAATGGACAATTGGAGTCGACGCAGCCGGAAATTGTTAACAAGGTTGGAAGAAACGACCCATGTCCATGTGGAAGCGGGAAAAAATATAAAAAGTGCTGTATGTAGAGAGAAAGTAGCCACTTCAAGGACAAAACCAGGTAAAGGAAACAGAGAAAAGTCACATATAAAGCGTCTAAAGGACAAAACCGGGTAAAGGAAACAGAGAAAAGTCCCATAGAAAGGTTCTAAAGGACAAAACCGGGTAAAGGAAACAGAGAAAAGTCCCATAGAAAGCGTCTAAAGGACAAAATCAGGTAAAGGAAACAAAGAAAAGTCTCATAGAAAGGTTCTAAAGGACAAAACCGGGTAAAGGAAACAAGGAAAAGTTCCATAGAAAGCGTCTAAAGGACAAAACCGGGTAAAGTAAACAAAGAAAAGTCCGTCATCCCGTATGTGAAGGCCAAAACTCGAAAAGAAATCCAAAGAAAAGTCCGTCATCCCGTTTGTGAAGACCAAAACTCGATAAGAAATCCAAGGAAAGGTTTCTCATACACAATGTAAAGGACAAGACTTGGATAAAGAACCCCTTACCATAAAAAGTAAGGGGTTCATTTTATTATTCAACAACATCAATATGCTTAAAATCCTTTACCTGAAAAAGTCCAAGGTTTGTGAGCTTTAGCTCTGGAATAACGGGAAGAGCTAAGAAGGATAAGGTTAAAAACGGATTAAAATCCCCGGTAAAGCCAATTTTTATTAAAGCTTTATCTATTCGCTTTAATCCATCATTCACGTGGTCATACCGATCAGCAGTCATTAACCCTGCAATTTCTAATGGTAAAGAAGCTAAAACTTCCTCATCTTTTATGACAACCATTCCTCCGCCTATCGATGTCATCATGTTTACAGCTTTCATTAGATCAAGGTCATTTGTCCCGACCGCAACCACATTATGTGAATCATGGGCAATCGTTGTTGCAATCGCGCCTGAGGATAGTCCAAAGCCCTTCACAATTCCGAGTCCGATCGTTCCTGTCGAGCGATGCCGTTCAAATACCGCAATTTTTAGCTGGTCTCTTCCAAGTGATGGTTGGAAAAAGCCATTTTTCCCTTCTATTTCTTCCTTACTATGACGGGTGACAATTTTGTTTGGAATGATTTCAATGATATTTGCTTTAGCATGGTTTGGGCATTTAATTTGTATATCTTCTAGGGTAAAGGCCTTTAAATGAACTGTATCTGCCAAGTGTTCAGGAACAAGCACTGTAGGAGATGTGTTCAGGCATTTACCTTTTTCGGCGATAAGTTCTCCCTTGATGAAAACCTGATCGATATCAACCGTTTCTAATTCATTTAATAGAACAAGATCAGCATCATATCCAGGTGCAACTGCGCCTTTTGTCGCCAGGCCGAAGCATTCAGCAGCATTAATTGTTGCCATTTGATAGGCTAGCATCGGATCAAGTCCATTTGCGATGGAGAGTTCTATGCTGTAATCAATGCTGCCCTCTGCCATTAAATCATCCAAATGTTTATCATCTGTGACAAATAGACAGCGGCGGGCATTTCTTTCCGTCACGACAGGAAGCAGTGATACTAAATCCTTGGCAGCAGATCCTTCTCTTAGCATGACATACATTCCCCGCTTTAGGCGGTCATATGCCTCTTCAGGAGTTATACACTCATGATCGGTTTTAATTCCTGCTGCTAAATAGACATTTAGAGGATCACCAGAAATACCGGCTGCATGACCATCAATTTTTTTCTTTAAATGGTTTGCATTTGTGAGTTTCTCCATCATGGCTGAATCCTGATGAAAGACAGAGGGGAAGTCCATAACCTCACCTAATCCAAGTACGCTTTCATCCTCATAAAAAGGCTGCAAATCTTCCGCAGACAGCTTTGCCCCTGCGTTTTCAAAAGGTGTTGCTGGAACACAAGATGGCAGCATGAAATAAATGTTCAAGGGCACATCCTTAGCCGTATCAATCATAAACTGAATCCCTTTAGAGCCGCTGACATTTGCAATTTCATGAGGGTCGGCAATAACAGTGGTAACGCCATGCGGCACAACAAGCTGTGAAAATTGTGCCGGTGTAACCATTGCTGATTCGATATGAACATGACCATCAATGAAACCTGGAGAGATTATCTTTCCTTTGGCGTCTATTGTTTTTACCCCTTCATAGTCGCCAATTCCAACAATGACTCCGTCGGTAATGGCTATTGATTCTTCTATTAAGTCACCATTAAATACATCAATGATTCGCCCGTTTCTGATCACGAGATCAGCTTTCTCTTTTTTGGCAGCTGCCGCCAGCCTTCTGCTATATGAATTATCCATATTGGCTAACTCCTTTCGATTGAAAAAAACCGCATAAAAAAGTTTGTGTACTTTTCTTTCTGCGGTTTCTTTGACTATGCTTTAATGAATCTTACAACAATTATAGGCTGATAATCAATTTTATTGACATAAAAAGTAACATGGTTGCCGTTTATTTTGAAATAACCATTCCTCTTTTGGTTCTCTGATGGCGAAGCAGCTCATCGAATCCCCCAGCACCTAGGACAACGCCGAAGATGATAAAGATAAAGCCGATCACCTGTGTGAACGTGATCACTTCATTTAAAAACAGGGCGGCCCCCACTAATGCAAAGAATGGGTTTAAGTTAATAAAAATGGCTGATTCGGAGGCCCCAACCTTTCCAACTGCATAATTATATGTCATATGTCCAACTGACGTAGCTAAAATGGCTGAAGCAAAAAAGATTAACCAAATTGAAACTGAACCGCCAGCCATGCTTTTCAATCCGTCTGGTTCAACCATTAAACTTATAAGGAATAAGAAAACAGAGCCAATGAGAAGCATATAACCTGTCATCAGACGCGGGTCTAAAGTTGAGGAAACTTTTTTAATGATGATAAAGCTAATGCATTGCGAAAAGATCGCTAAAAATACGTGAACATCCCCTAGAGAAATAGCTTGTAAACTGCCAGCGCCTTTGAAAACAATAAACGAAATTCCGACAAATCCAAACATAATGCCAATAAAGCGTAGCAAGGTTACTTTATTTTTAAGAAAAAAGATTGCTAGAATCGTAGTTAATATCGGACCCATCCCTAAAATAAGCCCGCCATTAGAGGCAGATGTTCCTTTAAGCCCAACCGATAAGAAATAATGATGACCAACAACATTAAATAAGGAACAAATAAGGATCCAAAGGAATTCTTTTTTAGAGGGTTTTCTAACGAGTTTCAAACCGAATAAAATGATGAATACTCCAATACCTGCAGTGAAAATTCGCAGAGCAGTCATTGTGACGGGCATAAAGCTTGCTACAAGCAGCTTAGTTGCAATGACATTTAATCCCCAAATCACCATGACAAAAAATAACGAGATGTAAATTTGATATTTGCTTTTGTTGCTCAAGGTTTTTCCTTCTTCCTTTATTACAATTTGTTTAACTTTTGTATGCTTCATCCATGATATAGCAAAACAACTCCATCTGTCTAATGAAGAAATCTAAATTTAATAAGTGCATTTTTCATAGGTTCATAATGTGAGAGCCCCATCAGTGGGGGAATTCTTTATCCCCCCATTGACTTATCACCATAAAATGCCACGGCTATTTTTCACGACTGACTTGGACAACGATCCTTCATCGGATCTTTACGGGCAGTTATCCGAAACTTAGCTCCAAAGCTCCTCTAGATTTCGAATTAGTGGGTTTACTGTCAGTTAAGAACATTATGAAGTAATATTTGCTTTCAGACTGCTTCTTCATTAAACTCTATATAGAATCTGATATGGAGTGATGGCAAGTTGGATCACAAACAAGCGCAAAGCTATGAGATTATTGAGGTATGTTTACTAGCAGGAAAAATTATGCTCCGCAGCGGTGCTGAGACGTACCGGGTAGAGGATACGATGATGCGTATTGCTGCAGCCTATGGAATCTTGCACTCCCATAGCTATGTAACTCCTACGGGAATCATTTTTTCGATTGATAGTCACCATCCAACACAATTAGTGAGAATTGTTGATCGTTCAACAGATCTTCAAAAGGTTGCAAGAGTAAACAGTGTTTCAAGGATGATTAGCAGCGGTGACCTTACTATAAAAGAGGCATATGAACATCTAAAGGTCATCGAACAGGACGCCCATGCCTACCCGATATGGGTGCAAATTGCTGCTTCGTCAATTGCTAGCGGGTGCTTTTTGATCATGTTTCAAGGCGGCTGGACTGATTTTCTTCCTGCTTTATTTGCTGGAGGTATTGGCTTTTCCTGCTTGCTCTATATTCATCGGTTAATTGAGATCAAGTTTTTTGCAGAGTTTTTAGCTGCTTTTATCATTGGATTATTATCGGTTTTATTTATTACGTTTAATCTTGGAACAGAGCTTGATAAAATCATTATTGCTTCTGTTATGCCGCTGGTACCGGGTTTATTAATTACAAATGCTGTAAGAGATTTAATGGCAGGTCATTTAGTTTCCGGTATCTCAAAGGGAGCTGAGGCGTTTCTGACAGCATTTGCGATTGGAGCAGGTGTTGCTGTTGTTTTTTCCTTTTATTAACTGAGTCAATTGGACAAGCTAGGAAAAATGGGGGGAGATAGATTGATTGAACAATTCATTACAAGTTTTGTTGCTTCCTCTGCATTTGGGATTATATTTAATGCTCCTGTGAAATCCTTATTTAAATGCGGCTTTATTGGGATGATCGGATGGATGATTTATATTGGGCTTTATGAATCCATGAATGATAGTGTATTTGCATCGGTGGTTGCTTCCTTTTTTATTGCTATCATTAGTCAATTTTTTGCCAAAGCTTATAAAACACCAGTTATTATCTACAATGTATCAGGCATTATTCCATTAGTACCTGGAGGTTTAGCCTATGATGCTATGAGACAGGTTGTGGAAAATAATTATAATGAGGCCATTCCTCTTGCTGCAAAGGCCTTTATGATTTCAGGAGCAATTGCCATTGGACTCGTCCTATCAGAAGTGATTAACCAAATTATTCGAAAGGTGAATCTTCGAAAGACTACATTTTAATCAATGGCTGTTGTATAATGTTTTTCATCACTATTAGAGAGGTTTTAACAATGAATTCAACTATAAAAAATCAACTTGAACTATTTCAAGAACGAAAAAAAAATCGCGGCCGCCTTTTAGTTAGCTGTCCCGATCAGCCAGGTATTGTCTCTGCCATCTCAAAGTTTTTGTTTTCACATAATGCAAATATCTTAGAGTCTAGCCAGTATTCGACAAATCCAGAGGGTGGGACATTTTTCATTCGCATCGAATTTGAATGTCCGGGCTTAAAAGAAAAGGCAAAAGATATGGAGGAGCAATTCACTCAAATCGCTGAAGGTTTTTCTATGGATTGGAGCTTCACACATGTGTACAATGTAAAAAAAACAGCGATCTTTGTATCCAAGGAACTGCACTGCTTACTTGAGCTTTTATGGGAATGGCAAAGCGGAGATTTAATGACAGATATCGCCATGGTCATCAGCAACCATGAAGAAGCGAGGGATGTTGTGGAAGGGTTGAATATCCCGTTCTATTATATTCCGGCAAATAAGGATATCCGTGAACAGGTTGAAGAAAAACAGCTGCAGCTTCTTAAAGATCATAATATTGATTTAATTATTCTGGCGCGCTATATGCAAATCCTAACTCCAAAATTTGTTGCGGCAAATCCAAATAAAATCATCAATATCCATCATTCCTTTTTACCTGCCTTTATCGGAGCAAGACCATATGAACGAGCATATGGCCGCGGTGTAAAACTAATTGGTGCAACTTCGCACTATGTCACAAACGATCTTGACGAAGGTCCGATTATTGAACAGGATATTGGCCGTGTTGATCATCGTGATGATGTTGACAGCCTGAAAAAAATTGGCCGTTCGATTGAACGCAGCGTCTTGGCTAGAGCTGTGAAATGGCATTTAGAAGACCGGATTATTGTTCATCAAAATAAAACGATTGTCTTTTAAGGTGAATCCCCTTTTGAGGGGATTTTTCCTTTATATTAGCAACAAGTTGAGGATACTGATCATACAAAAACTCACCTAGCAAGGTGAGTGAAAAAAGCAATTATCGACTTGTTCTTCCGCTGTATCTGTGTCTATGGGGATTCATACCATCTACAGTGGTAAAACCACTAAACTCATGATAATGACCGCCTCCAGAAAGGGGGATAGCTGGACCTGTAACACCACGAATCTGGTGTCTATGTTGATCATCGATAGAAGTAAAAGTAAAGTATCTGTGGGTATGTTGTACTCCAGTTGGAGCCGGTTCAGTCATTCCAGCATATCTGTGATTATGTCCTACATCGAAAGAAGTAACACCTTTAAACTCGTGGATATGGGTGGGCCTTCCATCCCATGAAGTGATATAAAGTTGATGGGAATGCATAGGATCAGAATCATCTGAATGATACATAAATCCAGACACAGGAATTTTCATTAGGAACACTCCTTTTTGCCTTTTTTATTACTTTATGAGGTAAAACAAAAAATATTTCAATCTTTGTACCTAAATGTTCAACCAGCAAAAAGGAGGGCGGCTCCCTATAATACCTTATATCCCTTCTTAAAAATGAGAATTCAACCATAACCATTCTTCAAAAATAATGATAAAATAGTAGCAACTTTATTACATATCGGGAGGGACTGTCGTGAAGCGATTAAGTGGAAAAACGATTGCACTTGCTGGACAAAGAAAGTCAGAGGAATTAAGTAAGCTAGTTGAAAATTTAGGCGGAGTTGCTTTAGTGCGTCCGGCACAGGGGACCGTTTTTTTGGATGATTCGAATGTAGAAAAAGAGATTCAGGCTTTAGTAGATGGAAACTTTGATTGGCTTATTTTCACGACAGGTATTGGAACAGACAAGCTATACCAGACCGCAGTGAAGATGGGCTTAGATGATGCATTCATTGCATCCTTAAAGAGTGCAAAGGTAGCGGCAAGAGGCTATAAAACTGTGAATGTGTTAAAGAAGCTCGGGATTCAACCTGCCGTAAGGGATGATGATGGAAGTACAGCCGGGCTGGTTAGAGAGCTAAATGCACATCGTCTAACTGGGTGTCGAGTTGCCCTTCAGCTTCATGGTGATCCAGCACCCGTATTAATTGACTGGCTTGAGGCACAAGGTGCAGATTATCGTGAAATTTTGCCTTATAAGCATATTCCGCCAAAACAAGAGGTGATGGAGCAGCTTGTTGGGGAAATTTTAAATGGTGAGGTAGATGCTGTAAATTTCACAAGTACGCCGCAAGCGCGCTTTTTAATGGCATACGCTAAAGAAAAGGGGTTAGAAGATAAACTGCTAACTGCATTTTCAACAAATGTTGTGGCTGTAGCAGTTGGCAAGGTAACAGCTCAGGCATTACGCGAAGTTGGAATCACAAGAATTGTAGTCCCAGAAGAAGAGCGGATGGGCAGTGCGATTATTGCACTTGTTCACTACTACCAAAACAAACGCTAAGAAGTTAATTGTTGAGGAATAGAGGGAAATCAACCTCTATTCCTGAAGTTTTTATTCTGACTAATTTAGACCTATGAGGAAAAGAGTGCATTGTCCACTCTTTTTCATCGTTATAAGGAATGTATCGAACTACGGATAAAGGAACTTTAGTAAGTCCGATCACTTTTGTTAACGCTTTAAATCTACTATAATAAATCTTGTTTAACACAATTATACTTAAACTGCATAAAGGGTGATGGAGAGCATGAAATATCGTCAGTTAGGAGATACAGAACTTAAGATAAGTGAGCTAAGCTTTGGAACATGGGCGATTGGCGGGTCATGGGGGAAATCGGATGATCAGGAAGCGCTAAAAGGATTAGACCGTGCGATGGATGAAGGCGTTAATTTCTTTGATACAGCTGATGTATACGGCAACGGTCATAGTGAAGAATTGCTGGCAAGGGCAACCAAAGGAAAAGAGGATAAGATTCATATTGCAACGAAGTTTTGCCGGGCGGGAGATATTCATGATCCTGAGACGTATTCAGAAAAAACAGTGACAGCCTATTGTGAGGCTAGCTTAAAGAGGCTGCAGCGTGAAACAATAGACCTTTATCAAATTCATTGTCCGCCAATGGAAATTCTTAAAAGTGGACAAGTATTTGAGGTGCTTGACAAACTTCAGCTGCAAGGAAAAATCCGCCACTATGGTGTGAGTGTAGAAACGGTGGAGGAAGGTCTATATTGTCTGGAGCAAGCAAATGTGAAGGCATTACAGATTATCTTTAATATTTTCCGCCAAAAGCCAGTTTCTGAATTACTGCCGCAAGCAAAGGAAAAGGGTGTCGGCCTTTTAGCGCGTGTCCCACTGGCAAGCGGACTTTTAACAGGTAAATTTACGAAACAGGCAACATTTGAGGCGGATGACCACCGCAGCTTTAATAAAAATGGCGAGCAGTTTAATGTTGGCGAAACTTTTGCCGGAGTTGAATTTTCAAAGGGTGTTGAGTTAAGTGAACAGCTAAACTGGATCGCTGAGGGCCGGGGAAGCATGACAAGAGCAGCCCTGCGCTGGATTCTTGATCATGAGGAAATCACCACAGTCATTCCAGGATTTAAAACAGTGAAACAGGTGGAAGACAATCTGCAAGCGACAAATGTTCCTGCATTCAGTGAAGCAGAATTGAAAATGTTAACCGACTTTTACCATCAGGAAATCCATGCAAATATACGTGGTGCCTATTAAAGAAAATGAAAGAGGACTGACTCAAAAACATGAGACAGTCCTCTTTTTATATCTAAAGGCGGCAATGTGCCATACCGCCTTTCAAATAAACTGTTTATCCATTCGTCTGCTTCATACGTAAAGCAGGTGCTTCTTTTTTTCGATGTAACACCAATTTATAAACGACAATGACGACAAGCATAAAGATCGCGGTATAAAAGTATAAATGACCGTATCCAAGCTGGGTAGCAATCATCCCTAGAATATAAGAGCCTGCGGCAATTCCTGTATCAAAAAGAGTGAAAAATGTTGCTGTAGCATGACCGCTTCTGCTGCGATCAGCGGCTTGAACGGCAAGTGTTTGCAGAGAAGGGACCACCGTTCCATAACCAAGCCCGATAAAGGCTCCCGATAAAAGAAGCATAAAGGATGTCTCTGTGATACTTAATAAAAGCAACCCGACCATAAATAAAACCAATGCTGGATAGATAATGATATGAGGTCCTTTTAAATCAAATAAGCGGCCGCTAAATGGACGGGCCACAAGCATCACAACGGCAAAGACAACGAAGAAAAAGCTTGCAGCATCTAATAAATCAAGCTCTTGTGCATAAATAGATAAATACGATAGAACACTTGAATAAGCAATTGCCACTAAGCTTCCGACAAAAGCAATGGGAAATGCCTTTTGATCTATTAAATCTGAAACTTGCAGTCGTTTCTTAGCTGTTTTAACAGGATTTTCATCAATCTTGCTTGAAGCCGTAAATAAGACACCAGCTGTAATTAATATAGCTAATACAAGAAAGAGGACAATAAAGGAGGTGGTTTGTATTAACGTAAGAGCAATCATTGGTCCAAAAACAACAGCAAGATTCGTAGACATCACAAAATAGCCAAGCCCTTCACCGCGTCTTTTGATTGGTACAAGGTCTGCGGCAATCGACCCTGTTGCTGTTGTCGCGATGCTAAACCAAATCCCTTGGAAAAATCGCAATGCCAGTAATAGAGCGTATTGATCAATCCATAAGTATAAAAACGAGCATAGTGTAAAGAGAATTAGGCTTATCATTAACATTCTCTTTTTGCCAAAATCATCGAGAAGTTTCCCTGAAAATGGACGCACGATGATGGCAGATAAAAGGAAAATGGTTACAATCAGCCCTGCATCAACCTCAGAACGATGAAGCTCGTCAACTACATAAATAGGCAGAGATGTTAGTAACCCGTAAAAGGCCATAAAAATAAAAAAGTTGCTTAAAGAAATGCTAATAAAGCTTTTCGTCCAAATCGGTTGTTTCCTTTCTTCGGTCATTTGGACTCATTCCCCCTCTTCATTTGTTTGTACACCTAGTTTGTTAAGTAGGTGGAAAAAATAATCTTGTTCTTCCTCTGATAAATGCTTAACCATCTTTTGCTCAAAGGTTTTGACCTCATTTTCAATAATTGGCAGGGTGTTTATGGCCTTTTCAGTCAATGAAACAAGCCGTTCCCGTTTATCACTGCCTTGGGACCGCTTTACCCAGCCGCTTTCTTCAAGCTTAACAAGTGTTCTTGTAATTGTTGGTGCTTCAACAAGCAAGTAACGCCATATATCACTTTGGGTCATTGGTCCATTGTTTTTTAAGCAATAGAGGATCGTCCACTGAGAACTGTACAAGTCATGTTTTTGTAAATGCTCATTCAGTTCTTTAGACATTAAGCGGGTCTTTTGATAAAGAAGATGAAATAGTTTGTTTGTATTTTCCAATTTGCTCACCTCAATAATCTTATTCTTAACGGGCAGTAAGGACCAAATCCCGTGTTTCAAGGTTCAGGAAAACAAAGAAACATAAGTGGAGTAAACTTCCCAAATGGATGAGGTCTTAATTTATTTACCTAGGTAAATATCGTGCTTATTTATGATAACAGAAAATAAGAATTTGTAAAGTAAACCTGTGTTCTAAAAGCTTACTTCTATCAAAGTAACAAACGAAAACAGCCATAAAAAACCCTTGACCTAGTTCGGCCAAGGGCTGGAAGCGTCTCATACACATTTAAATTTTTACAGCGTCGCTCTTTAAATTCCATGATTTTTTCCAAGAATAGCTTGCTAATAGCAAAATTCCAAAGGCAATTAATGCGATCGCAGCAAAGGTGATAAATCCGGAAGCGTAAGAACCAGTCACCTCCTTTAAAGTCCCTAAAATATTTGGTAAAAAGAAACCGCCGATCCCGCCGGCAGCACCAACAATTCCAGTAACCATGCCGATTTCTTTTTGGAAGCGCTGCGGAACCAATTGGAAAACAGCGCCATTTCCCATGCCCAGGCACATCATGCCTACAAATAGAAGGGCTGTAATCGCGAATAATGGAGGTAATTGACTAACACCAATCATACAAAGGGCTGCACCGATAAATAAGACTGATAAAACCTTTACACCTCCGATTCGATCGGATATAAATCCGCCTACAGGTCTGAAAAAGCTGCCTGCAGCTACGCAAAGTGTTACGAAGTCCCCTGCTTGGACATTGGTTAAATTATATTCATCTACAAAAAACATGCTTAAAAAGCTTGATAATCCAACAAACCCGCCAAATGTAACACTATACAACAAGCAGAAAAACCATGTATCGCGATAAGCGAATACTTTAAAATAATTGGCCAGCGGCTGCGGTTCCGGCTGTGTTGGCGCATCTTTAGCAAGCAGGATAAAAACCACAAATGCAATAAGTAAAGGAATAAGAGCAATTCCCATTGTGACATGCCAGCCAAAATTTTCTGCTAAACGGGGACCGAATAATGTAGCAAGCAATGTACCGCTGTTTCCTGCTCCGGCAATCCCCATGGCTAAACCTTGGAGATGAGGAGGATACCATCTGCTTGCCATTGGCAAAGCGACAGCAAAGCTTGCCCCGGCAACCCCTAATAAAATACCGATCATAAAGAGCTCAGGCATCGTATTACCTGCCAATAATCCCCATAGCAGCGGGATAGTCGTAATGATCATACCTAGAATGGCTGTTTTCTTGGGCCCCATTCGGTCTGTTAAAATTCCCATTACAATTCTAAAGAAAGAACCTGCAAGGATTGGCACCGCAACCACCAATCCTTTTTGTGAAGGCGATAAACCAAAATCCTGTGTGATAAAGGCACCAAGAGCGCCGAGAATAACCCAAATCATAAAGCTCACATCGAAATACAAAAAGGAAGAAAAAAGTGTCTTAGGGTGTCCGCTTGATTTTAAATCGGATAGTTTCATACAAATACTCCTTTCAATACGACAAAATTTGTGGTAATTTTCAGATTTTTCAACATAGCCACATTATAAGTGGTGGTTTTTTAAACGAAAAGTTACCTGTCAGGAAATATAACATGGAAAATTAATTAAGATGACATGAGGGGAATTCGATTCAGTGAGCAAATTTGATTCGTAAGATTTTATGTTAGGAAATGTGACAAAAATAAGTTAATAGTAGAAAGAATATGAAATAATGAAACCATTGGATAAGGTCAGACCATTGATGCTGGAGGGTTTTAAATGAAGCAAAAACTGGTAGTAATCGGGAATGGTATGGCGGGAGTCCGCTGTGTCGAAGAGATCATAAAGCATAATGCAGAAGCATTTGACATTTCAATCATAGGGAGTGAGCCGCACCTGAACTATAACCGGATATTACTATCATCGGTTTTGCAAGGTGAGGCATCAATAGAGGATATTACGATTAATGGGCAGGATTGGTATAAGCAAAACAACATCACGCTCTATTCTGGTGAAACAGCAATAAAAATTGATCCTGATAACAATGTGATCCTAACAGATCAAGACAGAATTGTATCTTTTGACTTGCTGATTATTGCGACAGGTTCACTGCCATTTGTGCTGCCAATCCCTGGAGCTGAAAAGGAAGGGGTCATCAACTTTCGAACGATAGAGGATTGCGAAACCATTATTAACACCTCAAAGCGCCATAAAAAAGCCGTTGTAATTGGCGGCGGAGTGCTGGGACTGGAAGCAGCAAGGGGCCTGTTGAATTTAGGGGTCGATGTCAAAGTCATCCACAATACTGAATATTTGATGCAGCGTCAGCTTGATGAAACATCATCGAGAATGCTGCAAAGGAAATTAGAACAGCAAGGAATTGGGTTCCTCCTAGGGAAGGTGACGAAAGAAATCGCTGGTGAGAACAAAGTGGAACAACTCCATTTTACGGATGGGACTTATATAGAGGCTGATTTTGTTGTCATGGCAGTTGGTGTCATTCCAAATGTTTCGCTTGCAAAAAACAGCGAAATACAGACAAATCGAGGGATTATTGTCAATGATTTTATGCAGACAAATTATCCGAATATTTATGCTGTCGGAGAATGTGCAGAGCATAAAGGAGTAGTCTATGGCTTAGTTAAACCATTGTATGAGCAAGGCCAAGTGCTTGCAAAGCATATATGTAATCTGGAGGCAGAAGGATATAAAGGTTCTGTTCTATCCACAAGCTTAAAGGTGCCGGGTATCGATCTATTTTCAGTAGGAGAGTTTGGTGAAGATGAAGCAACGAAATCACTGACGATGCTCAATGAAATGGAAGAAGTTTATAAAAAAATGGTTTTTCGCGGAGATATCATTGTCGGCGCGGTGTTATTTGGAGAGACAGCAGATCAATCCAAATTGCTTGATATGATCGTAAAAAGAAGGCATGTCAATGACGAAGAAAAACGCAATCTTCTTCTTTCGTCTGGTAAGAACACTTCGCACGTAAAGGCAATGAAGGTAAGTGAGATTGTTTGTAATTGCAATGGAGTTTCAAAAGGAGCAATTATCGAGGCTGTTCAGCAGAAAGGCTTAACAACGGTTGAACAAGTGAAACAATGTACAAAAGCCTCAGGATCCTGCGGAGGATGTAAGCCGCTGGTATCAAATCTGCTTGCTTACATTCACAGTGATGAATGTGATGAGGTAATTGAGCAAAAGTCTTTATGCAGCTGTACGGCACTTACAGAGGACGAGGTAGTTGTACAGATTCAGCAGCGAAACCTAACTTCACTCAAGGAAGTATTTTTAGAGCTAAATTGGAAAACGAAAGATGGCTGCTCAAGCTGTGTTCCTGCCATCAATTATTATTTAGCGATGATTTATCCGGATAATGAAGGATTAAATCAACCTTTCTATATTAATGGAAGTGCAGGGGCACAGCTGCAAAAGGATGGTACGTACTCAGTCATTCCGCAAATGTATGGAGCGCTTTTAAATGCCGCGGAGCTTAGCAGGATTTCTACTATTATGAAAAAATACCAACTAACTGATGTGGGGATTACCCCTGAACAAAAGATCCAATTAAAGGGAATTAAAAAGGAATTTGTTCAAGCGGTATGTTCAGAATTAAATGTGCGAATGACTCCCACACACGGCAATACCATCCAGCATGTAAACACGCTTTTTGGTGAACCTGTTTGCCATTGCCATAAGGAGCAAGCCTTGCAACTAGCGGTTGAGCTGGAAAAGGACATGGAATTCTTGCTGACACCTCATCGCGTTGTATTAGGTGTATCAGCTTGTAAGCATAGAGAAGCAGAGATGATCACAAAGGATATCAGCATCATTGGAGATAAGCGGGGCTGGGAAATTTACGTAGGCGGAAGTCAAAGTCCTGCCTTGAAAAAAGGAGAATTATTTACGGTGGCTGGTGGTCGTGATGAAGCAAAAACATTGATTTGCGGTTTTGTTCAATATTACCGGGAAACGGCAAATTATCTTGAACAAATTAGTGAATGGATTGAGAGAGTCAGTCTCATCCATATAAGAGAAGTTTTATTTGAGGCGGCTTTGCGGGATCAACTCATTAGCAGGATGGAAGCGGAAGTGCTCCCATATGCACAGAAGTCCGTGTAAAGAATGATGAAATAATGTAGATTGCGAGAGTAAAGGGGGAATTGTCTTGACCGAGTTATTATTGAAATATTTCCGGACAAAGCAGCAAGAGGTTCAATCAGAAAAGGTGTATGATACGCAATGTCCGTTTTGCAGTATGCAATGCAAAATGCAATTAATTGAGCAGTCTGTTGTGACAAGGAAAAAGTACACGACAGTGGGCAAAGACAATCCAACATCAGAAGGTAGGTTATGCATAAAAGGCTTAAATGCTCATCAGCATCCCTTCCATCAGGATCGGATTTTACATCCTTTATTAAAGGTGAATGGTGAGTTTGTTCCGATTTCCTGGGAACAAGCCATCGGACATATAAAAGAACAGTTTACTAGCATTCAAGCTGAGGATGGTTTAAATGCCTTATCTGTATACGGAAGTGCCTCTATTACTAATGAGGAAGCATATTTACTAGGCAAGTTTGCTAGAGTAGCGCTGAAAACACGTTATATCGATTACAATGGCCGCTTATGCATGTCCGCTGCGGCAACAGCAGCAAATCAAACCTTTGGCTTAGACCGAGGATTAACCAATGCGCTATCAGAGGTGCCGCACACAAGAGTGATCATCTTAGCTGGCACAAATATAGCAGAATGTCAGCCGACGATTATGCCGTATTTTGAGAAGGCGAAGGAAAACGGAGCTTATATTATTGCCATAGATCCTCGTGAAACAGGGACAACTGAGATTGCAGATTTGCATTTAAAAGTTAAACCGGGAATGGATGCAGCCTTGGCGAATGGAATGCTAAAGGTGATTTTTGAAGAAAAGCTTCATGACGAAGCGTTTATTAAAGGAAGAGCTACAGGGTTTGAAGACGTAAAAGGGTATGTTATGTCTTTATCATTAGAGGAAATTTCAGAGATGACAGGTGTTTCAGTTGAGCATATAAGGCTGGCTGCCATGAAATTTGCCGGTGAAGAATCCGGGATGATCTTTACAGCCAGAGGCGTAGAGCAGCAAATAGACGGTACTACTGCTGTAAGGAATTTACTGAATATTCTTATCTCTACAGGCAAAATCGGTAAACCTTACTCTGGCTATGGTGCTATAACAGGGCAAGGAAATGGCCAAGGTGCCCGTGAGCATGGGCAGAAAGCTGACCAGCTGCCAGGCTACAGATTAATTGAGAATGAAGAGCATCGCGCCTATATTGCGAAGGTTTGGGGTGTGGATAAGGATGAACTGCCTGGGAAAGGTGTATCTGCATTTGAGATGTTTAAAAAAATTGAAGAAGGCGAAATAACGGGAATGCTGCTCATGTGTTCCAATCCGGTTGTTTCCAATCCGAATGCTAACTTTGTAAAAGCGGCGTTAAAAAAGCTCAAGTTCTTAGTCGCAATCGATTTGTTTGTTTCAGAAACAGCCAAGTTAGCAGATCTCATTTTGCCAGCATCCTCTTATCTTGAGGACGAAGGAACGATGACAAATCTTGAAGGCAGAGTCACCCTAAGGGAAGCGAGCCGTCCTTGTCCTGGCGAGGCTAAGCATGATTGGCAAATCCTTTGTGAAATCGCAAAAGCACTTGGAAAGGAGAAGTATTTTTCCTATTCAAATGCTGAGGACATTTTCAATGAGTTAAGAATAGCAAGCCGGGGCGGAATCGCTGATTATTATGGCATCACCTATGAGCGCATTAGAAAAGAACAGGGAATCCTTTGGCCGTGCCCAGATTTGGAGCATAAAGGAACTGAGCGATTATTTGAAGAGTCATTCGCCCACGCTGATGGGAAAGCAAAAATGATTGCTGTCCCAAATACTCCAGAGGTACCAAAGGAAAAACCAAGTGACGAGTACCCGCTCTATTTAACAACAGGAAGGGTGATGTCACATTATTTAACAGGAGTGCAAACGAGAAAGAGTGCGGCATTAGCTGCAAGGAACTTTGAGTCCTATCTTGAGATTCATCCGGAGACTGCCAGGAAATATAGCATTGAGAATAATCGTCTGGTGATGGTTTCTTCAAAACGGGGAAGTATTGTAGTCAGAAGCAGATGGTCTGAAAAAATTAGACAAGATACTGTTTTTGTACCGTTCCATTGGGCAGATAGCCAAAATGTAAACTTACTAGTTGGCGAGGAACTTGATCCTTATTGCCGAATGCCTGGATTTAAGGTAAGTGCTGTAAAGATAGCGTCTGTTTAACAGATCAAATATGAATAGATGGTTCATTTTCGAGGTGCGGATCGTGCCTCTTTTTTGTTGGTTTCTATATGGGAGATATGCTCTAAATTGAATGCTTAAAGCTGAAATCAACAGGGGTATTTGCAAAGAGCTGGTATGTTAGAAAATAAAACCATGTCAGAAAACCTAACATGTATGTAAAATAATTATTTTTACCGTGATATAGTATAAGAAACTTTCCAAGGGGAGGAAAATCAGGTGGAAAAAAAGAAGCTTGTTTTAATAGGAAACGGAATGGCCGGCGTAAGAGCAATCGAAGAAATCCTAAAGATTTCAAACGACTTATTTGAAATTACAATCTTTGGGAGTGAGCCGCATCCAAACTATAATCGAATCCTATTATCAAAGGTGCTGCAGGGTGACACCGAGGTAAAGGATATTACGTTAAATGACTGGGATTGGTATGAAGAAAACAATATAACGCTTTATACAGGAGAAACCGTCACAAAAATCAATCCTGATAAGATGGTGGTTGAATCCGATAAAGGCCGAATTTTACCATATGATGAATTGATCATCGCAACGGGATCTGTGCCATTTATCCTTCCTATTCCGGGTGCTGATAAGCAAGGTGTTACAGCATTCCGTGATATAAAGGATACCGACATTATGCTTGAAGCGTCTAAAAAATATAAAAAGGCGGCTGTTATTGGCGGAGGTTTGCTTGGATTAGAAGCAGCCCGCGGTCTATTGAATTTAGGGATGGAAGTTAATGTTGTTCATCTTGCCCCAACATTAATGGAACGCCAGCTTGATGAAACAGCAGGAAGACTTTTGCAAAAAGAGCTTGAAAATCAAGGGATGAACTTTTTATTAGAAAAAGCAACAGTAGAGATTTATGGAACAGATCGAGTTGAGGGTTTGAAGTTTAAGGATGACACACAGCTTGAGGCTGACTTAGTCGTGATGGCTGTTGGAATTAAGCCGAATATCGAATTAGCAAAGCAAAGCGGTATCGCAGTAAACAGAGGGATCATCGTTAATGACTATTTGCAAACAGATCTGCCGCATGTCTATTCTGTTGGTGAATGTGCAGAACATAATGGAATTCCATATGGCCTTGTTGCTCCATTATATGAGCAAGCAAAGGCATTAGCTGGCCACATCTGCGGCAAAGAAACAGAGCCATATAAGGGATCTGTTTTATCTACGCAATTAAAGGTTTCAGGCGTTGAAGTATTCTCAGCCGGTGATTTTATGGAAGGCGATGATAAAAAATCTCTGAAAATCTTTGATGAGCAGGATGGAATTTATAAAAAGATTGTCTTAAGAGGAAATAAAATCGTTGGCGCTGTTTTATTCGGTGACAGCAAAGAAGGAAATCGTCTTTTCTCCATGATTAAAAAGGAAGCAGATATTTCAGATACAGAAAAAATCAGCATTCTTCAGCCAATAGGCGGTGAAACAGGGGAGAGCCTTGTTGCATCGATGAGTGCGGATGAAATTATCTGCGGCTGTAATGGAGTTTCAAAAGGTGCAATTGTTCAAGCCATTCAAGAGAAGGGCTGTACATCAGTTGATGCAATCAAAGCTTGCACAAGTGCTTCTCGTTCATGCGGAGGCTGTAAACCATTAGTTGCTGATGTTCTTCAATTGACACTTGGATCTGAATTCGATGCTTCCTCTCAGAAAGAAGCAATTTGCGGTTGTACAACACTTTCAAGAGATGAAATAGTTGAAGAAATCAGAGCGAAAGGCTTAACACATGTTAGAGAAGTCATGAATGTTCTGGATTGGGGAACAGCAGAAGGCTGCTCAAAATGCCGCCCAGCTCTAAACTATTATTTAGGCATGGTGAACCCAACGAAATATCAGGATGAAAGAGAATCACGTTTTGTCAATGAGCGCATGCACGCAAATATCCAGAAAGATGGAACATACTCAGTTGTACCAAGAATGTACGGAGGTGTGACAAATGCAGACGAATTGCGCCGGATTGCAGATGTTGTCGACAAATATGAGATTCCTTTAGTAAAAGTAACGGGCGGACAGCGTATTGACCTATTTGGCGTGAAAAAGGATGACCTTCCAAAGGTATGGCAGGATCTAGATATGAATTCTGGGTATGCTTACGGAAAATCACTGCGCACAGTCAAAACATGTGTTGGTGAAACGTTCTGCCGCTTCGGCACTCAGGATTCAATGGGCTTGGGTATCAGACTAGAGAAGAAATTCGAGGGCTTGCAAACTCCTCATAAAGTAAAAATGGCTGTATCGGCTTGTCCGAGAAGCTGTGCAGAGTCCGGATTTAAAGATATTGGATTTATCGGAATCGATGGCGGCTGGGAAATCTACATTGGCGGTAATGGAGGCACCCACGTTCGCGGAGGAGACTTATTATACAAAGTAAAAACAGATGATGAAGCAATGGAGATCACAGGTGCTTATCTCCAATATTACCGGGAAACGGCAAATTATTTAGAGCGTACATCCGCATGGGTCGATCGTGTTGGTTTAGACCATGTAAAATCAGTGCTTGATGACAAGAACAAGCGCCAGGAGTTAAATGCGCGCATGGATGAAACATTATCTGTTTATAGAGATCCTTGGAAAGAAATTATTGAAGATAAGAAAACGACTAAAGAACTATTTGAAACGGTTGGCATTTAATTGGCTGAACAAAAAAGACAGAATATTTTGTAAAGAGGGAGGAAGTTGGACATGAAGGAAATGACAAAAATGAAGGTGTATGTTGGTCCCTTTTTGGAGCTGCCAGAGCGTGTCGGAAAAACCGTTCAACTAGAGAAGGACAAAGAAGTTGCTGTTTTTAAGCTTTCAAATGGCACCGTTAAAGCCATTGAAAATAAATGTCCTCATAAAGGCGGAGTGTTAAGCGAAGGGATCGTAAGCGGCGAGCATGTATTTTGTCCGATGCATGATTGGAAAATCTGCCTTGAGGATGGAAAGGTTCAAGAGCCGGACTTTGGTTGTGTCAAAACCTATGAAACGATTATTGAAGAGGGAGAAGTTTTTCTCTTACTTTAAATGATAAAAATCAAAGTAAGGTTAGCATAGATTCGCTATGCATATAGAGAGAGCGCACTTCCCTTACTTTAAAAAGGAAATGAAAAGCTAAGGGAGGAAGATGATGATGGGAAAAGGTAAGGTATATTTAGTTGGTGCTGGTCCAGGGGACCGTGAGCTGATTACATTAAAAGGGATCAAGACCATTAAAAAAGCGGAAGTGATCCTGTATGATCGCTTAGTTAACCCTAAACTTCTTGAATATGCACCAGCAAATTGTGAACTTATTTATTGCGGCAAGCTTCCTAATCGCCACTTTATGAGGCAGGATGAAATCAACCATACTCTAATTGAAAAAGCATTGGCAGGCCAAACAGTTGTAAGGCTGAAGGGCGGGGATCCAAGCGTTTTTGGAAGAGTTGGTGAGGAAGCCGATGCTCTTGCGGATAAACGAATACCATATGAAATTGTACCTGGGATTACTTCAGGTATTGCAGCTCCTCTTTATGCAGGTATTCCTGTTACACATCGGGAATTCGCAGGATCGTTTGCGATGGTCACGGCACACGATAAATCAAAGAACGGCAAGCCTGATATTGACTGGGAAGGACTTGCAAGAGGTGTCCAAACGATTGCCTTTTATATGGGAGTATCCAACTTAAAGCATATTTGTGACAATCTCATTTCTCACGGAAAAGCGCCAGATACCCCTGTCATCGTGATTCGCTGGGGAACATGGAGCAGACAGAAAAGTGTCGTAGGTACGCTGTCTACTATAGTAGAAATGGTTAAAGAAGAAAAGATTGAAAACCCGGCAATTACCTTGGTAGGTGATATTGTCGCAACAAGGGAAAAAGGCAAATGGTTTGAGAAAAAGCCGTTATTTGGACAGCAAATTCTCTGCGTTCGCGGAAGTGCCGAAGAAGAGAGTATGGCAGATGAGTTTACAGACAAAGGGGCCGATGTCATTGAATTTCCTAAATGGAAAGTAGATGAAGGAGCCTTGGAGATTACAATTAGAAAAAAGCTGGCAACTTATAAACGTATGCTGTTTACCACTTCTGAGGCAGTTTCTCACTTTTTCACCCTTTTGAAGAGATATAGAATCGATATTCGACAAATACAAGCAAAATTATATTATAAACAGCCAACATCTCTTCCCTTGCTGGAAAACTTTGGTTTGTTCGCAAGCTATGTAGAAGAAATGGAACATGATGGAAGTTTATTGATTATCGGAGCAAACGAGAAAAGTGAACAAAGGTGGAAGCTTGATAAATATGGTGAACATGATTATGCTGGTGTATATCGAACCTCGATTGACAAGAGGTATGAAGCCATTATTCGCAGGTCCATTGAGGATGCATCCATTACATCAATCGTTTTTTCGACAAGCGATGCAGTCCATACGTTTATGAAGCATGCAGCACATTACGGGATCTCGAATCAGTCTATCGATCCAACAATCGATATCACTTGTTTAAGTAAACCAGCATGGCTTGCAGCAGCAAATAATGGTCTTAATCCTTGCATTTATAGTTGCCGCAACGAACGATCTTCAGAAGAAGTCTTCGAAGAAAGTGCCAATTTAGTCGTAACAAATATCTAAAGGAATATAAAGGTAAAAGGCTGAATCAATAGACCCCTTTTTCAAAAGGGTAAATCTTATTGATTCAGCCTTTGTTTTTGAGAATTTTTTAAAAAATGATCATAATCCCATTTAATTATGGTCATATTAAAAGTCATTGTGAGTGGTAATTAAATTAATATTCGATATCCTCATAGTCCTTTGGCTGAGGCATTGGTTGCTCGGGGAGGTTAATGTTGTATTCGGAAAGTGCTTCGGATTTTCTTCGGTAAACTTTTCCTTTGTAGGAATTCGCAGATTGTTTAATTTGATTTGGCTTGTTCATGCTGATCATCTCCTTTTATTTGATATTGGTTTTAGTTTGTCCAGATTGGGTATTAACATGATGAAGTAGGATCTTATTTTCATTGTTAAAAATTCACACATCCGTCACTATATTACCTAATATTAGCACCTAGTAATAATATGTTATTGTCTTTTGTCCCTTCGCTTGTTAGCATTAGTTACATAAAGATCGGAAAATCATTAATAGATAGGTAATGGCTATCTATTCCTGATATAGTCGATTTTTTACACTAGATGATAGACAATATCGATTATGGAAGGAGTAGGATATGAAAGAGCTTCATTCATTTGCATGGTATGCTGCACGTATATCCCCAAAATTACCGAAAAAAGCATTTAAACCTGTCCCAGAACGTCTGTGGGGGGGATTGGCTTATTTACTCATTGTCATTACAGGGTTTTTAACAATCGGTTTCTTTCATTTAAACCCGTTCATTTATTTAGCGATTGCCTTTGTTCTTGGTTCAAGCTTTGCAGCTTTGGGATTTCTAGGTCATGAAATCTTACACGGAACAGTCGTTAGAAAATCTTGGCTCCGTGATCTATTAGGGGCTATTGCCTTTTTTCCGTTAAGCACTGGCCCGAGGCTCTGGAGAAAATGGCATAATTTGACACATCATGTTCATACACAACATGAGGAGCATGATCCAGACTCATGGCCAACATTAGAGAAGCTTTCAAAAACTAAATTTTTACGTTGGATTTATCGTTTGCCGCATGGGTTAAGAGCGTTAGCTAGTTTTTGTTCCTTAACGGTCATGTTTTCTTTGCATTCTATAAAAATGTTTGCTGCCTATATAAAAGAGTTTAATCCTAAGCATCAGCCTTCAGTGTGGTTTCAGCTTATTTTACCGTGGGTGTTCTGGCTTTCATTATTATTTATCATGGGGCCTTATAAATGGTTTTTTGCTTTCTTATTGCCGCTGTTGATTGCCAACGCAATTGTCATGGGCTATATTTCAACGAACCACCGATTAAACCCCATTACAGAAGTAAATGACCCTTTAGCCAATAGCTTAACGGTCACCGTTCCTAAATGGGTGGATGTCCTGCATTTCAATTTCTCGTATCATACTGAGCATCACCTTTTTCCTGGGATGAGTTCAAAGTATTACCCGTTAGTGAAGGAACATATAAAAAGTATGTGGCCTGAGCGATATCACGAAATGTCCCTCGGCAAGGCCTTGGTTGCACTTTGGAAAACACCGCGTATTTACTTTGAGGGAAATCAACTAATTGATCCGCGCAAAAACCATGTCTATGAAACATTAGGCCATGGATTAGATATTTCGAACATTACATTTCGAAAGCTTGATAAAGAAAAGACCTTTGTGAAAATTGCCAATAAACCTAAGGTGAAGATTGGGAAAATTGTGAAAGGCGAATAAACAACAAAGGGACAGTCCCTGAATAAGGTGGGGGCAGCTCCTTTTGCTGTTGACTTAGTCTACCGTCCATTCTTATATTCGATTAAGTGCAAGCTGCATTTTAAATACCCGCATATCTGTATGGATTGAGATAAGAAACACCTTTTACTTGAAAAGGGTACAAAAAGGGACAGTCCCCAAAAAATAGGAGGAACTGTCCCTTTTTGTTGTCAATTTTTAGTAAAGTACTTATCCTAAATCAACCTTTTTTAACGGTTTCTTTGCAGGTCCTTCAACAACATCCCCTTGTACTGAAAATCTTGAGCCGTGGCATGGACAGTCCCAAGTACGGTCACCGCTGTTCCATTCCACCTCACAGCCCATATGGGTACATGTAGTGTCAACTAGGTTGAGATTCCCTTCTGCGTCTTTATAGCAGCCGGCACGCTTTCCATTTACAACAACGACAGACCCCTCGTCATTTCCAATGTCCTCAATCCGTTTATCTGCTATATCAATTTTACCCTCAATTAGATGACCTGCTACATCCAGATTCTGCATAAGGAATTTTTTGATGCTAGGGTCGGCGTAAAATCGTGAAGGGTCATATAACTCTTTGTACGGATTTTCTCTTTCTAACACGAGGTCAGTAAGTAATTTAGCAGCCGCCGTAGAATTGGACATCCCCCATTTCCGATAACCTGTTGCAACGAAAATATTTGGTTTTTTGGAGGTGATAGCTCCGACATACGGTACTTTATCGAGCGTATAAAGATCTTGTGCAGACCAGCGATATTTGATTTCTTCAATGCCCAATACAGCTTCCCCGAATTCTTCGAGAGCCTTATAGTGCTTATATGTTGAAGTCCCTTGCCCTGTTTTATGGCCATCCCCGCTAATTAAAACAAGCTTTTTCCCGTCCATTGGCGTATATCGTAAGGAACGGGCAGGTGAATCTGCACTATAGTACATGCCTCCAGGGAAATCCTGCTTAGTCAATACACCTAATACATAGGAGCGTTCAGCATGTAGCTTTGTAAAATAAAATCCCTTCCCATCAAAAAACGGAAAGTGTGAGCAGGAGATTGCATACTTGCAAGTAACCCGACGGCCTTCACGGGAAATAATCATTGGTTTTGGCGTAGTTTCATCAATATTAATCGCCGTTGTTTGCTCATAGATTTCCCCGCCAGCCTTTGTAATTTCATTTACAAGGGCTGTTAAATATTTTAATGGGTGAAACTGCCCTTGATTTTTCATGATGAGAACACCCTTAATATCGATCGGTAATGGGATGTCCTTTTTAAATTCACTTGGGATGCCGAGTTTTTGATAAGCATGGTATTCCTTCGTGATTTTTCGTTCATATTCATCACTTACTGCATACATATAGGCATCCTCTTCTGTTAAATCACAGTCGATTTTCAATTCTTCTATCGTTTGGCGGACAAATTGCAGCGCATCTGCGTTCGCTTCATAATATTGCTTTGCTTTTTCTGCTCCCATATGCTGAATAAGTTCATCATAGATCAATCCATGCTGGGCAGTGATCTTAGCAGTTGTATGCCCGGTTGTGCCATTAAGCACCTGACTGGCTTCGATGACGGCAACTTTAAATCCTTGCTTTGTTAAGAGATAGGCGGTTGTAATACCCGTTATTCCTCCCCCGACAATGGCAACATCAACTTCAGTATCAATTTTAAGAGGAGCAAAGCTAGGAAGCGTTGCTGACTCTCTCCAGAATGGTTCAACGTCAAACGGCATTTTTCCCTGAGGAAATTCATTGGTCATAACAAGACCCTCCTTAATGCAATCACTTTATACAGATAATTTTCACCAAATTCACTAAAAAAAAACATAAATGCTAAAAAGGCCTTGTCCAAAAGGGAAATTATTCTGATTTTTATTATTTGTTTACGATCAGCTACGTCTCAAGCCTTAGATGAAAATAAAGCCAGCGCTCGTTATAGGGATTTTTAAAAGTAGTTAAGATAGAGACATAGAAACGAACTCATCGTTGAAAGGAGGAAAAAAGACATGAAGAAATTTGGGTACTTACTTTTAGGTGGGGTGGCAGTGATTGTTTTGCTATCAAACCTTGCTCCAATGGTTGCCTTAGCGATTAGCCTGCTTATTATGTATTTTGCATACAAAGGCTTTATCAAAACAACTTCTACTTTCAATAAAGTTGTGTTGGCGATCATTGGCGTTATTGCCTTATTTGCATCAGCTTCAAATCTGCCTGCTATCTTAGGATTTGTTGCCTTGTATGTTTTATATGTGATCTATAAAAACTGGAAAAAACCAGCGAAAACAAAACTAGTCGAAGATGATGATCCATTCACTAATTTTGAAAAAGAGTGGAATGACTTAAAAGGAAATTACTAATTCACAATCAGTGGGCTAAAAATCTGACTTAAGCATTTGGCGCTGTGCCAATTGAGATCCCATACTAATTTTAAAGGAGAGAATATAATGGCTAATCTATTTAAAAGAATAAAAGATACAATTGCAGCAGATTTACATGAGGCTTTGGATCAAAAGGAGCAAAAAAATCCAATTTCGGTTCTTAACCATTATTTGCGACAATGTGAGAATGAAACGGAAAAAGTTCGTCATCTAGTAGAACGGCAATATTTATTAAAAGAAGAGTTTCGCCGTGAATACAAGGAGGCTGTGAATTTAGCTGAAAAACGTAAATATCAAGCTGAAATTGCTTCTAAAGCAGGGGAAACAGAGCTTTATGAATTTGCCGTTAAAGAACAAACATATTATGAGGAGCGAAAGGCACGCTTAATGGAATCAAGTGAGCAAACAAATCGCCAGCTTGAAGAGCTTGAACAAAAATATGCAGAAATGAAGCATAAGCTAAAGGATATGCATCTTAAGCGTATGGAGCTGATGGGCAGAGAAAATATTGCCCGTGCCCATCATCGCATGAACAAAGTGGTTGAGAACAATAGCTATTCAACAAAGGCATTCTCCAGATTTGAAGAAATGGAAAGTTACCTCGACCGATTAGAGCATCAAGTGAATTCGGCTTATCACCGCAATACGATTGATGCCCGCATTGCCCAGCTTGAAAAGCAGATGGAAAATGAGCAAACCGCTTCTGTTTCATCATGAAAAATATGGTATCCTAATAAGGCGTAGGTTTCTGCGCCTTATTTAGGCATTACCATCATAAGAGGTTTCATAATCGAAGAGAAAATGCTTCTTTCTATTATGAAGCGTCTTATTTGCCCGAGGCTGACCAAGCCGCTTACGCTTATGTTATGGGAAGGAGGAGACATCTTATGATAAAAAATATCAAATCAGATTATGTAAACTGGATTCTCTTAATTGGAATTCTCCTTCTTCTTTTAGAGGTCCTGTTTTTTAATGGCGGGCTGATTATTGTATTTGTCTTATCGATTGGCTGTATTTATTTAGGGAAGAAGTGGAAGCCGCGTGTGATGGGTAAGATCTTTTTTTGGATTGGTTGGATATGGCTCATTGTAAATGTCTTAAATATGATAACCTTTCGTTATTTTCTCTGTGTTGTCCTTTTGTATTTCCTTGTTCAATTTTTTCAATCACAGAAGCAGCCTAAGCAAATTAAGCCGATCATTGTAAAAGATGGATCTGATAGTGAAACAGAGACTGAACCTTTTATAAAGCGGCAAAAGATTTTTGATAATAAATTCTTCGGTACTCAAAAATCACCGGAGCATGTGTATGAATGGGATGATGTAAATATCCAGGTTGGAGTTGGGAATACAGTTATCGATTTAAGTGATACCGTATTGCCGAATGGTGAGGCGATCATTTCAATTAGAAGCCTGATTGGAAATGTTCAAATTCTCGTTCCGTATGAGGTTGGCGTTCATGTAAACCATTCAATTTTGGCAGGAACTGTGGCGTTCTTCCAGGATCAAGAGGAAAGAGCCCTTAATGAGTCGATCGTATATGAAACAGCTGAATATGATAAAGCCGAACAGAAAGTGAAGCTAATCACCTCATTGATTACTGGGAAGCTTGAGGTGAAGCGGGTATGACCATCATGCAGAGGCAAATTCTTATTGGAGGCATTTTTTCGCTGGTCCTATTCCTTCTTCTTTCTGTGTTGTTCTTTATTGCTTATCCTTTAGAAAGCTGGAATTCCCTTTGGATGCGGACAGTGATGGATTTACCCTTTATCTACATTGTTCCTAGTTTAAGTATTTTATTAGGCGTTTGTTATGGAGGCTTTTCAGGATACCTTTGGAAAAAACAGTTTCATGTGGTGGAATCCGCTGTTAGAGAAGTGGAAAAGGGGCGTCCGGTTCCAGATGAACCGCAGGCCGCCTATCCTGAAATCCATGAGATCTGGGTTAAAATAGAAAGTATCCAAAAGCATATGTTAGAGCAAACAAAGCTATCGCAAAAGCTGGCAAATGAGAAAGCAGAGGATCAAGAAAAAAGAATCCAAGAGATGATCTCTCAGGAAAGAAACCGCTTAGCACGTGAGCTCCATGACTCGGTTAGTCAGCAGTTATTTGCGGCTTCGATGATGATGTCGGCGATAACGGAGTCAAGGCCATTATCCGACGACCGGGAGACAAAACAGCTTAATTTGATAGAAGAAACGATCCAACAGTCACAGCTTGAAATGAGAGCGCTGCTTTTGCATTTACGACCTGCAGCTTTAAACGGTAAATCTCTTCAAGAAGGAATCCAAGAGCTTTTGGTAGAATTAATGCAAAAGGTTGTCATGAACATTAAATGGAAGGTTGAGCCGATTCCTCTTGATAAAGGGGTGGAGGATCATTTATTTCGAATTCTCCAGGAATCTGTATCAAACACCCTGCGCCATGCAAAAGCAACAAGTCTCGATGTCTTGTTAATTAAGCGCGACGACTTTGTGATCATGCGTGTTTCTGACGATGGTGTAGGCTTTGAAGTTGATAAGGAAAAAACAGGATCTTACGGCTTGCAGAATATGCACGAACGGGCGGTTGAAATTGGCGGTACGTTGAAGATTGTTAGCTTAAAGAATAAGGGAACTCGTCTAGAAGTAAAGGTTCCTGTACTTTTAAGTAAGGATGATGAACATGATTAAAGTTGTTTTTGTAGATGACCATGAAATGGTACGTATTGGGGTTTCTGCTTATTTATCAGCTCAGCCGGACATTGAAGTCATTGGTGAAGCTGATAATGGCAAAAAAGGTGTAGAGCTTTGCCTGGACCTTCGCCCTGATGTTATATTAATGGATTTAGTTATGAAGGAAATGGACGGAATTGAAGCAACTAGACAAATCATTGAAGTATGGCCAGATGCAAAAATAATTATTGTCACAAGCTTTCTAGATGATGAGAAAGTATACCCGGCACTTGAGGCAGGCGCAACAAGTTATTTATTAAAAACATCAAAGGCAAGCGAAATTGCAGGGGCGATACGTGCTACCTATCATGGACAATCCATTTTAGAGCCAGAGGTTACTGGCAAAATGATGATGAAAATGCGCCAAAAGGATAGTACACACCCTCATGAATCATTAACTGCAAGGGAAATAGAAATTTTAATGCTGATGGCAGAGGGCAAAACAAATCAAGAAATAGCCGATCAATTGTTTATTGCGTTGAAAACAGCCAAAACCCATGTTAGCAACATCTTAAGTAAGTTAGAAGTTCAGGATCGAACTCAAGCCGTAATTTATGCATTCAAACATTCACTTGTAAAATAATCAACGTATAGGAGAGAGACATATTCATGCATAGAAATCGTGATTTATATCAATTCTTAGTAGAGAATTCCTGGCAAATGACAGAAGACTGGTATCAAATGGTTGATGATCAAGATCCTGAATCCATTTATTCCTCTAATGATCCTAAGATTATTCAAACCTTAAAGGAGCAAAATCAAGATTACTTTCTTCATCTGCATAAGCTTTTTATTGAAGAAGAAGGGAAGTTTTTCAGCGAATTTAAAAAATGGTCTGAAGAGCTTGCTAAAGACCAAAAGCATCTAACAACCCCTGTACACTGTGTTGTCAGAGAATTTAATCATACGAAAGATGTTTATCTATCCTATCTTAAAAAGTTCTATCAAGAAAATACAGATAAAATTAACGTCGACCAATTGCTCAATTGGATTGAAATTGTCGGAAGAGTCGTGAATTTATCGATATACATATACATTGATGAAGCTCATAAAAACACAATAAAGCAGCTTGAAGCACAAAAACAAATGATCAATGAACTAAGCTCGCCGGTGATCTCTCTTGAAAACAAAACGGCCTTATTACCATTAATAGGGGATATTGATACAGCAAGGGCGAAATTAATTTTAGAGAGTACGTTAACACAATGTGCGGAAAGACGGATCGAGCAGCTCTGCATCGATTTATCAGGTGTTGCCATTATTGATACGATGGTAGCCCATGAAATTTTCAATTTAATTAGAGCATTAAAGCTGCTTGGTGTTCAATCGATATTATCTGGTATTAGACCGGAAATCGCACAAACCGCGATTCAGCTTGGCTTGGATTTTGAAGAAATTACAACAACATCTTCCCTTGCCCGTGCTTTGGAATGGATTAAAGCGTAGGGATCATATTGAAAATAGTAAATAAAAACGCTTGGATATTACTAAATCCAAGCGTTTTTATGTGTTTATTCTATTGATTAATTAAAGAAAAATTATTGCTTTTGTGCCCATTCCTCAATATCCCAAACCTTCGTAACCCAATCCTCATAAAAATCAGGTTCATGGCAAACTAGGACAACGGTTCCTTTATAGGCTTTAATTGCCCGTTTTAATTCTTCTTTTGCGACAACATCGAGGTGGTTTGTCGGCTCGTCAAATAACAGCCAGTTGCTATCATTCATCTGCAATTTGCATAGACGGACCTTTGCTTGCTCGCCACCGCTGAGCTGTGTAAGCGGGCGGGAAATATGTTCATTTTTTAGGCCGCAGCGTGCCAGAAGTGCCCTAACTTGATGCTGATCAAGATGTGGAAAGGCATTCCAAACATCATCTATCGGCGTAATGGATTCAGCCTTTACCTCTTGCTCAAAATAAGAAGGAAACAGGAAGTCGCCGCGATTGGTTGTTCCGCCTAATGGTTCGATTTTTCCTAGAATCGTTTTTAATAGTGTGGATTTCCCAATACCATTACAGCCGACAATGGCAATCTTTTCACCGCGTTCGATCGTCATCGTAAGCTTAGGCAATAGAGGTAGATCATAACCAATTTCCAGATCTTTCGCCTCAAACACATAACGGCTGCTGCTTCTTGATTCCTTAAATTCAAATGTTGGTTTAATCGCTGTTTCCGGACGGTCAATGCGCTCAATCCGATCCAGTTGCTTTTGGCGGCTCTTCGCACGTCCGGTAGTAGAGTAGCGGGCTTTGTTTTTAGCAATAAAATCTTCTTGCTTTTTAATAAATTCTTGCTGTTTTTCATAAGCTTGAAGATGCTGGTTTTTATTTATCTCCGCAAGCTCAAGGAATTTTTCATAGGTTGCTGTGTACCTTGTCAGCTTTGAAAATTCCAAATGAAAGATGACATTCGAAACACCGTTCATAAATTCTGTATCATGAGAGATTAATAGAAAAGCATACGGATATTCTTTTAAATAATTGCTCAGCCAACGAATATGCTCAACGTCTAAATAGTTTGTCGGCTCATCAAGCAAGAGTACATCCGGCTGTTCAAGCAATAGCTTGGCAAGAAGAACCTTTGTACGCTGGCCGCCGCTAAGTGCGGAAACATCGCGGTCAAGGCCGATCGCATCAAGTCCTAATCCTCTAGCCGTTTCCTCCACCTTCATATCTAATAAATAAAAACCGCCTGCATCTAAACGATCTTGAATCTTTGCCATTTCCTCCAGCAAATCCTCAAGCTCTTCAGGTGTAGCAGAAGCCATTTTTTCTGTAACCTTATTTAATTCCTTCTCCTGCTCAAAGAGCGGTAAAAAAGCATCGTTTAAGATATCACGAATTGTTTTTCCTTTTGTTAAAACGGTATGTTGATCAAGGTAGCCATAACGAACTCCTGGAGTCCATTCGACACGGCCTGTGTCGTATATAAGCTGCCCTGTAATAATATTCATTAAAGTAGATTTCCCTACACCATTCGCACCAACTAGACCGACGCGTTCACCTGCTAGCAGGCGAAGTGAAACATCTTTAAATAGCGTGCGGTCACCAAAGCTATGGCTGAGATTATCGATCGAAAGTAGACTCATTTTTATAAACCCTCCAAGAGTAAAAACAGTATCTTGTCTCATTCTACAATTGTTTTACCCAAAGTGCTACTGGTAATAGATGAAGGTTGTTTTTTACTTTAGCCCAATTTTTCGGATTAGATAAAAGAAAGGGTTTACATATTTCATAAAGTATGATTATAATTACTATGGTTGTTAGACATCTTACCTCTTAGCAAATAGATAAACATAAATATGATACTATGGAAGGGAACGTTATTTTGTTAGGAGCTAAACATAGCAGGAGCATTACTGAAAGTATGAGGTAATCCAAATTGATAAATATGATTTGGGGAACATTCTACAATGAAGTAATGAATTTAATTCTTGGAGCAAATAAATCTTTAGAGCCATAGTATATCATTTATTGCTCAAAACAGAGGTCGGACGTCTGATTACTGGTTATATTTGGGATTAGCATACTCAATAAAATTATTTTAGCTAACTAAAAGGTAAATTTTTATGTCAAAGTGATTGATGAATGACTACTGTGGTATTTTTTCAAAAAAAATTACAAAAATAAAGATATTATCTATTTGGAGGAGATTATGAAATATTTATTGGGAATTATAGGTTTAATCGTCGTTTTTGGGTTAGCTTTTCTAGTGAGTAATAATCGCAAGCAAATCAAATATAAACCATTAATCGTTATGGTTGTCATTCAGCTCCTGCTTGCAGCTCTTTTGTTAAATACAAAGTTTGGATTTATTATTATTAATGCAATTGCGAATGTATTTAACAAACTTCTGCAATACGCAAATTCAGGGGTAGAGTTTGTTTTTGGCGGCATCGCAAATGAAGGATCTCAACCATTTTTTCTTACGGTCTTACTTCCAATTGTTTTTATTTCAGTATTAATTGGAATACTTCAGCATCTTAAAATCCTCCCATATGTGATGAAATGGATTGGGTTTGCACTCAGCAAAATTAACGGGATGGGAAAACTAGAATCTTATAATGCGGTTGCTTCGGCTATAGTTGGACAATCCGAGGTATTTATTACGGTCAAAAAACAGCTCGATCACCTGCCGGCAAACCGTCTTTACACACTGTGCGCTTCAGCAATGTCAACAGTGTCAATGTCAATAGTTGGTGCGTATATGACTATGATTGAGCCGAGTTACGTTGTAACAGCAATTGTCATTAATTTATTCGGGGGATTCATCATTGCTTCGATTATTAATCCGTATACAGTAAAGGAAGAAGAGGATTTTTTAGAGGTAGTAGAAGAAAAGCAGTCCTTCTTTGAAATGTTGGGAGAATATATTTTAGACGGTTTTAAAGTGGCAATTATCGTAGGGGCTATGTTAATTGGTTTCGTCGCATTAATGGCAGCAATTGATAATGTATTTGAAATGATTTTAGGTATTACATTTCAGCAATTACTTGGTTATGTGTTTGCGCCGCTGGCATTTATTATGGGCATACCAGCGTCGGAAGTCGTCTCAGCGGGAGGCATTATGGCAACAAAGCTTGTGACAAATGAATTTGTTGCGATGATGAATCTATCGGATATGGCGTCGCAATTCAGTGAAAGAACGTTGGGAATTGTATCTGTATTCCTGGTATCATTCGCCAACTTCTCATCAATCGGTATTATAGCAGGTGCTGTTAAGGGTTTAAGCGAAAAACAAGGGAATGTTGTTGCCCGATTTGGTTTTCGTTTATTGTACGGTGCAACACTTGTGAGTGTTTTATCAGCTATTATTGTAAGTATTATTCTATAAATTGAAGATGTGCAATTTGAAAGAGAAAAAGTATCATTTTTCTTATTAAATTGACATAGGTGTCCAGAAACTTGCACATTCAAAAAATGCACAAGTGTTGTTAAATAAACACTTGTGCATTTTTATATAGAATAATCCTTTTTGAAAGTTATTATTTGTCTACTTTAAATCCTTTTAACAGATCAGCAAATGCATTGTTCAAAGGTTCTGCTTCTTTTTCCTGCTGTTTTAAATATCTTTGTACACTGCGCTTATCCACTTTTCCACCAGATTCTTTTTTACGTCTTTCTTCAAAAGCAGATAATTTTTCACGATATCCGCATTTACATGTGAAGATTTGGCCTTTCCCTTCACCACGGAGTTCCATTTTCTTTTTACATTGAGGGCAGCGTGCGTTCGTTAAGCGTGCTACGTTCTTTCTATGACCGCATTCACGATCTTGGCAGACAAGCATTTTTCCTTTCTTACCGTTTACTTCTAACATTGGTTTGCCGCAATCTGGGCAAGACTTTGTTGAAATATTGTCGTGTTTATATTTTTTAGCGCTGGCTTTAATTTCTGCAACAATTTCCTTTGTATGTTCTTTCATTTCATTAATAAACACACTTTTTTTCAGTTTCCCTTTAGCAATTAGTTCAAGCTTTTGTTCCCATTCAGCAGTGGTTGCTGGAGATTTTAATTCTTCTGGAACTAAATCTAGAAGCTGACGTCCTTTAGAAGTGATATAGATTTCCTTACCGCCACGTTTTTCAATTAGAAATGAATTAAATAATTTATCAATGATATCGGCTCGAGTTGCCACTGTACCAAGTCCACCAGTTGACTTTAAAGTGTCTGCAAGCTTTTTATCGTTTGTCTTCATATACTTTGTAGGATTTTCCATTGCAGAAAGTAATGTTGCCTCTGTAAAGCGTGAAGGTGGTTTTGTTTGACCTGATGTTTGAACCATCAATTTTGTTTGTAAAACATTCCCTTTTTCAACGTTGGGTAGTAACTGCTCTTTTACATCATCTGTTGATTCTTCATCATCATAACGATTTTGGTATACTTCTTTCCAGCCCGCATTAATCACTGATTTTCCTTTGGCAATAAATTTTTCATCACCAATTGCTGCATAAACTGTTAATTGTTCATATTCAAAAGCAGGGAATAATACCGCTAAGAAGCGTTTTACGACAAGATCATAAATTTTTCGTTCTTTATCTGTAAATGCTGAGAAATTCACATAACCTTCTGTTGGAATGATGGCATGGTGATCACTTACCTTACTATCGTCAACAAATGCTTTTGTTGCTTTAATTGGTTTTTTCAAAACTTTATTGGCAAGAGGACGATATTCCCCAACACTGCACGCTTTTAAACGCTCTGGTAGTGTACTAACAATGTCTGAAGATAAATAACGTGAGTCAGTACGAGGATAAGTTAATACTTTATGTTGCTCGTACAATTTTTGCATGATATTTAGTGTTTCTTTAGCTGAATAACCAAAAATTTTATTCGCATCACGTTGTAATTCTGTTAAATCATATAAAGCCGGTGCGAATGTTTTCTTTGCTTTACGGTCAATTGCTATAACAGTCGCATTTTTACGCCCAAGTGATGTAATGATTGCATCTATTTTTTCCTTATTAAAGCTGCGAGAATTACCTTTTGCATCTTGCCAAGTTAATGTAAGTTCATCTGTTTGAACTTCAATCCCGTAATATGTTTGAGGTTTAAAGTTTTTGATTTCTTCTTCGCGTGCTGCAACCATGGCCACTGTAGGGGTCTGAACACGTCCACAATTTAATTGAGCATTAAATTTCGTTGTTAATGCACGTGTTGCGTTTAAACCGATATACCAGTCCGCCTCAGAACGTGCTACGGCTGATGCATATAAGTTTTCATAAGCTTTACCAGGTTTTAAGTTATTGAATCCATCTTTTATAGCCTTATCTGTTACAGAGGAAATCCACAAACGTTTGATTGGTTTATGAACTCTTGCTTTATCAATAATCCATCGAGCAACTAATTCTCCTTCTCGCCCTGCATCAGTTGCGACAATTATTTCATTTACATCATTGCGAGTTAACTGTGCTTTTACAGTATTAAACTGTTTTCCTGTTTGCTTCATAACAACTAATTTCAAGTTTTCTGGAAGCATAGGTAGATCTTCTAAATTCCATGTTTTATATTTATTATCATATACTTCTGGATCTGCTAAAGTGACTAAGTGTCCAAGCGCCCAGGTTACGATATAGTTAGTGCCTTCTAAAAAACCATTTCCTTGCTTTGTACACTTCAATACATTTGCAATATCACGTGCCACAGAGGGTTTCTCAGCGATTACTACACTTTTTGCCATTTGTTCGAACTCCTTTACTGACTATGTACCGTCTAATATATCATAGTTTTAATATAGAGTTTAAAGATATGTTATTTCGACTTCAGGAATTTTGAAATCTCTCAGATTTTGTCGAATGCTAGAAAAAATCGAAAAGTTGCTAAAATCTCTTTAAGAAATGCTAGAATACTTTTCAAAGTTACAAAAATAACCTGGAAAGTTGCAAGATTATTTATCAAAGTTGCAAAATATATCTAAATATGCATGAACGAATGCAGAATTGATATCAGTTTATGCGGATATTAATTCATGAAAAAAGAACCTGGCTCAAAATATGAGCCAGGTTCTTTCATTTAAAGGATTATAGTACACTTTTCGGTTTTTTTAACATATTAAAGAACGGAACAACAAATAAATGGAAGATCGTCATGTGTGCAATTACCACATTGGCGAAAAATGATAAACCGAACAGGATATGTCCTGTCATTCCTAAATCAAATGACAGATATGAAATAAACACGATCCACATGCAGATCACAACCGGGATATGGCAAATGGCTAACTTTCTATTTTCTTTCCATAAAAACAGTGGAGTTGAACTTGAAATTAATAGATAGGCGAAAAATACATCCATAATAAGCAGCTCCTTTATATTTAGAATGCGCTTTCATATTTGTGTCGAAAAAAAGTACGTTTTGTGAACGTTTTGTTACACTTACTATATCACATGTTGACAAAATTAAAAAGTATAAATTACCCAATTGTTAAAAAACGAATGAAGAAGGTAAGAATTTGGTATGTTAAGCAATAAATATTGATGTTTAAAAGGGTTTGCAGTATAAGTAATAGGGAGAGCTTTTCTGTCAAGACACCATTAAAGACAGGTTGGAAAAGAGAAAGGTGGTTTAAATGAAAACCAAAGAAATATCCAGAAAAAAATTACTTAGTATTGCAGGCTTAGCCTGGATGTTTGATGCCATGGACGTGGGAATCCTCTCGTTTATCATTGCTGCATTAAAAATTGAATGGAATTTATCCGCTTCTCAAATGGGTTGGATTGGCAGTGTCAATTCTATTGGGATGGCAGTGGGGGCTTTGGTATTTGGAATCATGGCAGACCGGATCGGAAGAAAAAATGTATTTATCATCACCCTGCTCCTATTTTCAGTTGGCAGCGGTTTATCGGCTTTTGTGACCTCATTAGCATTATTTCTTATTTTACGATTTTTTATTGGAATGGGGTTAGGGGGAGAGCTTCCGGTTGCCTCAACACTCGTTTCTGAAAGTGTGCCAGCTCATGAACGAGGAAAGGTCGTTGTGTTATTAGAAAGCTTTTGGGCAGGCGGCTGGCTAATTGCTGCGCTCATTTCCTATTTTGTTATTCCGAGTTATGGATGGCAAATAGCCTTATTGTTAAGTGCAATACCAGCTTTTTATGCGATTTATTTACGCTTGAAACTTCCAGATTCTCCGCGCTTTCAAGCGATTAATGTATCAAAGCAAAAGGAATCTTCATTCCGAAAAATCGCAAAGGTTTGGACAAAGCCTTATGTAAAGCAAACAACCATGCTTTGGATTTTATGGTTTGCTGTCGTTTTCTCTTATTATGGAATGTTTCTTTGGCTGCCGAGTGTAATGGTGTTAAAGGGATTTAGTTTAATTAAAAGCTTCCAATATGTCTTGATTATGACACTTGCCCAGTTGCCGGGATATTTTGCTGCAGCTTATTTAATTGAACGGACTGGTCGTAAATTTGTGTTAATCACCTTTTTAATGGGAACAGCTGCTAGTGCATATTTCTTCGGAAATGCTGATACTCTTCCTTTATTGCTTACTTCAGGAATCTTTTTATCCTTTTTTAACTTGGGTGCATGGGGAGCGCTTTATGCATACACACCTGAGCACTACCCGACAGAGGTTCGCGGGACAGGCACCGGCTTAGCTGCTTCATTCGGAAGGGTCGGAGGTATATTAGGACCTTTGCTGGTAGGCTATTTAGTGGCGGCAGATGTTCAAATTCAGACAATTTTCATTATATTTGCGGTTTCGATTGTCATCGGTGCATTGGCTGTTCTCTTATTAGGTGAAGAGACGAAACAAAAAGAGCTTGTTTAATGTAAGAAATTCTTTGCAGAGATTAGTTTTGAACTAGTCTCTATTTTTTATTATTGAACTGTGGGAAAGCGCTTCGACCTCCAGCTATGTCTCTCCAAATCATTTAAAATGCTGAAACTGGTCAAAAGCGGTATTCTATAATAAAAAGGAGGGTTTATAGTGAATCAAGTCATTGAAACCATACTGGCTCATCGTTCGATTAGAAAATTTGAGGACAAAGCTTTAACTGAAGAACAAATTAAAACAATTGTACAAAGTTCCCAGGCAGCTTCGACCTCCAGCTTTGTACAAGCATTTTCAATTATCGGTGTTAAGGATCAGCAGAAGAAGACCAAATTGGCTGAACTCGCGGGAGGTCAGGCCTATGTTGCTGAAAACGGCCATTTTTTTGTGTTTTGTGCCGATCTTTACCGTCATCAGCTAATCGCCGAAATGTACAAACAAGATTCAGATCAGGTGTTAGAAAGCACAGAAAAATTTATGGTTGCTGTGATAGATGCAGCATTAGCCGCACAAAATGCAGTCCTTGCGGCTGAGTCAATGGGACTTGGTGCTGTTTATATCGGAGGCTTGAGAAATAACCTGGAAGAGGTTTGTAAGGTGTTAAAAACGCCGGCCCGTGTTGTGCCGCTCTTTGGAATTGCAGTCGGATATCCGCTGGCCAAGCCTGATCAAAAGCAACGTTTACCTTATGAACATGTTTATCATGAAGACGAATATGAGCAAAATCAAGAAACATATATAGCACAGCTTAAACAATATGATCAAGATATCTCCAGCTATTATGAAAAGCGGACAAGTGGGAAAAGAAACGATACGTGGACAGGTCAAATGGCAGGTTTATTGTCAAAACCAACGAGAATGTATATGAAAGAGTTTATTGAGAGCAAGGGATTTAATAAACGGTAGGATAGGGAAGGGGTGACTCGTGGTGGGTTACCTCTTTTTTATGGGATTAACTATTTTACAAATATAGTATAATTGGTAAAAAAGGACAAATTTGGGGGTGGAAGGGTGAAAAAGGCAGCGGGGATTTTTCTGCAATTTTTAGCAGCATGCATCGGAATTATTGTCATTGGTGCACTGCCATCATTATTTATTGCAACAAACACTGGAGAAGGTCATTTTTATCTATTAGTCGAAACGATCGGGAAAATCATCTACAGTCTTCTGCATTTTAATCAAATGACATTTATCATAAATGGTGAAGAATATAAAGTGTATCCATTTATTATAGATGGTGCTTTTTATTCATTAACACTCATTTTTTCTGCCTTATTTTTAGCTTATATCACAGCTGTTTTCTTAACAATCGGTACCATGCAGTGTCCAAAATGGCTTAGGGACAAAATAAAAATGGTGATTTATTTTTTCGAGTCATTGCCAGATATTCTGGTTGTTCTTCTGCTGCAATTGTTCGTGATTATCCTTTTTAAAAAGACTGATGTGCTGTTAATGAAGGTAGTGACAGTTGGTGATTCGCGAGCATATGGTTTGCCGATCATCTGTTTAGCCATCCTGCCTGCTATTCAGCTTTTCAGAATCACGCTTCATTTATATGAAGAGGAGCTGGACAAGGATTATGTTTTACTTGGAAGAGCAAAGGGATTAACACATACATTTATTTTAATCATCCATATTTTGCGCAATACGATGATCTCTTTATTTTTCCGTATGAAAGAAACAATCTGGTTTATGCTTTCTTCATTAGTGGTTGTCGAGCTTTTATTTGGGATTTTTGGCATCACTCATTATTTAACAACTTATATGATCCCTGAAATCTTTACCTTTCTTCTTCTGTTTATATTTGTTCCGATTTTTCTTTTTTACCACCTTGTTAAATGGATTCTAGAAAAGACGATTAAAGGAGGCGAGACTATTTGATGATCAAGTTATTTAAACAACCGCTTTTTTTAATTGGCTTTATCTTTATTACAGGACTGCTTTGCACCAGTTTCATTTATTCAGAGGTTGTTGATCATAAGGTGCGCCAAATTTACCATATCTTTGGTGAAAACAATGAATTGATTGATTCTTCTCCAATTGCACCTAGATTAGAGGCGCCACTTGGAACAGACAGGCTTGGCTTTGATATGTTAAGCAAGGTGCTAATAGGTGCGAAATTTACGATCATCGCGGCATTTGTTATTGCGGCACTTCGAATGGTCATTTCAATACCACTGGGTCTAATACTAGGGTCATATTTTTCAAAAATACGGAGGTATGTAAATAGCTTCGTTGATGCCTTTCATTTTATACCATTGACGATCATTGCGATCTATTTATTAGGTCCTGTGCTAGTTCAATTTCCAGGAATGAATACATACACGCTTTTTGAGCGAATGGTTATTGAAGTGGTGGTGTTAATCTTATTAACTGTGCCGATCCTGACGGTGTTAATCGGAAATGAAACAAGTGAATTATTTAAAGCTGAATTTGTTTTAAGTGCAAAAACATTAGGAGGCAGTAAGCCCCATATCATCGTAAAACATATCCTTCCCATCTTGAAGGAGCGATTTTTTATCCTTTTTGGCCAGCAATTCGTACAAACCTTGCTTGTTATGGCACATCTTGGCTTGTTCAATCTTTATTTTGGCGGAACATTAATGTCTAACCCCGGGGCCGTTCAGGGTGATCCTCCGCAATCCATAACAAATGAATGGTCTGGCTTGATTGGAGGGACAAAGGAATTTCTGCAATGGGCTCCTTGGATTCCATTTACGCCAATTGTCTGTTTTGCCCTAACGATTCTCGCAGTTACGTTTATGGTCGAAGGATATTCAAGAGTATCGACAGGAAGATCCGCCTATAGGAAAAGGAAGGTCAGTGAGGCTAAGAAACAAAGGAATCATCAGGTAGAAGCTGATTTTTCTCTTCTTAAAAAAACGGAGGGATCAAGTCATTGAAGCGAAATCAAGTACTTACGCTCATTATGATCATAAGCGGCATCCTTTTGGTTACATCTATCCTTTATAGTGTCTTTCGTGAACGGGACCCTTATAAATGCTATACAGGGTTAGGCAGCGAGATCGCTGTTTCTCCTGAGGATGATAAGCTGGCATTTTCTTATTTCCTTGATGGAAAAGAAGCTATTTATACAGTAAATCCAGATGGAACTGAATGGATGGAGGTAAGTAAAGGGAGTGAGAAGAGAGTTCATACACCGCGCTATTCCTTTGATGGAAGGAAGCTTGCTTATTTAACGGAAAATAAGGATGGAATTCAATCGTTGATGATCATGAATGCAGATGGAAGTGGCGCAAAGCGGTTGTCGGATAAAAAGCTGCATGTGTCTGATGCGTTTTTTTCTCCAAAAGGAGATATGCTGTATTTCATTGCCATGCCTGCTGAGGACTTTCAAAAGGCAAAGGGAGAAACGAAGGAAGGATATGACCTTTATGAAGTATCAATTCCCAATGGTCAACAAAAACAATTGACAGATAAAGACCATTTTACAATGACCGATCTTTCCGTTTCCCAAGATGGGGCAGAGCTTTATTACAGTTTGTTTGATGGGAACAGGCAACAGCTTTATGTTTATTCACTTGATGAAAAAACTGAATCTTTAGCAAAGGAAGCTGCCGAACTAAAAGGGGATTTGTATTCAACAGTTTTTTCTGATGATAGAAAGCAACTTGCGTATACAACCGTTACGGAAGAATCAAAGGAAAGCTCCTTATTTGAATACGAATTATTTGTAAAAGATACAGAAACAGATGATATTAAGAGGCTGACAAATTTACACGGAAATATTCAATCACCAGTGTTTTTTCAACATGGGGAAAAAATTGCGTTTCTTCATTACTCAAACTGGCCAAAGGAACCGGCGACATTTCAGCTTATGACAGTAGCAGTAAATGGGGAAGAAGAACCTATAGAAATAGACCTAAATCTGCCAGCCTCAACAGAAAATCATTTTGTAATGAAAACAATGGACTTCTTATTTAGTGATCTAGCTATCGCTGTCTATTACGTTCTTCTGCTGGGAGCATGTACTGTATATTTGCACCGTCACTCAGGGAAAGTTTTCATGCCTTCGTATCTAAGTCTTAGCTTGGCCATCTTGATTTTTATAAGCAGCTTTGTTGTAGCAGCCATCACAAATCCATGGTATGGCATTGGCCTCAGCATGATCGCTTGCTGCGTATTCTTTTGCTCACTTCTTCTGTTTTTATTTGCGCTTCTCGTAAAGAAATATGGAAAAACAACATAAAAGACCTGCTTGTTATAGATTGGCTCTTTGCAATTGGGAGAGTTATTCAATCGAGTAAAAAGAGATGTAATTCGCAAGAGTGTGGTTCAATAAATGGTAATGCGTCCAAGCTGCAGTGGAATAGGATAAATTTAGGAGAAAAATTAGGGAGGGCAAAACATGTATTCATATCCTGTGTATCCCTATTATTCCATCAAGCAAATATGCAAGGAACAGCCGGTAACTTTTCCGCCGCAGCACCAGAATCGTCACCCTGGATTTGAATATGAAATGGTACCAAGACCCATTTCTGAATGGGCAGGTTATAAAGGAAGCGGTAAGCTTATAAATAAAGTAGCGATTATTACAGGAGGGGATAGCGGAATCGGCAGAGCAGTTGCGTATGCTTTTGTAAAAGAAGGAGCAGCTGTTATGATTCCTTATTTAAATGAACATCAGGATGCGCTAGAAACGAAAGGGCGAATTGAAGAGCTTGGGGGCCGTTGTCTTCTGTATTCAGGGGATTTAGGAGAAGAAAAAACGTCATACGAAGTCGTTAAACTTACGCTTGAAACGTTTGGAAGACTTGATATTGTCGTTAATAACCATACCGTACAATATGTCCAAAAAAGCATCCTCGACATATCGGCTCAGCAGCTTGAGAAAACATTCAGGACAAATATATTTGCCTACTTTTATATGGTAAAGGCTAGCCTTCCTTATCTAAAAGAAGGCAGCTCCATTATTAACACAACTTCGATTACTTCATATCAAGGAAATAAAACGTTAATCGATTATTCATCTACTAAAGGAGCAATTACAACATTTACAAGATCACTTTCTCTTTCACTAGTGGATAAAGGAATTCGAGTAAATGGTGTTGCGCCAGGGCCGATATGGACACCTTTAATACCATCGAGCTTCTCCGCAAAGGATGTTGCTACATTTGGCGCAGATACAGAAATGAAACGTGCGGGACAGCCATTTGAATTAGCACCAACTTATGTATACCTTGCTTCTGATGACTCAAGATATGTAACAGGGCAAGTACTACATGTAAACGGAGGTCAATATCACAAATCATAATTCGACATCAATCTAATTATTATTTACTAAATAATGTATTTTTATAGGTAAATAGGGTTAAAAATGCCGAAACACCTGTGTATAACTTGTGAATAGTGGGTAAAAGTCTTAATAGATATTGTGGCGAACATTTGTACTCACACAAAATGTGGATAGAAATTGTGGATATGTTGATAACTTTTGTGGATAATCTGTTGTTAACCGAAAATTCAGCTGTTAATATCTAAATTTTTCGAGCATATAATTCGAAAATTCCTCAGAATAATAAATTTTTAACAGGTTTTATTAAAGTTACCCACAATTAAAATTGCATTATTTATTGTTTGGCTTTATTAACATGTCTGTTAATATCCGCATTCGTTATGAAGCCGGCAGCCTGAGGGCCCTCACTTTTCTAAGGGAGGGCCTCCTATTCACCGGGAACATTATTAACATTCGATTCCCCTACATGCTTCATGTAATCCCCCTAAAAGATATCCACAGCCTTTTTCCCGTTTGATGCATGATGCCATCTAAATTTACACATTCTAATTTGAACGCATAAAAAAAGGACGTGTAAGGATGGCGAAGAAAACATATGAATGTATTATCATTGGGGCTGGAATTGCCGGTCTGCAGGCTGCAATTCAACTGGGAAGATATATGCATGATGTGCTGGTGATCGACAATCAAAATGGACGTTCAAACCTTTGCAGAGGCTACCATAATATCCTTGGCTGGCCTGACGGTGTGAGCGGGCAAACTCTTAGGGAATTAGGCCATAAACAAGCAAAAGCTTTTGGTATTGAATTTGTTAATGATCTTGTTGACCAGGCAGTAAAACACGATAAGCAGATAGAACTTAAAACAAAACTTGGAGTGAAGTACCAGACAAAGACAGTCTTAATTGCCACAGGGATAAAGGACCGGATTCCGCCAATCAAACATATTGAGCCATGCTTGGGAATATCCATCTATGTTTGTCCGGATTGTGATGGATATGAGGTGAGGAATCAGCATGTCTTATTATTGGGCTCTGGAAAAACGGGCGCAAATCTTGCTTTAACCCTAACCTATTGGACAAATAAAGTAACGTTCATCAACCATGATCAAAAAACGCTTGATGAAGAAATAAAAGATAACCTTTTGCAAAAAAACATTAAGGTCATAAATGAACCAATTGCTGAGGTGATCGCTGAAAATGAATCAGAATTTAAAGGAGTAAAGCTGAAAAATGGCGAAATCATTCGCGGCGACAAGGGATTTATTGGTTTTGGTGGCAATGTGGTTCACTCGGAAATTGCGAAACAATTAGGTGTTGAGCTCCTTGAGAACAAGCATATCCTTGTAGATCCCCGAACAAAGGAAACAAATATTACAAATGTATGGGCGGCAGGAGATGTTGTCGCACATTCTGAGCAAGTCACCATCGCGATGGCGGATGGCTGTCAGGCAGCTATTTGGATTCATAAGCGACTTTTAAAGGGAGATTAAAAAGATTATTTTACCTATTTCAATCCGTCTTGTATCATAGGAGACAAGGAGCTTAAAAGGGGAGACGGAGGCAATGAAGAAAGACATTGAACAAATGTATGATGAGGTATATGAAACTATTGAAAGCTATCATCTAAAGTCACATCAGTATGTAAAAAAGTATTCTGGAACACCTGGAATCCTTAGTGAGGAAGAAAAGGAAAAGCTCGAGCGGATTGAATTTGCTCTTCAAGCGGCCAAGGATATTTTAGAAAATATGATGACCCCTGGAACAACGATGACCATTATGCACCAAAAGGGCTCGATTCAGATTGATTTAAATAAATAATTGAAAAACGAGCCCGCAACTGACTGAAAGGGTTTTAAAAAGCTGTATAAAAAGTCCAATGGAAGTCTTCAGAAGGATACACCCCATGAAAATCGGTGATTAAAAAGTCCGATAGAAGTGTTCATAAGGAAAAAGCTGATGAGGTCGGTGATTAAAGAGACCAATAGAAGGGTGGTTATGAAGGAAAAATTGCTCGAACACCACTAAAGGAAATTCCTTTATAGCGGCAATGAATCTTCATTAATTACGCAGTATGGGCTAAAAGGAATTCCCAGAGGAAAAAAGGCTCTGGGAATTTTATTGTATTAATATCACCAATGAATAGCCATCTGCTTTTATCATTTCCCCTGCCTAATCTCACCTGGTGATTTCCCCAGCATTCTGCGGGTTACTTTATTCAAATAGTTCGCATTTTTATAACCAACCAATTGAGCAATTTCGTCAACGGAGTATTTCGTATTATGTAAAAGCTCGGTCGCTTTTTGCAAACGAATATTTGTTAAATATTGAATCGGAGTCACGCCTGTTTCCTTTTTGAACAGTCTTGTAAAGTGATATTTAGACAATTGTGAAGCCTCAGCCATTTCCTCCGCACTTATATCATCTTGATAATAATTTTTTGCAAATAGGGCGGCTCTTATAATTCCTTCTGACCAATCTTCCATCAGTTTATCAATATTAGCAAGATGGACATAGAGTTCCATAATAAACTTGTAAGCAATACTTGAACCTTCATAGGCATTGGTGATTTTTTTGCCTTTTGCTTCGTCATAAATTTCCTTTACAAGCTTGATTGGAGCTGACTCTGGATGAAAGCGGACAACCTGATTGCCTGTTGATTTGACAAAATCCCAGCAACGCTTAGCTTCATTTCCGTAAAGAGTTAAGTAGATAAATTCCCATTTCATTGAATCCTTTGGCAAATAATAATGATAATCGCTTGGACTGCTGACAATAAAGGCATGTCCAGCTTTTACTTTATGCACTTTTCCATCAATATTGATTTCGCCATGCCCGGATAATGTATATTGAAAAATACACTTATCCTGATCCTTCCGTTCTGTCCCGCTCCAATTATATATAGATGAATGCTGCTCATCCCAGCCTACAGACCAAATTTGGGCTACATGATTCACATGATGCTCTGTAAACCGAAAAGCAATTGCTCCAGTTTTTCTATCCATAGCAAAAAAATCCCCTTTTTTTACCCTTTTTTCGAGTGTTAAAGCAAAAAAAGGGTCAAAATCGTCATTCTTTTTTAATCTATAAGGTTAAAGGAACATTGATTTAACGTTAAAGACACTCAGAATTAAAGCAAATATGTGCTAATTTCTCTTTGTAATTTTACCATTGTAACGTTCGGATTTGAAACTTACAATTTAAGTACATATAGAATTTCTCTTAGATAAAGCTAAGTTAGAGGTCATGTTGATTGGAGCGTAAGTTGCGAGGCTCCTGCGGAAACAGCGAAAAGGGGTGACACCTCATAAAGAGAGAGGCTGGAAGGCTTAAGACCACTCTAAAGATGAGCAGCTGCAGCTGAAATCAATTGACAAGTTTAAAAAGGTCTCAGAAAAATAGATAGTCGATAATCAAAATAAGTTATAATGAAGGGTGATTTCAATGAGAGAACAAATGATGGAGCAATTCAAAAAGCTATTCAACACTAGTCAGGATATACGCTCTTTTTTTGCACCAGGTCGTGTGAATTTAATTGGTGAGCATACTGATTACAATGGCGGACATGTTTTCCCATGTGCATTAACATTTGGCACTTATGCTCTCGTAGCATCAAGAAATGATCAAAAGATCCAAATGTATTCAATGAACTTCCCAGATGTTGGCGTGATTTCAATCTCACTTGATGAACCTTTATCGCATGAGAAGGAACATGATTGGGCCAATTATCCAAAGGGAGTCCTAAAGGAATTTATTGATGAAGGTGTCGAATTAAGTCAGGGGTTTGATGTATTATTTTATGGAAATATTCCAAATGGGGCCGGCTTATCATCCTCAGCATCCATCGAGCTGGTAACAGCTGTAATCGTACAAGCCCTCTATGAAACAAGCTTTTCGCGTGTTGATCTTGTAAAGATGTGTCAGCATGCGGAAAATGAATTTATTGGGGTAAAGAGTGGAATTATGGATCAGTTTGCGATTGGAATGGGCAAGGAAAACCATGCAATTTTATTAGATTGTCAAAGCCTGAACTATCAGTATAGCCCGATTGTCCTTAAAGATGCATCTCTCGTTATTGCAAATACAAATAAGCGCCGGACACTTGCGGATTCAAAATATAATGAACGCCGTTCTGAATGTGAAAGAGCGCTAAATGATTTGCAAAGGGAGTTACAGATTCAATCATTGGGTGATTTAACTCCAGAGCAATTTGAGAGCAATCGTCACATGATTCAAAATGAAATCGATCAAAAACGCGCAAAGCATGCGGTTTATGAAAATGCACGTACTCTGCAAGCTGTAGAAAAGCTAAAAGAAGGCGATTTAGCAAGCTTTGGTCAGCTTATGTGTGATTCCCACACTTCACTGCGTGATGATTATGAGGTAACGGGATTTGAATTGGATACTTTGGTTGAAGAAGCAATGAAGCAAGAAGGTGTGCTTGGATCGCGCATGACGGGTGCCGGCTTTGGCGGATGTACCGTATCGATTGTAAAAAATGATAACCTCGAGGAATTTATTGAAGAGGTTGGCAAAAGCTATCATGAAAAAACAGGACTGACAGCAGAATTTTATGTAGCAAATGTTGGCGATGGTGCGAAAGAACTTAGCTATGTTAATAAATAGGAGGTAAAAAAGATGGCAGTATTAGTATGTGGTGGAGCAGGTTATATCGGAAGTCATGCAGTATCAGAGCTGTTGGATCGAAATGAAGAGGTTATCGTTGTTGATAATCTGCAAAAAGGTCACAAACCGGCAGTTTTAGAAGGTGCAAAGCTTTATTCAGGAGATTTGCGTGATGAAGCCTTTTTAAAAAATGTGTTTCAAGAGAATGATATTGAAGCAGTTATTCATTTTGCTGCTGATTCACTTGTCGGTGAGAGTGTCGAGAAGCCGCTGCAATACTATGAAAACAATGTATACGGCACTTTGTGTCTTTTGAAGGTGATGACAGAGTTCGGTGTGAATAAAATCGTCTTTTCTTCAACAGCAGCGACATATGGTGAAGTTGAAAATATCCCAATTTTAGAAACCGATCCAACTGTCCCTACAAATCCTTATGGAGAAACAAAGCTTGCTGTAGAAAAAATGCTGAAGTGGAGCGAGCAGGCATATGGCTTGAACTATGTCGTGCTTCGTTACTTTAATGTAGCTGGAGCTCATATGGATGGAAAGCTTGGTGAGGACCATCAGCCTGAAACACATTTAATTCCTATCATTTTACAAGTAGCACTTGGCGACCGTGAAAAAATCATGATTTTCGGTGATGACTATAATACACCGGATGGTACTTGTATTCGCGACTATATTCATGTAACAGACTTGGCTGATGCTCACATTCTAGCTATCGATAAGCTTCGTAAAGAAAGCAAAAGCGCAACCTATAATTTAGGAAATGGCAATGGCTTCTCTGTAAAAGAGGTAATTGAAACAGCTAGAAAGGTAACAGGTCATCCAATTCCAGCTGAAATAGCTCCTCGTCGTGCAGGTGATCCAGCTGTCTTAGTAGCTTCATCGGAAAAGGCGATCAATGAACTTGGCTGGAAACCAAAATATGCAGACCTTCACACGATTATCGAGAGTGCATGGAATTGGTTTCAAAAGAACCCGCGCGGCTACGAAAAATAAGATTAGAATATAAAGGAGGCTGTCTCAATATATAAGGGTCATATCCTTACGAGACAGCCCTAGATCATCTTGCAAAAATCATGCTAGAGAATGCTACAAGGGGATGATGACATGTCTATCAATATATATCAAGAAATTGAACGATTGGTGCAATTTGGGTTGAAGAAACAGCTTATTTCTGAGTGGGACGTCCAATTAACGCGCAACAAAGTACTAGAGGTTTTACAATTAGACGATTTTAAAGCGGTAACAATCCAAGATGAGGAGCTTGCTTCACCTGTAGCTATTTTAGAAAACATATTAGACTGGGCTTCTGAAAACAAACGGTTACCTGAAAATACGGTTACGTATCGTGATTTACTTGATACAAGGATCATGGGATGTTTTGTCCCATCACAGGGAGAAGTAATTCGTCGTTTTCAAGAAACAGTAAGCCAAGATGGACCGGAAAAAGCAACTGAAGCCTTCTATCAGTTTTCACAAGATGTTCATTATATTCGTACAGATCGCATCGCAAAAAATGAAAAATGGCTGGTTAACACAGAATACGGCGATCTGCAAATGACCATCAATTTATCTAAGCCTGAGAAAGATCCTGTTGCCATTGCCGCTGCTAGAAATATGAAAAAAAGTGAATACCCAACCTGTTTGCTTTGCAAGGAAAATGTCGGATATGCCGGCCGTTTAGATCATCCGGCTAGACAAAATCATCGGATTATTCCGGTAACGCTAAATGATGAACAGTGGTTCCTCCAGTTCTCGCCGTATGTTTATTATAATGAGCATGCGATTGTCCTATCAGGTGAACATAAACCGATGAAGATTTCACAGGAAACATTTGTTAAGCTGCTTGATTTTGTTAAGCATTATCCCCACTATTTTCTTGGATCCAACGCAGACCTGCCAATCGTTGGCGGTTCGATTTTAAGTCATGATCATTTCCAAGGCGGACACCATACGTTTCCAATGGAGGTAGCAGAGACAGAGCACTTCTTTAAGCTTGAAAAGTATCCTTCCGTCGATTTAGGGGTTGTAAAGTGGCCAATGTCTGTGTTGAGGCTGCAAGGGGAACATCCAGAAGATTTGATCAATGCTGCAGATGATATCTTGCAGGAGTGGAAGAACTATAGTGATGAATCGGTTGAGATTCTCGCATTTTCCGGGGAAACTCCGCATAATACGATTACGCCTATTGCTAGAAGAAGAGGAAGTCTTTTTGAGCTGGATCTCGTGCTGCGAAATAATAGAACTAGTGATGAACACCCGCTAGGAATTTTCCACCCGCATCAAGAGGTCCATCATATTAAAAAAGAAAATATCGGTCTGATAGAGGTAATGGGGTTAGCGGTGTTGCCAGGCAGACTATTAGACGAACTGCAAAAATTAGCAGCATTCCTGGTGAATGATAATGGATTAACGAGCATTCAGGTAGATGATGAGCTCTCTAAGCATTATGAGTGGGCGATAAAGATTAAAAAAGACCATCCAGATTTAAATCAAAAAACAGCCTATCAAACTTTGTTAGAGGAAGTAGGTAAAGTGTTTGCCACGATCCTGGAGCATGCAGGGGTATTTAAGCGGGATGAATCAGGTCAGCAAGGTTTTAAACGGTTTATCAGTGAATTACAGAAAAAAGTGAAATAAATGAAATTTGCTAGTATAAGATAATCGCAATCTGGCAATGATGTTAGTACATCCCCCCCTAATCTTTATATAATGTATGGGCCTCCTTAAAGTAAGGAGGTTTTTTTTGTCCCCTGTCTTACATTTAAGATTTCTAAAGTACAGTTGGAGAGTTCATAGTCTCTATACTTAAAATTAGAATTTTTCCTTTATTTTGAGATAATGATCGATTAAAATAAAATTTATCTGTGAGAAAAACTAACAAACTAATAGATATTTTATAAAGTAGGGGGAACAGATGAATATAGAGAAAGTTAGAAGAGCTGAGGTAGGTTCTTTCCCGATTGGGTTCGGTACCTATATAAAGAAAATGAAGGGTGAAGCGAAGAATAAAACCAATTTAAATTATACGGATTTAATGATTTCAGCTGTCGGTTGTTTGATTGCAATGAGCATTATCAGTATTATTGCCATTGCTCTCGGGTATCCAATGGCATTAGGACCAATTGGCGCAAGCTGTTTATTGATATTCGGTGTTCATAATGGGCCTTTTTCGCAACCGAGACAAATTGTTGGCGGCCATTTGCTGACAACCTTTGCTTCGCTAACCATTTGGGACCTTTTCGGGCGTAGTTTTCTGACTATTGGGATAACTCTAGCGGTGGTGATTATTCTCATGGTTATTACAAACACTATTCATCCTCCCGCAGCGGCTAGTGCCATCGTAGCGATTAATTCAGAGGCGGGTTGGGGGTTTATCCCATGCATGATCGTATGTAGTCTTTTATTAGTGGTGATCTCATTGTTTTATAATAATTTATTTCAATCCAGACAGTATCCAAAGCATTGGATATAAAAAAGAGGCTGCCAAAGGCAACCTCATTATTTTTGTTATAAACTGTAACTGTTTTTCATTCGTTTTTGAGTCTAGCTCTTACTGTCTATCGTATAGAAACTAAAGCCTTATACTGTGGAAATGCGCTTCTGCATCCAGCTGCAGCGCCTAGCCCCTCGAATCATAAGTCACTCCAGAATTGAATACAAAGAACGTCTTCTATTCCCAAGCGTCTTATGCTTCTCAGGGCTGGGCCAGGCGCTTCCGCTTTTGTTATTATTGAGCAATAATAACAACTTTGCCCTCGTCCAATTCTCTTTCAAGTTGTGCCGCTTCTGTTTCAGAAACACCTAATGATGACATTCTTGCGCGAAGTTCATCACCGCGTGAACGAAACGCATTTGCCATCTTTTCAAATAAACCTTCTTCTTTTAACCCAATATTGTTTGTATCCGTATTTTCTGTTAAATGCTCGGAGCGTGTAGAATCATGTGCGAATAAATAAATGTCATCCTTGTTATAGCCCTGAGTTTCAAGAGTTTGAATAGCTTCCGTAGCTTGTACTCCATTTTCAACAACATATGTTTTCATGGTTTTTCATCTCCCTTTCATTGTTACTTTGAACATACCCGTCTCATTGCGATGAAAACATGTTTGGGAAAAAATAGGAGAAAAGTCACGGTAGATACTTTCTCTATATGAAATGCTTAAACCTTGTTAAAATAAAAAAATAGACATGAGGTGATAGAAATGAAAATATCAATTTTAATCGCAACCTATAATAGATTAATAGAACTTGCAGAGCTTCTTGAATCGATTTGTAACCAAACGGTGCAGCCACATGAAATTATTATTGTAAATGATGCAGGAACGAGCATTACTCCATTAGTTGAACTTTATAAAGAATTGCCAATTAAGTCGATAGAACTTGAGGAAAATGTTAAGCATGTTCATGCCCGAAATATTGGTGTAACTTATGTAACAGGTGATGTCATCATGCTTTGTGATGATGATGATTATTTTACTGAAACCCATATTGAACAGGTTCAAAAAGAGCTAGAGGAAGCTGAGTTTGTTTATGCAGATGCGGAAATTGTCAGCTTTGAGCAAAGAGGGACAACGCGCTATCCTTTGACTAGAAGAACATTTGCTTATGAGTATAATCTTCAGGAAATGAGAAAATTTTCTACCTATATTCCTTCAGGCAGTGCCTATAAAAAAGAGCTTCATGATCAAATTGGTTTATTTGATTCAGAAGTTCATAATTATTGGGACTGGGATTTTTTCCTGCGTGCAGCACAAGTATGCCGGGTAAAACGAATGCCTATAGCAAGTGTTATCTATGCTTTTTCGGAAGCGGGAACGAATCAATCAGCAGATTTGAATGATAGAAGAAAGCATTTTCTAAGAAAACTTTGTGACAAGCATCAGCTGGGCGATTTACCAATAAAAAATTTCTTTGTTCTCTTAGAGGAGGCTGAAATGAAACAGCGTGAAGCGCAAACCAAACTCGTTTGGAACGGACAGCCTCTTCGTTCAAGATTAGCGGAACAAGAGGAGGTAATCGAATGAAGCAATTACTGCATTCTGATTGGGCGGAAATATTAAAAAGTGAATTTGAAAAGCCATATTTTCAGCAGCTTTCCCAATTTTTACATGAGGAATATAAGCAAGGTGCTATTTTTCCAAAATGGGAGAATATATTTGAGGCATTAAATAAAACACCATATGGTGCTGTAAAAGCTGTTATTCTTGGACAGGACCCTTATCATGGTGACGGACAAGCACAGGGACTTAGCTTTTCTGTACAGCTGGATGTTAAGTTGCCGCCTTCTTTGCGGAATATTTTTATCGAACTTCAGGAGGATCTTGGCTGTCAGCCTCCTTCAAATGGTTCATTAATAAAATGGGCAAATGAGGGTGTACTGCTTTTAAATACCGTGTTAACTGTAAAAAAAGGAATGGCTAATTCCCATAAAGGCAAGGGATGGGAGCTTCTTACAGATGAAATCATTAAACAATTAAATCAGCGGGAACAGCCGATTGTCTTTATTTTGTGGGGAAAACATGCTGGTGAGAAGAAGAAATTCATCACATCATCCCAGCATTTCATTGTTGAGTCGCCACATCCGAGTCCTTTTTCTGCGAGGAAGGGATTTTTTGGAAGTAAACCTTTTTCCAAAACAAATGACTTTTTAAAACAGAGTCAAATAAAAGAAATAGACTGGTGTTTAAACTAAGTATTAGCCTTATAAAAGGAGTTAAAACTAGTGAAAGAACAAGCTGTAAATTGTATTAAGTGCAGGCATTTTTTTGTTACTTGGGATCGGATGTATCCAAATGGCTGCCGTGCGTATGGATTTAAATCAGCGAGCAGACCGGCAATAATGGTGAGAAAATCATCAGGAATCACATGCTTGAAGTATGAACCGAAGGCGATCAAGTAAACGGAGGTTTTTTTAGTGAATATACATGTATCAAAGCTCCTTGGAAAAATGGAGGAGGAGCTAGTAAAGGCAAAAAATTCAGACACAGATAAAGAATTAAGGGAAAAGCTTGTCGTCATTCGATCCCTTTGTGAAATTATATTAGAAGATGATACGTCTAGTTCATTACGTATACCATCACCAAAAACAAATGAAATTAACCCTGCCGAGCTGCAAAAAATGATGGGAAGTTTTTCAGCTTCTGCAAAACAACAACCCGGCATTTCCTCTGCACGTTACAAGGAGGATGATGCAAATGGGGATTCCCTATTTGATTTCTAGAAGTCATTAGTTCCAAAGAAATCCATCATATTCTAATCTAATCAGGACACAATGAATAGTAACAATTTAACTGGAGGTTATGAATATGGCTTACGATGACTTATTTAGTATGGGAAGAACAAGGTTTAATATGGGGATATTTAACGGTCCCTCACCTACTCAATTATCACATGATCGATATGATGTCTATGTGAATCAAGACTTTATTGGTCAGAAATATTTGCTGACTGCACAAGAATCAGTACAAGATATTGACGATTTTTTAATGAATGAAGGCTACAGCCAATTTCAGTCCTATCTTGATGGCGATCATTATTATATAAATACCGTAAAGAATGAACAAGACATTGCTAATGTGTTGAAAGTATACTTACAAAACCGTTAAGGCTTTTCTCAAGAGGATCAGAACCCCGAATACCAATATATGGTGTTCGGGGTTCTGATAATTTTGTGTTGAGACAGCTTGTCGTTGTCGTTTTAGGTATAAAAAATTCTAGAAATGTCGATAAGCTCACACTCTCGGGCGCCTGGCCCTAAATCAAATAATCATTTTTTTATTTGTTTGCAATTCCACTTCTTGTTTCGTTAAAGAAAGTTGCTGCTTCTTTTTGACGATGAAGTGATAATAGACATAACAACCTATAAAAAATGCTCCTCCGAAATAGAGTGCCAGCCTTTGCTCTGGATCAAATGCCAGACTAATCATAACGATGCAGTTTGCTAGTAAGGCTAGGAGGGGAACAAACGGATAGAGTGGTGTTTTAAACTTTAAATCCTCCACGTTTCCTCCTTCACGTATGAATTTTCTTCTAAATACGAGCTGAGAAGCCGTGATAGCAATCCAGCCAATTTGAGCTCCCAATCCAGCAAGGGAGAGCAGCCATACAAATACAGTTTCTGCAGCAAAGAAACCTGAAAGTAAAGATAGACAAGCGATGGCAAGTGTGATCACTAGGGCATTAAATGGCACCCCTCGGCGATTGACTTTGCCGAGCTTCGGACTAGCCATGCCTTCTCTAGATAACGAGTAAAGCATGCGTGTTGCAGCATAGAGACCTGAATTAGCAACTGACAATAGGGCTGTAAGAATGATGAAATTCATAATATCAGCTGAATAGGGCACTCCGATGCTATCTAGTACAACAACGAATGGACTTTCAACAACTCCCGCTTGCTCCATTGGAATCATGCCTGCGAGGAGAAACACGGATAAAACGAAAAAGAAAAGTGTTCTCCAAACTGTTTGCTTAATCGATTTAGGGATTGTTTCTTCTGGATTTTCGCTTTCGCCTGCAGCGATACCAATTAATTCTGTACCCTGAAAGGAAAAATTGACGGCAATCATTGTAATGAGCAGAGCTGTTACCCCATTAGGAAAAAGTCCTTCAGCGAAAAAGTTTGATAAAAATGGGGCATCTTTTCCACTTTCCATATCAATCAGACCAAACATGGCAGCTCCGCCGACTGCGATAAACATTAAAATGGCCAATATTTTGATGCTTGAAAATAAAAACTCTGTTTCGCCAAATGCTTTTGCTGATAAAGCGTTAAGTAGAAAAATCAATGTACCAAAGAGTGCACACCACATCCAAACCGAAGAATCAGGAAACCACCTTTGCATCAGTTGCCCAGCAGACAGGAATTCAAGTGCAACTGTTACTGCCCATCCCAGCCAGTAGAGCCAACCGATTGCGAAGCCTGTTCCGGGACCGATAAATTTCGTCGTATACGTCTGAAAAGAACCTGAAACCGGCATTGCAACAGAAAGTTCACCGAGACAAAGCATCGTTAAATACATGATAATTCCCCCAACGATGTAAGAAAGGATTGCGCCAGTCGGTCCCGCTTGTTGAATGGTATAACCGGAACCAAGGAAAAAGCCTGTCCCGATGCATCCTCCTAATGAAATCATGAAAAGATGTCTTGCCTTCATGCTCCTTTTTAATTCATTTGATTGATTTGCTCCTAATGTCATTTAATTCGCTCCTTGTAGTAAATTTGAAAGCGGTTCCAATATTTGGGTAATGATGAACAACATATAAATTTGACATTACTCTTAATCATGCAAGTTCTGTGCCATATTGTAAATAGGTGAATTTTTACGTATTTATGAACAAAGTTAATGGAAATTTTGCAGATGATAGTTAAAATTTTGGCAGCAGGTGCAAAAAAATTTGCAAGGGGAAAATGATTATACGACATGAATCCCAACATAGGCGTACACGTTTTCTAATCAAACGATGATCTTTGCTGGGATATAGTCTAGAAACTTTTGATCTATTTAGTAATAGTGACAATTGATTACCTGTTTATAATATTCAGTTTTCTCATCCGGTACTGTAAGCTTTGACGGCTTAAGCCAAGAAGGTTAGCTGTTCGCGAAATATTATAATCGTTTTGCTTTAGAGCGTGTTCAATATAGTATTTTTCAAATGATTCCAGTTGGTCTTTTAAATGAATGGTTATATCCGTAGCATTATGAATAAAAGATTCAACTCCAGGAGCAGGAATGGTTTTTTCTTTCATCTGCAATTTGTTTCGATAATGGTAAGGCAAATGCGAATACTTGATCATTTCTTCATCCATCATGATGTTCATAGCAGCTTCAATAATATGTTCCAGTTCGCGGACATTTCCAGGCCAATCGTAGGCAAGGAATGATTGAATGACCTCTTCATCTAACCCTTTTACATCCATTTGAAACAATTCATTGTACTTCTTGATAAAGCACTGGACTAAAAATAAAATATCTTCTATTCTTTCGCGAAGCGGGGGAATGAATAGGGTCACTACCCCAAGGCGATAATATAAGTCTTTTCGTAAATGATTATTAGCAATAGCATCAATTGGGTCCTCATTGATATTAGCGATGACTCGCACATCAACAGGTATATCATGAGTATCGCCTATACGTCTTACCGTCTTTTCTTGTAGGACACGCAATAGTTTAGCTTGAAGGTTTGGATTTAATGAATTAATCTCGTCAAGCAGCAATGTTCCTCCTTCTGCTTGTTCAAATAATCCTGCATGATCAGTAGCACCTGTAAATGCCCCACGCTTTGTTCCAAACAGAAGGCTTTCTATTAAACTATCAGGAAGGGCTGCGCAGTTTTGTGAAATGAAGGGAGCGGCTGAACGACTGCTGCCGTTATGAATACTTTGAGCAAATAGTTCTTTTCCTGTTCCGGTCTCACCGACGATAAGCACATAAGAAGAGGTGCGGGTAGCTCGTTTTGCGCATTCAATCACTTCTTTTATGGAAGGGCTGCTCCCGATAATGCTATCAAAGGTGTATCTCGTATTTCCTTTTCTCTTAATTTTTCCTCTAATCAAGCGTTCTAGCTTGGTCACATCTTTAGCAATTTCGACCGCACCTTGAACTTTGCCATCTTTTAATATAGGAAGCGTATTGTTAATCGTTGTAATTTCTTTTCCTTTGTTATTAAAATAAGTCTGTTTTACGTTGATGGCTTCTTTTCCTTCCTGTAACGCTTGAACGAGGGTGCTTTCCTGGTTTTCTTTAAACATAAAAACGTCCAATAAGTTTTTATTTAATACATCTTTACTATCCATTGACTCCATTTGCATCATTTTTTTGTTATATATGATGGTTTTTCCTGTTTCGTCTACTGCATGGATACCAACATCTATTTCATCCATGATTCTTTCATACATACGATTCACATATTGTAGAGATTGAATAGTTTGTTTCAATTTTTCTTCCATGATTTGATTCTCCCTTATCCAGGCATTCAGACTTAGATTTTTTTCGAATTATACATAAAACAAAAGAAAAATATTATGGCGTAAATGAATACTAGTTTTCTATAAAATAGCAAAATAAATTGGCAATGTTCAATACTAATATCTTTAAAATGCAAATTTTTTATAAAAATTAAACCTTATTTATTCTTAAGATTAATTGTTTGTGCAAAATTTATTGGCGAATTACTTCTGTGTTCTATAAAGGAGCAAAAAAAATTGGCGGTTTTCGATGCTTTCGCTATAAGAATCGCTTATTTTTCAAAAATGAAAGTTGGCATGAAACTTGCAATAAGTAACATAGAAAAAACAATAGGGGGTACACGCGTATGTCTTTACCATCCATTCATGAATCATTTACAGATTTGCGAAAAAAGAAAATAAGTAAGAATTTCAAAAGAAGCGTTACTCATATTAACTAACAGCTAGGCTTTAAAAAAGGAATCATAGACACACTCGCTTAAGAGGAGGAAAAAAGATGACTACAAAGATAACAAACACGAAGAGAATTATTGATCAAACAGAACACTACGGAGCGAATAACTATCATCCGCTGCCAATCGTTATTTCTGAAGCGGAAGGTGTATGGGTAAAAGATCCGGAAGGCAACAAATATATGGATATGCTAAGTGCTTATTCAGCGGTGAATCAGGGGCACTGTCATCCTAAAATTATTCAAGCGTTAAAAGATCAAGCAGATCGAGTTACATTAACATCCCGCGCTTTTCATAATGACCAGCTTGGCCCATGGTACGAGAAAATTTGCAAGATGACAAACAAAAATATGGCCCTTCCAATGAACACTGGTGCAGAAGCGGTAGAAACAGCGGTTAAAACAGCACGCCGCTGGGGTTACGAAGTAAAGGGTATTACAGAGAACCAGGCGGAAATTGTTGCATGTGAAGGAAATTTTCATGGCCGTACGATGACAGCCGTTTCATTATCGTCAGAAGCTGAATATAAAAGAGGATTTGGTCCGATGTTACCGGGAATGAAATTAATTCCTTATGGAGACATTGAAGTATTAAAAGCAGCTATTACACCTAATACAGCAGCGTTTCTAATCGAGCCGATTCAAGGAGAAGCAGGAATTGTACTTCCGCCGGAAGGATTCTTAAAAGCAGCTTCTGATGTATGTAAAGAAAACAATGTATTATTTATCGCGGATGAAATCCAAGTTGGCTTAGCGCGTACAGGAAAAATGTTTGCCTGTGAATGGGAGAACGTGAACCCTGATATGTTGATTTTAGGAAAAGCGCTTGGAGGCGGGGTGTTCCCCATTTCTTGTGTAGTGGCGAATCAAGACATTTTGGGCGTCTTTAATCCAGGTTCACATGGTTCCACATTTGGCGGAAATCCACTTGCTTGTGCGGTATCCATCGCTGCACTTGATGTGATAGAAGAAGAAAAATTGGAGGAGCGCTCGCTTGAATTGGGTCAATACTTTAAACAAAGGTTATCTGAAATCAGCAATCCACTCATTAAAGAAGTAAGAGGAAGGGGACTGTTTATAGGAGTAGAGCTGCAAGAAGCTGCCCGTCCATATTGTGAAAAATTAAAAGAAGAGGGATTGTTATGTAAAGAAACGCATGATACGGTAATTCGATTCGCGCCGCCACTTGTGATTTCTCAGGCGGATCTTGATTGGGCGATTGAAAAAATTCGCAAAGTCCTGTCTTAAGAAGCAAAGAGACAACAAAGGATATATTAAAAAAAGTTTTATTCTACTATTTATGGGGGCGATATTATGTCTAATACAAAGGTTTTAGAGAAATTATCTGAAGAACAGAAACAAGAAAATGAATCATTGGATTTATTTCTTTCCACACAAACGGTCATTAAAAAGGCACTGGATAAATTAGGATATTCAAACGAAGTATTTGAATTATTAAAAGAGCCTATTCGAATGCTTACAGTTCGCATACCTGTCAAAATGGACGATGGTTCGGTCAAAGTGTTTACCGGTTTTCGCTCCCAGCATAACGATGCAGTAGGTCCTACAAAAGGAGGCGTGCGCTTCCATGCTGAAGTAAATGAAGAGGAAGTAAAAGCATTATCAATGTGGATGAGTTTAAAATGCAGCATTGCCAATCTTCCTTATGGCGGGGGAAAAGGCGGGATTATTTGTGATCCAAGAAAAATGTCCTTTGGGGAACTGGAGAAATTAAGTCGTGGATATGTTCGTGCTATCAGCCAAATTGTGGGCCCTACAAAAGATATCCCTGCACCTGATGTGTATACGAATTCTCAAATTATGGCGTGGATGATGGATGAGTACAGCCGCCTTCGAGAATTTGATTCTCCAGGATTTATTACGGGGAAACCGATTGTTTTGGGAGGCTCACAAGGTCGTGAAACGGCAACAGCGCGCGGTGTCACAATTTGCATTGAAGAAGCGGTAAAGAAAAAAGGCATTGTCTTACAAGGTGCGCGCATCGTAATTCAAGGCTTTGGGAATGCGGGAAGCTTTCTGGCGAAATTCATGCATGACGCAGGGGCAAAAGTGATTGGGATTTCGGATGCACATGGTGCACTTTATGATCAAGAAGGGCTTGATATTGATTTTTTGCTTGATCGACGCGATAGTTTTGGCACAATCACGAATTTATTTACAAATGTCATAACGAATCAAGAATTACTTGAAAAAGAGTGTGATATTCTTGTGCCTGCTGCTATCTCAAACCAGATTACCGCACAAAATGCCCATCGTATTAAAGCTTCTATTGTAGTAGAAGCAGCAAATGGGCCAACAACCCTTGAAGCAACCAAAATTTTGGATGAAAGAGGAGTCCTCCTTGTGCCGGATATATTGGCAAGTGCCGGCGGCGTCACCGTTTCTTACTTTGAATGGGTTCAAAACAATCAAGGATATTATTGGTCAGAGGAAGAGGTGGTTGAAAAACTGCGAAAAGTTATGGTTGATTCCTTTGAAACGATTTATCAAACATCACAGGCCCATCAAGTGGATATGCGTTTAGCTGCCTATATGGTGGGAATCAAAAAACCGGCTGAAGCTTCGCGTTTCCGGGGCTGGGTATAAAAGGAAAAATTCTCTATCAATCTATGGAAAAAAAGGTTAAAAAATATTCTTTTTATTGGAGGGGATTTTTCATGTGGATCATCACTGCTCATTCAAAGAACAACATCAAAATGTTTGAGTTTGATACGGAAAAAGAAGCAAAAGAAGCTTTCGGAAGAATTAGAGGTTATAAAATCCTTACCAAAGTAATTTACTTTAATGATTTTGCTTAGTTAAATCATGACCAATTCGGATTATCTATTTTGTTAACGGTTAGATAGTATCTAAGGTACAAACGCTTATGGAGAGTCGATGAAACCTAAAAGAAAAAGGACAAAAGTGTACTTTTATCGTTTAGTCAATTCGAGAGGATATTTAATTAAATCCAAAGATACCAAATCAGCCAAACGCTTTTTCACAAAAGCCTTGGCTGTTCGTCATTCTAAAACAACACGTTCGCTGTCTGCATGCATCAAATAGTTTTTGCGCCAGAACTTCCTTTTATACGATCTATCTTTTATTTTAAAGATGATCGTATAAGAACTAAGGCTTTCGCCATTCATACTTGGCGATAAGCCAAGTTTTCTTAATAATAGCATGTTAATAGTTACTAAATCGTCATAATTTCCCGCATTTAAAAGTTGAAAACATGCGAGAGTAGGGTAAGATGAAAGAGGAAGAAATAAGGGAGGTATGGAACAAGATGAAGCTTTTTCTTATTTTAGGAGCCATTAACGGATTTTTAGCTGTAGCGCTAGGGGCCTTTGGAGCACATGGTTTAGAGGGGAAAATCCCAGAAAAGTACATAAAAACATGGCAGACCGGAGTAACTTATCAAATGTTTCATGCAGGTGGATTGTTTGTCGTTGCATTTTTATTAGACAAATTGACAAATGTCGGATTACTATCAACAGCAGGTTGGTTATTTTTAATTGGAATCATCCTTTTCTCAGGAAGCTTATATGTCTTAAGTGTTACACAAATAAGTGTTTTAGGGGCTATAACACCTTTAGGCGGACTTGCCTTTCTAGCTGGATGGCTGCTTTTAGGCTATACCGCGATTCGCTATTTATAATAAATAAGAGAGGCTGGCTCGAATTTGAGCCAGCCTTTATAAGTTATCTTGGAGGGTATGAAACCAAGCCTTGAATATCATAATTCAGCTCTTCATCAAATGTTATATAGTCTAAGTACACCATTAATAATAAGTAACGAATACCAGTTTGTGGATCACTGAGAATGATGTGATCACGGCCAGCTGCTTCGATTACCCCTTTGAAGATCTTCGCATTCCATTCACGGTTGTTTTCAAATGTCATATAAACGGTTGCAACTTTTCCGCGATTTAAACGCAAAATGTTTTCAATATATGATTCTTCCATTGGGAGCATACCAGGTATTTGTTGGGACTGCCCTTGTTGTTGCTGTGGAAATGAAGGACCTTGCATTTGCATTCCGAGTTGCTGACCGCTTTGGGCAGGAAATGGATATGTAGGATATTGCTGATATCCCCCTCCCTGATACATAGGCATTTGTTGACCTGCTTGCACTCCTTGAACTCCTGGCATACCCTGCATACCATCCATACCTTGCATAAACCGCATACCATCCATTCCTGGCATACCTGGCATGTCAAAACCATAAGGCTGTGGTTTAATTTTCTTTGCCATATTATAACCCTCCTCAAAATTTATAAATGGCTGGGCAATCTGACTAGTACGGTGAATACCAAACAGTGGGCTTTAAAACGTCCGATACTAATTGATCTGCCATTTTGCAGGACAGTTCCAGGCGGCTTTAAGAACCATAGTGAAATTTGTGCTGAGTGGAAACCTTTCCCTTAATGGCTTGTCAAGCTAGGTTGAGTTCATTTGGCGACTTCGTTAATAAATAAATAGCCTTAAATCCCCTGGACGTTGAAAGACCATCTTTCGGATACTGGTAATATCCTTAAAATCTAAACAGTTTGATTGGAAACGATTAACACCTGTGTTTCCAATCATAAGCGATCTCCTTCACTTTCAGCTTCTGAACGCATCAAACACACAAGAAGCTTTACATCTTCTTGATTATAAGGAATAACGCCCAATTACTCACCTGGTTCATATGGTTATAGACTTATGGTGTCCTGGCAGTAAAATGGGAAGGGGATCTCTAATTCATTCTTTGCTCATTCATAGGTATGTATGGTAGAAACAACTTATGACTTTTAACGAAAAAATAACAAGGAGAGAGAAGATGCAAACTATCTCGTTTGAAGAAATAACAGAGACAAAGCTGTGTATTGTCAAAGAAATTGTTGATTCTAACAAAAGCTATAACCTTTTGGAAAATGGTAGGGAAACACGTTCTCTTGAAGAACTAAAAGAAGAATTTCTAAATTCATCGACAGAAAGTGTTTTTATTAAATACGGCAGCCACTATATTGGCGTTATTGATTATTTGGATAAAAACCCAAAGGATGGTTTCCCTTGGTTAGGCTTGCTGATGATTCAAAAAGAGTATCAGGGAAAAGGCATTGCCAAGCAAGCTTATAAATTCTATGAAAAGACATTGCAGCATAAAGGGATATCGGCCATTCGACTTGGGGTATTGATAGGAAATGAGCGGGCAAAAACATTTTGGGAATCGTTAGGTTTTGTTTATCTTGAAACAAAGCCATACAAGGAAAATAGAGAAGTAGCATGTTACGAAAAAGTGATTACTAATCAGCAAAAAAACTGACTCGGGAAAGAACCTGAGTCAGTTTTTGTTCTTCTATCATTACTTTACATGAAAGAAAGAATAAAGCTTTGAAGAGCTTAATAGGTGGCCTACAAAGAATGAACCAAATTCTCCATAACGTGCACTGACCTCGTCAAAGCGCATTTCATAGACAAGTTTTTTGAATTGAAGCACGTCGTCAGAGAAGAGTGTGACTCCCCATTCATAATCGTCAAAGCCAACAGAGCCTGTAATTATTTGTTTCACTTTACCTGCATAAGATCTACCGATAAGTCCATGACTCTTCATTAATTGGCGGCGCTCCTCCATAGAAAGAGAGTACCAGTTATCATTACCTTGACGGCGTTTATCCATTGGATAGAAGCAAGAGTATTTAGCTTGCGGTAATTTTGGATACAATCTAGCGCGAACATGCGGATTTTGGTATGGATCCTCATTGCTTTCGCCAGCTAAATAATTGCTAAGCTCAACTACAGAAACATATGAATACGCAGGAATAGTAAACTCCGCTAGCTTTGTTTTGTTAAATTCAAGCTCGATTTCATTAAGCTCCTCCATTGTCGGACGCAAAATCATCAACATAAAGTCTGCTTTTTGGCCAACGATCGAGTAAAGAGTATGACTGCCTTGCTCAACATCTTCCGTAGCTTCCCACTTTTCCATCAGCCCTAAAAATTCATGGATAGCAGCTTGACGTTCATCACTTGTTAAAAGCTTCCAAGCTGACCAATCGATCGTACGGAAATCATGCAAACAATACCAGCCATCTAATGTTTGTGCTGCTTCACTCATTTATATTCACTCCTATTTTATAATTTCACTATGTATACACTTTAACTATATCACAGTTTGTCCTTACGGCCATGTGAATAAAACTTGAATTTATTGAGGAAAGAGAAACGTAATCTTTAACAAATGATCGAGTTGGTTCTTGTACGTATATAGGAGATTAAAAACAAGTGAATAAACTCAATTAATTGAAGTAACAATTTAATTACATGCTTTATTTACCAGCATGGAACGATTATGAATAAATGAGGGAGTAAATGAGATGTGGGCAATGATAGGGATTTTAGTAGCAGGAATTTTGATTGTACTATATGAAGTTCCTTCCCTTATGAAAAAAAAATCAAAAAAAGAGTTATTTGTATTTATTTTTTTGTTTTGTGTAGGGGAGGGATTATTCATTTTATTAAGTTTAGAAATTAAAATACCGAATCCATTAGATTTTATTGCGTTTGTATTTAATCCACTTAGCCAGTTTCTTGAATGGATTATCAAATGAATGGAAACACTTGAGAAGGATATTCAGTTTTGTTTCATGGAGTGGGGAAGATGCTGTACCGAATTGTTATATATGGGATGAGGAAAATATGAGTGAAAAAATATCAACTGGGCAATTTTTATTGTTAGTAACTCTATTTACAATTGGCACATCGATCTTTTCCCTGCCTGCCAGTTTGGCAGCAGAGGCAAAGCAAGATGGCTGGATAGCTGTTATTATCGGGATTGGCATAGGATTATTTATGGTATGGATCTTTACAAAGCTAGGCGATGCTTGTCCACAAATGACACTCATTGAAATCAATATATTCGCATTTGGAAAGCTGATAGGTAGTTTCATATCTATAATGCTTGTTTTTATTTCATTGATCGCTGTTGCGGAACTTTTATTTTATATGGGGAATTTCATGATAACGAATTTGATGCCAGAAACCCCAATAGAAGCATTCAATATTATTTATATTATCGTTGTTATCATTGGATTGCGATTAGGGATCGAAACCATCGGCCGTACTGTGGAGATTCTTTTTCCATGGGTGATTTTGCTTTTTATGATGCTCGTTCTATTCAGCTTTCCGCAAATTAAATTGGAAAATATTCAACCTGTTTTTGAGGCTGGAGGAAAGTCAATATTTAGAGCTGCTATAACATTTTCTGCAACATCTCATTTCCCCTTTATTTATCTTTTCATGATTTATCCATCATTAGTTAATAACGTGAAAAAAGCTAAAAACGCCTTTTTTATAGGCACGATAATAGGTGGAATTGTAGTATTAATAACCACCTTATTATCTATTGCGATTTTGGGTGAGGCTCAAACAGCCAGGTTTCAATACCCCAGCTTTGTTTTAACTAAAAAAATAAGTGTGGGAGATTTTATTCAAAGAATTGAAGCGATCATCGCTACCCTATGGATTTTCACCATTTATTTCAAGATGTCATTATATTTTTATTGCGGTGTTACTGGAATAGCGAAACTATTAAAGCTGGATGATTATCGCTCGCTGGTGATACCATTAGGAATGATTGTAACGGCTTTATCTTTTATTGTATATCCCAATACCGTTTATATGTCAAAGTGGGATAGGGAAATTTGGATTCCTATATCTCTATTGTTAGGTTTCGTCTTGCCATTACTATTATTGGGGATAGCAAAGATAAAAAGGAACAAAAGCGCCATGTGATCAATTAACCTATTTTATTTTTGTATATTTAAATACATGGATAATTTTTAGTTTATTTTGAAATTAAAAACTTTTCAGTTGTAAGCGTTATTAAGTGGTTTTGAAGGTTTGAATTTAGGGATAAGTAGAGTATTCTAGTTTGTGGAAGCAGTATTTTACGTACAGGAGGGTTTTTTATGTCAGATTTATTTGCGACATTAAAGGAAAAAGTGAGCGGACAACAAATTAAAATAGTCTTTCCAGAAGGGTTAGATGAACGGATCTTAACAGCAGTTAACCGCCTTGCTGGAGAAGGGGTTTTAAAGCCAATTCTTGTTGGAAGCCAGCAAGAAATACAAAAGAAAGCAAATGAGTTAAACCTAACATTGGATGGCGTTGAAATCTTTGATCCAGCTAACTATGAAGGAATGGACGAGCTAGTTGCGTCATTTGTTGAAAGACGTAAAGGGAAAGCAACTGAAGAGGATGCTCGTAAAATATTGTTAGATGAAAATTATTTCGGTACGATGCTTGTCCATGTAGGCAAAGCTCATGGTCTTGTAAGCGGTGCGGCACATTCTACAGCTGATACTGTCCGACCGGCGTTACAAATTATTAAAACGAAGGAAGGAATTAAAAAGACTTCCGGCGTCTTCATCATGGTTCGCGGTGATGAGAAATATGTATTTGCTGATTGTGCAATCAATATTGCACCAGACAGCCAGGATCTTGCAGAAATCGCTATTGCAAGTGCAGAAACAGCGAAAATGTTTGATATTGATCCTCGCGTAGCCTTGCTAAGCTTTTCAACAAAGGGTTCAGCAAAGTCTCCTGAAACTGAGAAAGTGGCAGATGCAGTAAAGCTTGCAAAGGAGCTTGAGCCAAGGTTAACATTAGATGGAGAGTTTCAATTTGATGCAGCATTTGTTCCTTCTGTTGCTGAAAAGAAGGCACCTGGTTCTATTCTGAAAGGTGATGCAAATATATTTGTCTTTCCAAGTCTGGAAGCAGGAAATATTGGCTACAAAATTGCTCAGCGCTTAGGTAATTTTGAAGCGGTTGGTCCGATCCTTCAAGGCTTAAATAAACCTGTCAATGATTTATCACGCGGTTGTAATGCAGAGGATGTTTATAAATTAGCGCTGATTACGGCTGCTCAAGCATAAAGTAAAAAGGCTTTGATTCTAAAGTGTAAAATAAATAAATGACGTGTGAATTGTCACACGTCATTTATTTGTTTGATCATGGCTAAAATAGAATTTTTATGTTTTTTATACTGTCAGATCATATCCACTGGTTTTGTCCCCTAGGAGCGGTATCAAGGCCACCTTTATGTGAATCCATGGAGGGTTTTGTCTCATAGGAGGAGTATCAAGACCACTTTTCATGGGGACGTCGAGAGTTTTGTCCCATAGGAGCGGTATCAAGGCCACTTTTCATGGGGACCTCGAGAGTTTTGTCCCCTAGGAGCGGTATCAAGGTCACCTTCCATGAATACATTGAGAGTTTCGTCCCATAGAGGAGGTATCAAGGCCACTTTCCATGAATACATTGAGAGTTTTGTCCCATAGGGGAGGTATCAAGGCCATTTTCCAAGAATCCATAGAGAGATTTGTCCCATAGAAGCAATATCAAGGCCACTTTTAATAAAATCCTCGAGTGTGTTGTCCTCCAGATCCGCTTTCAAAGACCTTCATTCATTTGGTCTGAGGTTCTTTCATCTATATGATATTACACATTATCATGTGAGACTCGTTATCAGCATGGCAGTGCAATTAATATAAGCATCATTTAACCGAGTCCTTTGATTATAAATCGGAGCTTTTAACAATTTTTTAATAAGGTCTAAATTGCTTGTATTTTTAAGTGATATAATAAAAGATGAAAAATGTTTAATTTAAGGGAGTAACATGGTATGAACCTTTCATCATCAGCGTCACTAATCAGTCAACCTGAGTGGCGTATCATAGATCAATCAACTCTTGGTCCGCAATTTGAGGCCAAGCATTCATTTGCCATTGATGATACCTTGTGCGCAAGTGTGGGCAAGCATGAATCACAGGCAACTGCCCGGACCTGGGTGCATCACAATACGATCGTTCTTGGGATTCAAGATACAAAGCTTCCTTATTTAGAGGACGGCGTCCAATTCTTGAGAGAACAGGGCTGCCATGTCATCGTCCGAAATTCAGGAGGACTTGCGGTCGTTTTGGATAAAGATGTCTTAAATATTTCACTAATCTTCCCCGATCAAGAAAAAGGCATTGATATTAATCGCGGATATGATGCAATGCTCGACTTGATTAAATATATGCTGGGTGACAATGGCGATAAAATTGAAGCACGTGAGATTGTCGGTTCCTATTGTCCTGGAAGCTATGATCTCAGTATAAATGGCAAGAAATTTGCAGGTATTTCTCAGAGAAGGCTGCGCGGCGGGGTGGCGGTGCAAATCTATCTATGTGTAGCTGGCAGCGGCAGTGAGCGCGCTGATTTGATCCGCCAATTTTATGACATTTCCTTAAAAAACGAACAAACGAAATTTAGTTATCCTAAGATAGTTCCTGACACAATGGCATCATTAAGTGAATTGCTGCAGATTGACTTAACTGTTGAAAAGCTGATATTTAGGCTTTTAACAGCTCTAAAAGAGCACAGTCAGCGACTTCTTCCTTCATCCTTAACAGCGGAAGAGCAGCTGGTATTTCAGCAAAATTTATTAAGAATGATTGAGCGAAATGAAAAAGTTTTTCTAAAGAAGAATGAGGGATAAAACATGAGCAAACTGGAAGTGATTGTATTAAATGAGCAAGATGCCGAAATGGCTGAGGCGTATGGGGCTGATCGGCTTGAACTGGTGACTGCCATTGGTGAAGGCGGATTAACTCCTAGCTATGGGGTCATCAAACGGGTGGTCAATCGTGTCAATATTCCTGTTATGGTAATGATTCGTCCTCACAGCCATTCCTTTGTTTATCAAAAGGAGGAATGGGATGTCATGAGAGAGGACATAAAAATGGCCAAGGAGCTTGGGGCGTCAGGTATTGTGTTTGGAGGTTTAACCGCAAAGGGATCAGTGGATTTTTCCATCCTTGAAATGGTTGTAAAAGAAGCCGGCAGCATGTCGGTTACCTTTCACCGTGCGATTGATGAAGCAATGCCTATTGAGATTTATAAGTCATTATGTGAATCAGGACTAAAGATCAACCAAGTGTTAACCTCTGGTGGAAGACCTAACGTAATGGAAGGTTTACAAACATTGCGTGATTTAGTGGAGGACTCTGTCAACGGTACGGATAAACCGGTTATTATGCCGGGTTCAGGGCTTGGTTTACACAATATTGAATTCGTCCATGAAACATTGCAGGCTCCATACTACCATTTTGGCTCAGGCGTGCGAAAAAATGGAGATTTTCGTTATACAATCGATGGGGGGATCCTTGAAAGGATTAAAGAGATTGTTACCAGGTAAGCCTGGTGAAACAGAGACAAAAAATGAATGTCTAGATTTAAGAGGATCCTTAATGTATTGGAATATGATGAACCAATAACCAAATTATGCTATAATAATAGAGTCAAAAGGAAATCGGCAATGACCCGGTTTCCTTTCCTTGAGAATTCTTCCAGAGATAAATGGAAGCGTTTCCTTTGTTGGGATCGATCTTACGCGTGACTTTACATAATGAATCGCTTAGAAAAAAATATAGGGGGTGGGGATTTGCTGCGTAATAGGATTAAATCTAGACTATTATATAAATATATCATCTCCTATCTGCTCGTTTTTCTTGTTCCTTTTTTTATCATGAGTATGATTATTTACTTTCATTCAGTGGCTAGCCTTCGCGATGAAATAGAACAATCGAACATTAATAAATTAGAACAAGTTGAATCCATTACAAATGAACGAATGAAAGAATTAGAGACACTGGCAGCAAGAATTTCTTACGATCCTAGGCTTACGCCCTATATGATCAGACATGGCTATTATAGCGGGGAAGCTATTGAAGAATTAAAAAAATATAAAGCAAATAGCTCGATTATTGAAGAACTATTTGTCTATTATCATCATGATGAAAGAATTTATTCCACTAACGGCTCATATTCAATAGATGCTTTTATGCAAAAAAAGTATCATTTCGGTGAATGGGAAAAAGAGGAAGTTATTAGTGATTTACATTCGAAAACTCCTTTTATAAAGCCTATTAATAACGTTGTAATTAATAATGAAAAGCACAAGAATATGATCGCTTACTTATACCCAATCACCCCCAACAGTCATAATCCTTATGGCACAGTTATGTATTTTATTGAAGAATCGACAATAACAGACCTTATTCAAAATATATTAGGTGAATATGACGGCAATGTCTATATTATCAATGAGCATAATCAAGTGATCGCTTCTGCGAATAATGATCAATCCATTACTGAGAAACAAGTAAAGTCCCTTCCGATTGGTCAATTCGGGGTAAAGAATGTTGAGTTAAATGGAAATGAGTATTCGCTTGTATCTGTAAATTCTGAGTTAAGCGGCTGGAAATTTATCACGTTGATGGATGCTGATCAATTTTTTCAACGGTTAGATAATACGACAATTTTAATCGTTGCCATGTTAATTGCCCTGTTAATTGCAGGCTTAATATTGGCAGTATTACTTGGGAAATATCAATATAAACCAATCCAGAAACTATTTGAAATGACAAATACGTCTATCAGGAAAAAGGTTGAGCTGGAAGGAGAAAATGAACTAGAAACCATCCGCAAGACGATTACACATGTATTTGAAGACCACCAGATTTTAAATGAGACGATGTATTTACAAAAGCCTTTTGCAAGAGACCAGTTTCTCGTGAAGCTATTAAAGGGTGATTTGGGAAATACTGGTGAAATAAATGCGTTGTTGGAAACGTTAAATATAAAAATGAAGAAGGGTCGTTATTTTGTTGCGATTGTTTACTTTGAAAAAGGAGCTTTTGTAGAGGATAATTTGGAAGAGCGGGAAAAAGTCTTTAGTAACCTTTCAAATATTTCCTTAGAAAGTGCCACAGCGTATGGGATTGATTTATTTTATCAGGATGCAATGGCGTTAATTATTAGTATCGATCAAATAGGAGAAGAAGCGGAAGTTGAACGCCGCAAGCTTGTTCCGCAGATTCAAAAGTATATTAAAGATACTTGTCATTTTGATCCCACAATTGGGGTCGGTGGACTTTATGATGAAAAAAGTCGGATCAATCGATCTTATATTGAGGCACTTGCAACGTTGGAATATAAATTTGCAAAGCCGCAGGGAAGTGTCATCTACTTTGAGGAAATTGTCATACAGCCAGAACAGTCCCTCGGATATCCAAAGGAGGAGCAAATGAAGCTTGCTCAAAGTTTAAAACAAGGGGATCAGGTTGTTGCAGCTGAAACGTTGCGGATTATCTTTACAAATTTGGCTAATAAAGATTTATCTGTTCAAGTTTTAAAATGCATCTGCTTTGATATTATCAATACCGTTGTGAAAACAGCTTCTGAAATGGGCTTGAATAGATCAATTAAGGATTTCAATGCAATAGCAGATTTTCATTCGATTGAACAGCTGCAAAAACAGCTTCACACGTTAATAATGACGATATGTATAGAGGTACAAAATAAGAAAGAAAGCCATAATGATAAATTAAGAAATGATATTTTGGATTATATTAATGAAAACTATCATCATTATGATCTATCTTTAGAAAGTATCGCTATTAAGTTTCAACTATCAGTATCGTATGTTAGCCGTTTTATAAAAGGGCAAACAGGTGTGACATTTACACAGTATCTACAAGACCTCCGTATGGAAGATGTAAAGAAGCAATTAAAGGAGACAGATAAGTCCATTAAAGAAATTGTTATTCAAGCGGGGTATTTGGATGTTGCAAATTTTACCCGTAAGTTTAAGAAAATAGTAGGAGTAACCCCTGGACAATATCGTAATTTAAGCAGGTAATCTAATACCTGTTAAGGTCATGATTTTATTAAAAATCATGACCTTTTTCTGTTTAGCTAATTCTAAATGATTTTAAAAAGGGGTTTATTCAAGATAACCTGAAAAAAACCTGCAGATGAAAATCCACTTTACCATTTGGCAGCCGCTGATAGCCCTATTAACAAGAAAAACATGCCTATGTAAAGGATGACATAGTTGAGCAAGATTGACATATTGCCAACGGTTTAGAGCCTTTTATGGCAAGTCTAAGCAAAATTAGAGAGGTATTCTTGACAAGGCTTGATGAAAATAACATATTGATTACATTTACAAGAAAGCGCTAACATGAAGGCAGATCATATACATTCCAAGGAGGGGTTACCTAAATGAGTTCGAGTACGGCAACTTCAAGACTGCAACAAGAAGAGGAATTGAATAAAGTGTCTATGAACCCCCATAAAGTAAAGCGGGAAAAACCACAAAGATTAAAGAGGAGCAAAAAGATTCTGCAAAACTGGCAGCTTTACTTGTTTGTCTTGCCAGCATTTTTATACTTTCTAATCTTTCATTACATCCCAATGTACGGGGTACAAATTGCGTTTAAAAATTTCATTCCAACATTAGGCATATGGGGAAGCGAATGGGTTGGATTTGAACATTTTATTCGATTTTTCCAATCTTATTATTTTTGGGACTTAATCAAAAATACTTTAGGGATTAGTATTTACGAATTAATTGTCGGTTTTCCATTGCCTATTATATTAGCTTTGGCATTAAACGAGGCAAAAGACAGTGTATTTAAGCGAACGGTACAGACGGTTACATATGCGCCTCATTTTATTTCCGTTGTTGTCATGTCAGGGATGATCATCGCCTTTTTGGCCCCGACAACAGGGATAATTAACCATGCTATTCAACTACTAGGTTTCGAACCTATTTCATTTTTAAGTGAACCTGCTTGGTTTAAAACAGTTTATGTATTGTCAGGAGTCTGGCAAAGTACAGGGTGGGGAACGATTATTTACCTTGCCGCACTTGCCGGTGTAGATCCGCAGCATCATGAAGCAGCAATTGTTGACGGGGCGTCACGCTTACAACGAATCTGGTATATAAATATTCCTGCAATTGTTCCCACAATGATTATTTTACTTATTATGAATGTTGGGAGCATTATGGCGCTGGGTTTTGAGAAAATTTTATTATTACAAAATCCGCTTAACCTCGAGTCTTCGAATGTCATAGCGACGTTTGTTTATCAGGCAGGTTTATTAGATGCCCAGTATAGTTTTGCTTCAGCAGTCGGGCTATTCAACGCCATTATAAATGCTATATTACTTATAACCGTAAACAAGATTGCGAAAAAGACCAGTGAGACAAGTCTATGGTAAGGAGGAACCTATGAATACTTCAATACATGAAACTAAGACTGATAAAATTTTCAAGGGATTCATTTATCTTTTTCTCACCGGTGCACTAGTGATTGTACTTTATCCATTGATTTACATTGTAAGTGCATCTATTAGCGACCCGGCAGCTGTAAACTCAGGGGAAATGTGGCTTCTTCCAAAAGGAATAACATTTGAGGGCTACAAGCTTATTTTCGAAAATGGCGATATATGGAGAGGGTATCTCAACACGATCTTTTACACCGTTCTAGGTACTTTTGTGAACTTAGCCGTTACCATCCCGGCAGCATACGCACTATCGCGAAAGGATTTTGCCGGCAGAAATATTCTTATGGGAATGTTTGTCCTGACGATGTTTTTTAGCGGCGGATTAATTCCAACCTATTTAGTTGTAAAAAATCTAGGTATGATCGACACCATTTGGGCAATGGTCTTACCTAATGCTGCTGCCGTATGGAACATCGTTGTTGCACGCGTGTTTTTCCAAACATCTATACCAAAAGGGTTGGAAGAGGCAGCAATTATTGATGGTGCTTCAAATTTTAAAATGTTTATCAAAATTATTTTGCCTCTATCGGCACCAATTATAGCGGTTATGGCGTTATTCTATGGTGTTGGCCATTGGAATGGCTATTTTAACGCATTAATCTACTTATCTGACAAACAAATGTTTCCGCTTCAATTGGTTTTAAGAGAAATCCTAGTCTTGCAAGAAATGTCATCACAAGGCACAAATTTAACGGGAAGTATGGCTGAAGCCCTTCATAGCAAGCAGCAGCTTTCAGCCGTTATTAAGTATGGGGTCATGATTGTCTCTACCCTTCCGATCATTATCGTTTATCCATTTTTACAACGTTATTTTGTCAAAGGGGTTATGATAGGTTCATTAAAAGGATAAGAAGGAAGGACATCCAGATTGAGAGATTTAAGGGGGTGATGATGTAAAAAAGCGTCATTCAAAGTTAGGTTTTATGTTTGGAAAAATGAAAGGGGATGCAAGGATGAAAAAATTACTACTATTATTTCTAGCCGCTATTTTAGTACTGTCAGCATGCAGTTCAAAAGAAAAGGCAAGTAATGAGCCTGCTAAAGAGGTAAAAGTGAATAAAGAGGGGTTTCCAATTGTAGATGAAAAAATAAAAATATCTATGATGGCTCCAGGTACTGGTATGGCAGAATGGAAGGACATGCCTACTTTAAAAGAGTATTCAGAAAAGACAAATATAGATATTGATTACAATACTCCGCCAATGAGTGATTTCCAGACAAAATTAAATTTAGCATTTGCAAGCGGTGATATTGCAGACGTTATCTATGCTGCAGGGTCAACGAATTTGACTCCTGGAATGGAAGTAGATTACGGAAAACAAGGAGTATTGATCCCATTAGAAGACTTAATTAAAGATTATGCACCAAATATACAAAAATTATTAGAGGAAAATCCTGAAATTAAAAAATCCATTACAACAGTAGATGGACATATCTATTCATTACCTGCGATCAATATGCACCCTACATCTAGTTGGTATCGAGGACCAATGTGGTTCAACGGTCAATGGCTAAAAGCATTAGGAGTAAAAGAACTGCCTAAGACGTCTGACGAACTATATAATTTATTAGTACGTTTTAAAACAGAAGACCCTAATGGAAATGGAAAAGCGGATGAAATTCCGCTAACAGATGTAAAAATGGATAGCACACGTCCGTGGTTACTCGGTGCTTTCGGCTTGAAAGAATGGGGAATTGATGAGGTAGATGGAAAAGTAAGATATACCCCAATGACAGATAACTATAAAGAATACTTAACCTACATGAATAAACTTTATGAAGAAGGATTGTTGGATCCAGAAACATTCTCTCAATCTGATGAACAGAAAAAAGCAAAAGGACAAACAAACAGGCTTGGACTATTCCCGGATTATTTCTCATTCTTTACGACTGGTGAAACACAGGAAGTAGCAATAAACAATCCAATGTTTGCCCCGTTAACGAGTTCAGTTTCAGATAAGCCGTTGTTCCCGCGCAGCCCTGGTATTAGCAGAGGTGCTTTCTCGATCACAAGTAACAACGAAAATCCAGAAGCTACGATTCGCTGGGTTGACTATTTTTATTCAAAAGAAGGTCGTGAATACTTAAATGATGGGCCAGAAGGATATCTTTGGGAAAAAGGTGAAAACGGGGAAAGAAAATATAAGGAAGTTCCTGAAGGTTTTGATAGCAGTGAAGACTATCGCGGAACATTAACACCTGCATATGGAATTACTGCACCAACAGTTACGGCTCGAATTGAAGGTGTTCCGTTATCAGAATTTGATAAATTTATTGAAGCTGAAACGAAAGAAAAAATTGATCCTAATGCAGAAGTTCCATTCCCGCTTGTCTATTTAACAAATGAAGAACAAGCAACAGTAAATTCAATTGAAGTAGATTTACAATCCTATGTAGAACAAATGGAAGCAAAATTCATCACTGGGGTAGAGCCTTTATCTAACTGGGATAAGTACGTAAAAACAATTGAAGATATGAATATTGAAAAATATATTCAAGTGTACCAAGACGCTTATGATCGTTGGAAGGAAAGTTAATAGGTAAGTATTTTCTGACTGTTGTTAAATGAATAGTAAATAAATGAAAGATGAATCGTATAACCAGTTTAATAAGCTGGGGATACGATTCATCGTTATATTACGGGGGAATGCAAGTGAAAACAGATCAGGATTTTCAAGATCCCATACAAGAAAGAATGAATCGTTTACTAAACAAAATGACCTTGAAAGAAAAAGTTGGCCAGTTAAATCAAAAAATGTATGGATGGAATGTCTACCAAAAGACAGAAAATGGCTATGAATTAACCAGGAGTTTCAAAGAACAAGTTTCGAAATTTGATAGTATGGGTGCCTTATATGGTTTGTTTAGAGCGGATCCTTGGTCAAATGTAAATTTTTCAAATGGTATTGATCGTGAGGATAGTGCAGTTGTGGCTAATATGATCCAAAGCTATATAAAAGAAAATACAAGATTAGGTATACCTGTGCTATTTTCAGAAGAATGCCCACATGGACATCAAGCATTGGATAGCACCATATTTCCGACACATATCGGGGCTGGAGCATCTTGGAATCCAGAGTTACAGCAAATGGTCTCACAGCATGTAGCGGAAGAATTACATGCGAGGGGAGGACATTTAGGTTTAGTCTCTACTCTTGATATTGTCCGCGATCCTAGATGGGGAAGAACAGAAGAATGTTTTAGTGAAGATCCTTATTTATCATCAAAAATGACTGAGGCAGTGGTGCGTGGTATGCAAGGAGATGGAGAGAATCCTAAAGTACTTCCGGTATTAAAGCACTTTGCTGCACAAGGAGCAGGAGTGGGAGGTCACAATGCAGGACCAGCATTAATTGGAGAAAGAGAATTGCGTGAGATTTTTTTACCTCCGATGAAAGCGGGGGTACGGTCCGGAGCTTTAGCCTGTATGGCTGCTTATAATGAGATTGATGGTATTCCTTGTCATGCGAACCACTTCCTATTAACTAAGGTTCTTCGCCAGGAGTGGAATTATAAAGGAATCGTAATGGCTGATGGTACGGCCCTTGACCGATTGCTATTATTAACAGGTGATAAAGAACTAGCGGCTGCATATGGTTTAAATGCAGGAGTTGATCTAAGCTTATGGGATGAGGTTTATACAGTAATCGAAGCAGCTGTGAAAAATGGGAAAATTGAAGAGCAACTTGTTGATCAAGCTGTATTAAGAATACTGTATGTAAAGTTTAAGTTAGGACTATTTGATGACAAACCGATAAGAAACGAAAAAAAGGTATCAAATAGCAAAGCGGTAGAAACGAATTTAGAAATGGCTCGTCAGTCGCTTGTTTTAGTTGAGAACAAGAAAAATAGATTACCCATTAGTAAACAGACAAAGAAGATAGCTGTAATTGGCCCAAATGCAAATAATATCTACAATTTACTCGGTGACTACACGCCGCCACAAAGAAGGGAAAATGTGGTCACGATCCTTGATGGGATAAAATCGATCGTCGGAAAAGAAACTGAAGTTTTCTATACAAAGGGCTGTGGGATAAGGGATACTGATAAATCCGAGTTTGCTATTGCCAAGCAACTAGCTAAAGAAGCTGATTTAGTAGTATTGGCTTTAGGCGGAACTAGTGCTAGGGAATTTGGAATGGAATTTGAAAATAATGGAGCTGTTAAGGAATATCCGGCAACTGAAATGGATTGCGGAGAAAATGTTGATGTCGCAAATCTAGATCTAGGCGGAATTCAGCTGGAGTTAGTGAAAGAAATTCATTCAACTGGAACACCGATCATTTCTGTCCTTATTCAAGGGCGCCCTTATTCAATACCATCGCTAACCAAATACTGTGATGCCGTACTAATAGGCTGGTATCCTGGTCAACAAGGAGGAAGAGCAATAGCTGAAGTATTATTTGGTGATGTTAATCCAAATGGAAAGCTCCCTGTTTCAATTCCTCATTCGTCCATGCAATTGCCTGTCTATTATAACGTCAAGAATAGCGGGGGCAAAGAACATTACTTTGATATGTCTGGAAAGGCATTATACCCTTTTGGTTATGGTTTAAGTTATACCTCATTTACATACCGTTTTCTTTCCGAAGACAATGAAATCATCACGTTAAAGGAGCTGCAGGATGGCAAGCAAGTGAAGGTAAATGCCCAAGTCACAAACACTGGAGGCAAGGATGGTTTTGAGGTCGTTCAGCTCTATATTAAAGATGTAGAAGCTACTGTGACACAAAGGGTGAAAGAACTGAAAGGATTTCAAAAAATATGGCTAAAAGTTAATGAAACCAAGACAGTGACATTTACTCTTGGTTTTGAGGAACTTGCTATATGGGATATAAAGATGAATTTCACCGTTGAACCTGGACTAGTAAAACTGATGGTTGGCGGGTCATCTAATACTGTGATTGAGAAAGATCTAATCATAGAAGGCCATTATGATTAAAAAGAAAAAAATAAAGGCCAGGAGAAGTAAAAGTAGCTTTGCACAATTGTTGTTCACAAGAGATTCCTAAAAAGGAAATTAGTACACTGCCGATTAAAGAGTAGATAACCGATCACCAGAACGAAGTTTTCGCGGGGAAATTCGATGTTTAGTGAAATTTTTAAGTCAACGTCATTTGTTTATTAAAGGATCACCTTTAGCCAAGGAGTAAAAAATTAACACATAATGGAGAGAAACCTATGAATATTCAAGTTCTTGTTAACGATTATCGAAATGGCTTGCTTGAAAATATCCATCCTGGACATATTTGCGGAGTTACCTCTATGGGGCAAATCAAATACAAGGTGGGAGATACGGAGCATTTGACTTTTTTGAGGTCTGCCCTAAAACCGATACAGGCGATTCCAGCGATTGCTCACCAGATTCAGGAAAGTTTCAAGCTAACCAATCGAGAAACATCCCTAATCGCTGCATCGCATCGAGGCGAAAATTTCCATATTGTTGAGCTTGAGAAATTACTGGATAAAATCGGAGTAGCAGAAGAAGAATTGTTATGCCATCCGACATATCCGTTAAATCCAGAAGCAAAGGAAGAACTCCTTAAAAAGAATCAACCAAAAAGAAAGCTTTACCATAACTGTTCTGGTAAGCACCTGGGAATGATCGCCCTTGCAAAGGTCCTTGGGGTAAGTACAAAAGGGTATTTCGAATTGGATCATCCGGTACAGCAGGAAATTTTAAAAGCTTTATCAAGTATTTCCGGGTGTAGAATGGAACAAATTAGCACTGGGGTAGATGGGTGTGGTGTCCCCGTTCATGCGCTTCCGCTTAAATTTATTGCAAATGCTTACTTAAGATTTGCAAATCCCGAGCTTATTGAAGACCGCTCTATTCAACAGGCAGTGATTAAAATAACAAGCATGATGAATGAAAATCCAGATATTATTTCCGGAACAAATACGATTTGCACAAGCTTGCTAATGGATGACAATATTGTTGCAAAAGGCGGGGCACAAGGGGTTTATTGCTTTGGATTAAAAGAGGAGAAATTAGGATTTTCATTAAAAGTAATGGATGGAACAGAGGAACAATGGCCTTTAATCGTCGCAAGTATTCTCGAACAAATCGATTATAAAAATAAGGATACTATTCAGAGATTGTATCTATTGTCTCGTAAAGAAATTTATAACGACAACAACAAGCTGGTAGGAAATAAAAAGGCAGTATTTAAATTGGTAGAAGCCCAATGATGTGAAAAACCTGCCAGTAGGATCACTTGTTCATCATACAGGTTATCGGATTATCTTTTTTAAAAAAGACTTTGATTAGAATTTGAAGGAATGGAGCTATGCAAGAAGCTTGCAAAGTGGATGATCTAAGGCGTTTCTGAGAACGTTTAATCTAAAAAGTAGATCGAAAGGGATGGAAACATGGCGATAGAAGTGACTGGCCAAGACGTAAATCAAGGCGTCCATAATTATAGTGCAGAAGAAAAATGGGTTAAACCGAAAGAACCAGCTTTACTGGAGCGACTGGAGTGGTTTAAGGATCAAAAGCTAGCACTGATGATGCACTGGGGTCCGTATTCTCAGCTTGGTATTGTCGAATCATGGGCTTTAAGTGACAAGGATGCTGAATGGTCTCGTACGGATATTGATTGGGAAGAAGATGGTGAGGAATTTAAGCGGCAATATTTCAATCTAAATCAAACATTTAACCCTGTTCGTTTTCAACCTGAGGTTTGGGCTGATTTAGCGGCAGAGGGCGGTTTTAAATATTTAATCTTTACAACAAAACATCATGATGGCTTTAGTATGTGGGACACAAAAGAAACAGATTACCGGATCACTTCTTCGGATTGTCCTTTTCACGCTCATAAATATGCAGACATCTGCAAGTATGTATTTGATGCCTTTCGCAAAAAGGGTTTGGGGATAGCTGCGTATTTTTCGAAGGCAGATTGGAATACACCTTACTATTGGGCTTCTGGTATGGCTCGCGGCAGAAATATGTGGCGGGGACCATCCTATGACCCTGATGAATACCCTTGGTTATGGGAAAAGTTTGTGACCTTTACTCATAATCAGATTATGGAGCTAATGTCTAACTATGGACGAATCGATGTGCTGTGGCTCGATGCAGGCTGGGTAGGGAAAGGAAAACAGGACATCCGACTGGGGGAAGTAGTGGAAAAAGCTCGTGAAGTTCAGCCTTGGCTGATTACAGCAGACCGTACTATTGGTGGCGAATTTGAGAACTATATAACTCCTGAACAGACAATTCCAGAACATCCTATGAGTGTTCCGTGGGAAAGCTGTATTACAATGGGGACATCTTTTTCCTTTAAATATGAGGATAAGTATAAATCAACTCGTGATATCGTCCACACCTTGATTGAAATCGTATCAAAGGGAGGCAATCTTGCTCTAAACGTACCACCTCAGCCAGATGGCCGCCTGCCTGAAGGAGCCATACAAAGGATAAAAGAACTTGGTGCATGGTTGAAAATATATGGTGAATCAATCTATGGCACTAGAATTTGTGCCCCTTATTTTAAAGAGGACTTTGCCTTTACAAGAAAGGGTGAAACGGTTTACTGTTCAAGGCTATATAAAAGCGAAGACGGCCGTTATAGAGATGAACACGTTTATATACCTTACCCAGAAAAGGTTCATCGTATCGACCTGTTGGGAGGGGAAGAAAATCTTGAATTTAACCAGACAGAAGAAGTGATATCTGTCAGAATGCCAGCAACGGCAGAAAAAGACAATCAAGCTCCAATCGCCCATGTTTTTAGGCTGCTTTAATCAACATCACAAAAAACCGGTATCTGTTAGGCAGATGCCGGTTTTTTGTTATAGTTCAAAGCTCGGGACTGCATGTTTCATCTTTCTCCAGCCGATCAAGAATTCTCCTTTTTCGATAAAGCATCATACCGGATTCTGCCAGATCATGAATCATCGATCGATTGGTGATTGCACCAAAGACCATCCCTGCAATTGGCACCATTTGCAGAAGCTTTTTCCAGCCGAATTGATCTCGATACGTATAGACAACCTCACGCCAGCCTTGGAGCTGAGATATCATTTCATTCTTTGTCATTTGATCACGATGATAAAAGGTGGACAATTCATTTAAGATTGCTTGTTTTCCCACAACATCAGCCGAGGAAAACTGAAGGCATTTCACAATGAATATTCGCTCATTACGGTCCTTTGGGTCATAGCCGTATGCAATGGCTATTTCTTGAAGGGTTTTTAAAGATAGACCGAGCAGGACAGGGATATCAACTGCCAATGTAAAAATGCCCCCTACCCCTGTTGTGGCTCCTTGAATGGTGGCCAGCTTGCTTCGGTTTGTCTTTAATTCCTCACTTACCGTATCCATCGCGGCTAAAGGCAGGGAAGAAACATCGGATAACGTAATATCTTCACGGTCCGTAAGCTTTTCCAGTTTCGCTAAAAGGGCTTTTTCTTGTGTTAAGTATTGTCCCCCTGTTTGTACAAATGCCCCCAGCTCATCTAGTAAGGTACCAATTTTCTTTTGAATAAAAGCAGGTGTGACTTTATCTAAAAGTTTAAAAGGAAGTCGTCCAATTCTTTCCCAAAACCAAAGTCCTTTTTGATCCTGCTCCCATTTTTCAATAGACTGCAGCTCAGTTTGAAGCCATTCTCTCGTTTCCATGTCATACCAACCTTTTTCTTTTATTTAATCCATCTTAACAAACAGTAATAAATCCGCTGATGTCAGTCTCACTTTATCCCATCTTACTGGGCAGTAATCTATGCTTTTAATGTTCAGGCAAAAGCTAATCTTAAGGTATAAATAAAGGGGTAAACTGCCCGTAAAGATCTGATGAGTCTCACTTTATGATCCAGCTTTTATTACGTTTTTAATGGTAAGGAAGTTCCCTATTATTTATTTTTTTGTGATTTTACCATGCTTTCCGAACTTTTAGTGCATTAAACGCAAAAAAGACGTGAGAGCCCTCTCACGTCTTTTTGCAATGTAAAGAACGTATAACTTTTTTATATATGCCTTGCTCCGAAAGTCCAGCCACTCATGAATAGAAGGCAGAGTACGTCATCTATTCATGAGGCAAAACAAGGCGCTTCGCTTTTCCTATTACTCAGCTAATTTCTCTAAATTTCCATTGCGATCCATTTTAAATGTTGTTGCAGATGCGCGGTCATCTTCATCAAATAATACTAGTTTTCTTGCGCGGTTCATGATTTTCATTAATGTTTCATAGTCTTCTTGGACCGTAACGGTATCTTGCTCAAGTCTCTCAACCTTTTTCTTTAATTCTTCATTTTGCGAAATGAGCTCTTCATTTTCACGTTTTAATCGTTTATTCTCACTCATAAGAGCTTCTGAATACTCATTATTCGATTTGTAAGAATGTAAGAAAGCAATGACTTGATCCATCGTCATTTTGTTTGAAGCGACAACCGGTTGACTAACAGTTGCTTTTGGTGCAGCTTTCGGTAAGTTTGCCTTAACATCCTCATCAGCAGGCATCACCTCTGCCATATGACTCTCTAAAGCTGACATCATCGTAAGCTCTTCCTGTTCATCCACATCAACATCAATAGAAGGAATATCAGGAGAATAAAGAAGCTGTTTTTTCACTGGCTGTCCTTTGCCAAGTGCTCTCATACGTTGCTTACGTTGCTTTTTAGCAAGTTGTAAAGCTTTTTCATAATCGTGACGGACAACGGCATTCCAACGGAAACCACATGCTGCAGAGGTACGATTTAACTTATCTCCAACCTCTTCAAAGGCATTTAATTGTGTGCTGCCCTCGCGCACATGTCTTAAAACAGTTTCTGCTAGTAATAAATCATTCTCTTCAGACCAAGCGTCTTGTCTTTGTTTCATTTTTTCCAACTCCCTGTGTAAATAGATAAAATAACTAGTTGATTGTTATCATGATGGACAATTCTGCGGTATTTTATACATTTTTCTTAAGAGGATAGTAGACTTTTTATGACATTTTTAGAATCTAATAGTAACAAAAGCGCAAGCGCCTTGATCAGCCCTGACAAGCATAAGTCGCTTAGGAATAGAAGGTGTTCTTTACCTTCAATTCCTAAGCGGCTTATGACCTCGAGGAGCTAGGCGCTGGAGCTGGATGTCGAAGTGCTTATCCATATTCCTAGATTTTTTAATTTCCTAGTAAACGATAACAAAAGCGCAAGTGCCTTGATCAGCCATAGGCAAATAAACAGAAGGAAAAACAAACCAATACTGTAAATAGAATCTGGCTTGTTCTGCACTTGCATTGAAGGTGGATAAGCGGTAAAATACCTGTTAGTGTAAACGGAAGATCGGATAGCAGAAAGGGTTGTAAATGAAGATGGCAAATGAATTTAGAGTTTGTGATGATTGCCAAGCAACAAATATAAAAACACTAGTGCCGCGCTTGAAAAAAGTAGATTCAGAAGCTGTGATTGATATTGCCTGCCAATCTTACTGTGGTCCAGGAAGAAAAAAATCATTTGCATTTGTCAATAATCGTCCCGTTTCAGCGCTGACTGAAGACGAGCTGATTGAAAAAATTGAAAAGAAATTAAAAAAATAACATCACCCTTGTTCTCTTAAACAGCGGTGATTTTTTATTGCTAAAGAAATTATAAAATACTTTAAACTATTGATAAGCGCTCACGTATCAGCTCCAGCGCCTAGCCCATCTAGGATCTAGCAATCGTCTTATTTGCCCTGGGCTGTTCAAGTTGCTTACGCTTTTGGTCTTGGGAAAGTCAGGAGATTTTTGCTGTAAATGTCGTCTGGAAATCGATATAATAGAAGACAATATAGAGAAAAGAATGTCTGTTTAGGAAACGGAAAATCAATGAGAAATACAAAAGCGCTTTGCTCAGTTTACGGCAAATATGACGCTGGCAGTCTATACCGCGAAGATAGTCGCCCTGACTGCATTTGCACATCCTGTGCATCAGAGTTAGAGAACAAAATGATCTTATTCTTTCTTAACTAGACAAGTCTGAACGGAAGAGGGAAGACAATGAAAAACGGAAAGTTGTCTGAGGAAAAGGTTTTTAAAGATCCTGTTCACCGCTATATTCATGTTCGCGATAAATTGATTTGGGATCTAATTGGAACGAAGGAATTTCAGCGGTTGAGAAGAATACGGCAGCTGGGAACGACATACTTAACCTTCCATGGTGCTGAACACAGCCGGTTTAATCACTCATTAGGTGTATATGAAATTGTGCGCAGGATTGTGGATGATGTGTTTAAAGGGCGGCCTGAGTGGAATGACGATGAGAGACTATTATGTCTTTGTGCGGCTTTGCTGCATGATCTTGGGCATGGTCCTTTCTCCCATTCATTCGAAAAGGTGTTTCATCTTGATCATGAGGATTTTACCCAAGCAATCATTCTTGGTGATACTGAGGTTAACGCTGTATTAAAACAAAATGGAGATGATTTTCCGAAGAAGGTTGCCGAGGTTATTGCAAAAACATATGAGAATAAGCAGGTTATTAGTTTAATATCTAGCCAGATTGATGCAGATCGTATGGATTACTTGCAGCGGGATGCTTATTATACAGGAGTGAGCTACGGACATTTTGATATGGAACGGATTTTGCGTGTGATGCGTCCTCGTGAGGATCAGGTTGTTATAAAAAGCAGCGGTATGCATGCGGTTGAGGATTATATCATGAGCCGCTATCAAATGTATTGGCAGGTTTATTTTCACCCTGTTACAAGAAGTGCTGAAGTGATTTTGACGAAAATTCTCCACAGAGCAAAACAGCTACATAAGGAATATTACACCTTTAAGCATAATCCTATTCATTTTTATTCCATGTTCGAAGACGAACTCACATTAGAAGACTATTTGAAGTTAGATGAATCTGTCATTTTGTATTATTTTCAGGCATGGCAGGAAGAGCAGGATCCGATATTAAGTGACCTCTGCAGACGGTTTATGGATCGCAGGCTTTTTAAATATGTTGAATTTAATCCAAATGTTCAAATGATGACATTAATTGAACTGACAGCCTTATTTAAGAAAGCAGGCATTGATCCGGAATATTATTTAGTCGTAGATTCTTCTTCAGATCTTCCCTATGATTTTTATCGGCCAGGTGAAGAGGAAGAACGATTGCCCATCCATCTGCTTATGTCTAACGGAGATATAAAAGAGCTTTCGAGACAATCAGAAATAGTTGATGCCATTTCGGGGAAAAGAAGAACAGATCATAAATTATATTTTCCTTTGGATTTAGTCGAGGATTTTTCAACGAAACGAACGGTAAAGAAGAAAATTCTTGAGCACTTAAAACTTTAACGCAGATTATTAGAGAAAAAGAAAGTTAGGAGATGACGGGGCATTGATGAAGGAACATGCGAAGCTGATGAAAGTTATTTCGTCAGCTGGAGAAATCATTGGACGGAAAAAGCTGCAAAAGATGATTTATATTGCGAAAAAGATTGATCTTCCTTTCTATGAAAAATATAATTTCCATTTTTACGGTCCGTACTCAGAGGAGCTGACACTTCGGATTGAAGAGCTTTGCAACCTCGGGTTCATAAATGAAATCCACGAAAAAAAGGGCGGATATTTTCAATATCGCTACTCTTTAACCGAAACAGGCAGTGAATTTTTAGGTCATTATGATTTGGACATGCCGCCGCTAAAGGGCTGTATTCTCGATCTAAATGATCAAAGCTCAAGGTTTTTAGAGCTTGTCTCTACCGTTTTATACTTTGAGGGGCTGAATCAAGAAGAGGTAAAAGAAAAAGTCTTTACACTAAAGAGTAAGCAGCGCTATACGGAAGAAGAGGTTCTTGAGGCGTATCGCTATATCGATAAAATAAAAGGTTTAGTAAAAGAAGAGCTCGCCGAACAGTAAGAGGCGAGCTTTGTTTTGGTTAAAATGGATGAAATGACTAAATCTTAGGTGCTTAGTTATTAAAAAGCAAAGAATTTATAACTTTTTAGCGACTAATGAACTTCCCCCCTCTTTATACGCTAAGTCAACATCACATCGCTTACGCTCTTCGTGTTTCCTTTGCCTCACCTTAACGAGCAGTAAAGAGGGTGAGTGCTTTATTAAAAATTTTTGGCTGAAACTGCCCGTAAAGGTTCGATAAGTTCCGCTATCCACCAGCAGGAAAACCATCTGCTGATGGAAGTCTTGCTATATCTCATACGGAGTGCTCTTTTTTCTACGTCGCTCTAGCAAGGCGCTTCCGCTTTTCTAGAGATCACTAAGTCTTTTCCCGGCTACTGCGTAATTTTCCTTTTTCATTTCTTCAATAAAAACGGCGATTTTTTCTGCAGGTGCACCAGTTGTTTCAGAAACAGCTGCTGTTACCTTTTCAACTAGAGCTCTTTTTTGGTCATCTGTTCTTCCTTCCAGCATTTTCACAGTTACATATGGCATTGTTTCTCTCTCCTTTATTTAGCATGTATGAAAGGGCTTTATCCCTTTTTGATGGGCTGTCAAACCCCGACTGCTTTATTATGCTTTATTACAAGCAAATGAATGCGAATAAGCCCGTAATTATAGTATACTTTAAGCAAGTTGGTTTGTATAACATGTTAGGGTGGTTGTACTCATTTTTGAACATTGAACTTTTAAGTCTAAAGGAGAGAGAGATGGACAATTTAAATAGTATACTGGCATTTCCGCTCGAGATGATTCCATATGTTGTCATTACCCTCATGGTTGCATTTACGTTCCATGAATTTGCTCATGCCTATGTGGCTTATAAATTTGGCGATCCAACGGCAAAGAGACAGGGCAGATTAACGCTCAATCCGATAGCCCATTTAGATCCATTTGGAACGCTTCTTATCTTTATTGCAGGCTTTGGCTGGGCGAGACCTGTTCCTGTGAATCGCTACTTTTTTAAAAGGCCGCGCCTGGCTGGTGTTCTTGTCTCGGTTGCCGGTCCGCTAAGCAATTTGGTGATTGCTTTTCTTGGAACATGTATTTGGTACATCCTTTTGGCAACAGGAGCAACAACAGCACTGCCGAATGTAGAAGGGGTTCAGGCTTTCTTCAATATATTTGTTTCGCTTAATGTGATGCTGTTTATTTTTAATCTGCTTCCATTTCCGCCATTGGATGGCTATCGAATCATTGAGGATCTTGTCCCGGCAAATATTCGTGCAAAGATGACTCAATATGAAAGCTATGGCATAATCATTTTTTTAATACTTGTCATTACACCGCTTGATGCATACATCATTCACCCGATTTTTGATGTTGGCCGAACAGCTGTGATGAATATGTTTCATTTTCTGTTAAGTCCAATATTATAGGAAGAGATGATGAAGGAGGTACAAAAATGGAAGAAAACAAAAAGAAAAAAAGTATTGGTTTTAATATTATTAAAAATGACCCTACAGACGGACATGGAGGTTTTGGTGTCGGTGCATTAAGTCTTGATAATGTATCCCCAGTGTTTATTGATATTGAAGAAGGCGAAGCCTTTGTTGATATCGGAGCCATGCATGCTAGAAGTGTTGTAGAAAAGGGGATAAAATTCCTTCCGAATAAAGAGGAAGTCCCTAATGGAAAGCCGTATTGGCTAGTATGGGTAACGATTGACCGCAAGTTAGACGGACCGTATTATGCAGGGGTCACTGCTTGCGAAATGACGGTTAACCGTGAAATAAGAAGAGGATATAAATCGCTTCCTGAACATGTGAACCGGATGGATAAATCGTTAAAACGCCATATCATTGTTGAACATATGGATGACCGCTCAAAGGAAATCCTTGCTGGTTACTTAAAAAAGCATGATCATAAGATGTGGGACCTCTCCGAGCAAAAATTAAAAGATGATTTAAACACATAGGAATTTTGTCGAAAGTGTGACAGTTTCGTGAACAAATTGGTAAATTCTTGTGGTTCTTCCTCAAAATTAGTAGACTAAAAATACAGTTATAAAACTAGGACATAAAAAATCCCGAACCTTAAGCAGTTCGGGGTTTTTTATGTCTATTTTAATAGTTGAGTTTAGAATTTTTACTTATTTCAATTCTAAATCGTCTTATTTGCCCTGGGCTAATCAAGGGTGCATCCGCTTTTCCTCTACCACCATTTAAACATCCTCTCAAACCAGCTGTCCTTTTCTTTTTTCGAATGACCTTGGTTTTTTTCTTCCTTGTTTTCTGTTTGATGCTCTTTGCAATATTCCGTAGGCTCGGTGCCTTCAATAAAATAGGTGAGTCTCCGAACTGGGCAATCCTTTGTGGCAAGCTTACCGCTGGCAGGATTTATATAGACTCCAACAACACCATCAGGCGGTCTGAATGCTCTGACCGATTCGTTTTCCAACGCCTGTTCCATGAATTTAGCCCAAATGGTTTTTGCATAGCTGCGCTCTTGAACTAGATCAATGGTTTCATCCTTGTCATATCCTGTCCATACTCCTGCTGCCAGCTGCGGAGAATAACCAATCATCCAGCTATCCGTAGACGTTGTCCCGGATTTGCCTGCATAATCTCTTGTTAAAACATCTGCAATGCTTTGCCCTGTAACAGAAGTATAATCATTTAAGGCTGTGTCGAACATTCCTTTCATCATATGTGTGGTCACAAAGGCTGCCTGCTCATTCAGAATCTGTTCTTTTGTCTTATCAGCTTTATAAATGACTTCACCATTCGCATCCTCTACCTTTGTGATAAAGGTAGGCTCAATTTTTTTTCCGCCATTTCCAAGCATTCCATAAGCATTAACCATTTCAACTAAACGTACAGAGGATGTTCCTAATGCTGCAGATGGAACCTTTTTTATTTTAGAAGTAAGGCCAAACATTTCCCCAGACTGGATTAACTTCTCCATCCCAAGGAAAAGATGAGTTTTCACGGCAAAAATATTGTCGGATAATGCAATGGCCTGAAGCATCGTAATAAAGTCATTGGCATAATAACCATTATAGTTGCTTGGTTTATAGGTAGCATTGCCGTCATCATAAGAAAAAGTCGTAGGCTCGCTCATCATTTCTGTAGAGGGCGAAAACCCATTTTCAACTGCTGTATAATATAATAGCGGCTTAATCGTCGAACCCGGCTGCCTTTTTGCTTGTGTTGCACGGTTGAACGGACTCATTTCGTAATCGCGTCCGCCAATTAATGCTTTTACATAACCCGTTTTTGGATCAATCGCGATAAAAGCGGCTTGAATCTCTGATTTCTTTTCGATCGAATTTTTCACAATATCCTCAGCCGTTTTTTGCATTTCAGGATCTAAGGTTGTATAAATTTTCAATCCTTTTGTTTCAATAAGTTGTGCATCTATATTTAATTTATCTGCCAATGAGCTCATGACAGCATCTTGAAAATACGGGGCGATTCCCTTTTGAACATTTTCTTCTTTTGTTTTATAAGTAAGCTTTTCCTGTAAGGCCTGTTTCAGCTGCTTTTCTGTGATATACTCCTCTTTTTCCATCGTTTTCAAGATCATCGTTTGGCGTTCCTTTGCTCTTTCTTCGTTCGAATAAGGAGAATAAATGCTTGGACCCTTTGGAACACCTGCCAGCATAGCAGCCTCTGCTAATGATAATTCGCTGGCATTTTTCCCAAAATAGTATTTTGCTGCTGCCTCGATCCCGTATAACCCATGACCGTAATAAATCGTATTTAAATAACCTTCTAAAATCTCGTCTTTCGTGTAATTTTGTTCAAGGCGTATTGTATAAAAAGCTTCCCGAGCTTTTCTTATCCAGGTTTTTTCATGCTCTAAAAAGAGATTTCGGGCATATTGCTGTGTAATTGTACTAGCACCCTGGACCTTGGCCATCGCTTTTAAATCTGCCAGGGCAGCCCCGGCAATCCGTTTATAATCAAACCCGTTATGATCATAAAAGCTGCGATCTTCAATCGCAATCGTCGCTTGCAAGACATGCTCTGAAATATCATCAAGATTTACCCAATACCTTTTTTGTCCATTATGCATTTCCCCAATCTTTGACCCGTCACTTGCATAAATAATGGTTGATTGTGGTACTGTTATGGAAGGAGGTCCTTGCCATTTTGCATATAAAACAATACTTAAAATGATGGTCGAAAAAAAGACTAATAATAGCAAACTAATAAAAATAAGTGCTCGTATCGTTTTTAAGGTAATTCTGATTCTTTTAGGTGTGATTACATCCATCTCTATTCACCTCCGATCGATTTTGTTTACCCAGACATAGATACTATTAGCCATTATTAGTTTTTTTAAAGATTTTTAAACATTTTGCGAAAAAGTCATGATTTTTTTCTTGATTTTTTGCTAGATTCATCTATAGTTTTAAAAGGATAAGTTCAAATGCGGAAGCGCCTTGAGTAGCCTAGGGCAAATAAGACGATTTAAAGAAGGCGTTCTTTTCCTTCAATTTATATTGCTGATTCGTGAGCGCTTATCTATAGTTGAGATTTTCCTAACATACAAAAAATTTCGGGATGGTCTGACCGTCTCCCGGTTAAAATATAGTAGAGCTTAAGGCTGAAAGGATGGTAAAAACATGAGTGAATTATGGTATACAGAAAAGCAAACAAAGAATTTTGGAATCACATTAAAAATTAAACAGACGTTACATACAGAGCAAACTGACTTTCAATACTTAGAAATGGTTGAGACTGAAGAGTTCGGCAATATGCTTTTCCTTGATGGCATGGTCATGACATCTCAAAAGGACGAATTTGTTTATCATGAAATGGTTGCACATGTACCTTTGTTTACACACCCGAACCCAGAAAATGTGCTTGTTGTCGGTGGTGGAGATGGCGGTGTAATCCGTGAAGTCCTTAAGCACCCTCAAGTGAAAAAAGCAACGCTTGTTGATATCGATGGCAAGGTAATCGAGTATTCAAAAAAATTCCTGCCTGAAATTGCTGGTAAGCTTGATGACCCGCGTGTTGATGTAAAGGTAGGGGACGGCTTCATGCATATAGCAGAAAGCGAAAACGAATATGATGTTATTATGGTTGATTCCACAGAACCAGTTGGACCGGCTGTAAACCTATTTACTAAAGGCTTCTATGCAGGAATTTCAAAAGCACTTAAAGAAGACGGTATTTTCGTTGCGCAAACGGATAATCCATGGTTTACACCGGAATTGATCACAAATGTTCAGCGTGATGTAAAGGAAATCTTCCCAATTACACGCCTTTACACAGCGAACATTCCAACATACCCAAGCGGTTTATGGACATTCACAATCGGTTCAAAAAAACATGATCCGCTTGAAGTAAGCGAAGACCGCTTCCACGAAATTGAAACAAAATATTACACAAAAGAATTACACAAAGCTTGCTTTGTCTTACCGAAGTTTGTTAGCGATCTAATTAAATAATAAGAAAAGCGGAAGCGCCTTGCCAGAGCGACGTAGAAAAAAGAGCACTCCAATCTAGTTGCTGCTCCTAGCTCCGCTAGGCGTCGCTAGACAATAAATCTTAGTAAAGTGAGGGAATCTTTCTCTCACTTTTTTAAGGAGGAAAAGAACATGAGATTTGATGAAGCTTATTCAGGCAATGTATTTATCAAAAGCCACCCGAATTATGAAGAGAGCGAAGCGGTTATTTACGGTATGCCGATGGACTGGACAGTTAGCTACAGACCAGGCTCACGTTTTGGCCCGGCGCGCATTCGCGAAGTGTCAATCGGCCTTGAAGAATATAGCCCTTATTTGGACCGCGAACTGGAGGAAGTGAAATATTACGATGCAGGTGATATTCCACTGCCATTTGGCAACCCGCAGCGAAGCATTGATATGATTGAAGATTATATTGACCAATTGCTCGCAGAAGGAAAATACCCATTAGGGATGGGCGGGGAGCATCTAGTTTCATGGCCAGTGATGAAAGCAATGTACAAAAAGTATCCGGATCTGGCTATTATCCATATGGATGCCCATACAGATTTGCGTGATGATTATGAAGGTGAGCCGCTTTCACATTCAACACCAATTAAAAAAATCGCTGATCATATTGGGCCGACGAATGTATATTCATTTGGAATTCGTTCTGGAATGAAGGAAGAGTTTAAATGGGCAAAAGAGGTGGGCATGCACATCTCTAAATTTGAGGTGCTTGAGCCATTAAAAGAAGTGCTGCCAAAGCTTGCCGGCCGTCCGGTTTACGTTACAATTGATATTGATGTTCTTGACCCTGCCCATGCGCCAGGCACGGGCACAGTGGATGCAGGCGGAATTACATCAAAAGAGCTGTTAGCAGCGATTCATGAAATTGCAAAATCTGATGTGCGTGTGGTAGGGTCTGATTTAGTTGAAGTAGCCCCTATCTACGACAATTCGGAGCAAACAGCGAATACAGCAAGCAAAATTATTCGCGAAATGATTTTAGGCTGGGTTCAAAAGAAGGGATAAGCTCTTATAGATAACCAAAAGAGAAGTGTTGCTTGCAGCACTTCTTTTTCATTATGTATAAGATAAAAATGGAAGAAATAATCTTAAAATTTGTAATCCTAACGTTATATCTGTAATAACTAAAAGGGATTTCAAAAGGCGTCAATAGGAAAATGCTAATAAAAAATTGGTTTAAAATCCAGCAAATGGTATTTTTTAGATCGGTGAATAACACCTCCTCACTCTATGAAACCCCCGTTCAATTCTATTAAATAAATAAATTCTGCGAATAGTGTTCAATGTCCGTTAAACATCTTGTAAAATCCTTCCTCAAATATTACAAAAAAACACATGTTAAGATAGTTCCGTAGAAAGCAAGTGATGATAGGGAGGATGAAGAAAGTGAAGAAAAAAATGATTTTATCAGTCGTAGCGGGTGCAGCTTTATTAATGGCAAACCCAATCGCAAATAAAGCGGATGCAGCTTCTAACTCTGTTAATACGGAATCTAAAGTTTACTATTATCAAGCAGGTAATATAAATCTTGATCAAGTAGATGAATATATTAATAATCTATTAAAAAAATATCAAATTGAACAACCAACAGAACAACCTGCAGAAACAGAACAGCCTAAAGAAGAAGCGAACACAGCTGCTCAGCCAGCACCTGAACAACAAGAAGCTGCGCAGCCTGCTGAACAGCAGCCAGCTCCAACTCAAACAGAGCAAAAACCAGCAGAGCAAGCTTCATATCAATTAAGTGAATATGAACAACAAGTAGTTGATTTAACAAACCAAGAACGTGCTAAACAAGGACTTCCTGCACTTAAAGTCGATCTTGAATTAAGCAAGGTAGCACGTGAAAAATCAGCGGACATGCAAAGAAATAACTATTTCTCTCATACAAGCCCTACGTATGGCTCACCGTTTGATATGATGAAGAAATTTGGCATCACATATAAAGCGGCTGGTGAGAACATCGCAAAAGGACAGCGAACTCCTCAAGAGGTTGTCAATGCTTGGATGAATAGTGAAGGTCACCGTAAAAATATTTTAAGCTCAAACTACACTCATATTGGTGTCGGCTATGTAGCTGAAGGGAATTACTGGACTCAGCAGTTTATCGGAAAATAAGAAGTTCGAAATTTGTCGAATGCTAGAATAAATGACCAAGTTGCAAGATTATAACAGAAAGTTGCTAGAATCTTGTCAAAAGCTGCAAAAATAGCGCTTAGAGTTGCAAAATTCTGATTAAAAGTTGCAAAATAATCATGATATGAAATCTTTTTGGTACAAAGAGAAAAGGAAACGGGACTAGAATTACTAGTTGCTGTTTCCTTTTTTTGTTTAAGCGTAAAGAAAGAATAATAACTTTTTGTACATCTTTTTAATAACTGCTTCTGAAAGTTTAGCCAATCCTAAATTGAAGGACCCTCTAATTCGGAGGGTCTTATTTGCTAATAGCTGATAGCAATGAGATTGAGCTTTTGTTGAAACATAAGAAAGATCGAATTTGTACTTAGTTTTGGTGTCTGGCTCCAGCGCCTAGCCCCTCGAGCATAAGTCACTCCGGAATTGAAGACAAAGAGCGTCTTCTATTCCGGAGCGTCTTATGCTTGTCGGAGCTGAGCAAGGCGCTTCCGCTTTTCTCATTTCCCACTTGCTTTGTTGCAAATGGTTCTTTACAATAGTAAAGTTATAGAAGAATGATGGAAAGGGAGTGTCTGCATGTCAGAAAGCACACCTGTTCAAATCCATGTTTTGTCGGAGATCCACAATGAGAACGACAAAGAAAAAGATACAATTGAAATCCGTACCAAAGGGGAAATTGTCCTCAAAGGGAAGACCACTTATTTAAGGTATGATGAAGAGCATGAGCTTGGTTTTGTAAAGACGACGGTTAAAATGGTGCAAGGTGAAGTCACAGTAATGAGGTCTGGTGCGGTGACGATGAAACAGCGTTTTATACAAGGGAAGCCAACCATAACTGATTACTCGACTCCTTTTGGAAAGTTGCAGCTTGAAACAAAAACAAAATCTCTGTCGATCGAATCCGATGGATTGGAAGGCAAGCTAGTGATTTTATATGATTTGCAAATAGATGAGAAGGAAAAACATGTACATACACTAATGCTGACATACAAGGAGGAACAATCATGAATATTGTAGAACAAGTCAAAGAACGTTTAAAGGAAGAGATCAAGGCTTCAGTCATTAAAGCAGGACTTGCTGAAGCAGCGCAAGTTCCTGACGTTCTTTTAGAAATCCCAAAAGAAAAAGCACATGGTGATTATTCAACCAATATGGCGATGCAGTTAGCGCGTGTGGCAAAAAAGGCACCTCGCATGATCGCAGAAGACATCGTTGCGAATTTTGATAAAGAAAAGGGGTCAATTGATAAAATTGAAATCGCCGGCCCTGGCTTTATTAATTTTCATATGAACAATAGCTATTTAACTGATTTAATCTCAACTATTTTACAATCAGGCGAGAGCTATGGTGAAACAAATATCGGGAACAATGAAAGGGTTCAAGTTGAGTTTGTTTCAGCAAACCCAACTGGGGATCTGCACTTAGGCCATGCACGCGGCGCGGCAGTAGGGGATTCCTTATGCAATGTGCTAGCGAAAGCAGGCTATGATGTATCACGCGAATACTACATCAATGATGCAGGGAACCAAATTAACAATTTGGCTCGCTCTGTTGAAGCCCGTTACATGCAAGCATTAGGCAAGGATGCTGAGATGCCCGAGGATGGCTACCATGGCGAGGACATTGTCGGAATCGGTAAAAAGCTTGCCGAGGAATTTGACGACCGATTTGTTCACGAAGACAGTGATGAGCGTTTAGGCTTTTTTAGAGAATACGGTCTTAAATATGAGATGGATAAACTAAGAGTCGATTTAGAAGAATTCCGTGTAGCATTTGATGTATGGTATTCAGAAACGTCGCTCTATCATAATGGAAAAATTGATGAGGCACTTGCAGCATTAAGAGAAAAAGGCCATATTTATGAAGAAGAAGGGGCTACATGGTTCCGTTCCACAACATTTGGCGATGACAAAGACCGTGTTTTAATTAAAAATGACGGTTCTTATACGTATCTAACACCAGATATTGCGTATCACAAGGACAAGCTTGACCGCGGCTTCACAAAGCTGATCAATGTATGGGGAGCAGACCATCACGGCTATATCCCGCGGATGAAGGCAGCGATTGAAGCGCTTGGCTACAGCAAGGAAACACTTGAAGTGGAGATCATTCAGCTTGTTCACCTATACAAAAACGGTGAAAAGATGAAAATGAGTAAGCGTACTGGTAAAGCAGTCACAATGAGAGATTTAATCGAAGAAGTTGGTCTTGATGCCGTACGTTACTTCTTTGCGATGAGAAGCGCGGATACTCATATGGATTTTGACCTTGATCTTGCTGTTTCAAAATCAAATGAGAACCCTGTTTACTATGCACAATATGCCCATGCACGGATTTGCAGCATGCTTCGCCAAGGAGATGAGCAGGGCTTAACTTATGAAGATAACTTAAAGCTTGATGAGATTACTTCTGAAAAGGAATTTGATTTATTGAAAAAACTTGGAGAATTTCCTCAAGCCGTGGCAGAAGCAGCACAAAAGAGGATCCCGCACCGTATCACAAATTATATTTATGATGTTGCATCAGCTCTACACAGCTTTTACAATGCTGAAAAGGTATTGGATCCAGAAAACACAGAAAAAAGCCGTGCAAGACTCGGTTTAATGAAAGCAACACAAATTACATTGCAAAATGCTCTTACATTGATTGGGGTTTCGGCACCTGAAAAAATGTAAGTGGAAAAGAGGCTGACTCAATTGGGTCCGACCCCTTCGCACCATATGATGGAACTGTCTTCTAGTTTTCGTTCCTCATAACGTGTTTGGGGGCCATGACCTTTAGTTGAGTCAGCCTTTTTGTACCTGTCTAAGCAAATGTGAAACGTTTCTACTAAAACTAGTTAAGCGCTATGTGGTTTTCCTGGAATAAAACAATGGAGGACGGAGTTGGACAGTTCTGACGGCTACTTTCTTGGCGAGAGAAGTCTGACAGGGGGCGTTACATTCAAGATTTCTTTGCTATGTTAAGCAATACTGGCTTTAGTTGCCCTGGTAGGAGGAAATTTAGCTGATGGTGTCGAAAAGCTGTTAATAGCAAATCCGGCAAAATGCAAACGTTAACATTTTAAGGTAAGTGCTTAATTAAAACGTGAACAAAACGAAAATGGTAGGTGTTTATAATGATAAAAAAGGTAAAAGTAGGGATTGTCGGTCTTGGCCGATTAGGACGTCAGCATGCGGAAAATCTTGCTTTTCGAATTCCGAACTGCGAGCTTACGGCAGTATGCAGTGTGATTGAGGATGAAATAAAAGAGGTTCAAGAAAAATGGGGAATCCCATATAGCTATACGAATTATGACGAAATGCTTACAAACCAGGAATTAGATGCGATTTTTATTGCATCACCTTCAGGTTTTCATTGCGAGCAAATCATCAAAGCGCTTGATGCAGGTTTCCATGTCTTTAGCGAAAAACCGCTTGGACTTTATCTTGAGGAAGCATTACAAGTTGAAAAAGCGGTTGAAGCACATCAAGATAAGGTGTTTATGCTGGGGTTTATGCGCAGATATGACCGGTCTTATGCCGCTGCGAAGCAAAAAATTGAAAAAGGGGACATTGGTGATCCGATCTTAATTCGCTGCTATGGTTTGGACCCGGCTAGTCAGATGGACAACTTCTTGAAATTTGCGCGTGCGAATTACAGCGGTGGACTTTTCTTAGATATGTCGATTCATGACTTGGATTTAGCAAGATGGTATATGGGAACAGAGGCACAGGAGGTTTGGGCAATTGGCGGAGGCTATGCTCGACCGGAATTTGAAGAAATTCAAGATGCTGAAACAGGTGCTGCAATGGTTCGGTTTGAAAATAATGGAATAGGCATTTTTGTCGCCGGACGAAATTGCGCCCATGGCTATCATATTGAAACGGAAATAATCGGTACAAAGGGCAGCATTCGAATTGGTACATTGCCTGAACGCAATCAAATTGTTCTGCTTCAGGAAAATGGCGCAGTTAAGGAATGTTATGATGGCTTCCTAGAGCGTTTTGAGCAAGCTTATTTAAGTGAAGTGGAAGAGTTTATTAATTGTATTTTAGAAGGACGAAAGCCGGCGGTTACAGTCCAAGACGGGGTGGAATCAACAAGATTGGGTTATGCCTGTAAAAAATCGTTTGAAACTCGTAAACTAGTAAAATTACAGGATGATAAACCGGTAACAATAGAATAAGAAAATATCGAGTTTTGACTATGCCTGCTTTTGTACCATCTTAACGGGGAGAAACAGCTAATTTAAGTAGAAAAGAAAATTGTTGATGTGCTGATAGAAGAAATAAATGCGGGCATATCATCAAAGGAGCGAGTCCTCTATAATCCGGAATTGATTGTTTGCGGTCCTACTGCAAAGAAAAACTCATAGGCTGACGTTGTTTAGCGGTCAGCCGTTTTTTTTTAATAAAGAAAAATGTTGATATCAATACTGAATTGCAGCACCGCCAATTCGTTTTGCTCCTCTTATTCTTGATAGATCCTCGCAGAGCTTCAGCGCAGCTTTATCCTTTTGTTTTGCCTCAATCATAATATCAACATCCACATTTAATTCCTTCAGTACCTTGATGAAAGGCAATAAAAAATCAGGGTCGACATAATCAGCATGACTTCGAAATTCCTTATCCGATTTAGGTGAGGAAACATGAACTTTCGGCTTAAGACCAACCCAGTTCCAAGTATGAAAGATTTCTGGCAGCAGATTCTCCACAACCTCATCTTCTGTATGATTTGCCATAAAATGATGATAATCAAATAGCAAGGGAATTCGTTCTTTTTTGCATATCGCTAGTGTTTCTGATACAGTGTAGGTTTTATCATCATTTTCAATGGTCATTCTGTTTTTGAGTGTTGCAGGGAGCTTTTTAATATTAGCATGAAATCGCTCGGTCGCTGTTTGTTTGTTGCCGTAAGCACCGCCAACATGGATGTTAATAATTGCTTCCTCAGCGATACCCATGGCGTCCAGCATGTCATAATGGTAAGTCATATCGGTCACGGCATTGTCGGTAATATGCGGCTTATCACTCGTAAACAGTGTAAATTGATTTGGATGGAAGCTTGTCCGAAGCTTATGCTTTTTGACAAGCTCACCAATTTCTCTAAATACATCCTTAAAAGGTGTTTTGTAATCCCACAGCACCTCAGGATGAGTAGCTAGCGGAACAATTGACGAAGAAAACCGATATAAAGATATTTCTTGGGCAATATTGTAGTGAATCATCCTTAATGTGTGCTCAAGGTTTTGCTTTGTCACATAAAGGAGTTGTTCTTTCCTTTCGGATTCAGTAAGCTTCTTCCATCTTGTAAATGTTAAGGCTTTTGCCGGGGAGCAATCCCAAAGAGAAAGAGCATGTGATACATATCCAAACCGTATAATCATCCAATACCTCCTCTCTAGAATTTGGAAGCGACCTGCTTTGCCCTGATTCATTATATAGAAGGTGTTTTACCTTGAATTTATAAATGGTTAGATTTGCAGTGCAAGGCGGTGTAAGTAAGGGACTTCCTGTAGATACCGAAACTATGTATAAAAAGTGTTTTTGCTATGTAAAGCTCATTGATGATTTAAGCACTATGTTGATTGGAGCGAAAGACTCCTGCGGGAGGCAGGGAATATCCTCAGGAGGAGACTCCTGGAGCACCCCTGAAAAGTACCTGCAGCAAGATCATCAGACAATTTTCAAACTCCAAGCATTTAGTGTCTTGCAACCAGAGTTAAAAGGCAACAAGACACCATTCCCTTTATAAAAAATGCGAAACAAGGGTCGCAAAAGCTTCCTTGCCTCGTTGTATAAACGGCCGTTTTTGATAGGCCGAATAGGTTAATTGTTCTGAACGATGAAAATCCTCATAAATTTGTTCTTTTACGCCCTGGATAAACTCTTTATCATAAATCAAGCAGTTCATCTCATCATTTAAGTACAGGCTTCGTTTATCAAAATTAGCTGTTCCAATATCACAAAGATGATCATCAATCACAATCACTTTCGAGTGGTAAAAGCCATGGTAATACCGATAAATCTCACAGCCAGCTAAAAGAAGCTTATCAAAGTACGGGAAAGAGGCCTCCATTACTAATGGATGATCCTGCTTCATCGGCACCATAACCCTTACTTTAATTCCTCTTGCTAACGCAGCAAGCAGCTCATCAAAGATTTCCTTCCCCGGAATAAAGTAAGGGGAACAAATAATAATTTCCTTTTTTGCATCATTTATAAACGTAATAAAATGCTTAGTTAAGTTTTCTCCATATGTTGAAATGAATTTATGGGTGATATTTCCAGAAGGCTGATCAAGAAAATATTGCTGATCCTTTAGAAGATTATCTTCTGTTGCTTCATACCAATCTTTTAAAAACTGCTCCTGTAAATCCGTTACACCTCTACCAGTAATTTTTAAGTGATAATCCCTCCAGAAACCAAACTTAGAATCTTTGCCGATATATTCCCTTGCGATATTAAAACCGCCTAAATAGGAGACCTTCCCATCGATGACAGTAATTTTTCGGTGATTTCTCGCCTGGAATGTATAAAAAAGGTACGGAAGCTTAGGTTTATGTGTGTAGGCAAACATGACGCCATTAGCCTTTAGTTCATTGACTTTTTGTTTTTTTAGCGTAAGACTTCCTACATAATCAAGCAAAAGACGTACTTTAATCCCTTTGCTGGCCTTTTCGCTTAATAAGGATAGAAACTCCTGACTGATTTCGTCATTCTTAATAATATAAAATAATACATGAATGCTATGTTGGCTGTTTCTTATTTCATTAAATAAGTCGTTATAGAGACTTTCACCATCTGTAAAAAGTTCAATATTACTTTTCTTAGGGGAATACTGGGTATGTTTTGATTTGGAAAGATGATCCTTTCTTCCTAAACGATAATCAATCGTAAACCAGCAAATAATGGCCGCTAAAATGAAGCAGATGAAGATTAACAGGCTCACTTGCATTCCTCCTAACAGCAAGAGACTTTATAGTAGTCTTTTCGAAATAGCTAATTTTTATGTATTTTGAACATGTTACTGCATATTTTGAGCCTTAGTGAATACAAATGAAGCAATCAATTCAATGGGGAGCATGAAAAAGTGTTGACTGAATGCTCATTCATTATTTATGATAGGGATATAAGAAAAAAAGGGTATGAACAAAGGGGAAAAAGTCCAGATAGGAATAGGGGTACTGAATCTGGCAGATTGGGGGAAAAGAATGGATGCATTATTATGGGTAAATTTTATTGCATTCGCAATTGTAACCGCTTACGCAGTCTATTTGTTTTGCTACCTGCTTCAAACAAGACTAGCCTACATCAAGCTCGGGAAAAAAGTTGAGTTCGATGGTAGGGTCAAGGAAAGACTTCAAAAAATATGGGTGAATGTTTTTGGCCAGAAAAAGCTCTTAAAGGACAAGAAGAGCGGAATCATTCATGTCATGTTCTTTTATGGCTTTATTCTCGTTCAGTTTGGGGCTATTGACTTTATTATTAAAGGGCTAATACCAGAAGCCCATTTACCGCTTGGACCGCTCTATCCAGCATTCACCTTTTTCCAAGAATTTGTGACCTTTATGATTTTAATTGCCGTCGTATGGGCTTTTCATCGCCGTTATGTTGAAAAGCTTGTCCGTCTAAAACGAGGCTTTAAGTCCGGATTAGTGTTGATTTTTATCGGCGGGCTTATGCTGTCTGTTCTGCTTGGTAATGGAATGAATCTTATCTGGCATCAGCATGAACTCACTTGGACCGAGCCGATCGCCTCTTCTATTGCATTTTTGCTTAGCTTTGTTGGAGAAGCAGGTTCAATCTTCATCTTCTACATGGCTTGGTGGATCCATTTAATATTCCTATTAACGTTTTTAGTATATGTGCCGCAATCAAAGCATGCTCACTTAATTGCAGGACCGGCAAATGTGTATTTTAATCGCTTATCTTCTCCTGGAAAGCTTGAAAAGATTGATTTTGAAGATGAATCACAGGAAACCTTCGGAGTAGGGAAAATTGAAGATTTTACCCAGCCGCAGTTACTTGATCTGTATGCCTGTGTAGAATGCGGCCGTTGTACAAATATGTGTCCTGCTACAGGCTCCGGTAAAATTCTTTCGCCGATGGATCTGATTTTAAAGCTGCGTGACCATTTAACGCTAACCGGTGCTGCTGTGACCCAAAAGCAGCCATGGGTGCCGGCAGCAGCTTTTAGTCATACAAAAGGCAATCAAATTGCATTGATGGCAGGAAGCTCTGGTGCTCAGGAATCTGCTGCAACTGCTGTTGATTACAATCCATCATTGATTGGCGAGGTCATTACAGAGGAGGAGATCTGGGCATGTACAACCTGCCGCAACTGTGAGGATCAATGTCCGGTTATGAATGAGCATGTGGATAAGATCATTGATATGCGCCGTTACCTGGTGTTAACAGAAGGGAAAATGGATGCAGATGCCCAGCGTGCGATGACAAATATCGAACGTCAAGGCAATCCATGGGGCTTAAACCGCAAAGAGCGTGAGACTTGGCGCGAGTCCCGTGAAGATGTGACTGTTCCAACTGTAAAGGAAATGAACAAGGCTGGTGAAGAGTTTGAATACTTATTCTGGGTTGGCTCAATGGGATCTTATGATAACCGCAGTCAAAAAATCGCGTTATCCTTTGCCAAGCTCCTCAATGAAGCTGGTGTGAAGTTTGCGATTCTCGGTAATAAGGAGAAGAACTCTGGTGATACGCCGCGTCGTCTAGGAAACGAGTTTTTATTTCAAGAGCTTGCAACAAAGAATATCGATGAATTTGTAAAAAACGATGTGAAAAAAATTGTCACCATTGACCCGCATGCTTATAACATCTTTAAAAATGAGTACCCTGACTTTGGTTTAGAGGCTGAAGTGTATCATCATACAGAGCTGCTGGCGCAATTGGTGGCTGAAAACAGATTAAAGCCGATGCATCAAGTCAATGAAACGATAACCTTCCATGATTCCTGTTATCTGGGAAGATATAACGAGGTATATGATGCTCCACGGAATATCCTTAAAGCCATTCCTGGAGTGAAGCTTATCGAAATGGAACGAAATCGCGAGAAAGGTATGTGCTGCGGTGCGGGCGGCGGGCTTATGTGGATGGAAGAGGACACAGGAAGCCGCATTAATGTCGCTAGAACCGAACAGGCTCTCGCAGTGAATCCATCTGTCATTAGCTCAGGCTGTCCTTATTGCTTAACCATGTTAAGCGACGGCACAAAAGCAAAGGAAGCAGAAGATAGAGTCAGCACGTTAGATGTAGCAGAACTGCTGGAAAAATCAATCTTCGGCGGGAAAAAGGCAGAATAAAAAATGAAAAAGGTATACTTTTTGTCCTTCGTTTTGGTGTCTGGCACCAGAAGCACAGGACGTGCAAGTTCAGTCATGTCGATTAATGCCGAAGTTTTGACTGCTCTAGGGTCTAGTCACTCATGAATTGAAAATCTTCTTTCATAACTGTCTTCTTTACCCTAGCCTGGGCAAGGCGCTTACTCTTTTTTTAAAAGAGGGGATCGTCCCCTCTTTAAGTCATGCTTTCTAACTGAGCGAGCGTTCGGTCAAGCTTTTTAGAAGCGATTGCTAACCATAATTTTCATATAAAAAGATAAATTAAAGGGGAGAAAAACAATGGCAAAAACAGTGATTTTAAGCGGAGTAAGAACACCGGTGGGCAAGTTTGGGGGAGCGCTGTCTACGTTAACAGCTTCTGAACTTGGCGGGATTGCCATAAAAGAAGCATTAAAGCGTGCAGATGTTGAAGGCAATCAGGTTGATGAAGTGATAGTAGGGAATGTCCTTCAAGGCGGGCAAGGGCAAATTCCTTCACGTCAAGCAGCACGCCACGCTGAGCTTCCTTGGGATGTGAAAACAGAGACAATTAATAAAGTATGTGCATCAGGGTTAAGAAGTGTTACCTTAGCAGATCAAATTATTCGTGCGGGTGATGAAGAAGTGATCATCGCTGGCGGAATGGAATCAATGAGCAATGCGCCATACATATTGCCAAAGGCGCGTTGGGGACTAAGAATGGGAGATGGCGCTGTAAAGGATTTAATGATTCACGACGGCCTAACATGCAGTTTTACAGGCGTTCATATGGGCACATATGGTAACAGTACAGCATCAGAATTGGAGCTGAGCAGGCAGCAGCAGGATGAATGGGCATTAAAGAGCCATCAGCGCGCAATTCATGCGCAAGAGTCTGGGCTTCTTAGAGAAGAAATTGTGCCGGTTTCCGTACCGCAACGCAAAGGTGAGCCAATTTTAGTTGAAAAGGATGAGGCACCGCGCAAGGATACATCAATTGAACGGCTTTCAAAACTTGCTCCTGTATTTGATCATAATGGCACCATTACGGCTGGTAATGCCCCAGGGATTAATGACGGAGCGGCTGCACTTGTTTTAATGAGCAGCGAACGAGCTGAGAGAGAAGGACGCAAACCATTAGCAACAATTATCGGCCACACAGCGATCGCCCTTGAAGCGAAGGATTTCCCTAAAACACCTGGACTTGTCATTAATGAGCTCTTAAAGAAAACAGGCAAAAGCGTGGATGATATTGATTTATTTGAAATTAATGAAGCTTTTGCTGCAGTAGCATTAGCATCGAATCAAATTGCTAATCTTGATCCGGAAAAGGTGAATGTGAACGGCGGAGCCGTTGCGATTGGACATCCGATTGGCGCAAGCGGAGCAAGAATTATCATTACTTTGATTCATGAGCTAAAGCGCAGAGGAGGGGGCATTGGCATTGCCGCAATTTGCAGCGGCGGCGGCCAAGGTGATGCGATTATGATTGAGGTTTGATTGAAAAATGTAAGTTGAGGGAGAGGGACTGTTCCCCGATTAACAGCTGTATGATCATTTATAAAGCGTTGGGGACTGTCCCTTGTTGTTTTTTATTAGATTAATAGGGGGATGTTGGTATGAGCATGAAAACAATCATGGTGATTGGCGCCGGACAGATGGGCTCAGGTATTGCCCAGGTTTGCGCGATGGCGGGCTTTGACGTTGTTCTTCATGATTTAACTGAGGAATTTGTCAATAGAGGGATAACATCGATTGAGAAGCAGCTTCAAAGACAGGTCGAAAAGGAAAAAATCCAACCGCATGAGAAGGATCAAACACTTCAATGCATAACACCTTCAATCAGTCTCTCAAATGCAGCTTCAGCAGATCTTGTCATTGAAGCAGCGGTTGAAAAAATGGAAGTAAAGACGGCGCTATTTCGCGAACTCGATCAACTGGTACCAGAACATACAATCTTAGCGACAAATACCTCATCTTTGCCTATCACAGAAATTGCCGCAGCTACGAAGCGGCCGGAAAAGGTCATAGGGATGCACTTTATGAATCCAGTTCCAGTCATGAAGCTCGTGGAGATTATCCGCGGCCTTTCAACAACGGATGAGGTGTTTCAGCAAATCGAGGAACTTACCAAAACCTTAAAGAAAGTACCAGTTGAAGTGAATGACTTCCCTGGCTTTGTCTCAAACCGAATTTTAATGCCAATGATTAACGAAGCAATCTATACCGTCTATGAGGGTGTTGCTGCACCAGAGGCGGTCGATGAAGTGATGAGGCTGGGGATGAACCATCCAATGGGTCCACTTACACTGGCAGACTTTATTGGCTTAGATACGTGCTTATTTATAATGGAAACCCTTCATGAAGGGTTTGGCGATGATAAATACCGTCCATGTCCGCTGCTGCGGAAATATGTAAAAGCAGGATGGCTGGGCAAAAAAACAGGTAAAGGCTTCTACACTTATTAAAAAAGACTGACTTATTCCAAAGGGGTGGCATCACGTGAGATTAGATTTTACAGAAGAACAAATCATGATGCGGAAAATGGTTCGGGATTTTGCCAAAAATGAGGTAGAACCTGTTGTTGAGGAAATGGAAAAGGGGGTATTTCCAAGGGAAACCCTGAAAAAAATGGGGGAGCTTGGTCTTATGGGAATCCCGGTTCCCCAACAGTATGAAGGGGCTGGAATGGACTTTACCTCTTATATTATTGCAATCCATGAAATTTCAAAGGTAAGCGCAGCACTTGGCGTGATTTTATCTGTTCATACATCGGTTGGGACCTATCCGATTTTAGCTTTTGGAACAGAGGAACAAAAGCGAAAGTATGTGACAAAGCTGGCTAAAGGTGAACAATTAGCAGCATTTTGCTTAACAGAAGCAAGCTCTGGTTCAGATGCAGCCAGCATGAAGGCAAAAGCAGTGAAGCAAAACGATCATTATCTGCTTAACGGATCAAAGATGTTTATTACAAACGGCGGTGAAGCGGATATTTATATTGTTTTTGCAAGAACGGCCGTCGGGTCAGGGAGTCAAGGGATTTCAGCATTTATCGTTGAAAAGGACACACCTGGTTTTATTATTGGAAAAGATGAACACAAGATGGGACTCAATGGTTCGAGAACGGTTCAATTAACCTTTGAAAATGCGAAGGTGCCTGTCGGAAATCTTCTTGGTAAGGAAGGTGAAGGCTTTAAAATTGCTATGGCAAATCTTGATGGCGGAAGAATCGGAATTGCGGCACAATCTCTTGGAATTGCCGAGGCAGCACTAGAAAAGGCAACATTGTATGCTAGGGAGCGGGAGCAATTTGGCAAACCAATTGCTAGTCAGCAGGGGATATCCTTTAAACTGGCAGACATGGCAACGAATGTAGAAGCGTCAAGACTATTAGTCTATCAAGCTGCATACTTAAAAGAACATCAGCTTCCTTGCGGCAAGCAGGCCGCAATGGCAAAGCTGTTTGCCTCAAGGTCAGCCATGGAGGCAGCGATTGAGGCAGTACAGATTTTTGGCGGTTATGGCTATACCAAAGACTATCCAGTTGAAAGATATTTTCGCGATGCCAAGGTCTGTGAAATCTATGAAGGCACAAGCGAAATCCAACGCATTGTCATAAGCAAGCATTTACTGAATGCATGAGATGATAAGGGAGATGGGCATATGAATTTTAAGCTGTCTGAAGAACATGAAATGATCAGAAAAATGGTAAGGGATTTTGCAAAGAAAGAGGTTGAACCATCTGCAGCAGAACGTGATGAACAAGAACGATTTGATATGGGCATCCTCAGGAAAATGGCTGATTTAGGTTTGCTTGGCATTCCATGGCCTGAAAAGTATGGCGGGATCGGAAGCGATTATTTATCCTATGTAATTGCAGTTGAAGAGCTATCAAGAGTGTGCGCGTCAACAGGTGTAACACTATCCGCACACACTTCTTTAGCAGGATGGCCTCTCTTTAAATTTGGCACAGAGGAGCAAAAGCAAAAATATTTAAAACCGATGGCGTTAGGAGAAAAAATTGGCGCCTACGGGCTAACTGAACCAGGTTCCGGATCTGATGCAGGCGGAATGAGAACAAATGCCAGATTGGATGGCGATACGTTTATTCTGAACGGCTCAAAAATTTTCATTACAAATGGGGGAATCGCCGATATCTATATCGTTTTTGCAGTAACCGATCCTTCTAGCAAACATAAAGGCACAACAGCGTTTATTATCGAAAAGGATTTCGAGGGCTTTTCAGTCGGGAAAAAAGAAAGCAAGCTGGGAATCCGTTCCTCGCCGACAACTGAGATCATCTTTGAGAATTGTAAGGTCCCTATGGAGAATGTGTTAGGGAACATCGGAGAAGGCTTTAAGATTGCAATGATGACGTTGGATGGCGGACGAAATGGAATTGCTGCACAGGCAGTCGGAATTGCTCAAGGAGCTTTGGACGCAGCAGTTGCTTATGCAAAGGAACGGGAGCAATTCGGAAAACCTATTGCAGCACAGCAAGGAATCAGCTTTAAATTGGCCGATATGGCAACAAATATTGAGGCAGCCCGTCTCTTAACCTATCAGGCAGCCTGGCTGGAATCTGAGGGTCTCCCATATGGAAAGGAATCTGCAATGTCTAAACTATTCGCAGGCGATACGGCGATGAAAGTCACAACTGAAGCAGTCCAAGTGTTTGGCGGTTATGGCTATACAAAGGATTATCCTGTAGAACGATATATGCGCGATGCAAAGATTACACAAATCTATGAGGGAACGCAAGAGATTCAAAGGCTCGTTATATCGAGAATGCTGACAAAATGATAAGCTGCCTTAAATTAGAAAGGTGGGAGATGGTTGAAAAAACGAGAGGTGCTTGCATCTGTTAAAGATGAGAGATTAATTGAAAAAAGACGGGAGCAGATGATAAAGGGAGCAGTAACTCTTTTTAAAGAAAAAGGCTTTCACCGGACGACAACAAGGGAAATTGCACGCTCGGCAGGTTTCAGTATTGGGACGTTATATGAATATATTCGACAAAAAGAGGATGTCTTGTACTTGGTTTGCGATACGATCTATGACCAAGTGCATATCAGGCTCGAACAGGATATTGATACGAAGCAAGGCACAATCGAGAGTCTAAAGCTCGCAATCCATCATTATTTTAAAGTCGTCGATGACATGCAGGATGAAGTGCTGGTCATGTATCAGGAAGCGAAATCTTTATCCAAGGATGCTCTTCCTTATGTCTTGAAAAAGGAAAATGAAATGGCGGCAATGTTTAAAAAAATCATTGACAGCTGCTTGGAAAAAGGAGAGCTGACGTTAACAGAGCAGGAGGCTGAGCTTATTTCCCATAACATTATTGTCCAAGGACAAATGTGGGCCTTTAGAAGATGGGTGTTGCAAAAGCTTTATACAATCGATCAATATATTGAGCTGCAAACGAAAATGATTTTACAGGGAGTTGTGGAGAGATAGCATTCACTTAAGGGGGGATAGCAGATGGCGGCAATTGACATTTATAAACCGAAGCATCCGATACGATTTGTTACAGCATCAAGTCTATTTGACGGCCATGATGCTTCAATTAACATTATGCGTCGCATTTTGCAATCAAGTGGAGCTGAAGTCATTCATCTTGGTCATAACCGATCAGTAGACGAAATTGTTTCAGCAGCCATTCAAGAGGATGTCCAGGGCATTGCAATTTCATCCTATCAAGGAGGACATGTAGAATTTTTTAAATATATGTATGATTTATTAGCCGAAAAAGGGGCAGGATATATCAAAATCTTTGGCGGAGGAGGAGGAGTTATTATTCCCCGCGAAATAAAAGAACTGCATGAATATGGAATTGCGAAAATCTTTTCACCTGAAGATGGCAGGGAGTTAGGACTGCAAGGCATGATCAATTACATGTTAAAGGAATGTGATTTTCATGTGATAACCGAACAGGATATGGAGCTGGACCGGCTAAAAGCAGGCGATATGAGAACTGTTGCGAAATTTATTTCATATGCCGAAGCAAAGGTTCTTCAGAACGAAGTATCGGCAAGTGTCGAGAGTGTTTTTAATCAGGCAAAACAACTTGAATCCGCTGCACCTGTTATTGGGATAACCGGGACGGGCGGTGCGGGAAAAAGCTCTTTAACAGATGAATTAATTCGTAGGTTTTTATATGAACAACCAGAATTAACCATTGCCGTTCTTTCCGTCGATCCGACAAAGCAAAAAACTGGGGGAGCGCTTTTAGGGGACCGAATTCGCATGAATGCGATTTTTTCGCCAAGAGTGTATATGAGAAGCTTAGCGACAAGACAATCGAAAACAGAGCTATCGCTTGCCATTCAGGATGCTATTTCTGTTGTGAAGAGTGCCGGATATGGATTGATCATCGTTGAAACGAGCGGAATTGGCCAAGGTGATGCAGAGATCACTGAGATTTGCGACCTTTCTTTGTATGTCATGACAAGTGAATTTGGTGCACCATCACAGCTTGAGAAAATCGATATGATTGATTATGCTGATTTAATTGTCATTAATAAATTTGAACGAAAGGGTTCAGAGGATGCAAAGCGTCAGGTACAAAAGCAGTACCAGCGCAGCAGGCAATTATTTGACAAGCCGCTCGATGAGATGCCTGTTTATGGAACCATAGCCAGCCAGTTCAATGATTTAGGCACAAACACGTTATTTGCAAAGCTTTTGGAGCTGATAAATGAAAGGGTTAACAAGGGGTGGAATACATCCTTGCCGGTCGTAAAGGATGTTGAAAAGCAAAATGTGATTATTCCTTCAGATAGAAGATATTATTTACGCGAGATCAGCGAGACAGTCCGAAATTATCACAAGCATGCAGAGGAACAAGCAAAGCTTGCGACAAAGCACTTCCAAGTAAAAGGGGCATTGGAGACCTTGTCTGAGCAAGAAGCGAATGAAGCGGTTACCCATTCTCTTATCGCCATACAAAAAAGACTTGAAGATCAGTTAACTCCGCTATCGAAAGCACTTCTTTCCGAGTGGGAGGATATGAAGAAAAAATATGCTCAGGATGAGTTTAAGACAGTTATTCGCAATAAAGAAATCGTGACAAAATTAAAAACAACTTCCTTATCAGGCTTGACGATTCCTAAAGTATCCCTACCGAAGTATCAAAATGACGGCGATATTTTAACCTGGCTTTATAAGGAAAATGTTCCGGGCTCTTTTCCATACACAGCAGGAGTATTCCCGTTTAAACGGGAAGGGGAAGATCCTAAACGGCAATTTGCTGGTGAAGGCACACCTGAGCGAACAAACCGCCGCTTTCATTATTTATCAAAGGATGACCATGCAAAACGTTTAAGCACAGCCTTTGATTCTGTCACTCTATATGGAGAGGATCCGGCACACCGGCCTGATATTTATGGGAAAATCGGTGAAAGCGGAGTTAGTATTTGTACACTCGATGATATGAAAAAGCTTTACAGCGGTTTTGACCTTTGTGCACCATCCACTTCTGTATCCATGACAATCAACGGACCGGCTCCAATTATCCTTGCGATGTTTATGAATACAGCCATTGAACAGCAAGTACAAAAAAAAGAAGCAGAACTTAACCGTTCGTTAACCAAAGAAGAGTATGAAGAGGTTAAGGCCATTACGTTGCAAACGGTTAGAGGAACAGTGCAAGCCGATATTTTAAAAGAGGATCAAGGACAAAATACATGTATTTTCTCAACGGAATTTGCTTTAAGACTAATGGGTGATATTCAGCAATACTTTATTGATCAAAGGGTGAGAAATTATTATTCGGTTTCTATTTCCGGCTATCATATCGCAGAAGCAGGGGCAAACCCTATTTCACAGCTGGCATTTACTCTTTCAAATGGGTTTACGTATGTAGAGTATTATTTAAGCAGAGGCATGGATATAAATGATTTTGCACCAAATCTCTCTTTCTTCTTTAGCAATGGGCTTGACCCTGAATATACGGTGATAGGCCGTGTGGCCAGAAGAATTTGGGCAACGGTTATGAGAGATAAATACGGGGCAAATGAGCGCAGCCAAAAACTCAAATACCATGTTCAAACCTCAGGTCGTTCGTTACATGCACAGGAAATTGATTTTAATGATATCCGCACTACCTTACAAGCGCTTATGGCATTGCATGATAATTGTAACTCACTTCATACAAATGCATACGATGAAGCGATCACCACCCCTACTGAGGAATCCGTCCGAAGAGCAATGGCGATCCAAATGATCATTACTAAGGAGCATGGCTTAACGAAAAATGAGAATCCTTTACAAGGCTCATTTATCATCGAGGAATTAACCGATTTAGTCGAGGAGGCAGTCCTCCAGGAATTCGATCGCATTAATGAACGTGGCGGTGTGCTTGGCGCAATGGAGACCCAATATCAACGCGGAAAAATCCAAGATGAATCGATGCATTACGAAATGAAAAAACATACCGGTGAGCTTCCAATCATCGGAGTGAATACGTATCTGAATCCAAATCCGCCATCACAGGAATCTGTCGACAATATGGAGCTCGCACGCGCAACGAAAGAAGAGAAGGAAACGCAAATTGCCAATCTCCGTGCATTCCAACAGAAGCATGAACATGTCGTTGATGAGGCATTACAAACTTTAAAACTCACAGCAATTAATAACGGTAATATTTTTGCAGAGCTGATGGAAACGGTGAAGGTTGCAAGTCTTGGGCAAATAACCCAAGCTCTTTACGAGGTTGGCGGTCAATATAGACGGAATATGTAAATCGTTCGCTCATGAATAGAAGCTTCTGTTCATGAGCGGTTTTTTAAATCATATGCTAGAATAAACGAAAAAGTTGCAAGATTATTCATTGAAGCTGCAAAATTCTCTTATAAAGTTGCAAGATTTTACAACAAAGTTGCAAAATCCTCCCGAATCAAAAGGTTGGGAGACAGAATTTAAAGTAATTTTTAGGTGATAAATGTGGCATAAACTGCTAGAATTTGTTTATAATGAATGGTATGTGACTTAAGGATTGACTTTATACATATTTTTACTTATGAAATAGATTTAGTAATTTTGAAAGGATGTGCCGCACTTGAGTCTTAAGGATTTAACTGAGGAACAAATAAAAGAGATGGCAATGGTTGAAGTTGCATATGAGCTTTTTGTAGAAAACAAAAAACCATATCTTTTTAGTGACCTAGTAGAGGAAGTATCAACTCTCCTTGGTTTATCAAAAGAGCAGGTTGAAGATAAAATTGCTCAATTTTATACAGATATTAATATTGATGGCCGCTTCATTTGTGTAGGAGAAAACATGTGGGGTTTACGTACATGGTACCCTTACGAACAGATCGAAGAGGAAATTGTACCTGTTGCGAAGACTAAGAAGAAAAAGGCTAAGAAAAGCCTTGATGATGATCTTGAGGATGACTTCGATGATCTTGAAGACGATCTGGAGTATGAAGATCTAGATGAGTTAGATGACTTCGATGATACGGATGAAGAAGATGAAGATGAAGAAGATGATGATTTCGATGATCTTGATGATACAGATTTAGAAGATGACGATGATCTTATCGAAGATGATGATGAATTTGATTTAGATGACGAAGAAGATGATGAAGATTTAGAGGACGATCTGGATGATCTAGATGACGAGGAAGAAAAATAAGATTATAATTCGTCTTGACTTTCCCTTTTCAACTAGGTAGAATCTATTTTGGGCTCTTAAAAAAGCATTCGTTTGTATTTAGTATACATTTACAGCTCCCTTTCAACTTGTTTGAAAGGGGGCTTTCTATTTTTATGTAGTGATAAGTATTTTTAGTGGCGAAGGTGCTCGGTTTAAATTGAGAGCGAGGCGCTTCTACAAGGCTAACCTACTTATAGGTTATGTACGTGGTGTTGGTGTCTAGCTCCAGCGCCTAGCCCCTCGAGTCATAAGCCACAAAAGAATTGAAGGTAAAGTGCACCTTCTATTCTTTTGTGTCTTATGCATGTCGGGGCTGAACGAGGCGCTTCCGCTTTTAAAAGTTCCCAAATGATTTTATTGTCTTTTGTACAAAATAAATATATATAGCTTCTGAGGGGGAAGACCATGACAAAGTATATTTTTGTAACAGGTGGAGTTGTATCTTCACTAGGAAAAGGTATTACTGCTGCATCTTTAGGAAGATTATTAAAAAACCGCGGAATGAGTGTAACGATTCAAAAATTCGATCCTTACATAAATGTGGATCCAGGAACAATGAGTCCCTACCAGCATGGTGAGGTTTTTGTAACAGGTGATGGCGCAGAAACAGACCTTGATTTAGGACATTATGAGCGTTTTATTGATGTTAACCTAACAAAGTTTAATAACGTTACTACAGGCAGAATTTATTCAACTGTATTAAAGAAGGAGCGCCGTGGTGATTACCTTGGCGGTACGGTTCAAGTTATTCCGCATATCACCAATGAAATTAAAGACCGCGTTTTCCGTGCTGGGAAAGAAACAGGAGCAGATGTGGTAATTACAGAGATTGGCGGTACGGTTGGGGATATTGAATCCTTGCCATTCCTAGAAGCCATTCGCCAAATCAAAAGTGATATTGGCCGGGACAATGTGATGTATATTCACTGTACACTTGTGCCATATATTAAAGCGGCTGGCGAAATGAAAACAAAACCAACACAGCATAGTGTAAAAGAACTGCGCAGCTTAGGTATTCAACCAAACGTAATTGTTGTTCGTACAGAACTGCCAATGTCTCAAGATATGAAGGATAAAATTGCGTTATTCTGTGATATTGATCAAAATGCAGTAATTGAGTGCCGCGATGCGGAAACACTTTATTCGATTCCATTAGATCTGCAAGCTCAAAATCTTGATTCTATTGTTTGCAAACACTTGAAACTAGAGTGCAAAGAAGCAGACATGACAGAATGGAAAGAGCTAGTAAAACGTGTGACAAATCTCTCGAAAACAACAAAAATTGGTCTTGTTGGAAAATATGTAGAATTACAGGATGCTTATATTTCTGTGGTTGAGGCTCTTCGCCATGCAGGTTATGAATATGACTCTGATATTGAGATTAAATGGATTAATGCTGAAACATTAACAGAAGAAAACATGAAGGAGCAGCTTTCAGATGTTGATGGCATTCTTGTACCAGGCGGATTTGGTGACCGTGGAGTAGAGGGGAAAATCCTTGCAACAACGTATGCACGTGTAAATAAAGTGCCATTCTTAGGTATTTGCCTTGGTATGCAGGTTGCATCAATTGAATTTGCCCGTAATGTTGTTGGCCTAAAAGGCGCAAATTCTTCTGAAATTGATCCAGAAACACAGTATCCAGTTATTGATTTACTTCCAGAGCAAAAGGACATTGAAGATCTAGGCGGAACACTTCGCTTAGGACTATCTCCAAGCAAGCTTCAAGAGGGGACACGTGCATTTGAAGCTTATAAAGATGAGGTTGTTTATGAGCGTCATCGTCATCGTTATGAATTTAATAATGAATACCGTCAAGTTATGGAAGAAGCCGGCTTCATCTTTTCTGGTACAACCCCTGATGGCCGTTTAGTGGAAATCATTGAAATTAAAGACCATCCATGGTTTGTTGCATCACAATTCCACCCGGAATTCACGTCTAGACCAACTAGACCTCAGCCATTATTCCGTGATTTTGTTCGTGCATCATTAACAGCAGCTGAAAAGCTATAAGAGAAAGCAAAAAGCTAACGTCTTTGTACGTTAGCTTTTTTGTATTAATTTTCACTTAGATTTTGTGTCTTGCTCAAGCGCCTAGCGACTAAAACTCCTTATAAGCTAAGTCATCATCGGTCTTAACGGGCAATTAAGAAAGGTAGTGTTTTAGTAAAATTGCTTTATGTAACTGCCATAAAGGTCCGTAAGTCTTGCTAACCATCGGATAGCTGGATTAGGAATGCTCTTTTTTGCGTCCATGAGCAAGGCGCTTACGCTTTTCTTATAACAGCTCATCCTCATATTCATGTAAAATCTCTTTAATGGTAAAGCTTAACGCATAAAAAACATATAAGGAGGTCATTAAAGCAGGAAATCCATATCTTTCCCCATCTTCATCCGGGATAAGCGGCTGACGAAGCTTTGCATCAATATGCAGGTCGGTGATAGAATCCAAGCCCGATTCCGCATTTTTAATTAAGGCTGAAACGCCAACGAGTTGAATTCCTTGGTCGGAAAGAGCCTTAGCAATAGACATTGCTTCCTCATCAGTTGAACGATAGGTAAAAAGCAGCACACGATCTTCTTGTGAAAGCTCCTTTACCTGCCCATTTTCGTCAAGAAGCGCCTCAGCCTTTTCCAATGGTTCACTGCTTGCCATCGCCTCCAATACGACACCATGGAGCTCCTTGTATCCGTAAATATATAATTTTCCTTCGCCAATTAAAGCTTGGGCAAGGAGTCTTGCACTGTCTTCTATATTCATCTCTTCTTGATCTTGAATCCGATTAAGATGTCCGATCAATTGAGTGGTAAAAATTTTCATCATCGATTATAAGATCTCCTTCCACATTTCCGCTGTATAAGGTATTATAACGAAAAGTATAAAAATCTGAAAGAAAAGCAAAGCAGCGCATTTTCAAAATTTGACAAAGATAAGCAGAAATTGTCGACAAATGATCAAAGTCATTTGCAGGAGAAATAAGGTAAAAAAAGAATTATTAATAAAGGTAAAATAGAGAGTTTTATATCCCAATCTTAAACAGGCAGTAAATAAGCAAGAAAATAGGAGGAATAACTGCCCGTAAAAATCCGCTGACCCGCAGTGAGGAATGAAGAATTCCCCACTACGGAAGTCTCACTTTATTCAACGATTTGTATGAAGGCAAATACGAATTATGGACGAAGCCGATACCAATTCATGTTAAGTACTTTAGAGATCATGTCGCAGTTCATCATTAAAAAGGGCCTTAAAAACCTTTGTACATATTAATTGGGGAAAAAATTAAATCGAAGAGGTGTATGGAAATGACAATGTTAAAGGAAAAAATCTTGATTGTAGATGACCAATATGGAATTCGAATTTTATTAAACGAGGTTTTTCAAAAAGAGGGCTATCAAACGTTTCAAGCTGCCAGTGGTTTCCAAGCTTTGGAAATTGTTGAAAAACATTCCCCTGACTTAGTATTACTTGATATGAAAATTCCAGGTATGGATGGAATTGAGATTTTAAAACGAATGAAAGTAGTTGACCAGGATATTCGCGTGATTATTATGACGGCTTATGGCGAATTAGATATGATTCAGGAAGCAAAGGATCTAGGGGCACTTACTCATTTTGCAAAGCCGTTTGACATTGATGAAATTCGTGATGCCGTAAAAAAGTACTTACCAATTAAAACCAACTAAAAACATTATATTACCCAAATATATGTCGAAATGTTGCCGATTTTCGAAGAAATTGGTATGCTATTAAATGTGAAAAGTATCATGTTGACTCTACATATTCGTGAATATTCTGGTCAAGCTAGGTATGATATACTTTTCTGTATCAGAAAATAAGGTTCATTTTTAGGAGGATTTTCGATATGCCTTTAGTTTCAATGACAGAAATGTTAAACAAAGCAAAAGACGAAGGTTATGCGGTTGGGCAATTTAACGTGAATAACCTTGAGTTTGCTCAAGCAATTCTTCAAGCAGCAGAAGAAGAAAAATCACCAGTTATCCTTGGTGTTTCTGAAGGTGCAGGACGCTATATCGGCGGTTTCAAAACAGTTGTAAAAATGGTTGAAGGTCTTATTGAAGACTATAAAATCACTGTACCTGTAGCTATTCACCTTGACCACGGTTCAAGCTTTGACAAATGTAAAGAAGCAATCGATGCTGGATTTACTTCCGTTATGATTGATGCTTCACACCACCCATTTGAAGAAAACGTTGAAACAACTACTAAAGTTGTTGAGTATGCTCATTCAAAAGGCGTTTCTGTTGAAGCTGAGCTAGGTACTGTTGGTGGACAAGAGGATGACGTTGTAGCAGAGGGCGTAATTTATGCAGATCCTCAAGAATGTGCAGAACTTGTTAAACGTACAGGTATTGACTGCTTAGCACCGGCACTAGGTTCTGTTCACGGACCATACAAAGGCGAGCCAAACCTTGGCTACAAAGAAATGGAAGAAATTGCGAACCTTACAAATATGCCATTAGTTCTTCACGGCGGAACTGGTATCCCAACAAAAGATATCCAAAAAGCTATTTCTTTCGGTACGGCAAAAATCAACGTTAACACTGAAAACCAAATTGCTTCAGCAAAAGTGGTTCGTGAAGTGTTGGCTGCAAAACCAAATGAATATGATCCACGTAAATACTTAGGACCAGCTCGTGACGCGATTAAGGAAACAGTAATCGGCAAAATGCGCGAATTCGGTTCTTCAAACAAAGCTTAATAGCAATATGGCCGCCTTTTCCTAAAGGCGGTTATATTCTGAAAATTGAGAAAGCGCTAACAAACAGCGCCTGTCGTTACCTAGCTGACCAATTATCACGATCTTATAAAAAACGGACTTGCAGATGCTAGTTCGTTTTATTTTTTGAAATAGCGTCGGAAAATGACCTCCTGATTTCAACTCCTCAAATCACTTAAAATGGGTACTTTCTTCTTAAAAGAAGATTTCTTTGTAGTAAAACGTTGTTGTCCCGCTTAATAGATGGTTTAATAATAATAAGTATATTTTTTAAGTTATATTTAAAGTACATTGTTGATTTTGCCATTAGGTTGATTGGCGTCTTAAGCAAAAATAAACAGGGATGTTTAATTAATCCTACTTTTAATAATGAATGATAGGTTTGTTCTTGTTGCTGAAAACACTGCCTTAAAGGGAAGTTTCATAAATCTAGTTAAGTAATGTATTTCCAAACGCATAAAAGGAAATAAAAGAGATAACAGCTTGTATTTTTACTTAGTTTAGGTGGCTAGCTCCAGGCAAATAGGACTTACAGGTAAATAACACCTTCTATTCCTATTCGTCTTATGCTTGTCGCCGAATGCTAAGTGCCTTACGCTTTTCAGTTAATAAGAACTAAACCTTTCCCCATAAGAGATTTTCTAATCTTATATCGGAAAAATTTTTGTTGACAAGAGATGTCCTTTATTCGGAAAACATGATGGCTAAGGAAGGTTAGGCATATTTCGTCTGAAGTGTATACATATAGTATGTGCGAATTTGTGCAAAGCTCACCCTCCATGTTCTTTCCGGAGGTCAACTTCATAAGAAGGGAGACTATCATGGAAAAATTAAAAGTTGCCGGTGGAGATTTACTGAAAGGTACCGTAAATATTAGCGGGGCAAAAAATAGTGCGGTAGCACTGATTCCTGCGACAATATTAGCTGATTCTGTCGTCACGATCGAGGGATTACCAAACATTTCCGATGTGCAAATACTCGGAGATCTATTGGAGGAAATCGGCGGAAAGGTAGAATTGAAAGATCATGAAATGGTGGTTGATCCATCATCAATGATTTCAATGCCGTTGCCAAATGGAAAAGTAAAAAAACTGCGGGCATCGTACTACTTAATGGGAGCAATGCTTGGTCGGTTTAAAAAAGCTGTGATTGGGCTGCCGGGCGGATGTCATCTAGGTCCACGACCAATTGATCAGCATATTAAAGGGTTTGAAGCATTAGGTGCACAGGTAACAAATGAACAAGGTGCGATCTACCTACGGGCAGAAGAACTCCGCGGCGCACGAATCTATTTAGATGTTGTTAGTGTTGGTGCAACTATTAATATTATGCTTGCGGCTGTATTGGCAAAGGGAAGAACAATTATTGAAAACGCTGCAAAAGAACCGGAAATCATTGATGTTGCCACATTGCTGACAAGTATGGGAGCGAAAATTAAAGGAGCAGGAACAGACGTTATTCGAATCGATGGAGTTGAAAAACTTCATGGCTGCCGTCATTCGATTATCCCTGACCGAATTGAAGCAGGAACTTATATGATTATTGGGGCTGCGATGGGAAAAGAAGTCATGATTGATAATGTCATCCCATTACATTTGGAATCCCTTATTGCGAAGCTTAGAGAAATGGGGCTGCACATTGAAACAAGCAATGATCAAATCTTAATTATCGGCGGTCAAAAGGAGCTGAAGGCCGTTGATATTAAAACGCTCGTTTACCCTGGATTCCCGACAGATCTTCAACAGCCGTTCACCTCTCTCTTAACAAAAGCATCTGGGACAAGTGTTGTAACAGATACAATTTATTCTGCAAGATTTAAGCATATTGATGAACTGAGAAGAATGGGAGCTACTATAAAGGTTGAAGGCCGTTCAGCTATTGTTTCTGGTCCAACAAAATTACAAGGTGCAAAGGTAAAAGCAAGTGATTTACGTGCGGGTGCCGCGCTTGTATGTGCAGGGCTTATGGCAGATGGTGTGACGGAAATAACCGGACTAGAGCATATTGATCGTGGCTATAGTCAGCTCGTTGAAAAGCTTTCAGGGCTTGGTGCAACCATTTGGCGCGAAAAATTATCGGATAAAGAAATCGAGCAATTGCAAAATTCTTAAAAATAGTTTCAGGGATGTTGCACTTATTTAGAGCATGAGGGACAAGCTATTCTTCTGTTAAGTGCGCAAAAGCTTTCTATTTATGACAGATATAGCCTTACTAAAAAGAAAACTTTTAAATTAGATAAAAGATAGATACCTGCAAAATGGAAAAGCGAGGTTTTAAAATCTCGCTTTCTCCTGGTAATAACCCCATACTTCTATGTGATTTTCCAAAAAAGATTGATTAAATCTGTGAAATAGGGTAAAAATAAAGAGTGCTGCATTGAATGAATTACTGCAAAATCTGCTTCAAGCTCACCTTCATTTTCCTTCTCGATCCAATTGTGCAAGATATTTCTTCATTCGTATAAATGATGGTAAATCTCTTATTGAGTTATATAATAATCGGATACATTTTTTTATTACCAGCAGAAATGAATTTGACAATCGATAGATGGAAAACAACCGAATAAAATTGAAAAATAAAAAGAGTGGTGTTTTTATGAATCAAGTTTCAATTTCTTCATTAGAACATATGAAACTAAAAGAATTATATGAGCTTGCCCGTCATTTTAAAATTTCCTATTACAGCAAGCTAACGAAAAAGGAATTAATTTTTGCCATTTTAAAGGCAAACGCTGAACAAGAGGATCTTTTGTTTATGGAAGGTGTCTTAGAAATCATCCAATCGGAAGGCTTTGGTTTCTTAAGACCAATCAATTACTCACCGAGCTCTGAGGACATCTACATTTCGGCTTCACAAATCAGACGTTTTGATTTGAGAAATGGGGACAAGGTTTCCGGTAAGGTACGACCTCCAAAAGAAAATGAGCGCTACTACGGCTTGCTCCATGTAGAAGCAGTTAATGGTGAAGACCCTGAAACGGCTAAAGAGCGTGTGCACTTCCCAGCGTTAACTCCTCTCTATCCAGATAGACAAATTTACCTTGAAACAAAACCAAACTATCTATCAACTAGAATCATGGATTTAATTGCACCGGTAGGTTTTGGTCAGCGCGGACTAATCGTTGCTCCTCCTAAAGCCGGTAAGACGATGCTGTTAAAAGAAATCGCAAACAGTATTACTACCAATAATCCTGAAGCAGAGCTAATTGTTCTATTGATCGATGAGAGACCGGAAGAGGTAACAGATATTGAACGCTCAGTAGCAGGAGATGTTGTCAGCTCTACGTTCGATGAAGTGCCAGAAAATCATATAAAAGTGGCAGAGCTCGTCCTTGAACGCGCAATGCGCCTTGTTGAACATAAAAAGGATGTTATTATTCTTATGGATAGCATCACACGCTTGGCGCGTGCATATAACCTGGTTATTCCGCCAAGCGGCCGTACATTATCAGGCGGTATCGACCCAGCTGCTTTCCATCGTCCAAAACGATTCTTTGGTGCAGCACGGAATATTGAAGAGGGCGGAAGCTTGACCATTCTAGCAACTGCATTAGTTGATACTGGTTCCCGTATGGATGACGTCATTTATGAGGAGTTCAAAGGAACGGGTAATATGGAGCTTCATCTTGATCGCTCACTTGCAGAAAAACGCATCTTCCCAGCAATCGATATCCGTCGTTCTGGAACAAGAAAAGAAGAGCTGCTTATTCCGAAGGATCACCTTGATAAGCTATGGGCTATTCGCAAATCAATGGCAGATACTCCGGACTTTATCGAGAAGTTCTTAAGAAAATTGCGCCAAACAAAATCAAATGAAGAATTCTTCAGTCAATTAGATGCTGAAATGAAGACTGCTAGAAATAGGTAGGGTTTTGAGCTAGGCGATATCGTATTGTTCAAAAATATTTTTTTGAACATAGTGTCGGAGTCTAGCTCCATCGTCTAGCTTTGCAAGTCTAGCCACTTATGAATTGAAGGTAAAAAAAACACCTTCTATTTATAAGCGTTTTATGCTTGTCGGGGCTGGACAAGGCGCTTCCGCTTTTTAGTAATATTTAACTTCAGCTTGCTTTTACTCTTAGCACTTGTTATAATTTCATCATGTGCTTTTCTAGAAATGATATCGTCAATCGGACGAGTCACCTAGATATTTAACTCTGTTTCAGATGATTCAGGGCGGAAGGAGATGAAAAGAATGAAAACAGGAATTCATCCAAACTTTAAAAAGGTTATGGTGAAATGCGCTTGTGGTAACGAATTCGAAACAGGATCTGTATTACAAGAGATCAAAGTTGAGGTTTGTTCTGAGTGCCATCCATTCTACACAGGACGTCAAAAATTTGCAGATGCAGGTGGACGTGTAGATAAATTCAATAAAAAATACGGCCTTAAACAACAGTAATAAAGGTTTTTCCAACAGGCAAGACGAACTGCTCTTGCCTGTTTTTTCACGCCAACTTTTTGCGGCGTTCTATGATCATTGTTCAGTTATAATGGTTATCCTACATATAAAAGGTAGGTATATTTAAAATTATATTGATTCCATGGCAAACATGTCTATATAGATAATGAAGGTACCAATGAACGGTACGGTCAATCGACTCGGAAAGCATTGACGACGAAGGGAGAGGCCGTTTTCATGTATGTAATGAAACAAAGTGGATGGCTTGAAATGATATGCGGCAGCATGTTTTCAGGCAAATCGGAGGAGCTCATCCGCAGAGTGCGAAGAGCGCAATTTGCAAAGCAAGAGGTTAAGGTTTTTAAGCCGGTCATCGATAACCGATATAGTGAAGAAGAGGTTGTGTCCCATAATGGCACAGCCATCGTTTGTAAACCAATTGCCTCATCTATTGAGATCTTGGAATATATTTCCGAAAAAACAGATGTTATCGCTGTTGACGAAGTTCAGTTTTTTGATGAACAGATTTGTGAAGTATTAACACTCCTTGCAAATCAAGGCTACCGTGTCATAGCAGCTGGCTTGGATCAGGACTTTAGAGGAGAACCGTTTAGCGTTGTGCCGAAATTATTGGCTATCGCGGAACTGGTGACAAAGCTTCAAGCCGTTTGCTCAGTTTGCGGATCGCCTGCAAGCCGTACGCAACGACTGATCAATGGCAAACCTGCTTCCTATCACGATCCCATCATTTTAGTGGGTGCCTCTGAATCCTATGAACCTAGATGCAGACATCACCACGAAGTACCAGGATCTCCAGTGAGAGATTTTAAGAAAGAGAACAGCACTACGTAATCGTTGATATAGAATGGAGAGCACCATGCCTGAATGAAAGGCTTGGTGTTTTTTTATGGACTTTTCTTCGAAATGGCAGAGGGTTTGAATCAGTGAGGAATGGGTTTATTGGCGGGAATGAGTTTTTCGGCGGGAAGTGAAAAATTCCAGCGCCGCACAGGAAAATTTCAGCGAGTTTCAGGTAGATATCGGCGCTGTTGAGGGGGAAATCAGCGCAAGTCTTACATAATCATCGTCAATACAGTGCTAGTTGCCACGTATCATCGTCAATACAGTGCTAGTTGCCACGTATCATCGCTAATACATCGATATCAGCGCAAGGACCATTATCATTATTGGCCACATGGAAATTAGTGCAGACCCTCGTATCATGGAAGGAAATTCCTAAAAGTAGCTTCTCTTAAGTCCCACAAATAAGCGTTAATTCAAGGATATCAGTCCAAGCCCGCCAATCATCGCCAGTACAACGCTATTAGCATGAATTCCCATTTTAGCCTAGATCCACTACTCAAAAAACCGTACAATCCCAAACGAAATACCCTTAACTTAAATTTACTAAAGATTAAAAATATAACAGAAAATTTACACTACTTTTAAATTTCGTTTACAAAATTCGATTAATATTAACATGAATATACATAATTTTTAGGAGGATAGTCATGAATAAACGAGAAGTACGTCGAAAAGTAAAAAGTCTGTTTTTATTTGTTTGTATGGCTACGTTAATTCTGCCAAGCTTTATCTCGTTTATTCCTGTTAAAAGGATTTATGCAGAAGAAGTGATCAATAACACGGTTTCTACTAATCCAGCTGAGACAGGAACAACTGATACAGGCAATGAAGAACAACCAACAGACCAAGAAACCGCTACTCAAGAACCTCCTGTTCAAGAAGAAGCTGATGGAGCTGAAAGTGAAGCAGACAAAGCAGACGAACTGCCTGTAAAAGAAGAACCAGCAAAAGAAGATAGCACTGCTATAGAAGAGCAAACACAAGAAAGTGAACCTGCACAACAAACAGAAGAATCCTCTGAAAAACCTGCTCAACCAAGCGAACAACCAAATGAATCTGAGCCTGCTCCTGCTCCCCAAGAAAATGGGAAGGCAGAAGATGCAATTCAGCCGGAAGCCTCTGCTAGTTTAGTAGAAGAGGATGATAATAACAATTCCCATTTACTTATAACAGAAATATCACCTAATTCCAGCGGGACAGATAACTATGAGTTTTTTGAAGTATACAATAACTCGAATCAGCCTTTATCTTTAGCAAATTATGCCTTTATTTATCGTTATACCGATACTGGAAACGAGATCGTGTTCCAAGTGCCTCCAGTGACAATTGATCCGCAAGAAACCCTTGTTTTTTGGTTTAATAATGATGGTCTTGCGTTAACTGATTTTAACAATCATTATGGATTACAGTTAACAAGCGAAAAAGTCATTGAATTTAAGGATGTGTTCCCGGGATTTTCAAATGGAGGAAATCGGGCAGCAGTCATCAAGGACAAAGATGGAAATGAGGTAATTTCAGCTGCATATTTGCCAAATGAAACCGATAATAGCGGTTTAGTTGTTCAGTATAAATATGCTGCTTCAAAAACAGCTATGGACAAGCATCAGGTGTTGGCCTCACCAACTCCGGGTGCAATTGAATCTGTTCAAGTACCAGTAAACCCGGTTGTTTTAGAAGAAATTTCGGCTGACACAGTAGAACCAATCATCACCCATACACCTGTTACAAAAAGTGATGTATCAGCTGCAATTAAGATTGATGCAAGTGTAACAGATAATATGGCAGCGGTCTCAACTGTGACATTATTCTACAAGAATGCCGAAGCACAAGACTTTACGTCTGTACCGATGAATGTAAGCTCAGAAGACTGGACAAGTTTTACTGCAGAAATTCCTGGTGCTGACGTGCAATCAAACATAACCTATTTTATTGAAGCGACAGATGGCAAAAACAATGCAAAAAGCGAGGAGCAAGTCATTACTGTTGACCTTCCTCAGGAAACATATAGCGAGCAAAAACTATTAATTACCGAGCTTTCTCCAAACTCTGAGGGCGGCGGGACGGATTATTATGAGTATTTTGAACTCTACAATAATACGAATCAACCTCTGCCATTAATGAACTATTCATTTGTTTATAAGTATACGGACAGCGGTGAGGAAAGAGTTTTCCAAGTTCCTGCTGTTACCATTGATCCGCAAGAAACCCTTGTTTTTTGGTTTAATAATGGGGATCGTACATTAGCTGATTTTAACGCTCACTATCATTTAGAGCTTTCAAGTGAGCAAGTCGTTGAATTTAAGGATGTTTTTCCTGGATTTGCAAACGGCGGCAACAGGGCGATTGTCATAAAAGATCATGCAAACACAGAGGTTGTCTCTGCAAGCTATTTAGGAACTGATAATGATAACACCGGCGCTGTTATTCAATATAAGTTTTCTGCATCAGGTACTGAAATGGACAAGCTTAGCGCGCTTGCAGTTCCTACACCAGGTGTGATTGAAGCGAATCAAGTGCCGACAAAGCCTGTTGAGCTTGATGAAATCCCAGCAGATGCGGAAGCGCCGGTTATTACTCATTCACCGGTTACTGACAGTGATGCTTTTTCTCCTATCACGATTGAAGCATCAGTAACTGACAACATAGCGGTACCATTTGTAACCCTGCATTATAAAAAAGAGGGGGAGGAGTCCTTCACTTCTTTATCAATGAGTGCAAGTGCTGATGCAGCAAGCTATTCCGCTGAAATCCCGGGAATGAGTGTCGATGCTCCGATCACATATTATATCGAAGCCTCAGATGGAACAAATAGCAGCAAAACAGATGAATTTGTGATTGCTGTTAAGAAGGATGAAGTCGATTACAGCAAAATTCCAAAATTCCTTGTAACAGAGGTGGTTCCGGATACTGAGAATGTCGGATCAGCTGATGGTTATGAATTTATTGAAATCTACAATAATACGGATAAAGATTTAAGTTTTAAAGATTATAAGATTCAATATCGCTATGGAACAGATCCTGCAAGTGATGTCGTCTGGCCTTCCATACCGGATGATGTGGTAATTCCTTCAAAAGAAACGCTTGTATTCTGGATCATTAATAACCAAAATGGCGATAAAACTGTTGCTGATTTTAATGCAAACTTTGGAACAAACCTAATCGAGAACAAAGATATCGTAAAAATTCATAGTGACGGGATGGCGAACGGAAGTGCGAGAGGGCTGGTCGTTGCCACGAATACAAAGGAAGAAATTACAGTTTCATACTACAATGAAACGGCAAACACGGATGACACAGTACCTGACAAAGGAATTGTGTATAAGTTTCCTGAAGACGGTTCAACACAGTCCTTAAAAGTAAGTGCCGGCACCGAGGATGCAACACCAGGCAGAGTAGAATCCTTCCAAGTTCCGTCTCAGCCTGTACACATTGAAGACGATACAGTAGCTCCAACGATTGAAAATAAAACAACCGTTACAGAGGTTAATCAAACAGATGATATTGAAATCGCTGCAGCTGCAAACGATAATGTAGGTGTAAAATCCGTCAGATTATTTTATCGGACAAATGATCAGAATTCATTTAATGAAATCCTTTTAGGAATGGATTCTGAAACACAATTATATAAAAATATGATTTATGCTGCAGATCTGATTGCCAAAGAATATGTTGAGTACTTCTTTGTTGTATCAGATGGGGCAAATGAAGTGAAGAGTGATACATTTAAGATCACTGTTCATAGCGGATTGGATCAATCTGATTTACGTTTAAATGTAAAAGACAATGAGATCCTTGCTGGAGAAAAAATTCTTAAAGGAACATCAAAAGAGGATTCAGCAGAAGATGTTAAGCTATTCGTTGATGGAAACGAAGTACAGACTAATACGTATACATCGTTAGAAACCCCTGCTTTTTTTGCTTTTGAAGTAAATGGGTTAAATACGTATTTCCAAAATGCCGTGACGATGGGCGACGATATTCTTTACCTATTGGATAAGGATTGGCTGTCACATTGGAAGACGTTTACGATTCCTGTTGAAGCTGATCGTTTGAAGCAGGGTGAAAATACAATTACCGTTCGTGCCGGAAATAAAGCTTCACCATTCCAGCTAGAAGAAGACGAAGAAAACCGAGATGATTATAATTTAAGAAATGTTCGCTTAATTTTGGGAGATGGAACGGTTTTAACCGATCCGGCGAAGAATGATCCAACAAAGGTATTCGATATGGGTGATGATGGCACCTTCCGACCATTTGAGGATTTTACGTTTACCATTACAGAAGATCATACTCCATCGAAAACTTATGTGTGGGATACAACAACTGTCCCTGATGGCGAGCATGTCATTAAAGCGCATGATGCTAATGATGAAGTTTCGAAAACTGTATTAGTTGATAATACAGTACCTGATGTAAAAACGACGATCACGGAAGGCAAGGAATACAAAGGTGAATTTACCATTGATACCGAAGTAACAGATGAAATTGCGGGTGTTGATATGGTTCAAGTGCTGCTTGATGAGGAGCAAATTGAAGTGCCTTATAAAACAGCATCCTCAAAGCTTGCACCAGGAGAGCACAAGCTTACAGTTATCGCGACAGACAAAGTTGGGAACAAAGCAGAGATTCATGTTCCGTTCTCTGTAAATCATGAAAACCCAGCCATGCCAGAGCTGATCTCACCAGCTGATAATCGTTCAACACCTGTAGATGGAGATCCGCGCTTGAAGGTCAAAGTAACAGATCCAACTGGTGATAAGATGGATGTAACATTCTATAAAGGCTATCAATATGATGCAAGTCAAACAGGTAATGTTAAGGCATTTAAGCATGCAGCAGATGTCGAGCCGCCGCAAACAATGGCTCCAGAAGGTGAAGCAGCCTTCACGTCAGAGGATATCAACTTAGTATCTGAAAAGGATGGCCGCTACCTAGCAACGGATTCAAGTACACAATTCCCATACCATCGTTTTGATGTGACAGTAGACCCGTCAATCGATGAAAACGATGTTGTGGAGCTTTCATGGAGCGGAAACTCATTTGAAGGCAGAAAGGTTTCCATGTATGCCTGGAGCCACAAAAGCAGCAAATGGGAATTAATTGATTATCAAGTTGCGGGAGCAGAGGATTTTGAATTAAAAGGTACCGTTGAAGTCAATGAGTTTGTGAAGGATGCCAAAATCAATGTGTTAATCCAAGATGAAATTCCAAAGAGTCCTGAGGAATATGATTATACATTCGTTTGGATGTCAGATACGCAATATTACTCAGAAAGCTATCCGCATATTTTTGAAAGACAAACAAATTGGATTGCAGAAAAACAAGAAGAGCTGAAAATCAAATATGTTTTCCATACAGGGGATCTTGTTGATAATTTTGGCCAAACCCAAGAATGGGAAAATGCTGATAAATACATGGCCGTTCTTGATGAAAACAATATTCCTTATGGAGTATTAGCCGGAAACCATGACGTAGACCAGTTATCGAACGACTACACCCAATATTACAACTATTTTGGTGCAGACCGATTCGAAGAAAAGCCTTATTATGGAGGAACATACAAAAACAATCGCGGCCACTATGACTTAATCTCGTCAAATGGCAATGACTTTATCATGGTCTATATGGGCTGGGGAGTTCAAGATGAAGATTTGGCTTGGATGAATGAAGTATTAAGCCAATACCCAGACCGAAAAGCCATTTTGAATTTCCATGAATACCTGTTAGTGTCAGGCAACCGCAGTCCGCTTGGCGATAAAATTTACAACCAGGTTGTGGAACCAAATGAAAATGTTATAGCTGTTCTTAGCGGCCATTATCACGATTCTGAAACATTGGTAAGTGAAATTGATGACGACGGTGATGGAACCGCAGACCGTGAAGTGTATCAAATGCTCGGTGATTACCAAGGCGGTCCTGAGGGCGGACAAGGCTATATGAAATTGCTGCACTTTGACCAGGACAACAACAGAATCATTGTTAATACGTATTCACCATATCTAGATGATTACAATTTCTATGAACCTAGTGAATTCCCTGGCAAAGATGAGCTTATCATCAATCTTGATCTACAAGTCGATGAAAAGCGTGTTGCAACTGACTACTTTGCTGTAAATGTTAAAACAGACGAAGAAATCGGCAAAAAAGAAAATGTCAAAAGCGGAAAAACGGCAGAAGTAAAATGGAAGGGACTTAATGAAAATCATACCTATTCCTGGTATGCGGTAGCAGAAGATGACTATACAGGAAAAGCAGTCTCTGACATTTGGACATTTACAAAAGGCAAGGATCATTCTAACTCAGGAAATGGACCCGACGATCCAGGTAATGGAGGGAAAAAATCCGGGAAATGGAACGGACAATCCTGGTAACGGAGGGGACAATCCGGGAAATGGACCCGACAATCCAGGTAACGGTGGAGAAACACCAGGAAGTGGCAACAATCAGCCAAATAACGGAGTAGATCCAACGAATAAACCGGGAACTGAAAGTTCATCTGACTCGAAGGCAGCCGCCAGCGCTATTTTGCCTATAACAGCAACCGATACTTATACTATTTTGCTAATCGGTATTGTTATTAGCTTGGCAGGTGCGGCATTGATCTACTTGCAGAAAAGAAAAACAGGAATGACACATTCATAAGCCAAAACAGCCTTACTCGTTATTTTTAAGAGTAAGGCTGTTTCTATCCAAAAAAATAAGAGGGAGCAAGGGACCTCAAAAGCTAAAAATGGAACTAATGAAGTTTTTTCTTCGCGGTTTTTTCTGTTCAGAACTTTGATCAAATGCAAAAACATGATCTTTCATTGGGTCACGTTTTTGGTGGGAGCCTTCAAGCTCTTCTACCCTTTTCTCTAGCGATTGAACTTTGTTCAACAAATCTTCCATTTCCCTGCGGTGCTGGAGTAGTTGATAGGAGACAACATCATCCGCTTTGCCGCGAATTTTTCGTTCAAGCTCATCCATACGCTCGTTTAATGTATTTACCTTAGGCTCATTAACGACAGCAGTGTTAATTAACGTCCCCTTTCTGCTTTTTTCCGTCATCGCATGAGGCTCCGGCTGATTATTTAGTTGTTCCTGCAATTCCTTTAATCTAGCCAAATCGTTCTCATTAAACTGATAGTGCCCCAGTTCATTTTTCTCCAATTCCATATCCAATTGATGGACCCATCTCATTAACGTTCTTCTAGAAACTCCCAGTGCTTTTGCTGCGGCTGCTGTACTCATTTTGATTCCTCCTTAATCTTTTAAGTGCAATCCAAAAACGTAAGGCGGCCAACCAACTATATATAGCTTTTTCGACCTCCGCAGCAAATCACCTTCACGTTAGACAAAACAAGTATCAATTCGGCAAAGAAAGTGGATGTTTTACATAATATGAAATGGCTCTGTCGATAACCGCTTGTGGCAACCTTAACGGGCTCAAAAACTCCGCTGCTCTATTGGACATTCTCTTATTATGCATACCAAGATATCTGTCCTATATATGTGTTTTATTGGACTATTACTTATCACACATACCAAGAATTGTCCTATAAATGCGTTCTATCGGATATTTCCTAAACACTGCAACCAAAATTTGTCTTATTTTTGTGTACTATAAGACAATTTCTTTCCATTCTGACTGCGTCCTTTATATCCTATTCGAGATAATACCCAGCGATGGGAGTCTCACTTTATGCTTCATAAAGCTCAAGCGGCAGTCCATCTGGATCCTGGAAAAATGTAAACCATTTACCGGTATGCGGATCAACTCTGATTGGTTCAACATCCACACCTTTTTGATTAAGCTCCAGGACAGCTTCCTCAATATCCGGTACTTCAAAAGCAAGATGCCTAAGTCCGGCGGCTTCAGGCTGTGTCGGCCTTTTGGGGGGATTTGGAAAGGAGAATAGTTCAATTTGATATGTATCATTCACCATTAAATCTAATTTGTATGAGCCGCGCTCCTCACGATAAACCTCAGATAAAATCTCTAAACCAAGTGTTTCAGTATAAAAAGCTTTAGATGCTTCATAATTGGAGCAAATGATGGCGACATGGTGAATTTTATTAAATTTCATGAATAAAAAACCTCTTTTCTAAAAAATAATTTCCATAATCAAGATGCCTTTATTATAAAATAACAATTTTTAAGAAAGCATACTATAATATGAAGAAAAATTTTGTCAATTTGCTTTTGACGCTTTCCGTGACCTATACTATAATTATAACGTTATGCATGAAAATTGAGGTGAACATGTGTGTTAGATCGTTTACAATCGGTAGAAGACCGTTATGAAAAATTAAATCAGCTTTTAATGGATCCTGATATTATCAATGATTCAAAGAAGCTGCGTGAATATTCGAAGGAACAATCTGATTTACAAGAAACAGTTGAAGTATATCGCGAATACAAAGAGGTTCGCGAGCAAATTTCTGATACAAAATCAATGCTTGAAGAAAAGCTTGATCCAGAAATGCGCGAGATGGCAAAGGAAGAGCTTGCCGAATTAGAGGAACGAGAAGAAGAGTTAACAGCTCGGTTGAAAATTCTCCTTGTCCCTAAGGACCCGAATGATGATAAAAACGTTATTATGGAGATCCGGGGAGCTGCAGGTGGAGATGAGGCTGCTTTATTTGCATCTGATTTGTACCGTATGTATAGCCGTTTTGCTGAGATGCAAGGCTGGAAAACGGAAGTTATGGAGGCAAATGCTACAGGTACTGGCGGTTATAAAGAGATTATCTTTATGATTAATGGTAAAGGGGCATATTCGAAGCTGAAATTCGAAAATGGTGCACACCGTGTCCAACGTGTTCCAGAAACAGAATCAGGCGGCCGTATCCATACCTCTACTGCAACGGTTGCTGTTTTACCTGAGGCAGAAGAGGTTGAGGTCGAAATCCATGAGAAGGATATTCGTGTAGATACCTTTGCATCTAGTGGTCCGGGGGGACAAAGTGTTAATACAACAATGTCCGCTGTTCGTTTAACACACTTGCCAACTGGAACTGTTGTTTCCTGTCAGGATGAAAAATCACAAATTAAAAACAAAGAAAAGGCAATGAAGGTACTTCGTGCCCGTGTCTACGACAAGTTCCAACAAGAGGCACAGGCTGAGTATGATCAAAACCGTAAGCTTGCCGTTGGAACAGGTGACCGTTCAGAGCGTATTAGAACGTATAACTTCCCGCAAAATCGTGTAACGGACCATAGAATTGGCTTAACGATTCAAAAGCTTGACCAAATCTTAGAAGGAAAGCTTGATGAGGTGGTTGAAGCATTAATTGTTGAAGACCAATCAAGCCGCCTTCAAGCAGCGGAAGATTAAAAAAGAATGAAATATGTATACGAAGCCCTCAACTGGGCTTCTTCTTTTTTAAAGGAAGCGGGAAGAGATGAAAATGCCGGTGAGCTTTTGCTGCGCCACTATTTACAGATGGATCGGGCAGCATTGCTTTCAAATTTGAGACTGGTCCTCTCAAACGAGCAGCTGCAAGCATTTAAGACGGATGTCCTCAAGCATGGAGAAGGAATCCCTATTCAATATTTAATCGGTTATGAAGAATTTTATGGCAGAAAATTTATCGTCAATCAGGAGGTGCTGATTCCACGTCCCGAAACGGAAGAATTAGTTGAGGGTGTGCTTCAGCGTGCCGCCCGCTATTTTAAGGAAAAAGATGTGATACAGGTAGTTGACGTCGGCACAGGGAGCGGGGCCATTGCCATTACCTTAGCAATCGAAAACCCGCGATTTAACGTGAGGGCTATTGATATAGCAGAACAATCTTTGAAGATTGCCGAAGAGAATGCAAAACAACTACGGGCTAATGTTCACTTTTTACACGGTGATCTCCTTGAGCCAATCTCAAAAGACCTGGAAATCGAGAAAATCGATATCCTCGTATCTAATCCGCCATATATCCCTGACTGGGAAATTGATACACTTTCCCCAGTCGTAAAAGATCATGAACCCATTCGCGCACTAGCAGGAGGGAAGGACGGATTGGACTTTTACAGAAGACTTGTGAAAGATATGAAGGGTTTACTCAACTCACCAGCTGTCATTGCCTTTGAGATCGGAGCAGGGCAAGGCATTGATGTGAGAAACCTGATTTTGCAAAGCTTTCCGGATGCAACTGTAGACATCGTGAATGATATAAATGGCAAGGATCGAATGGTGTTTGGGTTAGTGGAGTAAAGAATGGGGGAACGTCCGCACCCACTGACTCTTAAACAGTTTTCGCCGATAAACTAAGAGAACTCGCTGATAAATTAATTTGGGTCTGCCCCTATGCTTCAGTCCAGTATTTCACGTCCGCCACAAAAGGGACTGCCCCCCTGCTCATTCCCCTATTAAACTATTTTTTCAAAAAGGTAGTTTAAGAATCTCTCTTGCTGTCCATACTGTTTACCAAGGGAGGCGTGAGAGATGAAAAAACAAAAACTTGCATTTATATATATTCTTTTATTATTAGTAGGGGCCATTGCCAATGTGTATAAGGAACCGGTGGCCGCGAGTACTCAGGGGCCAGTTGTGATCCCGGATGAGGCGATTCGCCTGCGGATTTTAGCAAATAGTAATTCTGACGAAGATCAAGAGTTAAAAAGAAAAGTTCGCGATGCGGTTAACAAGGAAATTACCGAATGGGTAGAAGAATTAACATCAGTCGAAGCAGCTAGAAAGTTAATTCAATCAAGACTTCCTCAAATTGAAGCAATCGTTGAGGGTGTATTAGAAAAGGAAAACAAGCAGCAATCTTATTCAGTGGACTTTGGTAATGTAAACTTTCCAACAAAGCTTTATGGAAACTTTGTTTATCCTGCTGGTGAATATGAAGCAATTTTAATTACTCTTGGTGAAGCAAAAGGTGCTAATTGGTGGTGTGTGTTATTCCCGCCGCTATGCTTTCTGGATTTCTCCAATGGTGAAGCAGTTCAGGCGGCAGAAGATGAAACAACAAACGATCAAGAGAAAACAAATGAAAAGTTAAACGAGCTTGTTGTCAATGAAGAGGAAGAAAAAGAAGAGGTAGAAGTGAAATTCTTTTTAGTAGAATGGTTCCAAGGTTTGTTTGCATAAGAAAAGTGCAAGACGCTTGGAGCTAGACACCATAACAAACTACACAAATTTTATATCTCCTTTTAAAAAGTTGGGAAATGTCCCACAAAAATAAAAGAATAAAACTAGTTTTCACCTCATAGAGTTGTAATAGGAAAACTTAGTGGGGTGAAAATGATGTTTTATCAGTTGAAAATAGCAGAGGAAAAAGATCTTAACCGGCTGACTAGCTTTGTTGAAAAGGCTGGGGTTAGTTCAGAAGGTTTTGAAAGTCTGATAGATTGCATTGTTTTAATGGAAAGTGGGGAGCATGAAGTGGTTGCTTGTATAGGTGTCGAGCCGATGGGGGAATATGGCTTATTGCGTTCTCTTGTGGTGTCGGACAAGCTTAAGCAGGCCCATATCCTAACGCTTTTTCAAAGCATTCAAGCATTGGCAGAGCAAAAGGGCATTAATCATTTATTTTTAGTCACGAATAAGGATGCTTCCGTTCAATTTTTATCGCTAATGGGCTTTGATGAGATTGAACAAACATCGATTCCTAATCAGCTCTTATCTATTGATCATTTAAAAGGGTCTCTTGAACAAGACAATGCGAAAATTATGGTAAAGTCCTCATAATGTGGATATATCCACATACTTTTCCACATAAGTCACAGCCTTATCCACAATTTGTGGATAAGGCTTGTTTTATTGTGCTTCTTTTTATATACTTTCTGAGAGTTATTTATCTACCTAAAGCGAAAAATAGAGTAGAAATGATCGGTTATTAAGGAGTTATAAACATATGAATACAAAAGTATGGGTTGTGGATGATCAAGCAACTTTATCCACTAGTTATCCACATATTTCACAGGCGGCACAGCTATTAAGAGAAAATGAAGTAGTTGCTTTTCCGACAGAAACAGTTTATGGCTTGGGAGCCAATGCTTTTTCCGACGAAGCAGTACGTAAAATCTACGAAGCGAAAGGGAGACCAAGTGATAATCCGCTGATTGTCCACATTGCTTCTAAAAGCAAGCTTGATGAAATTGTTAAGGACATTCCCGATTATGCCTATAAATTAATTAACGAATGCTGGCCTGGACCGTTGACATTAATATTGCCGAAAAAAGGGGAGCAATTATCCACCCTTGTAACGGCAGGCCTTGATACAGTCGGTGTGAGAATGCCAGACCACCCGATTGCCCTTTCCCTCATCCGTGAGGCAGATGTCCCGATTGCAGCCCCAAGTGCCAATCGGTCCGGAAAGCCAAGTCCAACTCAAGCATCACATGTATACCATGATTTAAACGGAAAAATTAGTGGTATTGTGGATGGCGGGGCAACAGGAGTTGGCGTTGAATCGACAGTACTCGATTGCTCTTCCTCAGTTCCAACGATTTTGCGGCCGGGAGGAATTACGAAAGAACAGCTTGAAGCGATCATCGGAAAAGTGAAAATCGATCAGGCGCTTGTTGAAGAAGGACATGCTCCTAAATCTCCAGGGATGAAATACACCCATTATGCTCCAAATGCTCCTGTTGTGGTTGTAAAAGGGAGTATAGAGTTTCTGCAGAAGGTGATCAATAAACAACGATCAGAAGGTAAAAAAGTGGGTGTACTGACGACGAGTGAAAATGTCAGAAAGCTTGATGCAGATACAATCATTCCATGCGGAAGCCGTGCGGATTTACAATCAGTTGCTGCCCAGCTTTATGATAGCTTGAGAAGGTTTGATGAAGAAGATGTCGAGATTATTTTAAGTGAAAGCTTTCCGCAAGAGGGTGTAGGGGAAGCGATCATGAACCGGTTGTTAAAGGCTGCAGGAAACAACCTTATTTTTGAAAGGTGAAAAAGGGAGGGACAGTCCCCAAGCAAACGCTGGGAATTGTCCCTCTTTTTCGTCCTTGTCACCACAGACTTCTTATTTCTCAGAAGAAAGCTTAAGTACCTTTTGCCGCACATAATCAAGATGGTTATACATGTGCTGAAATGCTGCCTGTGGATTGCGCTGCTCTAGAGCGGAGTAAATCGCTTGATGATGTGAAACGGTTAGATCACGCTCCCGGGTTTCAATTAAGCTGTCAATTTTTTGATGGGTGATGAGCAAAGAATCAATCATCCCTTCTACAATCGGATTATTTGCACTGATTGCGATGATGCGATGAAATTCTTTGTCATGGTCACCGTAATTATTGTCTTTGCTGTTTGCGATGGCATCGATCGTTTCTTGCAGAGCGGCAAGCTGCTCGTCCGTTATTTTTTCAGCCGCCATTGTGACAAGCCCAAGCTCAAGGGCCATTCGGGCTTCAATAATCGCCGGTAAATTATCAATGGCAAGTGCAAGCATAACAGAGAATGGATGACTTCCGATTTTATTGTTAAAAAATGTGCCTTCCCTTGTTTTGCGCGTAATAACACCTAGTGTTTCAAGGGCGCTTAGAGCTTCACGGATAACCGGCCTGCTTACATCGAGCTCCTCCATAAGCTCTGTTTCAGGGGGAAGCTTATCTCCAGCCTTCATTTGTCCGCTTACGAGCAGCTGAACAATCCGGTCGACCACTTGTTTTGCAAGTGTACTGCGGCTAACCGATTGAACGCCGATTTTTTTTGATGGGACACTCATTATGTAAACCTCTTTTCATTGAAGATTCAATTTAACTTATATTGTAAGACTAATTATATTATATCATGTAAAATTTTTCATGGCGGAAAGGAGAAATAAGCTTTAATAATAAATGCGCCACTCAACAGAGTGACGCATCTTTATTGAAAGTGAGGAGTTTATCTCACAAGACAAGGGCGTTTCGGGTCAAATTTCCAGCCTGGAATTAAATATTGCATGGCGAGTGCATCATCCCTAGCTCCAAGACCCTTATGAAGATAAAGCTGATGAGCCTTTTCAATTTGCTCCATATCGATTTCGATTCCAAGTCCGGGCTTATCCGGTACATCCACCATTCCGCCAACAATGTTAAATGGCTCCTTAGTTAAACGCTGTCCGTCCTGCCAAATCCAGTGGGTATCAATCGCTGTGATTTTTCCTGGTGCAGCAGCAGCAACGTGAGTAAACATGGCTAGTGATATATCAAAGTGATTATTTGAGTGAGACCCCCATGTCAGTCCCCAATCATGGCACATTTGTGCGACACGTACAGATCCTTGCATTGTCCAGAAATGCGGGTCAGCAAGCGGGATATCAACTGATTGCAACTGGATGGAATGGCCCATTTGACGCCAATCTGTTGCAATCATGTTTGTGGCAGTAGGCAAACCGGTTGCCCGTCTAAATTCTGCCATGATTTCTCGTGCGGAATAGCCATTTTCCGCCCCGCAAGGATCCTCCGCATAGGCTAATACATGATGCTGGTCTCTGCAAAGCTTAATAGCATCCTCTAAAAGCCAGCCGCCATTTGGATCAAGAGTAATGCGTGCTTCTGGAAAGCGTTCAGCCAGCGCGGTCACCGCTTCAATCTCTTCCTCTCCACGCAGCACGCCGCCCTTTAATTTAAAATCATTAAATCCATAACGAGCATGGGCAGCTTCTGCCAACCGCACAATGGTTTCAGGGGTTAACGCTTGTTCATGGCGAAGGCGAAACCAGTCATCTTCCGCCTCCTTGTCGCTCAAATAAGGGAGATCTGTTTGGTTCCGGTCTCCGACATAAAAGAGGTAGCCAAGCATTTCTACTTTATCGCGCTGCTGCCCCTCGCCAAGAAGGGCGGCAACTGGTACGCCAAGATATTGTCCTGCTAAGTCAAGCAGGGCTGCTTCTAAAGCTGTTACTGCATGAATAGTGATCCGAAGGTCAAAGGTCTGCTGCCCGCGTCCGCCTGAATCCCGATCTGCAAATTGTCTCCGGACTTTGTTAAGGATATTGTTATATGCTCCAATTGCTTGCCCCATGACCAATGGCTTTGCATCTTCAAGAGTTTGGCGGATTTTCTCACCACCTGGAACCTCGCCAACCCCGGTATTGCCATTGTTATCTTTTAAAATGACGATATTGCGTGTAAAGTAAGGGGCATGGGCACCGCTTAAATTGAGAAGCATACTGTCATGTCCTGCTACGGGAATGACTTTCATTTCTTTAATAACCGGTGTACCTGATATTATATTTTCTTTAACTAATTGAGTATTCATTTTCATCTCTCCCATTCAACTAGATTAATAGATTAAGATGTTAATTTTACGCGCTTAATTTCACCAACCAAGAATAAGTAGCTGAAAATTGCCACAAGGGCATTAGCACCAACGAAGATTAGTGCTCCATTAAATGAACCTGTCACGCTGATAATATACCCTATAATAATAGGTGTAGTGATACCCGCTATATTACCGAACGTATTGAACAGACCGCCGCTTACACCAGACATTTCCTTAGGCGATGTATCTGAGACAACAGCCCAGCCTAGTGCGCCAAATCCTTTTCCAAAAAAGGCCAGAGCCATAACAAAAATGACAACCCATTGAGCTTCTACATAGTTTGCAGCAACTAAACTCATTGACATAACCATCCCAATGACAATAGGTGTTTTACGAGCAACTGTTAATGAAAAACCTTTTCGCAGGAGGAAATCTGAAAACAATCCCCCAAGAATCCCGCCCAAAAAGCCGCAGATCGCAGGGAGGGAGGCAATAAAACCAACTTCTAGAATGGTCATCCCTCTCTCTTGCACAAGATAGACTGGGAACCATGTTAGGAAGAAATAGGTTAAGGTTGTAATGCAATATTGTCCTAGATAAATTCCTAATAGCATCCGGTTTGATAACAGCTTTTTAACATTACTCCAGTTTACCCCTTTTTTTGCATCTGTTTGATCCATATGAATCAAAGCTCCGCCAGCCTCAATATAATCAAGCTCAGCCTGGCTTATGCGCGGATGTTCCTTTGGATTGTGAATGGTTTTTAGCCAGATAAAGGCTACAATGATGCCTATCGTACCCATGAAGTAAAAGACATACTCCCATCCGAATTTGTATGTAATGTAACCCATTATCGGCGCGAAGAGAACGGTTGCAAAATACTGAGCGGAATTAAAGGTAGCTGCTGCTGTACCACGTTCATGACCTGGAAACCAAGATGCTACGATCCTGCTATTAGCTGGGAAGGACGGTGCCTCCGCCAATCCAACGAGAAACCGGAGTCCAAATAGAATGATGACAGCTGTTCCAACCGAACCGAAGATGCCGATTGTTCCTTGTAATAGAGTAAAACAAGACCAGAGGAAGATGCTCCAAAAGTAAACCTTTTTTGAACCGAAGCGGTCGAGAAGCCATCCGCCTGGAATTTGCCCTGCCACGTATGACCATGCAAATGCCGAGAAAACATAGCCCATCATGACGGAGTCTAGGCCAAGCTGATTGGACATATCAGATCCCGCGATTGATAAAGTTGCACGATCTGCATAATTTATCGCCGTAACCAGAAAGAGCATAGCAACAATCATCCAACGGGTTCGTGTCTTTTTTTCAGAATTTGGAGTTATCGGATTTATAGCTTTTTCAATCGCGCTCATAATCTCACTTCCTTTTATTATTATGGTATCGCTTACAAAAATCAAAGAAAAATAATTTCAAATTTTATAAGTTTATTATAATGTCATTCCTCCTTTATTGAAGCAAAATTCAAAATATTATTTGTCTAATAGTAAGACAAATAAATTTGATTGTCAATCATTTTCCCAAGTAAAAAATAATCATGAAATTTTTTCAATATTCTTATTGAAACGTTCGTCTATTTGTCTTACAATAAAACAAAACATATAAAGGAGGAACGGTTATGAATCATTTTCGCAAGGCGCCATCTGGAATTTTAGGATTTCCAGTTGCTCCATTTACAGTAAATAATAAGCTTGATGAAAAGTTACTTGCCCAAAATATTCAGTTTTTACTAAATGAAGGACTTGAAGCAATTTTTGTAGCATGTGCAGCTGGAGAATATCCATCATTAAGCAAAGAAGAATATGAAGCAATGGTAGAGGTCGCTGTGTCAGTTACAAATGGAAAGGTTCCTGTTTATACAGGAGTTGGAGGCAACATCCAAATTTCTCTGGAATTTGCTGAGATATCGGCTAAAAGGGGTGCGGATGGTTATCTAATTTTACCGCCATATCTTGTTTCAGGGGAGCAATCAGGTCTTGCGGATTATTTTAAAACAATTGCGGAAAGTACAGAATTAAATGCCATTGTTTACCAGAGAGATCAGGTTTCTTTATCATTAGAAACTTTGGAAACGCTTGCGGAGATACCACAGGTTGTTGGGGTAAAGGATGGACTTGGCAATATGGAGTTAAATACTCTTCTTACTCAAACATTTAAGCAGCGATTTGGATGGCTGAATGGCATGCCATTGGCAGAAGTGACAATGCCTGCCTATGTTCCGCTTGGGTTTAACTCTTATTCATCAGCGATCTCAAATTATATCCCGCATATTTCAAGAATGTTTTATGACGCCGTTTTAAACCACGATCAAGAAACGGTGGACGATCTTTATCAACATGTCATTTTACCAATTAACAGCATTCGCAAAAAGCGGAATGGATATGCTGTATCTCTTATTAAAGCAGGGATGGAAATCATGGGCATTCCGGTGGGGCAAACAGTCAGAAAGCCAATCAAACCAGTGGAAAAGGAGCATTATGCAGAATTAGAAGTGATTTTAAAGCAGGCAATGGATCGTTATCCAAAACCAGTAACAGAAAAATCATTATAAAAGGAGGATGAACAAATGGTTGTATCTATTGAGACAAAAACCTATTTAAACTTTATTAATGGTGAATGGGTGCCATCGATTAGCAATGAAGTCGAAAAAAGCTTGAATCCGGCAGATAATGAGGCGGTTGTAGGATATGTGCAAAAATCCACTAAAAAGGATTTAGACCATGCTGTAAAGTCCGCCAAGCAAGCGAAGGAGGCATGGCGAAAGCTTTCTGGAGCTGAACGGGGAGAATACTTATACAAAGCAGCAGCTATACTCGAAAAACGCATCAGTGAAATTGCAGAATGTGCGACAAGTGAAATGGGCAAAACAATTGCCGAAACAAAAGGTGAAACAGCACGCGGCATTGCCATTCTAAAGTATTATGCTGGAGAAGGGATGAGGAAAGTAGGGGATGTGATTCCTTCTACAGATCCATCTGCTCTCATGCTCACAACAAGAGTACCTCTTGGCGTTGTTGGTGTGATCACTCCATGGAATTTCCCGATTGCAATACCGATCTGGAAGATGGCACCTGCACTTGTCTATGGAAACACTGTTGTGATTAAACCAGCGACAGAAACAGCGATTACCTGTGCCAAAATTATGGAGTGCTTCGAAGAAGCGGGATTTCCGCCTGGGGTTGTCAATATGATTACAGGCCCCGGCAGTGTCGTTGGCCAAGGGATTGCCGACCATCAAGATATTAATGGGATTACCTTTACTGGCTCAAACAACATCGGGAAACAAATTGGTCAGGCAGCCCTTGCAAGAGGAGCGAAATACCAGCTTGAAATGGGAGGGAAAAACCCAGTTATTGTCGCTGCGGATGCGGATCTTAGCCTTGCCGCTGATGCAGTCATTGCAGGGGCATTCCGTTCAACAGGACAAAAATGTACAGCGACTAGCCGCGTTATTGTCTTATCTGAAGTCTATGAAGAATTCAAACAAATCCTTGTTCAGAGAACAAAAGAGATTACTATAGGTGATGGATTTGACAGCAGCACATGGATGGGCCCTTGTGCAAATGAAAGCCAGCTTCGTACCGTTCTTTCCTATATAAATAAAGGAGTAGAAGAAGGGGCAACACTATTAACCGGAGGGAAACGTGCCGAGGATGGGGAATTGGAAAAAGGCTATTATGTGGAGCCGACGATCTTTGACAACTGTACTCCAGAAATGGCCATTGTACAGGAGGAAATTTTCGGACCGGTGATCGCACTTCTAAATGCGGAATCCGTACAAGAAGCGATTAAACTGGCTAATAATGTAGAGTATGGGCTTAGTGCCTCTATTTTTACAGCCAATATTCAAAACCTGCTGTCATTCATTGAGGATATGGACGCCGGATTGATTCGTGTCAATGCAGAAAGTGCTGGTGTTGAATTACAGGCGCCATTTGGAGGAATGAAAAACTCCAGCTCTCATTCACGTGAACAAGGTGAAGCAGCGAAGGAATTTTTCACATCCATTAAAACGGTGTTTATTAAATAAATAGTTAAATAAGTAGAGGCTCATCTTTTCTTTGAGAACGAATCTATAATTGGAGGAAACCTTATGTGGATCATTACGTTGTATTCACAGTCGAATATCTCAATGTTTGAATTCGCTTCAGAAAAAGAAGCGAGGGAAGCCTTCAATAGAATCCGAGGCTGTAAGATTCTTTCACAAATCATTTACTATAATGATCCTTTATAAGAAAAAGGATAGAGAACGAGTTGAAAAGGTATAGGAACACGAAAGCTTGAATGGGCTGCATGGTCAGAATAAAAATTAGATGGCAAAAACGACCCCAAGAAAAGAGATGTCTCAAGAGTCAAACTCTGCGAGACATCTCTTTTTTACTTAAAGGAAAGAGGCCCCTTAATTGGCGTTCCCCACTATTCAAATCAGTTCTATTCCAAATTGGACGTGCATAAAGTTTAATAGGCGTGTCCGAGGGGGTTAATGATGAACATAGAAGCGATCATGGGTGAACTGCTTACATTGCTGATTATGGCACTGGCCTTAGGGATGGATGCATTTTCTGTAGGTCTTGGCATGGGGTTAATACGATTAAAGGCCAGACAAATCTTTTACATAGGAATAACAATCGGCATTTTTCATATATGGATGCCATTAGTAGGGATGCTAATCGGAAAAGCCCTGAGTGATACATTTGGTACGATCGCAACATTATTAGGCGGCGGTTTGTTAATTCTTCTTGGGGTACAGATGGTGTTCGCCTCATTTAGAAAAGATGAGAAGCCGTTGATTACACCAGTCGGATTTGGATTAATCGTGTTTGCCCTCAGTGTCAGCTTGGATAGCTTTTCTGTCGGCTTAAGCTTAGGAATTTACGGGGCAAAGACAGTTCTGACGGTTGTTACTTTTGGAATTGTTAGTATGGTGTTAACCTGGATTGGCCTGTTAACAGGTAAACGTGTCCAGGCATGGCTAGGTTCATATAGTGAAGCGCTCGGCGGAAGCATCTTACTGGCATTTGGCGTAAAATTAATCTTTCCATTCTAAGTAACGACCGGTTGTGTGGAACAGCCGGTCGTTTGTTAAGATAATATCTCCTTTGTAAAGCTTGTGTAAATATATCCATGATCATATTTTGGTGAATATGTAAAGGGCTGGGAAATAAAGAAGAATAATTAACCTTTTTGTAGTTCCTTACACCTAATATTATGGTGTTTTTTACTAAGTTCCCCTTTATCTAGTCCCTTTCTAACTATTATTTCCATTTACAATATTATTACATTTCCTTAAAAGTAAATTAAAACTCCTAATCTATAATCAGCTTTGTCACAACATAGAATAGGAGGAATCATTCATGTTTAATAAAAGATTTAAAAAGAAGCTTTTGCCATTAGCCGTTATGACAACAGTTGCTCTTGGTAGTTTAGGAGGAACATTCTCTGTTGCGGAAGCAAAAGAAGTAAATAATAATCCTGAAATAAAAAATGTCATCTTCCTGATTGGAGATGGAATGGGTGTTTCCTATACATCTGCTTATCGTTATTTGCAGGATAATGATAACTCGAAATTTGCCGCACGTACCGAGCTTGATAAATATTTAGTCGGACAGCAAATGACATATCCTGAAGATCCAGAGCAAAACGTAACGGATTCCGCATCTGCAGCCACAGCGATGTCCGCTGGTATTAAAACATATAATAATGCGATTGCCGTTGATAATGACGGTTCAGAGGTAAAAACCGTATTGGAATCTGCGAAGGAACAAGGAAAAGCAACAGGCCTTGTGGCAACATCAGAAATTACGCACGCAACACCAGCTTCATTTGGATCACATGATCACAGCCGTAAAAACATGAACGCCATTGCGGATGACTATTATGATGAGCTAATTAATGGCAAGCATAAAGTGGATGTGCTTCTTGGCGGAGGAACAGACTTATTTATCCGCGACGACCGCAATCTTGTTGAACAATTTAAAAAGGATGGTTTCAGCTATGTCACGAATAAGGACGAGCTGGTAAAAGATGATAATGAACAGGTTCTTGGTTTATTCGCAGAACGCGGCTTGCCAAAAATGATTGACCGTACAGAGGACGTTCCGTCTTTAGAGGAGATGACAAACTCTGCGATTGACCGTTTAAACAAAGACAAGGATGGCTTTTTCCTTATGATCGAAGGAAGCCAAATTGACTGGGCGGGACATGATAATGACATCGTTTCAGCTATGAGTGAAATGGAAGACTTTGAAAAGGCCTTTAAAGCTGCAATTGAGTTTGCGAAAAAGGACAAGCATACATTAGTTGTTGCGACAGCTGACCATTCAACAGGCGGTTATTCAATCGGTGCTAATGGCATTTACAACTGGTTTGGCGAACCAATCAAAGCAGCGAAACGCACACCTGATTTCATGGCAAGTGAAATTGCAAAAGGTGCTGATGTAGAAGAAACATTGAAAAAATATATTGATCTTGAATTAACTTCAGAGGAAATTCAATCTGTAAAAGATGCTGCTTCAAAAGAAGAAATTGATATTGATAATGCAATCGAGAAAATTTTCGATAACAGATCACATACAGGCTGGACAACTGGCGGTCATACTGGTGAAGACGTTCCTGTATATGCATTCGGTCCTGCATCTGATCGATTTGCTGGAAATATTGATAACACGGATAATGCAAAAATCATTTTTGATCTTTTAGAAAAAGGCAAAAATAAAACAGTGATTGAAGATAAGTAAGAAGAACTCGTAATAAATAGAGAGTTAGAAGGGCTGGCACATTCGCTTTACGTCAGCCCCTTCTTTTTTAAAAGATGGCGGCTAATAGGGGGTTTTACTGATGAAAAAAATCATCGTTCTTATCACATTATTATCAGTCATGTTAGTAGCATGCTCAAACAATAATGGCGGCAGTGCTTCTGAACAGGAAAAACAAAATGACACCGGGTATTTAGATGACTACTCATCAAACCCGCAGGTAACGGATGATCGAAACTTGGTTGAAGTCGGAAAATCGGTTTCCGATGAGAGAGGGAAGGCGACATTAAAGGCAATTAATTATGTTGATAAAGCATACGAAATTGGCCCGATTCAGCTTCGCATTAAAGATGCAAAAGTCATCCACCTGCGACCGGATTACAGCCTGATCGATTATTTTCATGTGTTAACACATGAGGAAGAGTTCGATTTTACAAAGGTGTTTGTTGAAATTGAGAACACATCTGAAGAAAAAGTCAGCTTCGCACCAATCGCAATGATTAAAACAAGTACAGGTGAAACCTTTGATTGGGAAAAGGATATTTATCTGGAGGATTTAAATGGTGAAATAGAGGGAAAGTCAGCGAAAAAAGGAAACCTGGGCTTTATCGTTGATACCTCAAAAGAGCTTGAATGGATTGAAATTACAACGAGTGATGTATTTGATCAAAATCAAAAGAAAATCCATGATTCACAAAAAATAAAGATTGAGTTCTAAAAAAGTATAGAGGCTGCCTCTATGCTTTTTTGGTTTAAAAGGAAATGATAAAGTGCTTGTTCTTTGGATAAGCGTTATCAGCATCCAGCTTCGAAGCACAGGACGTGCAAGGGCAGTCATGGTGATTGGACGTTAAGTCTTTGACTGCCAGCGCCCAGCCCCTCTAGGGTCTCGTGCAAAGAACGCCTATTCAATATCGTATTATTTGCTCTAGTCTGAGCAAGGCGCTTACGCTTTTATTCCTAAAGTGCATGTGACTATTTTCTTTACAACGTTTCCATTATAATAAGTAGAAAGGAGTGTTATGACATGACAAATGTATTATTCGTTTGTACCGGAAATACATGCAGAAGCCCTATGGCAGAAGCGCTTTTAAAGCATTTGAAGAGCTCTGATCAGCTGGATGTAAAGTCTGCTGGAGTATTTGCTATCGATGGCAGCCATGCAACACGATATGCACAAGAAGCTTTAAATGAAAAGGGGATTTCTTGCGATCATCAATCTTCAAGCCTGAGTGAAGAGATTGTTGATTGGGCAACAATTATTCTAACAATGACAAATCAACATAAGCAATCTGTTATCGAAATTTATCCGCATGCAGGTCGTAAAACATATACCCTTTCTGAATATGTTTCTGATAGGGACGAAGAACGAAAAGAGATCACCGATCCATTTGGCGGACACCTGGATACCTATCGTCAAACATTAGCGGATTTAGAAGAGCACATTTATAAATTAGTAAATAAGCTTGAGGGAAATAACGCTTAAGTTTTCAAGGAAATAATTGATCGTTCGATAAGATAAGCGATACAATAAAAGAAATGAATTTATTAAATATAGCAGATTATGGGAGGACCAAGATGAAAGTAGCAGTTGCATCAGATCACGGCGGTATAAATATTCGGAGAGAAATCATTTCATTACTAGAGGAATTGAACATTGAATATACAGACATGGGTTGCGAATGTGAAACATCTGTAGATTACCCTGATTATGCATTGCCGGTGGCAGAGCGTGTGGCAAACGGGGAATTTGATCGAGGAATCTTAATTTGCGGCACGGGCATTGGTATGAGCATCGCGGCTAACAAAGTAAAGGGCATCCGTTGCGCACTTGTTCATGATATGTTCAGCGCACAGGCAACACGTGAGCATAATGACAGCAATATCCTCGCAATGGGTGAGCGAGTAATCGGACCAGGTCTTGCAAGGGAAATAGCGAAAATTTGGTTAAATACAGAATATTTAGGCGGACGTCATGCGACACGTGTGGGAAAAATTGATCAATACGAAAATGAACACGCTTAAAAAGGAAGTCGTATAACGATGACAAATATAGAGAATTGGCAGCGGGATCTATCCACTTTATTAACAGAATTTCAGACTCAAGCAAACGTTGGCAAAGACGATCTTGTGGTAATAGGCTGCAGTACAAGTGAAGTAATCGGTGAAAAAATCGGAACAGCAGGCTCAGAAGACGTGGCCGAAATGATTTTTAATATACTGGCAAATTTTAAAGAGGAAACAGGAGCACACCTCGCCTTTCAATGCTGTGAGCATTTAAACCGCGCCCTCGTGATGGAAAAGGCCGCAGCGAAAGCGAATGGATTTGAAGAGGTCACCGTTATTCCAGTTAGAAAAGCAGGAGGCGCAATGGCAACCTATGCTTATCAGCAGATGGAAAACCCGGTAGTGGTTGAATTCATTAAGGCTGATGCTGGAATCGATATCGGTGATACATTCATCGGAATGCATTTGAAGCATGTGGCAGTCCCATTGCGAAGCACAATTAAGCAAATTGGTTCCGCCCACGTCACTATGGCTAAAACACGTCCAAAACTTATTGGCGGTGCAAGAGCGGTGTATGAAGCAACAAAAGAAAATACATCCTGTCATTGATCATTAGCTGAATCAACGTTATGTTGGTTCTTTTTTTTGCTTGAAATGAATGAACAATGCTGAGAAATAGCTGAATCAGCTTACTTTTTATGGAGCTAAGCTGATTGGAGCAGAAGGTGTGAGGCTCCTGCCGGAAAAAGCGAGTCAATAGGAAACCACGTAGACGCGCGGCGATGGGAAGGCTCCCTGACCGCCAGAGAAAAGGAAGGGTTTAAAAGAGTCTAATTTTAAAAAACAAAACCGTTTTAGTCAAAAATCACAAAATATTCTCTCATTAAAGGTTGACTTTGTTAGAAAAACTAACCACAATAAGTTGTATCAATTTCTCCTGTTATAAAAATAATAAAAAAGATAGCTTTTTAAATCAAACGAATATTTCAATCATTAAAACTTAGAAATATTCGTATTTAAGCCGTTAAATCGGCGAATTTCATAAAAAACACAAAAATATTTCAGAAAATCTTTTACAATACAGCACATTAACGTGTACAATATAGATGGAATTAGACGTTAAAAAGCTGTGTAGGATAAATCCATAACTAGGTTTGATTGAAGGGAGATTGTAACGAATGAAATTTTTACCAGAACAAGATGCGAAAATCTTCGAAGCGATTCAACTTGAGCGCACTCGTCAAGAAACAAAAATTGAACTTATTGCTTCAGAGAACTTTGTAAGTGAAGCTGTCATGGAAGCACAAGGCTCTGTGCTTACAAATAAATATGCAGAAGGTTATCCTGGCCGCCGTTATTATGGTGGTTGTGAGCATGTTGATATTGTTGAAGATATTGCAAGAGACCGTGCAAAAGAAATCTTCGGTGCAGAATATGTAAATGTTCAGCCTCACTCAGGTGCACAAGCGAATATGGGTGTTTATTTCACTATTTTAGATCATGGTGACACGGTTCTAGGAATGAACTTATCACATGGCGGTCACTTAACACACGGTAGCCCAGTAAACTTTAGCGGTGTTCAATACAATTTTGTTGAATATGGTGTTGACGAAAAAACACATCGCATCAATTATGAGGATGTATTAGAAAAAGCTAGACTTCACAAGCCGAAACTAATTGTTGCTGGTGCTAGTGCATATCCAAGAGCAATTGATTTCAAAAAATTCCGTGAAATCGCTGATGAAGTTGGCGCTTATTTCATGGTCGATATGGCTCATATTGCAGGTTTAGTAGCTGCTGGTTTACATGAAAACCCGGTGCCATACGCTGATTTTGTTACAACAACAACACACAAAACACTTCGTGGACCACGCGGCGGTATGATTTTATGTAAAGAAGAGTTTGGAAAGAAAATTGACAAATCGATCTTCCCGGGAATCCAAGGCGGTCCGCTAATGCACGTTATTGCTGCAAAAGCAGTCGCATTTGGCGAAGCTCTTGAAGACAGCTTTAAATCATATGCACAAAACATTATTGACAATGCAAAGCGCTTAGCTGAAAAATTACAAGCAGAAGGACTTACTCTTGTATCTGGCGGTACTGATAATCACCTGCTATTAGTTGATGTTCGTTCACTTGGATTAACAGGAAAAGTTGCAGAGCATGTATTAGATGAAATCGGAATTACTGTCAATAAAAACACAATTCCATTTGAAACTGAAAGCCCATTTGTAACAAGCGGTATCCGTATCGGAACAGCTGCAGTAACAAGCCGCGGCTTTGGATTAGAGGAAATGGACGAAATCGGCAGCATTATTGCATTTGCACTTAAAAATCATGAAGATTCATCAAAGCTTGCTGAGGCAAAACAGCGCGTAGAAGACTTAACAAGCAAATTCCCTTTATATCGTAACCTGTAATAAATAGAAGGACGGCTTCCTATGAAGTCGTCCTTTTTGCACTCTCCAACCTCCTCTTACAATCGATAAATGACCTTCTTTTTTTCTGTCAACAAGGTTTTCCTGTAAACGTCCAATTAAATCCTTATGATGGTGTATAATTAAGAAGATTGAACTTGAAACTATTATCGAATTTCTGTAAAATCTATTGAAGTGTCTAAGAAAAGGAGATGATTTGATGGGGAAAGTATACGTGTTTGATCATCCATTAATTCAACATAAACTTACATATATTCGTGAAAAAAGTACAGGAACAAAGGAATTCCGTGAGCTTGTAGATGAAGTTGCAAGCTTAATGGCGTTTGAAATTACACGTGATCTTCCATTGAAAGAAGTTGATGTGGAAACACCGGTATGTACGGCGAAATCTAAGGTGCTTTCAGGAAAAAAACTAGGAATTATTCCTATTTTACGTGCTGGTTTAGGAATGGTAGATGGTATCTTAAAGCTTATTCCAGCAGCAAAAGTTGGACATGTTGGACTATATCGCGATCCGGAAACATTGCAGCCTGTTGAATATTACGTAAAGCTTCCATCTGATGTAGAAGAGCGTGATTTTATCGTCGTTGATCCAATGCTGGCAACAGGAGGATCAGCAGTAGAGGCAATCAACAGCTTGAAAAAACGAGGAGCAAAAAATATTAAATTTATGTGCTTAATTGCTGCTCCAGAGGGCGTAGAAGTAGTGAAGGAAGCACATCCAGATGTTGATATTTACATAGCGGCATTAGATGAAAAACTAAATGATCATGGCTATATTGTTCCAGGACTAGGAGATGCAGGCGATCGCCTTTATGGAACAAAGTAACATATAGCAGGAAAAAGGAAATCTCTAGGATGAGGTTTCCTTTTTTTAAAACTTTTTTAACAGAATACAACTACTTTCATCCAAAAAGTGCATGAAAGCAGATATAGAAAAGTCTCTCAAGGCACTATGGTAATGGACAAAACTGGGCAAAGGGAAGAAAGAAAAGTCTCATAGAAAGGGTCAAAGGGACAAACCAGTAGTGAGAAACATAGAAAGTCTCGTAGCCATCGTCAAAGGGACAAAACGAGGTGTGAGAAACGAAGAAAAGTCTCGTAGCCATCGTCAAAGGGACAAAACCAGGTGTAAGAAACGAAGAAAAGTCTTGTAGCCATCGTCAAAAGGACAAAACCAGGTAAGAGGAAGGAAGAACAGTCTCATAGAAAGCTTTAAGGGACAAAACGAGGTAAGAGAAAGGAAGAACAGTCTCATAGAAAGCTTCAAAAGGACAAAACCAGGTGTAAGAAACGAAGGAAAGTCTCGTAGCCATCGTCAAAAGGACAAAACCAGGTAAGAGAAACGAAAAAAAGTCCCGTAGAAAGAGTTAAACGGAAACAACTATGTAAGAGAAACAAAGAAAGGTCTCATAGCCAGCCAAATGAATGCGGGAGAAAGCAAATAGCTTATAAACGTATTATTCATACCTCTAAGCAAGAATGTTTGATAAGAATTTCTATTCGTAAATTCACTGTTAATTGTTATTTCAAACCCGGTCCCCATTCCCCTCTTCCATACATGTTTTTCAAGAAAAGGAACAGACTATTTGGAGAGGTGGTTTTTAATGGGAATTAGAAAACAGTTCAAACTAATTTTGATCTTATTCATCGCTATTTCAATAAGCACCACAGCCAATGGTGAAACATTTCCTAAAAGGCCGCCCCTGCCATCTAACGAAGAATCAAGTACTCAGAAGTTAATGATAGTTGTGAAAAAAAGTGATTTTCAAACATATAAGAAAAAATTGGAGCATTTTTCCGATATAACCATTCATCAAACCTATGAACATGTATTTCACGGTTTCTCAATAGAAGGGCCTGCCAAAAAAATAACAGCTCTCAGTAAGGATCCTGAAGTTCTTCATTCCAGCCCTGTTGTCTCCTATAGCCCATTAATCAAGGAAAGTGTTCCGTTTATTGGTGGTGATAAAGTTAGAGGATTATTTGACAGTGATCATCACAGAGTAACCGGAAAGGGAGTAAAAGTAGCTGTCATCGATACAGGGGTTGATTACAGCCATCCTGATTTATATCGAAATTATAAGGGTGGGTATGATGTCATTGATGAGGATAATGATCCAATGGAAACAATGGCCAAGGATGGAAAAGAAACCATTCATGGCACACATGTGGCAGGGATTATTGCAGCGAACGGGAAAATAATGGGGGTTGCTCCAGAGGCGGGAATTTATGCATATCGAGCATTGGGACCCGGCGGGATGGGCACCTCTGATCAGGTGATTGCGGCAATCGAAAAGGCGATTAAGGATAAAGTTGATATTATCAATCTTTCTTTAGGAAATAGTGTGAATGGTCCTGATTGGCCAACAAGTCTCGCTCTTGACCGTGCCGTCGAGGCGGGTATCGTTGCCGTGACATCCAGTGGAAATTCCGGCCCTGCTGTTTGGTCGGTTGGTTCACCGGGAACATCAGCTAAAGCCATTTCGGTCGGAGCTTCCTCACCGCCTCTTCAAATGCCTTATTTAAAAATCCCGGGTGTAAGAACATTAATTAAAATGAATCAAATCCAAGGTGCAAAGCCTTGGGAAATGCATGGACTATCTGAAGTCGTTTTAGGCGGAATAGGGGAGAAGCAGGAGCTAAAGAAGTCGATGAACGGCAAAATTGTTCTTATCGAAAGAGGAAAAATCACCTTTACAGAAAAGGTGATTAACGCAAAGCAGCAAGGAGCTAAGGCGGTTATTATATATAATAATGTAAAAGGCAATTTTACAGGATCATTGGAAATACCGTTAGACATTCCTGTTGTATCCATATCCAAAGAAGCAGGAGCTTTAATAAAAAAACAACTAAACAAACAGAAAAGCGTTCGAACAACTTATAAAAATGAAGAAGACGTGCTCGCTGATTTTAGCTCAAGGGGGCCAGTGACAAATACATGGAGGATAAAACCTGATGTTGTTGCACCAGGAGTAGCAATCGATAGCACGGTTCCGCAAGGGTATTTAGCCATGCAGGGTACAAGTATGGCGGCACCGCATGTCGCTGGGGCATGTGCATTACTAAAGCAAGCACATCCAAACTGGAGTCCTGAACAAATAAAGGCAGCTTTAATGAATACAGCACTGCCTTTAACTAATGCTCAAAATGAAAAGTTGAAGCCAATTGAACAAGGCACTGGAAGAATTAATCTCAAAGAGGCCATTGAAGCAAAGGTGCTGATCTATCCTGGATCCCTTACTTTTGGGAAATATGAAGCGCGGCATCCGCGTACAAAAAAACAACAAACATTAATTCTTGATAATCAATCAAACCGAGTGCAGACGGCATATATAAAAACACCTTACCATAATCCTGGAATCCAATGGGTGCTACCGCCAAAAATCACACTAAAGCCTGGTGAGAAAAAACAGGTGAAAATTGGGCTGGATATAACACCAAACCGATTAAAGCCGGGAATTCATCAGGGCTGGCTTCAAGTTATTTTAGGTGACAGGAAAATAGAAATTCCCTATCTATTTGTAGTGGATGAGCCGAATTATCCGAGAGTAATGGGGTTTGAGTTTGCTTATGGGGATCATCCAAATACATATAAGTATCAGCTTTATTTGCCGGGCGGAGCTGATGAAATGGGGATTGCCTTATATGATCCGGATACATTAACATTTGTTGGCTTTTTGGATTGGCGCAGAAATGTACCTCGAGGGGTAGTTGAAAAAGAGGTGAAGAAGGAAAAGATAAAATTGAAAAAAGGATTGTACAAAGCACTCATTTTTGCCAAAAAAAGCGGACAGGAAGATCAGATTGAAGTAGATGTTTTACTGGGTGAATAATTTAGTTAGTTTAGCAAAGTCAAGAGGGTGACTAACGAAAATGTGAACGATTTGTGAGATTTTGTGACGATTGCGGTAGATTGTGAATATTTTAACTTTAAACAGATTGACATCACTTATGTGCTATTGTATGCTATACGAGGGTATGATGATAAGGTTTTCAAGACCTGTTCAAAACTTACTTTTATCCCCCTTTTAAACCTTTAATATCTAAGTTGAAAGGACTAATAAATGCGTCAAAAACAACGACACCCTCTGCAAGCAATGGGACTTATGTCAGCAATTGTTTCGCATCTGGTAGGCTCAATTCTAGTAGGCGTTTTTTCTGGGCGTTGGCTGGATGGATATTTACATACCGAGCCAGTGTTTTTGATCGTAGGCCTTTTGCTTGGACTAGCTGCCGGAATTTACGGATTGCTCAAGTTGGTCCACCACTTTTTCTCAGGAGATTGATCATTGAATGAATGATGTACACCTGATGTATCGAAGATATCGATCATATATATTCTACTTACTTTCTTTTTATGTTTTGGGATGGGGTTTGACCGATTACCAGTCTGTTTTTCTTGGGCTTATCTTAGGCACGAGTATAAGTCTTTACCACTTGTGGATAATGGTAAGAAAAAATGTACAGTTTGGCCGTGCTCTAAAAGAAAACAGAAGGATTAGGTCACTAGGCACTTCCTCCAGATTTGCTACTGCTGCAATCGCTACTTTAATTACTCTGAAGTTTCCAGAGATGTTTCACTTGGTAAGTCTTATTATAGGAATAATGACAATTTACATTGTTATTATGATAGATTATGTCATTCAACAACTACGAATGTAGTTTGGAAGAGAGGTGAAATCATTGGGTCACGAAGCTCCTACAGCTCATTTTCTAGGTCTTACTTTTAACTTATCAAATGTTTTTATGATAACTGTAGCTAGTGTTATCGTTTTTATAATTGCAATGGTAGCTTCAAGAAATTTGGCAATGAAACCAACTGGTATGCAGAATTTCATTGAATGGATTGTTGATTTTGTTAAAGGGATCATCAACAGTACGATGGATTGGCAAACTGGCGGCAGATTCATTACATTAGGAATGACATTGCTAATGTATATTTTCGTATCAAATATGCTGGGTTTACCATTTTCGATCGTATTAGGTCATCACTTATGGTGGAAATCACCTACAGCAGATCCTACGATAACATTAACACTAGCTGTCATGATTGTTGTTTTAACCCATTATTATGGGATTAAAATGAAGGGTGCAGCTGAATATGGCAAAGATTTTCTAAAGCCATTCCCAGCACTATTGCCAATTAAGATTATCGAGGAATTTGCAAATACACTTACTCTCGGTCTTCGTTTATACGGTAATATCTATGCCGGTGAAATTCTTCTCGGTTTGCTTGCAGGCTTAGCTACAAGCGGCTATGCAAATGGCTTTGCTAGCGGTATTTTAGGAACAATTGGTGCCGCAATACCGATGATCGTATGGCAAGGCTTCAGTATCTTTGTAGGTTCAATCCAGGCATTTATTTTCGTTATGTTAACAATGGTTTATTTAGCACACAAAGTGAGTGCTGACCATTAATAATAAACTTGTTCAAGATTCTTGGACGAATAAAAAAATGAAATAAGTTTTTTATATATTAAAGGAGGATTTATAAAATGAATTTAATCGCAGCTGCAATTGCAATTGGCTTATCAGCTCTTGGTGCCGGTATTGGTAACGGTCTTATTGTTTCACGTACAGTAGAAGGAACTGCTCGTCAACCAGAATTACAAGGTAAATTACAAACATTAATGTTCATCGGTATCGCGTTGGTTGAAGCATTACCGATCATTGGTGTAGTTATCGCATTTATCGTTTTAGGCAGCTAATAAAAGGGTTAATCCCTAATGAAGTGGCGAAGATTGATTGATATGCCTTCTTCGCCATTGCTTTATGACTAAATGAATAATTCATTACTATTAAATTTTTTTGTGTAAGACCCATCATGCAACTCTTGAAGGGAGTGAAACCGAGCTATGTTAACTTTTGATCTTGCATTAGGCGCAGCTACTGGCGGCCTTAACACAGGCGATATCGTATTTCAGCTTGTTATGTTCTTAATTCTACTTGCACTATTAAGCAAATATGCATTTGGACCAGTAATGAACATGATGAAAAAGCGTGAAGAGCATATCGCTAATGAAATAAATAGTTCTGAGGAAAGAAATAAAGAAGCGCAAAAATTAGTTGAAGAACAGCGTGAGTTGTTAAAACAAGCACGTAATGAAGCTCAAGCTTTAGTGGAAAATGCGAAAAAGCTTGGTGAACAACAAAAGGAAGATATTATTCAAGCAGCCCGTTCTGAAGCCGGCCGCCTGAAAGATGCAGCACTTAAAGAAATTGAGCGGGAAAAAGAGCAAGCAGTTGCAGCGTTACGCCAGCAGGTTGCATCTTTATCTGTATTAATTGCTTCAAAAGTCATTGAAAAAGAGTTAAATGAGCAAGAACAAGAAAAATTGATTAACGACTACATCAATGAGGTAGGCGAAGGTCGATGAGCAGAGATATTATAGCTAAACGTTATGCAATAGCTCTTTTTCAACTTGCAAAAGAAAAAAATAGTGTCGACCAAATAGAAAATGACCTTAATGTCGTGAAAGAAGTATTTGTCGGCAGCAAAGAATTATCGGTTGCATTAAGTCATCCGAAGGTTACTATGGATGCAAAAAAGTCAATTGTAAAAGACTCATTTGCAAGTCTTTCAGTTCTAGTTTTAAACACATTATTACTTTTAGTAGAACGTCATCGTTCAGATCTAGTTATAGATGTTGTTGACCAATATATTAATTATGCAAATGAAACTAGAGGAACAGAAAATGCAACTGTATATTCTGTAAGACCTCTAACTGAGAATGAATTAGCTTCAATTTCTGCTTCATTTGCTAAGAAAGTCGGTAAACAATCACTTCAATTACAAAACGTTGTTGATAAAACACTAATTGGCGGAGTGAAACTGCGTATTGGCAATCGCATTTATGATGGCAGTGTGAGCGGTAAGCTTGAACGTATAGAGCGGCAATTGGTCGCAAATAGATTGTAGATAGGGGTGAAACTCATGAGCATCAAAGCTGAAGAAATTAGTGCGCTTATAAAAAAGCAAATCGAAAACTATCAGTCTGATATAAAAGTAAGCGATGTAGGTACAGTTATCCAGGTTGGTGACGGTATCGCTCGTGCTCATGGCCTCGACAATGTCATGGCTGGAGAGCTTGTAGAATTCGCAAACGGCGTTATGGGTATGGCTCAGAACCTAGAGGAAAATAACGTTGGTATTATTATTTTAGGACCTTACACAGATATCCGTGAAGGTGACGAAGTTCGTCGTACAGGACGCATCATGGAGGTTCCTGTAGGTGAAGCATTAATCGGTCGTGTTGTTAACTCATTAGGACAGCCTGTTGATGGATTAGGTCCAATTGAAACAACTAAAACGAGACCAATCGAAGGTCCTGCACCAGGTGTTATGGATCGTAAATCAGTACATGAACCACTACAAACAGGTATTAAAGCGATTGACGCACTTGTGCCAATCGGTCGCGGACAACGTGAGTTAATCATCGGTGACCGTCAAACTGGTAAGACATCTGTAGCGATCGATACAATCTTGAACCAAAAGGATCAGGATATGGTATGTATCTACGTTGCAATCGGTCAAAAAGAATCAACGGTTCGTGGTGTTGTTGAAACATTACGTAAGCATGGTGCATTAGATTATACAATCGTTGTAACGGCTTCTGCATCACAACCAGCTCCAATGTTATTCTTAGCTCCTTATGCTGGGGTAACAATGGGTGAAGAGTTCATGTACAATGGCAAGCACGTTCTTGTTGTATATGATGACCTTACAAAACAGGCTGCGGCATACCGTGAGCTTTCATTACTACTTCGTCGTCCTCCAGGTCGTGAAGCATATCCTGGTGACGTTTTCTACTTGCATTCTCGCTTGCTCGAGCGTGCAGCTAAATTAAGTGATGCGAAAGGTGCAGGTTCATTAACTGCTTTACCTTTCATCGAGACACAAGCAGGTGACGTTTCTGCTTATATCCCAACAAACGTTATCTCAATCACTGACGGACAAATCTTCCTTCAGTCTGACCTCTTCTTCTCTGGTGTACGTCCAGCGATTAATGCAGGTTTATCTGTATCTCGTGTTGGTGGTTCTGCGCAAATTAAAGCAATGAAAAGTGTTGCAGGTACATTACGTCTTGACCTTGCATCATATCGTGAGCTTGAAGCATTTGCTCAGTTCGGTTCTGATCTTGATAAAGCAACACAAGCTAAACTAAACCGTGGTGCTCGTACGGTTGAAGTACTTAAACAAGGTCTTAACAAGCCGTTAAAGGTTGAAAAACAAGTTATGATTCTTTATGCATTAACTCGCGGATTATTAGATGATATCCCAGTATCAGATATCAACCGTTTTGAAGATGAGTTCCATGTATATTTCGACCAAAACCAAAATGCTCTTCTTGAAGAGATTCGCACGACTGGCAAACTTCCAAAAGATGAAGACTTGAAAGCAGCAATTGAAGCCTTCAAGAAAACATTTGCTGTATCTGAATAAATAGTATTGTGCGAAAGTGAAGGCTGTATAAGCTTTCACTTAGCACGTTAATAGAGAAAATGGCTGATTTAATATAAAGGTGGTGAGAACCTTTGGCATCATTACGCGACATAAAATCAAGAATTACTTCAACAAAAAAGACGAGTCAGATAACAAAAGCAATGGAAATGGTTTCTGCTGCAAAGCTAAACCGTGCAGAGAATAATGCGAAGGCATTTGGACCTTATATGGATAAAATCCAAGAGGTTGTTGCAAGTATTGCAAATGGTACTTCTGTCAGTCATCCAATGCTTGAAAGCAGACCTGTAAAACGAACTGGGTATCTGGTAATCACATCTGACCGTGGTTTAGCAGGAGCTTTTAACAGCAGTGTTTTACGTGCTGCCTTCCAAGCTATTCAAAAGCGTCATAAATCAAATGATGAATTTGTGATTATCGCAATCGGAAGAATGGGTCGTGATTTCTTTAAAAAGCGCGGAATGAACGTTATTTCAGAAATTACGGGCATTGGTGATGAAACCAGCTTTGCAAGTATTAAAGACATTGCAAGCGGTGCAGTAAACATGTATGCGGATGGTTCATATGATGAGTTGTACATGTACTACAATCACTTTGTCAGTGCCATTCAACAAGATGTAACTGAGAAAAAGCTTCTTCCATTATCAGGTATTACGCCAACAAGTAAGTTAACTTCTTATGAGTTTGAGCCTGATGAAGAGGAAATTTTAGAAGTGCTGTTACCACAATATGCTGAAAGTCTCATCTATGGAGCATTGCTTGACAGTAAAGCTTCTGAGCATGCAGCACGTATGACAGCAATGAAAAATGCAACCGATAATGCAAAAGAGCTTATCGATTCACTTACGTTATCTTATAACCGTGCACGTCAAGCAGCAATTACACAGGAAATTACCGAAATTGTCGGCGGTGCAGCGGCGTTAGAATAGGAACGATCTTTTCTAGTAATTGAGTATACTTTCTGTACTTAATTTAATAATGCAGCTTCAGGCGCTATTTGCTTAACGAATGCCAATAGGCAGCGCCTTGCGCATTTCTTACAAGCAAGATAGGAGGGAAAACGATGAATAAAGGACGCATTACTCAAATCTTGGGTCCGGTTGTTGACGTAAAGTTCGAAAGCGGACAACTTCCAGACATTTATAATGCCCTTACAATAAAAACAGAAGCGAATGATAATGCAGTCGCTATCGACCTTACTTTAGAGGTTGCCCTGCATTTAGGTGACGACACAGTACGTACTGTTGCGATGGCTTCAACAGATGGACTTGTTCGTGGATTGGAAGTTACTGATACAGGTTCTCCAATTTCTGTACCTGTAGGTGACGTGACTCTTGGTCGTGTATTTAACGTATTAGGTGATAACATTGACTTAGATGAGCCAATTTCTGCTGAAGCTCGTCGTGACCCGATTCACAGACAAGCACCTAAATTCGATCAACTTTCAACTGAAGTTGAAATTTTAGAAACTGGAATTAAAGTTGTAGACTTACTTGCTCCATATATCAAAGGTGGAAAAATCGGTCTATTCGGTGGTGCCGGTGTAGGTAAAACCGTATTAATCCAGGAATTAATTAACAACATCGCACAAGAGCACGGTGGTATTTCCGTATTCGCAGGTGTTGGTGAGCGTACTCGTGAAGGAAATGACCTTTACCACGAGATGACAGACTCTGGCGTTATTAAGAAAACTGCCATGGTATTCGGACAAATGAACGAGCCGCCTGGCGCACGTATGCGTGTTGCTTTAACAGGTCTTACAATGGCTGAATACTTCCGTGATGACCAAGGACAGGACGTTCTTTTCTTCATGGATAATATCTTCCGTTTCACACAAGCAGGTTCAGAGGTTTCTGCCCTACTTGGACGTATGCCATCTGCCGTTGGTTACCAACCGACATTAGCAACAGAGATGGGTCAATTACAAGAACGTATTACATCTACTAACGTAGGTTCTGTTACATCTATTCAAGCAATTTACGTTCCAGCCGATGACTATACGGATCCGGCTCCGGCGACGACATTTGCTCACTTGGATGCAACAACAAACCTTGAGCGTAAATTATCTGAAATGGGTATTTACCCTGCGGTGGATCCTCTTGCATCAACTTCACGTGCATTATCACCTGAAATCGTTGGGGAAGAGCATTACGCTGTAGCTCGTCAAGTACAACAAACATTACAACGTTACAAAGAGCTTCAAGATATCATTGCCATCTTAGGTATGGATGAGCTTTCTGACGATGATAAGCTAACGGTTGCACGTGCTCGTCGTGTTCAATTCTTCTTATCTCAAAACTTCCACGTTGCAGAACAATTTACCGGCCAGCCTGGTTCATATGTTCCTGTTAAAGAAACAGTTCGTGGATTTAAAGAGATTCTTGAAGGAAAATATGACCACCTTCCTGAGGATGCATTCCGCTTAGTTGGACGTATTGAAGAAGTCGTCGAAAGTGCAAAACAAATGGGTGTAGAAGCCTAATTTTGGGACCTAGGAGGGTATGAGTATGAAGACAGTATTAGTCAATGTCGTTACTCCCGATGGCCCAGTTTACGATGCAGACGTAGAAATGGTGAGTGTAAAAGCTCAAAGCGGTGAACTTGGTATCTTGCCAGGGCATATTCCTATGGTTGCCCCTTTAGAAATCGGGGCAGTTCGCCTAAAGAAAGGGAGCGGCACTGAACTCGTTGCTGTCAGCGGCGGCTTCATTGAAGTACGACCTGACAAAGTGACGATTTTAGCTCAAGCAGCTGAACAAGCCGAATCAATTGATGTAGCTCGTGCAGAAGCAGCTAAAAAGCGTGCTGAAGAGCGTCTAAATCAAAAAACAGATGATATCGATTTTAAACGTGCTGAATTAGCACTTCGCCGTGCGATCAACCGTTTAAATGTAACGAGATAATCATAAAAGGATGGCATTCATAGAGACAAGGCTCTCTGATGCCATCCTTTTTTATTTTTAAAATGGCTACATAAAATATAGATGAATCCTTTTCATTTAAATCCTTTTATAAGGCCCCAGAATGCCTTACCATTTCATTTTAAGATGCTGATAATATAAATTATGCTCCCCCCTAAAAAACACAAAAAGTAACCGCTATCACAGACTTTCGTCCAACACGTCAACAAAAAAACGTACAAGAAGACCTATGAAAAATTGTTAAGAATGTAACAATTTATTCATAATTAAGGAACTAATTAGGAGAAACACCATAGTAAAATGGAGAGAGGAAAAAACAGCTTTATGTAAAATATAACCAATATCCGTTAAAATTTTGTTAAAAATAAAAATCAATCATGTTACTCCAAATTTTATATATAATGTTCAAGGGTATGCCATTTTAAGGATATTTTTGGGTTTAATGGGTATTATTTTATCTTTTTTTAGGCCAAATTGAGGTTGTTTTTTTGTAGAAATGAGGTATGATTTAATTTGCTTTGTGTCTTTTATACGATTGGTATTGGAGGGATGGGGCGATGCCCGATTACGGCCAAATGGCTCTAATCAGTATGCTGGTAAATCTCGCTTTTATGGCTATTACCTGGTGGGCTTTACAAGCATTAAATATAGAAAAATGGATCAAACCGGGCAAAGTAACTCAAGCAAGGGCACTTTTAATATTATTAACGATTGCAATTGGTTCTATGGTTAGTAATTTTTTCCTGGATTATTTTTTATGGTCCCAGCAATTGCCGATGTTATTTTAATTATTGGCGAAATCTTATTCAAAATAGCTTGTCCTCTTGATTAAATACTTGGTTTATAGGTATTTGGAATGGGGTATAGAAGCTACATAATTAAAGATGTGTCTAATATTGACGACTATTTCCACGTATGCATACTTCCAATCCGGTAACAATGTTACTAAGGAGAGGAAGTGACCGTTATGAGAAAAAAAGAAATAGCTGCAGTTATTTTTACGATTTTTTTTGTATTTACTTTGGTGGCTAATCATATAGGGGCAGAAGGAAACAAGTCAAAGATTTCACTGATGGCTGACAGCATGGATAAACAAGATATATTGATCGATACATGGTCTTTGTATGCCAAAAAATCTGTCGAGAAAAAGTCGATTAAAGAAGTGAAACAAATAGCAGACCAGCATCGTCAATATAAGTGGGTCTATAAACAAGACAGTGAAGTGTTTAAAGCGATCGGTGTTTTTGAGAATAAAAAGAAGAACATAACTGAAAAGATCCAAATCTTAACAACCCTCACAAACAATCATTCGACAGCGTATATCCTTTATGAGGTTAAAGGGAATGCTGCGCAGCAAGACTGGGACAAAGTAAGTGAGTATTTTCATGAGCAATCATTCGACATTTTTCAAGAAAATGTTACAACTTTTGCTTGTCTTCAAGGATTAATTGATGATAATATGAAAGTTAGTTTGTATGAAAAATCACAAGAATTAGTAAATGAATTTAATGCAGATCCAGTTGAACAACTTCAAGAAAAAGATTTTATCTCTATTTCAGGAAAAACCCCTATATGGGAAGATTTTATTCCAACAGATAACGATAAGATAAACATTCAAATTGCATTGAGAACGGACGAAATGGGCGATTATACTACAGTTGTAATAGGAACACCAATCATTACGTCTGAATATTAATATAGAGAAATTGGGACGCGGAGGGGAATACTTTGGAAAAAATCATCGTCCGCGGCGGTCAAAAGTTAAACGGTACAGTTAGAGTTGAAGGAGCAAAAAATGCCGTTTTACCAGTTATCGCTGCATCTTTATTAGCTAGTGAAGAAAAAAGTATTATCAATGATGTACCTACGCTCTCCGATGTGTATACAATTAATGAAGTTCTGCGCTATTTAGGTGCAGACGTCCATTTTGAAAATAATCAAGTGATTGTAGATGCATCTAAAGAGCTAACAACAGAAGCACCATTTGAATATGTAAGAAAAATGCGTGCATCTGTTTTAGTTATGGGGGCACTTTTAGCTCGCAATGGTCGTGCACGTGTTGCGTTGCCTGGTGGCTGTGCAATCGGGTCCAGACCAATTGATCAACATTTAAAAGGCTTTGAAGCAATGGGTGCTACAATAAAAGTCGGTAACGGTTTTATTGAGGCAGAAGTCAAAGGAAGACTTAAGGGAGCTAAAATTTACCTTGATTTCCCAAGTGTTGGCGCAACTGAAAATATCATTATGGCTGCAGCTCTTGCAGAAGGAACAACCGTTATTGAAAACTGTGCGAAAGAACCTGAAATTGTCGACTTAGCAAATTATATTAATGCAATGGGCGGTATTATTCGCGGAGCAGGCACAGGTACAATCCGTATTGAAGGTGTTGCCTATTTAAAAGGTGCACAGCATACAATTATTCCTGACCGTATAGAGGCAGGCACATTTATGGTTGCTGCTGCAATTACAGGTGGTAATGTATTAGTTCAAGGAGCAGTTCCTGAGCATTTAACATCTCTTGTTGCAAAAATGGAAGAGATGGGCGTAACAATCATTGAGGAAAAAGACGGTCTTCGTGTAATTGGACCTGAAAAATTGAGATCAATTGACATCAAGACAATGCCACATCCAGGATTCCCGACAGACATGCAATCACAAATGATGGCATTATTACTACAAGCGAACGGCACAAGTATGATTACTGAAACAGTTTTTGAAAATAGATTCATGCATGTTGAAGAATTCCGCCGCATGAACGGAGATATTAAAATTGAAGGAAGATCTGTTATCATCAATGGCCCTGTAGGACTTCAGGGTGCAGAGGTTGCAGCTACTGATCTTCGTGCAGGGGCAGCACTTATCCTAGCTGGCTTATGTGCAGAAGGCCATACACGTGTAACTGAGCTTAAACATCTAGACAGAGGATATGTTAACTTCCACACGAAACTTCAAGCTCTTGGAGCAGATATCGAGAGAGTGAAAGAAGAAATACCAACAACATCTGATCAGCAAGCAGCTGTATCAGACTAAGGATATGCCTTCATAAAAGAAGCAGGAGTCATGACCATGGCGGCCTGCTTCTTTTATTTATTGTCTATAATGGTATATTCTTTCCCTAGCTCGAACACGAAATAGTGTACGACTTTATTAGATTACCTATAATAAAACAAATTTATACATGATTTAACGAAAAAATTTTGGATTTAAAAGAAAAAAAGACCTCCATGCTAAACCCCTAACTTGTCCATGTGATTGGTTTATATTTAATAGGGTAAGTATAAGATTTTTACTTAGTTTTTGTGTCTAGCTTAAGCGCCTGGCCCCTCTTAGGTCAAGCCACTCATGAATTGAAGGAAAAGAACGATTTCTATTCATGAGCGGCTTATTTTCCTTAGGCGGATCAAGGCACTAGCGCTTTTAATTTCCTGTCATAATTGCTTGTCCAGGCCCATAAGATGAACTATAGATATTCCGCATAACCTAAATCTTATTGGAGGCCTTAAAACATGAAATCAATGAAACCTGTTCTCTTTACATTCGGAGCATTATTCATCATTATTCTCCTCATTCCAACATTATTAGTCACTCCTTTTATGGATCAATCCAAAGGGAAATTAGGTAAAGAAATTTCAGTTGCCAAAAGTGAAACCCCTGTACTTGCTGAATCACCAGTCTCAGTCCCTGTCTACAGAAGCCAAACGAAAAAAATTGAAAGTATCCCTTTAGAAGAATATGTTATTGGAGTAGTTGCGTCGGAAATGCCAGCGGAGTTTGAAGCAGAAGCATTGAAGGCACAATCGTTGGCTGCGAGAACATATATTACGAAACAACTAATGAATGATCAAGCATTAAGTACACCTGAAGGCTCAGTCGTCACAGATACCCAAATGCACCAGGTCTATAAAAACCCTCAAGAATTAAAGGCAGCCTGGGGGGATGATTATACGAGGAAAATGGAAAAAATCACAGAGGCGGTTGCAGCAACGCAGGGAAAGATTCTTACATATGATAATCAACCCATCGATGCATCTTTTTTTTCAACAAGCAATGGATTCACAGAGAACTCTGAAGCTTATTGGCAGGAAGCCATACCTTATTTAAAAAGTGTCGAAAGCCCATGGGATGAAAAATCGCCAAAATTTTATGATCAGAAGATCATATCTATTGAAGAATTTGAAAGCAAACTTGGAGTAAATATTGGTAAATCTATTGGAAAAATAACGGCACTTACCCCTGGCAAGCGGGTAGCAACAGTAAAAATAGGCGGTAAAGAATTTACCGGCCGCGAAATAAGAGATAAGCTTGAATTAAAATCATCCGATTTCAACTGGGAAATAAAAGGTGATTCCGTTGTGATTGAAACGAAAGGTTTCGGCCATGGAGTCGGCATGAGCCAATATGGTGCGAACTTTATGGCAGAGGACGGCAAGAAATATACAGAAATTGTGGCTCACTATTATAAAGGAACAAAAGTCTCAGCAGCTGAACCATTTTTAACAAAATACACAGCAAATAAATAAGGGAATTCATAAATAGAGGGATAGTCCAAAAAACAAACGTTTTGAGGGACTATCCCTCTTTTTTATTAACTCCTCTTTTTCTGTTCACTAAAATATTTCTTCTTCGCAATTAAATAAGACACAGTTACACCAATTGCATCTTTTACTAAATCAATCAACGTTGCAGAGCGCGATGGTACGAAGGATTGATGAATTTCATCGGTTAGGCCGTATAGGATGGCAATGACCGCTGCGGCAATGCTTGCTCTTTCGCTCCACTTATGATGAGCCATAAAGGCAAACGCAATCAACCAATAAAGAATGGCAAATTCAATTAAGTGAAGAGATTCCTTCAAAAGGGCATCAAAAGAAAAGGGTGTTTTGACTATCGCATCTGCCGGATTGCTGGAAAGGATCCAGATCAAGAGCATATATAGCAACGGAAGAGTGGTGATAAAAAGCTTTTTCATGGTTGAACTCCTTTTAAAATGCATTCAATCTTATTAGGTTTTTTTTAAAATATGTCTGAACATACAGGTCAAAATACGACTCAAAAACATAAAGTATCACTCACCATCATAAACCAATAAAGATAATGCAGCCAGAGTTTATCACGATTTCTAAAGCGAATTTCAATCTCTCTAAATGTTTCTTTTGAAAAGTTTTGAAAAAAAGAGACTATATGACGAATTCTGTCGTCTTATGAGTGAAACAAACAGCAAATAGGAATAGGTACTCCGAAAGTAATAAGAGGAGAATGGGGACGATCAAAAAGACTGAACGGTAACTTGACTATAGAGACTGCAGAATTCCATTTAAGGTTTGGAAGAAAGTGTGAATTTCATTCAAGGAAGTTTAGGGGGAGGAACAATGTGTGGATTTGTTGGGGTCTTGTCTAATAGCGGACAAGCCTCTTTAAAGATTGATCAACAGTTTAAAAAGATGAATAACATTATTTTTCACCGGGGTCCAGATGATTCAGGATACTATGCAGATCAGTATATTCAACTAGGTTTTAGGCGGTTAAGTATTATTGATCTCGAAGCTGGACATCAGCCTTTATCCTATGAAGATCAAAGGTATTGGATTGTTTTTAATGGAGAGATTTATAACTATATTGAGCTAAGGAATGAGTTAGAAAAGGATGGATATGTCTTTAAGACTTCCTCAGATACGGAAGTGCTCTTGGCGCTATATAGTCAGAGAAAAGAAAAAATGCTTTATTCCCTTAGAGGTATGTTTTCCTTTTTAATATGGGATAGGGAAAAGAATGAATTATTTGGCGCCCGAGATCCATTTGGCATTAAACCGCTTTATTACCTTGAACTAGAAGATAAATTCTATTTCGCATCGGAAAGAAAGAGTATTGTGGTGGGTACTGACCATGAATTGATTAATGAAGAATCGCTGCATCATTATTTCACCTTTCAATATGTTCCTGAACCATCAACGATGTCAAGAGGAATGATGAAGATGGAGCCTGGACATTATTTTTTAAAAAAGCAGGATGAGGGTTTAACCATCAAATGCTATTGGAAGCCGGTCTTCAAACCGGTAACCGATCATTTTACAAAATTAAAAAACGAATTACAACAAACACTATTGGAATCAGTAAGCATGCATATGCGCAGCGATGTACCAGTAGGTTCCTTCTTATCAGGGGGAATTGACTCCAGTTTTATTGTTTCCTTGGCAAGACAGTTGAATCCGAACTTCAAGACGTTTTCTGTTGGCTTTGCGACAAACGGATATAGTGAAATAGATATCGCAAAGGAAACGGCTCACGCATTGAATGTCGAAAATATATCTTATCTAATACAACCAGAGGAGTTTATTAAAGCGCTGCCAAAGATTGTTTGGTTTTTAGATGATCCCCTTGCAGATCCCTCAGCTGTTCCATTATATTTTGTTGCCAGAGAAGCAAGTAAGCATGTAAAGGTTGTCCTTTCTGGGGAAGGGGCAGATGAACTTTTTGGAGGGTATAATATTTATAGAGAACCAATTGATCTAAGAGTATTTGATAGAGTTCCTCAGCCAATTAAAACGTCAATGAAAATGTTTGCTCGTTTCCTGCCAGATGGCATGAAGGGAAAAAGCTTTATTGAGAGGGGATGCACCCCATATGAGGATAGATATATTGGAAATGCCAAGATTTTTAATGCTAATGAAATAAAGCAGTTGATAAAAATGTATTGGGATAATGTTTCATTTAAAGATGTTACTCTTCCTTTTTATCAAGAGGCTAAAAACTATGACAAGGTAACCACGATGCAGCATATCGATATCCAAACATGGTTAAAGGGGGATATTTTACTCAAGGCAGACAAAATGACAATGGCGAACTCGATAGAATTGCGAGTACCATTTCTAGATAAAGAGGTTTTTCACCTGGCTTCAAAAATTCCAACAGATATGAAGATTGCTAACAATACAACAAAGTATATTCTTCGGAAGGCAGCAGAAGGGATTGTTCCTGAACATGTATTAAATAGAAAAAAGTTAGGCTTCCCCGTCCCCATAAGAAGCTGGTTTAAAAATGAACTATACGACTGGGCCTTAAAAGTCATTCAGGAAAGCGAAACCGATTATTTTATTAATAAAGGGTATGTAATTTACCTGCTGTCAGAGCACTGTGCCGGAAAAAAGGATAACAGCCGTAAGCTTTGGACTGTGCTAATCTTCATGATCTGGCATCAAGTGTTTATCGAGAAAAAATATTGCTTTTATGAGGATACCTTAAACGAAAATATTGAAGCGGAATATTAATCTTAATTATCGCAATTATGAAATTTTTTGAGGAAGCACATATTATTTTAAATACTGCACATACTAAATTTTAAAAATTTTTTTTGGGATGTGTATATAATTCAGCAATTGTGTTCAGAATGATTGCTGAGGTGATGATAGAATGAGAGAGGAAGAAACTAAACGTACTTCTCAATCAAAAATTCAACAATTTTTTAGAAAACGTTGGGTATTTCCGGCAATCTACCTAATGAGTGCAGCAGTTATCCTTACAGCGGTTTTATGGTATCAAAGCATCAGCAACAATGTAGCTGAAGACTTACAGAAAGAAAACCAAGGAGAAACAGCAGTAAATGATCCAGAAGCAGTAGAGGTAAATGCATTAAAAGAAAATGTTGCAATGCCTGCTGTAGATCCTGAAGGTGTTCAAGTTGTTAAAAAGTTCTATGATCCTAATGCTTCAACTGAAGATCAAGAAGCAGCACTTGTATTCTATAACAATTCCTACAGAATGAACAAAGGAATTGATATTGCAAGAGAAGATCAAAAAGAATTTGATGTTGTTGCATCGCTAAGCGGTACAGTAACAAAAGCAACAAAAGACCCAATTCTTGGCCATGTTGTTGAAATTGAGCATGAAAATGATGTAGTGACTGTTTATCAATCATTAGCAGATGTTAGTGTACAAGCTGGTGATAAGGTAGAACAAAACGAAGTAATCGGTAAAGCTGGAAAAAGCCTATACAACGAAGAAGATGGTGTACATGTACACTTCGAAGTTCGTCAAAACGGTGTAGCTGTAAACCCAGAAACTTATATGGATAAGCCGGTAACATCCATCGAGGTTACTGAAGAAGAAGCAACTCAAGAAGAAGCATCTCAAGAGGAAGCTGTTGAAGAAGAAGCAACTCAAGAAGACGCTGAAAAGAGAGAAGAGGCTCCAAAGAAAGACGCTGAATCCGGTGACAAACCTGCAGAAGAATCTCCAGAAGCAGATAAAGATGCTGATAAAGGAGCAACTGAAGACAGCCAACAATCTAGCGAGCCAGAAACAAAAAATAACACATTAAATTCGTAAGGATACATCCAATACGAGGTTGAGCTCAAACATGAATGAGGCCGGCCTCGATTTTTTTTTTGAGTTGGAAATGGAAGATGAGTGATTCGAAAATATTGAAAGGCGATATAAAATATCGCTGCGCGATTCGATCTTTGAAGTAAGTGGTTCAAATAGATTGCTATGCGATTTAATCTTTGAAGTAAGTGGTTCAAATAGATTGCTATGTGATTCGATCTTTGAAGTAAGTGGTTCAAATAGATCGCTATGCGATTCAATCTTAAAAATAAGTGGTTCAATACAGCGGTATAGAGGTTCTAATTCTTAAGTGATTGTTCAAAGACAACATCGAATGGTTCTATACTAGAGATGAGTGGTTCAAATATATCGCTACGTGATACAATTATAGAAGTAAGTTTGTTCAATACATCTGTACATCGTTCTATTCCTAAGTAGTGGATCAAAAACAACTTCAAGTGGTTCAATAATTGAAATGAGTTCAATATATCGCTATGCGATTCAGTTCTAGTAGTAAGTTGGTTCAATTCATTGGTACAGGGTTCTAATTCTTGAGTAATCGTTTAAAAACATTTTCAAATGGTTCAATACTAGAGATGGGTGATTCAATATATCGCTACGTGATACAATTCTTAAAATAAGTGGTTCAATAAAACTTCCCCTAACCACACTCCAATATATAAAACCCTAAATTTTAATCAGCTAAATCTTCTTCAAACCAGTCCAAATCCAATAGACCAATATTTGGAATTTCTGGCAACTCGACAAATTTCTCAGGAAATAATGTAAAAAGCCAAGTCTTAAAACTTCCGAGATTAAGTTTTTTTTTCGCAAATTTAAACCTCAAAAGGCATAAAAATTACGGTAAAACCTGAAGAAAATATAAAAAAATGAATAAAACCCTTGTCCCTCTTGACTTTTCTTGCATATTCCCTAACCCAAGCTAATAAAATGTTACAAACCTATCAAAGAGAGTGTTTGAGGTGAGGGATCGTGAGTGTATATTTTAATCGCAGTAGCATGGGCATCATACGATCATCTAAGAGAAAGTCAGCCAAAATGTCTTGGTATGCGAGTCTCATTTCACACTTCTCACATCCATATTAGGGAGGTCGAGTGGTGTGCACGATTACATCAAAGAACGCACAATCAAGATTGGGAAGTATATCGTGGAGACAAAGAAAACAGTTCGCGTGATAGCGAAGGAATTTGGAGTTTCCAAAAGTACCGTCCATAAAGATTTAACGGAGAGGCTACCTGAAATTAATCCTGATCTTGCGAATGAGGTAAAGGAGATCCTTGATTATCATAAATCAATTAGGCATCTCCGTGGTGGAGAAGCAACAAAGCTTAAATATAAAAAGGACGAAATTTTAGAAGAACAACCAGTAAAATAAAGCGGTGGTATGTGTTTCTTAAGTTTTGGTGTTTGCGAATCGTCTGCTCATTTTTATGGGAAAAGATCTATAAGTATATAAAGTGAAAATTAACTCTATAATAATTCTATGTGAATCGACAAATTCCTACATAAACCAGTGAATTTATTTTACAAAATCATACTTTTTTTTTGAAATTATGATACAATATTTAATTAGGTCAGTTATTCTGGGAATGAAGATTTGCAAGGAGGATATAGAGAGAATGTTTGCTAGGGATATAGGTATAGATCTAGGTACGGCAAATGTACTGATACATGTTAAAGGAAAAGGCATCGTGCTGAATGAGCCATCGGTTGTTGCATTAGACAAGAACTCAGGAAAGGTTCTTGCTGTTGGTGAAGAAGCCAGACGTATGGTAGGACGTACTCCTGGGAATATCGTTGCGATTCGCCCTTTAAAAGATGGCGTCATTGCAGATTTTGAAGTGACTGAAGCAATGTTAAAGCATTTTATTAATAAGCTGAATGTAAAAGGTTTATTGTCTAAGCCGCGCATGTTGATTTGCTGTCCGACAAATATTACATCAGTTGAACAAAAGGCGATCAGGGAAGCCGCTGAAAAAAGCGGAGGGAAAAATGTGTTTCTTGAAGAAGAACCGAAAGTAGCAGCGATTGGTGCTGGTATGGATATCTTTCAGCCATATGGAAATATGGTAGTTGATATTGGCGGTGGAACTACTGATGTCGCTGTTTTATCAATGGGCGATATTGTCACCGCCTCTTCAATTAAAATGGCTGGGGACAAGTTTGACCTTGAAATTTTAAATTACATCAAACGTGAGTATAAGATGCTAATTGGCGAACGTACAGCTGAAGACATCAAAATAAATGTTGCAACAGTATTCCCAGGCGGACGTAATGAAGAAATAAGCATACGCGGCCGCGACATGGTTACAGGTTTGCCTAGAACGATTACAGTGAATTCGAAGGAAGTTGAAGAAGCCCTTCGTGAATCAGTTGCTGTTATTGTACAAGCCGCCAAGAGTGTCCTAGAGCGTACTCCTCCAGAGCTTTCAGCTGACATCATTGACCGCGGAGTTATTTTAACTGGCGGTGGAGCTTTATTAAATGGATTGGATCAGCTTTTAGCAGAAGAGCTTAAAGTTCCGGTTCTTGTTGCAGAAGCACCAATGGATTGTGTGGCAATCGGAACAGGTATCATGCTTGATAATATGGATCGCCTTTCTAACAAAAAATTAGTTTAATATATCGTTCGATCAAGAGTCTGATTTTCAGACTCTTTTTTTATAAAATAAATCTTTTGTCCTATAGTTTTTTTATTTCCACTAGAATATAACAATGATTTCCTAAAAAAATGTAATGAGAAAACAGTCGTTCTCCTTTATAATGAATGGTAGGGAATTCTGTCGAAAGAATTCGGATTGTGCGGTAATTTATGCATAAGTGGGTGAATGAGATGTTAAAAGGATTATATACTGCAACAGCAGGCATGCTTACACAGCAAAGGCGGACAGAGATGCTTTCAAACAATATGGCAAACGCCAATACAGAAGGCTACAAAGCGGATCAATCTTCTATTCGTGCCTTTCCGGAAATGCTGCTAAAAAGAATGGAAAATGGTTCCGTTCCTGCTACAGTGGGGTCATTAAATACTGGTGTTTACTTACAAGAGCTAAATAGCCAATATCTTCAGGGGGATTTGCGGGAAACAGGTTTAAAAAGTGATGTTGCTCTTATTGAACAATTTGTCGCTGTTAATCAAGAAATAAATCTGAAGGGCACTCTATTTTTTGCAGTCGAGAATGAAACGGGCCAAGAGCGTTATACGCGTAATGGAAATTTTACACTTGATGAAAATGGGAGACTGCTTTTAGATGGAAATCAAGTGTTGTCTGTAACCGGTCAGCCAATTGTGATTCAATCGAGTGAATACCAAATCACCGAAGATGGTGATATTTTCGCTGAAGGAGAATTTGTTGCACAAATTGATGTCTGTTTTGAAGCAGATGTTCGTAATCTTGTGAAAGAAGGAAATGGCTTATATCGGACGGCAAACAATCAAGCTTTGCCTTCTGCCGCAAATAATGCTGAAATCGAATACAATTTGAAACAAAACTATCTGGAAGGCTCTACGTTGATGTTGCAAGAACCTATACAGAGATGATGACAGCATACCGTTCATTTGAAGCAAACCAAAAGGTGCTGCAAGCTTATGACAAAAGCATGGATAAGGCCGTTAATGAAATTGGCCGCTTAAGATAATAGGGGGAACAACTCATGTTACGCCCAATGATTACTGCGACGAATACAATGAGTCAGCTTCAAAAACAACTAGATACAATCGGCAATAATCTAGCAAATATTGATACACAAGGCTTTAAAAGGACCCAGACATCTTTTTCTGAGCTTGTAAGACAGCAAATTGACAACCAGCCAAATGAACAGAATGAGATCGGGCGTTTGGGCGAATTAGGGATCAGGCAAGGAACGGGTGCTAGGGTGGCCAGCAGCCTGGCGTTGACACAAGGAAGCTTGAAGCAAACAGGCAGAGCACTGGATATTGCCTTCACGGTCCCAAATCAATTTCTCCAAATTGATGTAGAGGGAGAAATTCAATATACAAGGGACGGCGCATTATATCTATCACCGGCAGCTGACGGGACAAACCGTTTAATGCTTGCAACATCTGAAGGAAGACCGGTTCTGGATGAAAATCAAAACCCGATTTTAATTGAGGATACCTTTAAAGAACTTATCATTTCTGAGGATGGCACTATAACAGCGATTCCGCAAAATGACGAAGATCTCCCTCAGATCTTCAGTATCGGCGTTGTGCAAATCAATCGCCCCCAATTGCTTGCCCAAAATGGCAGCAACCGTTACAGTTTAAATGATATAGGCGATAATCAGCCTGGTGATGTTCTCACTTTTTTAGAAGGAGCCTTCAGTGGGGATGTCTCGATGAAGCAAGGTTCACTGGAAATGTCCAATGTAGATTTATCAAAGGAACTGACCGATTTAATGATCTCCCAGCGGACCTATCAGATGAATGCAAAATCCATCACAATGGGTGACCAATTGATGGGATTAATAAACGGTGTAAGATAGGAGTTTAGACTATTGGTTGAAAAACAGGCGGCAAAAGCAGCTAGTCGAGAAGAAGTGAAAAAAGCCAAAAAGACTAAGGATAAACAGCAAGAAAAGGTTAAGATCCGTGTCAGGTTAATACCGATATGGTTAAGAGTGCTTCTTGTCCTCATTTTCATGGCCATCAGCGCCATCGTTGGCATCATTGTAGGATACGGCGTTATTGGAACCGGCGATCCTTCAGATGCACTCGATCAGTCAACCTGGCAGCATATCATTGATTTAGTTGAAAAAGAATAACGATAAGATTATACTTTGCATATAGGGAAGGTGAATGCCTTCCTTTTGTCGTATACATATTTAGGATTATTTTTTGAAATCAATTGACATGGATTACTAAGTTTAACATTTTGAAGTAAGAGGTTGGATGTTGGATTAGTAGGAATCGGCGAACCTCGATTCATTATATTCTAGATGAAGATGAGTTTTATTTTTTACGTTTACCTTTAAGACTTTTGTTTTTAAGGTGTAAATGAAAGGGATATAAGGACAATCGGTGAAACGCCGATTGCTTCCAGTCCTGCCTCTCACTTCTAAGTTCAAGAGAAACCTTCTTTCGAAGTGATTTACTCTATATCGATAGTAAACGACATACGAAAATAAAAAATAGTAAGGAGACATACATATGTTAGATACTCAACAAATAAAAGAAATCATCCCGCATCGTTATCCATTTTTATTAGTAGACCGTGTGTTAGAGGTAGAGGAAGGCAAGCATGCAGTTGGCATAAAAAATGTAACAGCGAATGAAGAATTTTTTAATGGCCATTTCCCGGACTATCCGGTGATGCCTGGTGTGTTAATTGTTGAAGCACTTGCACAAGTTGGTGCAGTTGCTATGCTTAAAAAGGAAGAAAACCGCGGCCGCTTAGCATTTTTTGCTGGAATTGATAACTGCCGCTTTAAAAAGCAAGTAAAACCTGGTGATCAATTACGCCTAGAGGTTGAAATTACTCGTGCACGCGGCGCAATTGGAAAGGGAAAAGGAATCGCAACAGTAGATGGAGAAGTTGCCTGTGAAGCAGAAATTACGTTTGCATTAGGTGAGAAAAAAGAAGAAGCATAAGAAGCAAAAGAGACAAATGGCCAAAAAGCTGGCCGTTTGTCTTTTTTTGTGGCTTTGTTATAAAAAGCAAACTGTTCCTTAAAGAATCAAATGAAAAAAATCAGGGAAAGATAAACAAAGAACATGGACTAATCTACAACGTAGAAAGGAGCAATTCACATGAGTAAGAAATGGTTATTAACTTTAACTGGCTCACTGCTTGCAGGCATGATTGTAACAGGATGTGCAGATGATGCAGATCCTGCACCCCCAGATGAAACACATGACCAGCTTCCTGATGAAAACGGAAATACTCCGTCAGACGAGGGCGGCGAATCTCCAGTTGATGAGAACCTGGATGAAAACATGGACCCTCAAGGTGATGGACAAGAGCAATTAGAACAGGATGCCAGAGAAGGTACGAACGGGAATGCCGGTGAAGATACAACAAAAGAAGGCAATCGAGATGCGACTGAAAATGATATAACGGAAGGTGATCAAATTAAAGAATAATCTAAGTACAAAAACATAATGAAAAACAAGAAAAGCGACTTTTTCAGAGATAATGGGAAGGTCGCTTTTGATTGTTTAGAAACATTACAAAAAAACAGAGCGGTCCATTACTTTTACATGTTGAATAGGCTCTGATTCCGTACTACAAACTGCTGCAACATAATTCTTCTCTATCTGGAATAATTTGAAGTGAAAGGAATGGTAAGAATGAAGTGATGTTCTTAATGTAAGCTTATTTTGTGACCAATCCTCCATATTAAAACCAAAGCCATCCATAGGACAAAGGAGTCCTTTTCCTATAGCTTTCACATATGCCTCTTTTAAGGTCCAAATGGAAAAGAAAAATGGCAGTTGTTCGTCTGGATGAATCATCTGAAAAAAATTCATTTCTTCCTGTGTAAAACATAGCTTGGCTACGGAAAGGTCTATGGACTTTATTTCTTCAACATCTACACCTATTTTTCCCGCTGCCGTCATGGCGGTTAGAATCCATTTACCTGAATGGGAGAGGTTAAAATCTATTTCAAATCCATGAGAAGGGTCGAGATAAGGACGTCCATATTGATCTCTTATTATTGAGAGAGAATGAACAGGTATTGTTAGCTTGTCTTGCAGGAGATTTCTTATTGCCAAATGCCCCAATAACGTCCGTTGTTGATCTTCTAACTTGTGGAATCGTAAAATTCTTTGTCTTTCATTATCGGGCAATGTATTAAGTTTCTTATTCATCCACTCGAAAGGCAGCGGATCACCTATTTTAAAGGCAATGATTTCTGCGGGATTAATTTTGTACATGTTAACCTCACTATTAGGGGAAATAATGTCTACAGTATAAATGTATAATGAGTTCCACTTTTTATCAACTAGGTCCGACAATAGCCCTTTTTTTTAACGGGCTTAATCCAATTGATCCATTGCCCAGTACTACGTAAATATAGGGACAGGGAACTTATGTCCTAGTTAAATATACTAGGAAATTCCCGGTGCAATTGGATGAATTAGGGCCTTATGAACTGTTGATCGTATCAACGAAAAAGGTTAAAATTGCCATTATTGGAAGTAATGGAAAATGTTGAGAAAGGTTGGATTTAATGGAATTAACCCGAAAAATTGAAGAATTTGTAAGAAGCTATTATGACCGATTGCCATTCTCTGGCGCCGTTTTGATACAAGGTGAACAAACTCGTTATGAAGGAGAATTTGGCTTAGCCAATCGGAGTGAACAGATTGCCATTACTTCACGAACAAGATTTGGCATGGCTTCCGGATGTAAAATCTTCACCTCAGTAGCGATATGCCAACTCGTTGAGAAGGGGATATTAACCTTTGATACCTATCTCAAGGATTGTTTACCTATTTCATTTCCACATTTTCATCCCGGCATTACCATTCATCATTTATTAACCCACACCTCAGGAATACCAGATTATTTCGATGAAGAAGTGATGAGTGATTTTGAAGAACTATGGAAAGCAGTTCCTATGTATTCAATTAAATCACCTTATGATTTCTTACCCATGTTTCAGGACAACCCTATGAAGTTTGAGCCAGGAAAAAAGTTTTCCTATAGCAATGCTGGCTTTATTTTACTCGGATTAATTGTCGAGAAAGTATCCGGCATGCCGTTTCTCGACTATGTAAGGCAACATATATTCAGAGCTTGTGATATGTCAGACTCAGGATATTTTCGGATGGATCAGCTGCCAGAACGGACGGCACTCGGATACATTGATAGTGAAGAGGATCAAAATTGGAAAACAAATATTTATTCCGTTCCTATCGTAGGCGGACCAGATGGTGGGGCTTTTACCACCGTATTAGATCTAGAAAAGTTTTGGAATGGATTATGGGATGGAAAACTGCTAAGCAAAGAATATAGGGAGAGATTACTGACTCCCCATGAGAATAGTAAAAATGATTTGTATTACGGATATGGGGTTTGGATATTAAAGAAGGATGATGAAATCTATAAATATTTTATATTTGGCTTTGACCCTGGGGTAAGAATGCATTCATCCGTTAATGTTAAATTGAAGACTCAAACACATATCTTATCAAATATTGAACAAAACGTAGTTCCCATTGTAATGGAAGTGGATAAAATGTTTTCATCATAATTATTTGTTGTTAAGGTACTTTTTGTCTATCTAACCTTGGATCGGCAAACAGTACCTTTAAGGACTTCATAAAATTGGGGGGATTTGAAAGCAGAGCAGAGAGATGTCGTTTATTAATATGTTGGATCGTAAAGGTTAATTGGTTGTTAGTATTGGCTAAGACTAAATGTTTCAAAAATCATTGATTCTATTAAAAGGAGTAAAAACATGATGAATGAAGCTAGCCTAGTAGAAACGACGGCCGCCCCTCAAGAGTTAGAGAAGCATCGTTTTTCTCGTGACATTATCGGAAGGATTCGCGAATTGCAGCAAAAGAACAATTGGTACAATTTTTTTGCAATCGGCCTGGATTGGCTTATCATTTCCATATCAATTGCTCTTTGCTATTTCATCCCTACATTTTGGATGTATCTCATCAGCATAGTAATCATAGGCAGCCGTATGCGCGGTTTGGATATCATGATGCATGAGTCCAGTCATCGTATGTTGTTTAAAAACCGGTTATTAAATAAATGGGTTGCTTCCCTTTTTGCGGCCTATCCAATTATGATCTCTTATAAAGCCTATTGTAAAAGTCATATGACACACCATAGGTACTTATGGAGTGATGCAGATCCTGACAAACAAAGGTATAAGATCGTTGGGTTAGATAAACCTCCAAAAAACAAAATGGAATTTTTTCTTCACCACTGTTTAAAACCTTTATTTTTAGTGCATGTGCCTAACTATTTAATTGGAATGGTTAAAGTAACGGCATATGCAAAAGAAGAACCTCGTTTCGATCAAATCATCAGAGCTTTATACTGGGGAGTAATTATTACCTGTTTAATCGTTTTTGGCTTCTGGCAAGAATTCATCCTATTTTGGGTTGTTCCCTTTTTGACAACGTTTCAAGTATTAAAGTATTGGGCCGAAATGGCAGAACATGCCGGCCTAGAGTCAGAACAGGAAATATTTGCATCAAGGAATTCTTTTGGGAATTGGTTTGAACGCATATTGCTCCATCCTCACAGAAATTCATACCATTTGGTTCATCACCTTTTTCCTGCAGTACCGCATTTCAATATTAAAAAAGCTCACCTTATTTTATTGGAAGACCCCGAATACCAAAAAGCACACCATTGTACAGGCTTTTTTCTGTCCTCTGCACCAGGTTTTACATCTGTTATTGATGATATCCAAGGTCGTATTCCATTTTGGAATAAGACGAAGGTAAAGTAGGGATCATGAACAAAGGCTTTATAGAGAGCTAATAATTTCCCACTTAAAATCCAGCCCAATTTTCGCCATGGCGATAAACCATACTGGGCGATGAACAACCATAAACGACAGAGGGTCATTTATTACCATCTATAAGGCTCTTTTTGCTGGTACAAAATCTTCTAAGATAGGAGGGAGTTTGATGAGAAAGCAAGTTCTTTTTTGCTTTCCTTATGCAGGCGGTTCTGGAACGATCTTTCATCACTGGCGTAAGCACTTGCATCCAAGCATTGAAATTTATCCCATCGACTATGCCGGAAGAGGCAAGAGATTTCACGAAGGCTTCTATAGAAATATGAATGAAGCCATAGATGACCTTTTGGATATTGTACATCCGTTTATTTCTAAAAGTCATTATTCCTTTTTTGGACATAGCCTGGGTGGACTCATCGCATTTGAACTTTGCAAAAAAGTGGCTATTGAATCCTTTCGTCCTCCAGAACACCTCTTTTTGTCAGGCATAAAAACCCCCAATCAATTAAGAGATAAAAAAATACATCACCTTCCAGAAAAGGAGTTCAAAGAAGAACTGTTGGAACTCAATGGCACACCACTAGAGGTCTTTAACAATCCGGAGCTGATGAAGCTGTTTATTCCGATTTTAAGATCTGATTTTAAATTGATCGAAGAATATGAAGGTGACCAAGTACGTGCAAAAATAAATACAAGCATTACGGCCTTGTATGGCGATAAAGACAATATGTCAAGAAATGACATGATGAAATGGAGGGATTTTACGGCAAAAGACAGCAGAATCATTTGTTATTCAGGAGGACACTTTTTTATTCGTGAGCACTACAAGGAGATCATAAAGCTGATCAATTGTACATTGGCTGAGAGAGGAGACATTTATGAGTACTCAAACTTATAATGCAGATTTGGTAACAGAGGAAGAACAATTCTGGTTGAATAAGCTATCTGGAGATTGGGAGATGAATAGCTTTGCACAAACTGCTAAAAAGAACGAGCTGAAAGATGCTCAGCATGATACTTTTACCTACCAATTTCCAAAGGAGTTATCAAGGAAAATCATAAAAATGAGCAACCAATCTGAAACTGGTTTGTTCATCATTCTGATGTGTGGAGTAAAATACCTGCTTTCTATCTATTCGAAAAATGAAGATGTCTCGATCGGTACTCCAGCTATCCAGGCGAAAACAGGTGCTGCTTATCAGGATCATCCTCTGATTATCCGCAGCAAGGTTCAAACCGGTATGTCATTTAAAGAGCTTCTTTTCAATGTTCAACATACGATTGCTGAGGCCCATCAAAACCAAAAAGTGTCACATGATAGGTTAGCGGCATTATTAGGCTTTGAGAATGCTACTAGACTAAGGCCCTTGACTATTGTTCAGCTGGAAAACATTCAACCGAATAAACCAACTTATACTCGATCTGCTGATACTATCTTTCATTTTACTTGGGATGGAAATGACATTGAGTGCTCAATCGCCTTTAAAAAAGACATAGGGGAAATAATTGGGCAGATAACGGATCAGCTAACACATTTCTATCAGAAAGTAATAGATTCTCCAAATATATCCCTTTTTGACATTGAGCTTTTATCGGAAGAGAAGAAACGTATTTTACACGAGTTTAATGACACTGGCACTGAGTTTCCGATGGACAAGACTGTTGTTGAATTGTTTGAAGAGCAGGTATCCAAAACGCCTCAAGAAACGGCAATCGTTTTTCAAGGGAAAAAGCTATCCTATGAGGAGCTAAATAAAAAAGCGAATCGTACAGCAAATGAATTAGTCAAAATGGGAGCGAAGGAAGGAAAAATCATAGGGCTGATGATGGATAGGTCGCTTGAGCTTCCAATCAGTATATTAGGAGTATTGAAGACTGGGGCAGCTTATTTACCTATCGATCCAAACTATCCAAATGAACGTATTGAAAAAATCATAAGTAATTCGAACGTAGATATTGTGGTGAAAGACAGCCGTTATCAAAAGCAACTGATACATCAACAAACAGCCTTTATTGATGTAGATGTCATTTGTCAGAAGGATTTACCAGCTGAGATGGAAAACAATCTTAATTTGCCTCTCCAGCCGGACGGGTTACTGTATGTTCTTTATACCTCTGGAAGCACAGGTGAGCCTAAAGGGGTCATGGTGAAGAGAAATTCATTTGCAAACCTGCTTCACTGGTACACAAATGAATTTGATATGAACGAAACAGACAATGTTTTATTAATTGCTCCGATTAGTTTCGACACGGCACATAAAAATTTTATTGCTCCATTAATAAAAGGGGCGCAATTGCACATTTTTGAACCAGGCGTTTATGATTACAACAATATGTCTGATTATATTCACTTACATAAGATTACGAGTATCAATTGTACGCCGAGCGGCTTTTATCCATTGGTTGAATACAATAAAGAAACAGATTATATCAGGATGGCATCACTGAAACATGTCTTTTTAGGCGGTGAACCTATTCATTCTAAAAGGTTAAAGCCTTTGGCAGAATCAGTAAACTTTATCGGAGAAATCGTAAATACATATGGGCCGACCGAATGCACCGATATCTCCTCCTTTTATCGGATAAAGGATGAAGAATTGATTGAACGAAAAGAAATTTCAATTGGAAAGCCGCTCAATAATGTGAAGATCTATATCGTTGACCATCATTTAAGACTCCTGCCTATTGGGGTTATTGGAGAGCTCTGTATTAGTGGGGCAGGATTATCAAAGGGTTACTACAATGCCCCGGGTTTAACAAAAGAGAAGTTCGTCGATTTTCCTGCAATCCCTGGGAAAAAGGTTTATAGAACAGGAGATTTGGCGAGGTGGACTGCTGATGGCAATCTAGAATTTATCGGAAGAAAGGACAATCTCACCAAGATAAGAGGCTTTAGGATAGAGGTAGGAGAAATTGAGGCAAGTCTTTTGAAGCATCATGAGGTCGAGGAAGCCGTCGTTGTGGCAAAGGAAGATCGTCAAGGTGCCAAAGAGTTATGTGCTTATTTTGTGGCTAAGTCGGATATACCAGCTGTCGTATTAAGAGATTTTCTCATGAAACGATTGCCGGATTTTATGATTCCTGCTTATTTTACACAATTGAACAAAATGCCGCTTAATCAAAACGGAAAAATTGATCGAAAAAAACTTCCTGAACCTGAATTAAAGGCAACGGTAAGTTCTACTTACGTTGCTCCTAAAAATGAGCTGGAGAGAAAAATTGCTCAAATTTGGGGTGAAGTACTACAGCTAAAAAAAATCGGACGTTATGATCATTTTTTTGAAATAGGAGGTCATTCGTTAAAGGCGGCTTCTGTTGTATTGAAAATCAATCAAGAATTTTCAGCAAATCTGCAAATGAGTGAAATGTTCAAACAGCCGACCATTAAGGATCTAGCTAGTTTATTAAGTGAAAACCGTCAATATGAAACAGCAGCTATTTTGCCTGTCAAAGAAAGAGCGTATTATCCCGTCTCATCTCAGCAAAAACGTCTGTATATCATGTGGCAGCTTAACAAGGATTCATTGGCATATAATTTACCAACTGGAATCATGATCGAGGGGGATCTTGACACAGCTGCATTACAAAACACCTTTCAGATTCTCGTAAATCGTCATGAAATTTTACGTACATCCTTTTCCTTTGCAGATGGACAGCTGGTGCAGCATGTACATCCTATGTTGGACATTAGTGTAAATTGTATAGAGGCCGACCAAGAGCGGCTTATGGACGTTGTAAGGAGCTTGATCAAGCCCTTTCATCTTGAAAAACCGCCTCTTATAAGAATAAACCTCATAAAAATCCAAGAAAATCAGCATTTGCTGGTAACGGATGCCCATCATATTGTATTTGATGGTCTTTCTATGGATGTATTAATGGAGGAATTTACTGAGATTTATGAGGGGAAAGGTCTGAAAAACCTTAAGCTGCAGTATCGAGATTACGCAATATGGCAAGAACAGTTTTTTCAGACTGAGCATTTTAAGCGTAAAGAGAAGTATTGGTTAGATCAACTTTCAACACATATTCCGTCACTTGAGTTAAGGACTGATTATCCGCGAAGGCCAGTTCAGAAAAGTGATAGTGATCTCATAACGATTACAGCAAGCAGCGATTTGACGTCAAGATTAAAAGAGGCAGCTATGGAGAATGGAACGACCCTCTATATGGTGCTGCTTTCTGCGTTAAATGTTTTGTTTGCCAAATATACAGGTCAGGAAGAGATTGTGATCGGCTCACCTACAGCAGGAAGGTCGCGGCCCGGCTTGGAAAAAATGATCGGAATGCTGGCAAATACGGTGGTGATGAGAAACTTTCCGCGCCGTGAAAAATTACTTCGGGAATTTATTAATGAAGTTAAGAATACGACACTTGAAGCACTTGATCATGAGGAATACCCGTTTGAGGTTTTGGTCGATCAGTTAGGTGTTCCGCGGAATACAGGCAGGAACCCGGTATTTGACATCGCATTTTCCCTTGATCGTCAAGAGGATTTCGTTAGGAATAGTGGTCATTTAGCTTTTCGCAGCTGGCCGATAGAAAGCAAGATGGTTCAATTTGATTTATTCTTACATGCTCTGGAAACGAATGAAGACCTTACGTTGAAATTTAAGTTTCGCACCGATCTTTTTAAAAGGGAAACCGTGGAGAGAATCGCTGGTCATTTTCTTCATTTGTTAGATGAAATGACGATAAAAGGAAATAGCCCGATAAAAGAGCTTGAATTGATGTCAGATGAAGAAAAACAAATGGTTCTTTCTGAATTTAATGAGACAAAGGCCGAATTTTTCTATGATAGGACCGTGCAGGAAATCATTGAACAGCAAGCAAAGGAGAGGGGAGCCAAAGCGGCGGTTTTCTGTAACGGTAAGGAATTTACGTACACTGAGCTAGATGAAAGATCGAATCAACTGGCCAATCTGTTAAGAAGCAAGGGAGTTAAAAGAAATAGCATTGTTGCATTGATGGTGAGACCTTCAATCGAAATGGTAATAGGAGTTCTGGGAGTGCTAAAGGCAGGGGGAGCCTATCTGCCAATTGATCCTAATTTGCCGCCTAACAGGATTTCGTATCTAGTAAAAGACAGCCGGTGCCAGTTGATCCTGACAACGAATACAACACTAGAACAGGAAGCCTTTGAACAAGAATTCATTGAATTAACGAATGAAATGATGAGCAAAGAAGACAATTCCAAACCTGAAAATATCAATCAACCAGATGATTTAGCATATGTGATTTATACGTCTGGAACGACCGGAAAGCCAAAGGGTGTGATGATTGAGCATAGAAATCTAGTCAATCAATTGATCGGGTTAATTGAGACCTTGCAGTTTGATGAGGACTTCCGCCATTTGCTGCTTGCCAAACTCACATTTGATGTTTCTGTACAGCAGATCCTTCTGCCGATTCTTTCTGGAGGAACGCTTTATATCCCTGAAAGAGAAGTGATTGCAGAGCCAAAGGAGCTTTGGCGCTATATAAAAGATCATCACATTAACATGCTTGGTGCTGTTCCTTCCCATCTAAAGGTTTTAATCCAAAATCATAAAATGGATCATGAGCTTCGCTGCATTTTTGTGGCCGGAGAAGTATTCACGAAGAGCCTTTACGATCAATTGCGCAGTTCGGTTTATGCAGAAAAAGTGATGAATCTTTATGGGCCGACAGAAGCAACAATCTTCTCAACTTCTTACTGTTGTAATGGAACTGAAGCAAGTTCAAGCATGCCAATAGGAAAACCGCTGAGTCATTATCGGGCCTATATTGTGGACAAGGATCTTAAGATTGTGCCGTTAGGGGCCATTGGGGAGTTATGTATTGCAGGAGCAGGTGTGGCAAGAGGCTATATCAATAATCCAAGTTTAACAAAAGAAAAGTTTATCCCCGATCCATTTGTTCCAGGTGAAAGGATGTATAAAACAGGAGACCTTGCAAGGTGGCTGCCTGACGGGAACATTGAGTATTTAGGAAGGATTGACCACCAAGTAAAGATTAATGGCATTCGAGTGGAGCCAGATGAAGTGAAAAACCATCTTTTGGACTTTGGTGCATTCGAGGATGCAGTTGTTATTACAAAGCAGAATCAACATAATGAAAACTATTTATGTGCTTATTTTGTAACGAATAAGGATGTTAATCTGTCAGATTTACGAGATTACTTGAAAATGAATTTGCCGGAATACATGATTCCTTCTCATTTCGTGAGGCTGGAAAAAATGCCGGTATCATCTAATGGGAAAATTGACGTGAGGGTGCTGGAAGAAAGGAAGGATGTTCAAGATGTGTTGCCTGGAGCAACTTCCCCTGCCCCGGACACACAATTGGAAAAAACGATTGCGGAGATATGGAAGCAGGTTCTTGGTATTCAAGATGTGGGAATCCATGATCACTTTTTTGATCTTGGCGGAAATTCACTCAATATTGTTCAGGTGAATGAGCGATTAAAAGAAGTGTTCCAAATTGATCTAGCTGTTGTCACGCTATTCAAGCACACAACGATTGCTGACTTGGCCAAGCATGTAAAATCGTTGGATATGGAAAATGAAGCTCAAACCTATAATACAGATCGAGTGCAGGTGATGGAGGAATCGAAATCCAGGCTAAAACAGAGAAGACAAAGAAAGAGGGATTGGAATGAATCATAGTCATTCACCAGTAGAAAATGGAATGGAAATTGCAATTGTCGGGATGTCATGCAGATTTCCCGGGGCAGATCATATCGATACCTTCTGGAAAAATTTAAAGAATGGCGTAGAATCCGTTTCACTTTTCTCTGATGAGGAACTGCAGGAAGCAGAGATTGATCAAGAAACCCTTCAACACCCAAATTACAAGAAAGCCGGAGGAGCCATCTTTGGCACAGAATGGTTTGATTTAAATGTATTCCAATATTCCCCGAAAGAAGCGGAGGTAATGGATCCGCAGCTAAAAATCTTGCATGAATGTGCATGGGAAGCGTTGGAGCACAGCGGTTATTGCCCGGATACCGTAAAGGGACTGATCGGTACGTATATCGGCTGTTCTACAAATTTGTATTGGTTGGACACTGTTTACCGCCATGCAACCGGTTTTTTAAAAGAAGCTGAGTTATTAAATGGCTCTCAATTCTTCAGCACTCGATTATCACATAAGCTAAATTTGAAAGGTCCGAGCTATACCGTTCAAACTGCCTGTTCTTCTTCATTGGTCGCTGTTCATTTAGCCTGCCAAGCTTTGTTAAGCGGGGATTGTGATATGGCTTTGGCGGGGGGAGTTTCCATTACCTTACCAGAGAAAAGAGGTTATTTTTATCAGGAGGGAATGATCCTTTCTCAAGACGGAAAGTGCAGACCATTTGATGCCAGTGCCAGGGGAACGGTGAATGGCAACGGCGCGGGTATTGTTGTGTTGAAGCGGCTTGAGGATGCAATTGCAGCTGGAGATTTTATCCATGCGATTGTAAAAGGCTCTGCCATCAATAATGACGGTTCCAATAAGGTAAGCTTTACAGCACCAAGTGTAGAAGGACAAGCAGACGTTATAAGAACAGCCCATCACATCTCAGAAGTTGAGCCTGAGAGCATATCCTATGTTGAGGCACATGGCACCGGGACGATACTAGGCGATCCGATTGAGGTTGAGGCTTTAAAATTGGCGTTTAACACAGAGAAACAAGGGTTTTGCGGAATTGGATCTGTAAAAGCGAATATCGGGCATCTTGATAACGCTGCTGGTGTAGCTGGTTTCATTAAAACAGCCATTTCCTTAAAGAATCGGATGATCCCGCCTAGTATTAACTACGAGAAGCCTAATCCTAAGATTAACTTTGAAAACAGTCCATTTTACGTAAACAAGGAACTAACTAAGTGGAATAATCGGGGCTATCCATTACGGGCTGGGGTGAGTTCTTTTGGTATGGGAGGAACAAATGCACATGTCATCCTTGAGGAGGCACCAGAAAGAGGAAGTTCGGATCAGGGGAGAAAGTTTCAATTGCTCTCATTTTCCGCGCAAACGGAAAAATCACTTGAAGACCAAACAAAGAAGCTTGCTGGTTATTTAAGTCAGGAGGATAACGTACAACTGGCCGATATAAGCTACACACTGTTAACTGGCAGAAAAAACTTAAAGTACAGAAGAATGCTGGTGGTTTCTACTAAAGAAGAAGCAAAGCGCGAACTGCTCAGCCTTGATCCTGCAAAGGTACAGACGGTGATGGATGACGGCAGCAATAAGCAAATGATCCTTATGTTTCCTGGGCAGGGAACACAGTATGTCAATATGGGCTTGGAGCTCTTTAGAGAGGAAAAGGTTTTTCGTGATGAGATGAATCGCTGTTTTCATCTGTTGGAGGAAATTAGCGGATTGAATTGGCAGGAAGTGATCTATCCATCTGAGATCAACGGCAAGATTGATCAGACCCTTTATACTCAGCCGGCGCTTTTTGCTTTTGAATATTCATTGGCAAAATTGTTAATGGAATACGGTATTCGACCAGACGGCATGATCGGTCATAGTATCGGAGAATATACAGCTGCATGCCTAGCCGGCGTATTTTCCTTAAAAGATGCCTTAAAGCTCGTTTATGAACGAGGGAAGCTTATGCAGCAATTGCCAAAGGGAAGTATGGTAAGTGTGATGGCTTCCGGGCAGGAAATCATGCCGTTTCTTAGTGAAAAACTATCCATTGCGGCAGTGAACGGCCCCTTCTCTTGTGTTGTTTCAGGTCCAAATGAAGAAATCATCCTGTTTGAGGAGCAACTGGCAAGCAAAGGCATGTCTTATAAAAAACTAGCAACCTCACATGCCTTTCATTCTAGCATGATGGAGCCCATTTTAGAGGCTTATAAAGAGAAACTTAGAGAAATAGACTTTCATCCGCCTAGCATTCCCTATCTCTCGAATGTAACGGGTGAATGGATTACGGCAAGCGAAGCAACTAGCCCTGACTATTGGGTACATCATCTTCGCCGCACAGTACGGTTTTCCGATGGGATCAGCCAGCTTTTAACTGGCGGAGATTATCTATTCGTTGAAGTTGGGCCAGGCAGGGCACTAAGCACATTGGTAAGACAACAATCTCGCGGAAAATTATCCACTTCTATTGTCAATACAGTGCGGCATCCCAAAGAAGAGGTTTCCGATGAACAGTATTTGCTGCAAACGATCGGCAAGCTTCATATGCAGGGTGTAAAAATAGATTGGTCCAGCTATTTTGCAAATGAAAAAAGGCACCGCATTCCTTTGCCAACTTATTCTTTTGACAGGAAGCTATATAGGCTGCATCAAAATGCTGAGCATGATGTCCCTGAGGCACCTAATATAGAAGAACATCCGGCTGAATCGAAGCAAGCAAGCTCCTCTCCAGATGGGAAAGAGCAAAAGATTATCGAGGCATTCAAGGATGTTACCGGGGTATATCCTATTAGCCGCCAAGATGATTTCTTTGAAATCGGCGGCAGCTCATTGACCGCTGTCAATGTTGTTGCAAGGTTGCAGAAGGATTTTGACATTTCAATTAATCACTTATTTCAATATCCGATAGTGTCTGACTTGGCTAAGCATATGACTGATAAGAAAGCAAGCCATAAGGTCGATAAAGCTGCGTTGGCAAAATATCTAACCGCAAGACGGAAAAGTCATCGCCTAGTTGAGGATGAAACGATGCAAGAATTGCGTCATGTCTATGAAAACAAGAATAATAGGTATGTGGAAGCAGATCTTTCCCGTGAACGGAACTATAAGGAAATCCTGTTAACAGGAGCAACCGGTTATTTAGGAGCTTATCTGCTTTATGAATTATTAACTAAGTTTAATAGCTTTATCCATTTGATTGTAAGAGGTGACAATCAAGCGGCAGCGGAAAAACGACTAAAGGAAAAAATATGCTCTTATTTCGGCCCTTCCTTTTATGATGAGTATAAACAAAAAATCGTCGTCTATAACGGAGACTTAACTAAAAAGGAGTTAGGGTTGGATCGGATCACCTATCAATATCTTAGTGAAACAATCGAATGTATCATCCATTCAGCCGGCAATGTTAGTCATTTTGGAAATGAAGCTGAATCCTATGAAGCAAATGTAGTGTCAACGAATAATATGGTTGATTTCTCGCTTACAGGCTCTCGAAAAGACTTCAACCATATCTCCACTTTGGCAGTAGCCTCCGGAATTGTTCCGGACAAAAGGGAGCTTTTGTTCACTGAGTATGATGATAATTTGGGACAAACCATCAATCATCCCTATCCAAAGACAAAGCTTCAAGCAGAAAAGCTTGTCATGGAGGCAAGGAATAAGGGAATAAAGGCAAACATTTTCAGAGTTGGAAATATCGTTTTTGACTCTTCATCAGGCAGGTTTCAGGAGAACATCGAGCAAAACGCTTTATATACGATGATGAAATCCTATCTCAAGATCGGTCTTGTTCCCGAGATGGAAAGGGACACAGATTTTTCATGTGTAGATGATGTTAGTCGAGCCATTATCAATCTGTTTGCAAAAGAAGCTTTAATAAATGAGACGTATCATATTTTTAATCCAAACTATGTAAGCCTAGCGGATATCTTGACAACTCCAGGCTTAGCAATTGACGTTAAAGAAGTGTCGATTGAAGCATTTATCGATTACATCTTTGATGAAAAACAAAGCGAACGGTTTGCTTCAGATTTATATGCGCTCCAGCTTCACAGTGTAGGCGAGGACTTAACCCTCTCCGAGGAATCAATACAGACCATCTTCCATATCCTTGCTGATAAAACGAACCAACTATTGGGCAGGACGGGCTTTGTTTGGAATGATCTAAATGAGCGAATGATTAAAAAAATGATTGAGCACGGTCAGAATGTGGATTTTTTCAGTAAAACAAGATGAGGTGGTATTTTCAAATGAATCATACTCGGTTTTTTTCATTGACTCATCCTCAAAAACGAATTTGGTATATGGAAAAAATTTATCCAAATCAGCCTCTCCATAACATCGGGGGTATCGTATTGATTAAAGGCAACGTGAATGTTGTCATCCTGAAAAAGGCAATCAATGAATTCATTAAAGCAAATACTGGAATCAGACACTGCTTTTTAGAAAGAGATGGTGAAGTCTATCAATATATCGCTGACTATCAAATGTTCGATGTGCGTCAAATCGAATGTAAAGGAAGACAGGAGCTGGACGAGTGGGTAAATCAAGAGGCGCAAAAACCTTTTTCGCTTCAATCAAGCGAGCTCTTCGATTTTGCTTTGTTTCACTTGCTGGATTCAAATGAAGGAGGATACTTTGTTAAGGTTCATCATCTCTTATCAGATGGGTGGTCAATGAATCTCTTAACCGATCAGATCTGTACGATCTATATGAATCTCTTAATGGGTGAGGAGTTAATCGGTCAATCGGGCACATCCTATCTTTCCTATCTTGAAAAAGAACAAGCATATTTAAGGTCTGATCGCTTTCTTAAGAATAGACAATTTTGGCAGGATAAATTTCATACCCTTCCTTCTTCCTTTGAACGGGTTGAATTAGATTGTTCTTCTGGAATCCGAAAGACGTACTATTTATCAAAAAGCCAGTCGGCTAAAATTAATCAATTTGCTGCTGACCATAACGTTTCGGTTTATGCCTTTTTTGTTGGGATGTATTATGCATATCTTCAAAAGGTTAAGAAACAGGATGATTTGATTGTTGGCATGCCAGTATTGAATCGTTCGGGAAAAAAAGAAAAAGAGATTTTTGGTATGTTTACAAGTACAATGCCTTTTCGTCACCAGATAGATCTCGAATTAACGGTAGAGGATTTTATGAAGGGAATTCATCATGATTTGATGCGGTGTTACTTTCATCAAAGATATCCCTTTGACCTGCTCATGCAGGATTTGCAATTGAAGAAAAAAGGCTATGGCGATTTGTTTGATACATGCATCAATTATTACAATACAAATCTGCAGACGGAAGTAAATGGAACGCCTGTAGAAAATATGGAGTTTTACAACGGAAAACAATTATATTCACTCCAGCTGATTATCCGGGAATGGTCCGGAACGGGCGAATTTCAATTAGATATCGACTATAAGATGTCGAACTATGAGGAGAAGCAAATTGATCATATGTTTCATTGCTTTGCTCATTTAGCAGATCAAATGCTGCAACATCCGAATAGAAGGCTTGCAACGCTTGAGCTTATGCCTGGTGAGATAAGAAACAAGCTGCTAGATGATTTCAATTCTACAGATGCAGATTATCCTAAGGGTAAAACCATTTACCAGCTTTTTGAGGAACAAGCAGAAAGAACACCGAATCGAACGGCTCTTTGTATGGAAGACCAGACAATGACCTATAGGGAATTAAATGAGAAAGCAAACCAATTGGCAAGGTATTTAGGAAAGAAAAATGTAAAAAACGCAAAGATAGTGGGGATCTCAACCAAACATTCCATGGAAACGATCATTGGAATGTTAGGAATTTTGAAGGCGGGAGCGGCCTACTTGCCGATCGATCCTGATTATCCATCTGAACGGATCCTTTATATGTTGGAGGATTCGGGAATTGAGCTTGTATTGACCAACTTTGACATCTTGAATACTTGGGGGATGTCTTTAGACAAGGTGGAAATTGTCGATCTGACTTCAGCTGATCTATATAAAGGGGGAGCTGAAAATCTTGCACCGATGAGTGGTCCATTTGACCTTGCTTACATGATCTACACATCAGGCTCTACAGGAATGCCAAAGGGCACGATGATTGAGCATAGCGGGCTGGTCAATTATATATGCTGGGCGAAGAAGGTGTATGTCGGTGAAAGTGAAAAAGAGGCTTTTCCATTTTACTCCTCCCTTGCATTTGATCTGACGGTTACTTCGATTTTTACACCGCTCATTAGCGGAAATCAGATTGTCATCTATCCTGCCGATAATCATGAATATGTGCTCTATAACATATTCAAAGAATCGAAAGCAACCATTATCAAATTAACTCCTTCGCATTTATCACTCTTGCAGGATCTCGAGCTAAAGACGTGCTCAATCAAGACATTCATTGTTGGAGGGGAGGATTTAACGGTTAGCCTTGCTTCAAGTATACAGAGCCAATTTGGCCATGATCTAAAAATTTTCAATGAATATGGACCAACTGAAACGGTTGTAGGGTGCATGATTCATCAGTTTGATCCAAAACGGGATACAAGGGCATCAGTACCAATTGGCAAGCCTGCGCAAAATACGAAGATCTATTTATTAGATTCAGACCTTAACCCTGTTCCAGTGGGAGTGATCGGGGAGATCTTCATTTCCGGTGATGGCGTTTCAAGGGGTTATCGTAATAAGGTTGAATTGACAAGAAAAAGATTTATTTCAAATCCTTTTTCACCAGGGGAGCGAATGTACCGCACAGGCGATTTAGGAAAGTTTATCGATGAATACAGTGTAGAATACGTCGGGAGAGCAGATGATCAAAGGAAGATTCGCGGCTATCGGATAGAATTGGGTGAAATTAAAAACGTGTTGATCACCCATCCAAGCATAAAAGATGCTGTCGTAATCGATCGACAAAGTGAAGATGAATCCCCAGCTATATGTGCCTATTATGTAACAAAGGAAGAGGTCTCATCAGCCGAATTATTCAGATTTTTGGAAAAGTTTTTACCGGTGTATATGTTGCCTTCCCATTTCATACCGTTAAAGGAAATTCCGTTGACGATTAACGGAAAAGTTGACCGCAATACACTTCCTGCACCTGAAGCAGCTGTAAACGAAGCAGCTGATCATGGAATGGAAGAAGTTTTAATAAAAACAATCGGGCATGTGCTGCAGGTTGAAAACGTAACAATGAAGGACAACTTTTATCATCTTGGAGGAGATTCGATCAAAGCGATTCAGATCACCTCAAAGCTAGGACAGAAGGGTTTTAAAATCAAAACAAGAGATATTTTAGCTAATCCAGTCATTGAGGCGATGGCATTACATATTGAAACAGCTTGCAAAGAAATGCGAAAAAACAGGCACTGTGTTGGCAAGGTAGATAAATGGCCGGCTGCTTCTTGGTTTTTCTCCCAAAACATGGAAAATATCCATCATTATACCCAGTCTGTTTTATTAAAGGTTAAGGGAGACCTGAAGAAAGAAATTCTTGAAGATGCCCTGCAGTTATTGGTTTCACATCACGACTCTTTCCGTATGAATTATCAGTCGCAAACAGAAGAGCTTTATTTCAACGAAAAACATATCCTTCCTAAATTTGAGTTAAAATCATTTGATTTATCAAGTTTCTCGGAGCAGGATCAACTTGTTTATATGGCTGAGATTGGGGAGTTGCTGAAGTCGAGCTTTAATATTGAAAAGGATTTTCTTCTAAAAGCATGTGTATTTGAACTAGGGAGATATGGAAAACGGTTTTTGATGACAGCACATCACCTGGCAGTTGACGGTATTTCGTGGCGTATTATCCTTGAAGACCTGAGCCAGCTCTATAAGCAGATTGAAAAGCAGGAGCCGGCACTTTTGCCTGTAAAAGGCCATTCCGTGCAGGATTGGGCAATTGAACTGAAAAATTTTGGTGCAGCCATTACGGAAAAGGAAAAACAATACTGGGGCCGTATTAACCAGCAGCCGGTAAAAGGGTTTAATGATTTTGACTTAGGTCCGGACAAAATGGAGCATTGTGACACATTGGTTCAAAAATTATCAGAAGCTGAATCACTTCAACTTCTGCAAAAGGCGAATGAAGCATATCGAACAAAAGCAGATGAATTAATGATCATCGCTCTTTCCATGGTGCTGAGTGATTATAGCAAAAGCAATGAGGTTATCATTGAGGCAGAAGGTCATGGGCGGGAAGAGATTGCAGAAGATATTGATATCTCAAGAACCGTTGGTTGGTTTACAAGCATGTACCCGATTCATTTAAAGGTAGAAAAGACAGGTTTGTCCGAGCAGATCAAGCAAGTAAAGGATCAACTCAGGGCAATTCCGCATAAAGGCCTTACTTATGGGGTGTTAAAGCAAATCGCAAAAGAATGGGAAATTGACAAGCAAAAGCTTGTCAGGTTTAACTATCTTGGTGACTTTAATGAGTTATTTTCAACAAGCCTTTTTGATTTTACGGACGAATATTCAGGCGGAGAAAGCAGCTTGGCGAATGAACTGGATTGTTTGTTGGAAATCGTTGCGTACATGGTCGATAACAAACTAAGTGTATCGATTACGTATAGCAAAAACAAATTCAAACGCGACACCGTCATCCAGTTTTTCCATGATTACATGAATCAATTACGAGAATTGATCCAACACTGCAGCCAAAAAAATGAAATAGATTTTACACCCTCAGACTTTGAAACAGCAAATCTCTCAACTGATGAGCTTGAAAGTATATTTAACAGTTGAATCTAGATGAAGCTTCACTTTATTCCTGGCTTTTATGAGCAGTAAAACCCCACTTCAAGATTAGGAAAGTAGCTTTGAAGATAAGGGGGGAAACTGCTCGTAAAGATCCGCCGAAGGGACAGGGTGTCCAAATTAGGGGAGGGACATAAGGAAGCGGCAAGTTGGTTTCGCCTGGCCTTATGACAAGGTCACACTTGTACATCCTGTTCTTCGTTAAAACTACACAAATGGTCTTTCTTTAAGAAAGGGGGGAGTATGTTTGCATGGTAAACGTAAAAATCATCTTATTGGTCATAGGCGTGTTGTTGTCCTTGCCGTTAATGGCTAGTACTCAGATCGTTAACGCAGAAAATAATAGAGTACCGTTATCAAATGATGATCAAGAAAGACTTGATGAATTCATTGAACACCAAATGGATGAGGGCAAAATCCCGGGAATGTCGTTGGTAGTGGTAAAGGGTGACCAAACCGTTTATAAAAAGGGATTTGGTTATTCAGACCTTAAGGAAAAGAAGCTGGTTACTGATCAAACGTTATTTGAGATTGCTTCAAATACAAAAGCCTTTACAGCTCTTGCCATCCAACAGCTGGCTGAAAAAGGGCAGCTTAGCTTGAATGATTCAGTCAGCAAGTATTTGCCGTGGTTTCAAATGAAATATGAAGGTGAGTATCAAGGCCTCAGGGTCAATGAGAATGTGGATATAACGATCAAACAGCTCTTGCATCATACAAGCGGCATACCGTTCAATACGATTGGAAGGATTCCGATAGCAAGTGATGACAAAGCCTTGGAAAATACGGTTAGAGGGCTTGTCAATCAATCGGTGGACACCTATCCAGGTGAGCAATTTGTCTACTCCAGCATAAATTATGACATCTTAGGCCTGATTATCCAGGAAGTCACAAGCCAATCTTATGAATCATACGTTCAAACAATGATTTTAGACCCTTTGAAAATGGAACATACCCATTTGTTCAGAGACGAAGCAAACAGATTTGATTTGGCAAAGGGCTATAAGATTGGATTTTTAAAGCCAAATGAGTATGACGCACCGATCTATAGGGGAAATACTCCGGCAGGCTATATTATTTCAAATGCGAACGACATGGAAAGATGGCTTCGCGCACAGGTTGGGACTCTAGAGGACATTGATCGTCAAGACAAGGTGATCCAACAAGCAATTGAGCAAACACATCTGCCCAACCGTTCCGTTCCGCCCTCTGCGGATGGGTCTTCCTATGCTGGAGGCTGGGAGGTTTACCAAACTGATTCCGGCGAGATTTCCCATACTGGAAGCAATCCTACTTATTCCTCCTTTGTTGTTTTTCGCCCCGAGGAGAAGCTGGGCGTTGCCATTTTGGCCAATATGAATTCCGATTATACGCAAAGCATCGGGCAAGGAGTTATCAATCTTCTTTTAAAGAAAGAAATGCCAGCTGAAACAAAAGATATGTACCAGAGTATTGATTCTTTCTCTTTTACCGTGCTGTTGTTTATGGTTCCTTTTTCTTGCTTGACGATTTATTTCATGGTACGGGTCATTATGCAGGTGATCCAGAAAAAAAGAAGCTTGGAAGCAAACAAAATGAAACGGCTTGGTGTTCCAATGATTTCGATGATCTTTGTGTTGGCTGCCGGGTATTCCCTTTATAAAATTCCAGCTTTGTTTTTTTCAGGGCTTTCCTGGGATTTTGTGTACGTATGGGCACCAATTAGTATGGTGGTTGCCGCATGGGCATCCATGGCTGGAATCTTCCTATTTTGCAGCTATCTGTCGTTGATCTCAATTTATCCGAACACAGTAAATAAAACTAGGAATTTGTTTCCGCTCTTTGTGTTAAGTGCTGCGAGCGGCTTTGGAAATGCGTTTATCATTTTTATCATTAATGCAGCCTTAAACAGGCCTGATTTAGAAGCAAACAATCAATTGTTTTTATATTTTGCAATGGGAATGATCGTTTACGTACTTGCCCAAAAGCTGGTGCGAACCCAGTTAATAAACCTTACAAATAATTTGATTTATGAGCAAAGATTAAAGCTATTGAACAAAATTCTGGAAAATCCTTATGAGAAAATTGAACGCTCGGAATCAGAAAAAATCCAAACCGTATTAAATAATGATACTGAAGCGATCTCAAACTATGCTCCATCGATCATCACCGGTCTGACCGATTCGATTACTCTCTTATGCTGCTTGGTTTATCTCGGAGTCATCAATATTTACGGGCTTTTCATCTCGATTGGCGTCATTCTCGCTGCTGCGGGATTCTATTATGCAGCAGGAAGATCAGCCAACAAATTATGGGAGCAAACAAGAAATATTCAAAACATATTTTTTCGATATATCAACGATCTTATTGGCGGTTATAAAGAATTAAGCCTTGCGAAATCAAAGCGCGAAGAGTTTAAAGACGATATGAAAGAAAGCATTAGTGAGTATAAGGAAAAACGAATCCAGGGCGGGCTGAAATTTGCAAATGTCTTCATCATTGGCGAATTGCTGTTTGTTCTCGTTATCGGTGCTGTTACCTTTTTATTTCCCCTGCTTTTTAAAGATGTACAAAGCGAGTTTTTAAGAAGCTATGTTTTTGTCTTTCTTTATATGACTGGACCTATTCATAGTATCTTAAATGCAATTCCAAACGCCATTCAAATGAGAATCAGCTGGAGGAGAATAAATGAGTTTTCCAACTACCTCGAAATTGCCGGTGCCGGACAAAAGGAAGCTGCTGGTTTAGCAGAGCCTGCAGAAAGTGTGACGGCAGCGTACAAAGGAATAGGCTATCAATATGAGAATGAGCATGGAGAGTCATTTGAGGTAGGCCCGATAGATGTTCAATTCAAATCAGGAGAAATCGTTTTCATAACAGGTGGGAATGGAAGCGGCAAATCCACGCTTGCCAAACTGCTTACCGGCTTGTATCCATCGAAGAGCGGGGAGATAATGATTAACCATCAACAAGTGAACCAAGAAGAGATCACTGAATTGTTTTCGGTGATTTTCAGTGATTACTACCTGTTTAACAAAGTCTACGGTATCGATTGCAGCACAAGGGAAGATGAGATCAAGCATTATTTACACACTTTGCGTATTGATGACAAAATTCAAATTCAAAACGGCAAATTCAGTACGACAAAGCTTTCAACAGGTCAACGAAAAAGGCTGGCTTTGTTAATTAGTTATTTAGAAGATAAGCCAATCCATTTATTTGATGAATGGGCAGCTGATCAAGACCCGGAATTTCGTTCTTTCTTCTATATGGAATTATTGCCTGACTTAAAGGAAAAAGGGAAATGTGTGATTGCGATTACCCATGATGATCGATACTTCCATCTTGCCGATAAGGTGATCAAGATGGAAAGAGGAAAGATTGTGGAAGAAGTGCATCCAAATGAGGAAATAAAATCATTCATCTAAAGGAGGAGCTTACTGGATGGTAAAATTGGATAAACAACATGTTGAAGATATTCTAAGCCTGACTCCAATACAGGAGGGGATTTTGTTCCATTATTTAAAAGACACCCATAGCGAAGAGTACTTCGAGCAACTATCCTTGGAGATAACAGGAGCAATAAGCATGTCATGCTTTACTGAGGCGTGGGAGTCGGTTATCCAAACCAATGAGTCGTTACGTACACTATTTCGATGGGAAAAATTAAAAGCTCCTGTTCAAATTGTCCTGAAAAAACATGATCTGCAGCTGGAATTCATTGATCTTGTGCAAAAGCAAGAAACAGAGAAACAAGCCCTCTTAGAAGAAATAAGAAGGAAGGATCGTGAAACAGGATTCGATCTTCGGGAGGTACCGTTCAGGATCACGTTATGCAAATTTGCGGAAGATAAATATGAAATGATCATCAGCCATCACCATATTTTATATGATGGCTGGAGCAATGGCATTATCTTAAAGGAGTTCCTTGAGGCCTATCAGTGCCTTAGCCGCTCAGAGACATGCATGCCGCCTGTCAAGAAGAAATATAAGGATTTTATTAAATATATCCAGAGCCAGGATAAAGAAAAGCAAAAACGATTTTGGCAGGAATATTTAAATGGGTTTGATACGCAAACAATGCTGGAATCAAAAAAGAAAAAGGACACATCAATTCGGAACGACCGCCATCATCGGATTTTGCTTTCAAGGGCTGAATGGCAGGCATTTGCCCAAAGAAACGAGGTTACCCTTGCCTCGCTCATGTACAGCATATGGGGGATCGTTTTGCAGAAGAACAAAAATAGCGACGATATCTTATTTGGCTCAACCATTTCAGGTAGAGCGGGAGCCTTTCAGGGAATTGAAGAGATGGTCGGATTATTTATTAATACCATTCCTTTAAGAATCAGGAGATCACCTGGTGAAACAGCATTCGAACTAATAAAAACCGTAAATAAGTCCTTGCAAGATTGGGAAACATATGGAACCACCTCTTTACCGGATATTAAAAGATACAGTGAATTAGATGAAAAAACAGATCTTTTTGATACGATTGTTGTTTTTGAAAACTATCCTCTAGATCAGACCTTACGTAATAAAAATGGCGGAGAAATCGCATTTAATTCCTACTCCGCATTTGAAATGACGAATTATGGATTATCCCTCACCATTCACGTACTTGAAGACATTGAAGTAAGCTTTAGCTACAATGAACAACTCTTTGACACATCGACAATTGAACGTCTTGCTCAGCATTTTCTGATGATTGCGAATGACGTGTTAAAAAACCCGAATAAACAGGTTGAGGAAATCGAAATCATCTCTTCAAATGAGAAGCAGCAGATTTTATATGAATTTAATCGGACCGAAGCCCCTTATTCAACGAATGTGACGATTAGCGAATTAGTTGAACAGCAAGTGGAAAAAACACCTGATCATATCGCAATAGTGGATAAAGGAAGAAACGTTTCTTATAAAAAATTAAATGAGATGGCCAACAGCTTAGCAAATGTGCTGCTTTGCAAAGGAATAAAAAAAGGTGAAATTGTCGGCATTATGACAGGACCATCTATCGAAATGGTCACTGGCATCCTCGCTGTCTTAAAAGCTGGTGCAGCCTATTTGCCCATTGACCCAGAATATCCTGAATCCCGTAAGAGGCTGATAGTAGAGGACAGCGGAACAAGGTTTTTACTGACGGATCAACATTCATTTGCTCAAAGAGAAAATCTTGCGTCTAATACCATTCTTCTATTGGACGATAGTGGGATATTTTCGGGAGAAACCGCCAGTCCTAAAATAGATCGCAGCCCAGAAGATTTGTTTGCCGTATTTTACACGTCAGGGACGACTGGAAAACCAAAGGGTGTGATGGTGGAAAACCGAAGTGTCGTTAATTTGATTCAATGGTTTGGCAAAACGTTTGATATAAACGAACAGACAAATCTTTTGCAATTAACAAATTTCGTGTTTGATCCAAGCATTGAGGACTTTTTTGGCACGCTAGTATTCGGAGCCACATTGCATGTAGCTGAAAAGGATTTGCTTTTGAACAAAGATCGCTTTTGTGAGTATGTCGATCAACACCAAATCCATATGATTAATTTTATTCCAACAGTTTTAAAAGAATTATTATGTCATAATCGAAGGCTAAAGAGCCTGCACACAGTCATTTCAGGTGGTGAAAGACTGGAGGAATCATTGAAGAATGATTTGATTGATAGAGGATATAACCTGTATAACCATTATGGTCCGACAGAAATAACAGTCGATGCTTTAAGCAGTAAATGCTCCGAGAAAAATGTTACGTTAGGTAAGCCTATTTCAAATGTAAGATGCTATATTTTGGATAAAGATCAACATCTCTGTCCAATTGGCGTTCCTGGCGAGATGTACATCGCTGGAGCGGGAGTTGCCAAGGGATATTTGCATATGCCTGAAGCAACAAATGAAAAATTCGTAAAGGATCCCTTTTTTCCGAATGAACGAATGTATAAAACAGGTGATTTGGCCAGATGGACTTCTAACGGAGAAATTGAATTTTTAGGAAGAACGGATCACCAGATCAAAATCAGAGGCTACCGTGTCGAGCTTGCAGAAATTCACGAATTGTTACTAAAACTCGATTACATCCAAGAGGTAGCAGTCATTGATTGGGAAAATGAAAAGGGAAAAAAAGTGCTTTGCGCCTATCTTGTGTCCAATACAGAAATTCATACCAAAAAGCTAAAAGACTATTTATCTTCTAAACTGCCAGAATATATGGTCCCTACTTATTTCATCCATCTAGAGAAACTGCCATTAACATCGATTGGAAAAATCGATCGTAAGAACCTGCCTGCACCGAAAATGCAGACAAGCCATCAGCATGTGGCACCTACAGGCAAGAAGGAAAAGGATTTGGCAGAGGTTTGGTCCTCTGTATTAGGAATTGATACCGAAGCCATCAGCATAAATGATAATTTCTTCGAGCTTGGCGGAGATTCCATTTCCAGCATTCAGCTAGTGGGCAAGGCATTGCAAAAGGGGATTGAGATCACGGTAAGTCAGGTATTTAAACATCAGACAATTGCAGAGCTTGCTGCTAGTGCTGCGGAAAGAACAATGAGCCATCCTGAAGTAAAAGCGGAAGAGAAAGTGACTGGAGAAGTTCTTCTTACACCGATACAAAAGTGGTTTTTTGAACAGGATTTACAAAACCGTCATTTGTGGAACCAATCGATTCTGCTAGAAACGATGCCTGCCATGAATGTGGGAACACTGCGCAAAAGTTTTCATATTTTAACAGAACATCATGATAGCTTCCGTCTCAGGTATGACCAAAAAGAGGGAGAGTGGGTACAGTCTTATGCAGATTCGCAGGAAAATGTGATTTTTGAAAACTATGCGTTTGACCAGTACCATGAACAACCGTTGGATCACATCATTTCAAAAATACAGTATGGTTTAAATATCAAAGATGGACCGCTGATTCGTGCGGCATACTTTGACTTTGGCGACAGTCAAAATGGAAGGCTGTTTATTACAGCACATCATCTTGTTGTGGATGGATATTCATGGAGGGTCATCCTTGATGATCTTCAAGCCATTTATGAACAGCTTGAAAGCAGCAGCCCTGTTCAACTGCCGATGAAAAGCCTATCGTTTAAAAGGTGGTCAGAACTGCTTTATGAGTATGCGAAATCAGATCAGCTGAAAAACGAGCTTTCTTATTGGATGAATAATACGCCAACATCGATTAAGAAGCTGCCTGTTGATATGGAAGGCGGGCTCAATACCGAAAAGGCGGCACATACCCTTTCCTTAAAGTTGACAAAAGAGGAGACAGCATTTTTATTGCAGGATCATCCCCATCTATTTAAAACAAGAATAGATGATCTATTGCTAACCGCACTTTCTAAAACCTTGTCAAAATGGAACGGAGCCACTTTAATTGATCTGGAAGGGCATGGGAGAGTTCCATTGTTGCAGGAGCATAATCTATCTCGAACAGTAGGATGGTTCACATGCGTCTATCCAATGGTTTTAGGGGATATGGAGCCGAACAGCGGCATGGAAGATGTGCTGAAGCAAGTGAAAGAACGGTATCGAAGCATCCCAATGGGCGGAATTGGGTACGAAATCATAACCTATCTTGCAGAGGATGAGTTGAGTGAACAGCTCACATCCAAGCCGAGAGCGCAAATAAGCTTTAACTATTTAGGCCAGCATGAGCAAGCAGGAACAGAACCACAGCTATTTATGCTCTCTGAGGTGAATGCCGGAACGAACCGTGATGTAGATGGCATAAGAAGTCACTTGCTCGATATTGATTGCATGATTGTTGATAAAAAGCTGTCGATTGAATGGAAATACAGTTCAAATCATTATTTCCCTGAAACGATTCAACGATTAGCAACAGACTTTATTCATCATTTAAAAGAGATCATTGCATCCTGCCAAACAACCACGATAAACACCCTTACACCCTCTGATTTCCCGTTTGCTTCCATCGAGCAAGGGAAGCTGGATGAGTTTAGTAAAAGATATAAAGCAATTCAAGATATCTATACCTTAACACCGGTACAACAAAGCATGATCTTCCACCATATCTACTCCCCGGATTCATCTGTAACGGTGGAGCAAACGGTGTTTTCAATCGAATCAAAACTTAATATAAAAGAATTTGAACAAGTGTGGCAAACGATTCTTGACCGCCATGATAGCTTACGAACTTCCTATCATTGGGCGGGCCTTGAGGAACCAGTACAGGTTGTTCATCGAAATTTAAAAGTCCCTTTTCAGGTTGTAGATTGGACAAACCTATCAAAGCATGAGCGGATAAAAAGTTTAGAGATGCTGCTTGAGGAGGATCGCAAAAAAGGGTTTGATCTTTCCGAACCGCCGCTTTTGAGGATACTTGTTGTTAAACGGGGCGAGTCCGCCTATGATGTGGTCTGGACCCATCACCACCTGCAGGTCGATGGCTGGTGTAATAGCATTCTCTTTAAGGAAATCGGCGAGATCTATAAAGCCTATTGTACTGGTGAAAAATTAGCATTAGGAAAAGCTCGTTCATTCAAGGATTATATCGAATGGCTGCGCAGACAAGATAAGCAAAAGGCAGAACAATTTTGGCGAAAGACGTTAAAGGGTTTTAAAGAGCCGATCCGCTTTAGTGATCTATTTTCTGTTAAAGCAGGTACAAATGAAGCACCCGCCTTTGGAGATGTTTCATGCGCAGTGTCACAGGAAAAGCAGGATGTGGTCCAAGCCTTCGCAAGGAAGCATCGAATCACGTTAAATACGTTGGTTCAGGGAGCATGGGCGCTTTTATTAAATCGCTATTCAGGGGAAAAGGATCTTACATTTGGTGTGACATCATCAGGTCGTCCTGCCGAATTAAATGGCTCCGATTCCATGATCGGCTGTTTTATGAATACTCTCCCATTCAGGATAAAGATAGACCCTGGCTTGCATATGATCTCGTGGCTTAAAGAATTACAAGTAGCATTAGCAGAAATGCGTCAATATGAGTATACCTCTTTAGCCGATATCCGAAGTTGGAGTGAGGTGCCAAGGAATTCAGCCTTATATGATCTGTATGAAAGCATTGTGATTGTTGAAAATTATCCTTTTGATGCAGCATTAAAGGATGGAATGGGGGAGCTAGAGATAAGCTCCGTCCGCACAGATGAACAAATGGATTATCCATTGGTCGTTTATTGCAACCTGCAGCCAGATCTCCACTTTAAGCTTTTGTATGACAGTCGTTTTCTTAATGAACCAGAAGCAAATCAGGTGCTTACACATTTCATGAACATCCTCTGGGAAATAACGGAGATGGATGCAGAAAATGGCCAATTAAGCAGTATATCAATGATCTCGGAATCAGAGCTTAACCAAATCTTATTTGAACTGAATCCAACTGCAATGGAATATCCTACAGATGTTTGCTTTCAAGATCTATTTGCAACCCAAGTGAAAGCGCAGTTCGTTCAACCTGCAGTGATCCAAAACGGGGAAAGTCTATCCTATTATGAGCTTGATCTTCTCTCAAACAAGTTAGCAAATCGGCTGGTAAGACTTGGTGTAGGTCCTGATGTGCCGGTAGGTTTGTATATCGAGCGTTCATTAAACATGATTGTAGGAATCCTTGGCATTTTAAAAGCTGGAGGGGCTTTTCTTCCGATCGATGCAGATTATCCAGGGGAAAGAGTCGACATGATGCTAGAGGATGCTCAAGTCTCAGTCCTTCTAACGCTAAGCAGCCTTGAGCCAAAGCTTCAAACCTATGAAGGACGTACAGTTTTCCTTGATGCAGAATGGGAGGGAATTCTTGAAGAGCCGGTTGATCAGCCTATAACCGGCATTGAACCTAAGAATTTGGCTTACATCATTTACACGTCAGGTTCATCAGGGAGACCTAAAGGGGTTATGATGTCACATGAAGCGGTTGTAAGCCACACCGTCGATATGATAAATCGTTATGAATTGAAGCCATGGGACAGGGTTCTTCAGTTTTCGTCAATAAGCTTTGATATTTCGTTAGAGCAAATCTTTACCGCACTCGCTGCGGGAAGTACGCTTGTTCTTCGTGATCATGATTTATGGACGCCTTACCAGTTTTCGCAAAAATGTGCGGAATATGGGCTAACGGTTGTCAATCTGCCAACCTCTTATTGGGGAGAAGTGACCCAGGCATGGCATGGGAAGCCTGAATATATTCCAAACAGCCATTTAAGGCTTGTCATTGTTGGCGGGGAACAGATGTCTGCTGAAAAAGTGAGAATGTGGGAGAATACCCCTTTACATCACATTTCTCTTTTGAATGCCTATGGCCCAGCTGAAACCGCCATGACGAGTACCTTGTATCATGTATCCGGTAACGGAATGAAAAGTTCCCATTTACCATTTATTCCTGTAGGTAAGCCGCTTGCAAACAGACGGATTTATATTCTTGATAAGGAAATGAACCCTTTGCCAATTGGTGTGAAAGGGGAAATCTGTATCAGCGGCTTGCCTTTGGCGAGAGGCTATCTAAATAATCCTGAGATGTCGAAAGGGAAATTTATTCAAGACCCGTTTGAAAAAGGAAGCCGGCTTTATAAAACCGGGGATATGGGGAAACTTCTTCATGATGGAAACATTCAGGTGCTTGGAAGAATGGATGACCAAATAAAAATTCGGGGACACCGAATTGAAATTGCTGAAATCGAAGCAGCTTTAAATAAGTTAGCACAGATCAAAGACTCGGCAGTTGTCGTCAAGGCCGACGACACAAATGAGAGATACCTTGCTGCTTATTATGTTTCAGCCGAACATTTAAGTCCCGCTGCTTCTGAAATGAAGAGATTTTTACAAAGCAAAATTCCAGAATATATGATACCATCCTTTTTTATTGAAATGGAAAAACTTCCATTAAATCCAAATGGGAAAATTGATAGAAAAGAACTTTCTGCATTGGAAATGAAGGTAGAAATGACGAATGGGTATGAAATGCCCTACAATGATACCCAACAAAGGCTGGCCCGGATTTGGGAAAACATATTAGGGATGGATAGAGTAGGGATCGATCATTCTTTCTTTGAATTAGGCGGTCAATCCTTAAAGGCAATTACACTAGCTTCAGAAATTCATAGGGAATTTCATGTTGAGCTTCCACTTATGCAAGTGTTCACATCGCCAACGATCAAGGAGTTGGCGGTATGTATTGAAGAATTGGCAGAGAAAAAAGAGCAGGTTAAAACGATTAGGCCGGCAGCACGGCAGGATTATTATAAGGTCTCACCTGCACAGAAAAGAATGTATATCGTCAGCCAGCTGAACGGTTCAAGTACCAATTATCATATATCGGGTGCTGTTCGACTTGAGGGTAAGGTAGATCTGAGCAGGCTTGAAAAGTCATTTCAAGCGTTAATCAAGAGGCATGAAAGCTTACGTACAACCTTTGAACAGGTGGATGGCAACATCCTGCAAAAGGTTCATCAGGACATTGAGTGGTCCATTCAGCATCTGCATGCAAATAAAAGCAATGTGGACGAGATGATTGAGGCATTCATTAAGCCATTTGATTTAGCAAAAGGTCCATTATTCAGAGCAGCCGTAATCGAACTTTCTAAAGAAACTTACGTACTCGTTTATGATATGCATCATATTGTATCAGATGGTCTGTCAGTTGCGATTTTAATCAGGGAGTTTTCCAGCCTATACCAAGGTAAGGCCCTGCCGGATCCTAAAATCCAATATAAAGATTTTTCAGCATGGCAAAACCAAATGATAGAATCAGGACAAGTAAAGCAACAGGAAGAATATTGGCTAAGCAAATTTTCTGGAGAAATACCGCACTTACATCTTCCAACAGATTTTCCTAGAGTGGGTAAACCGATGGTTGAGGGTGACCAGGTTCAATTTCGTTTAGATAAAGGCTTTACTGCCAAACTACACGAAATATCAAAGATAAACGGCGTTACCTTGTATAATCTATTACTCTCAGCATTCAATGTTCTTTTGTATAAGTATAGCGGACAGAACGATATTATCGTTGGAACTCCTGTATCTGGAAGACGGTATGCTGAGCTTGAAAATATGGTCGGCATGTTTGTTAATACGCTTGCACTAAGAACGAATCCTGACTCTGAAAGAAGATTTACTGATTTTGTCAAGGAGGTAGCGGATCAAACACGCCAGGCCCTAGAGCATCAAGAATACCCTTTCGAGATGTTAGTTGATAACGTGCAAGTGGAAAAAAGCTTAAATCGCCACCCATTGTTCGATGTTATGCTAGCTTTTGAGAACGTAGATGAGGCAACGGCTGAAATTGATGAATTTGTCATTTCGCCATATGAATATAAAAACCGCACAACAAAATTTGACTTGGAGCTAAAAATTACCGAGCAAAAAGACCATCTTTATTTTGTCATAGAGTTCAGAACAGGCTTATTCCGCAGAGCTACAGTGGAACAAATGGCCAAACACTTGGTGAAACTATTTGAAGTGATCACGGAAAACATGGCCGTTTCTATCGGTGAAATTGACCTTTTAACAACAGAAGAAAAAACCCAACTTATCAAAATGAATGATACGGATGCTCTTTTCCAAAAAGACAAGACAATCAAACGCCTGTTTGAAGAACAAGTAGCCAAGCATCCTAATCACACGGCAGTCGTGTACGGTGATAGGCGAATGACATATAAAGAGCTAAATGCAAGGGCGAATCAACTTGCAAATTATTTAATCAAGAAGGGTGCAGGGCGAAATACAGTCATTGGTCTGCTTGCTGAGCCTTCCATCGACATGATTGTCGGACTATGGGGCATCATTAAAAGCGGGGCAGCATACCTGCCAATCGATCCAGAGTTTCCTGAGGAACGGATGCATTTCATGCTCGAGTCCAGTAAAGCCGCTGCACTGCTTTGTATGTCTCATTTGTACCCTTTCAGGGAAAGTTGCTGTGAAGTGATTGAATTGGATTGTGAAGCAATCGCTTCTGCACATGAATTGAACCCTGATGACCTTAGTACACCTGATGACCCAGTGTATCTTATTTATACATCTGGAACAACCGGCTATCCAAAAGGAGTACCGATTAAGCATCAAAGCTTGGTTAACTATGTTTCATGGTTTACCCGTGAGGCGAATCTCACAGATACAGATAAATCAATGCTTGTATCATCGTTTGCCTTTGATTTAGGCTATACAGGCTTGTACTCAGCATTGGTAAATGGTTGTGAGCTGCATGTGGCGCCAAAGGAACTTTATACCATGCCAAAAACTTTGCTAAGCTATCTAAATGATCAGCAAATAAGCTTCATAAAACTGACTCCATCCCTTTTCACATCGATAGTCGATAACCTGACAATCAAGGAGGATGCCAATCAATTAGCGCTAAGACTAGTCGTTTTAGGTGGAGAAGAGTTGAAATCAGCAGATATCGTGAAGTTTCATCGCCTGTACCCAAACACTGAAGTCATGAACCATTATGGGCCAACCGAAGCAACGATTGGTTGTATTGCGAATAAACTTGACTTTGAACAATATGAACCATTATCAAATGGAACCATCATTGGAAATCCAATTGATAACGTAAAAGTGTTTATCCTTGATCAGTATCAGAAACCTGTACCAATTGGGGGAGCCGGTGAAATCTGTATTGCTGGAGTAGGGTTGACAGAAGGGTACTTAAACCAGGCAGAGCTAAATTCCGAAAGGTTTATTGAAGGTTCAATCTTGGGCCATGAACCAATCAGGATGTATAAAACAGGAGACCTTGGGCGAATCACAGCTAATGGGAATATTCAGTTTTTAGGACGAATGGATCAGCAGCTGAAAATTCGCGGCTATCGAGTGGAGCTAGAGGAAGTAACCTCAGTGATCCTTCAGGATAAGACAGTGAAACATGCAATTGTCATACCGCATTTGAATGAAGTGGGGAATCAAGAATTACATGCCTATCTAGTGCTAAAAGAAGGTGAAAACGGTGAAGGAATGAGAGACTACCTTTCTAGTAAACTCCCTTACTATATGATGCCGTCTGTTTTTGTTAAAGTGAATAAAATACCATTGACCGCTAACGGTAAACTTGATCTAAAAGCCCTTGAAGAGATCAGGGATGCTTCTTTAATAAATGTCGAGTATGAAAAACCTAAAGATGTAGTAGAACAAAAGATTGCAGACATCTGGAAGGAGGTCCTGGATGTCAAAAAAGTCGGGATGAATGACTCCTTTTTTGAAATGGGCGGGAATTCCCTAAAAATCATGCTTGTAACAACGGAAATTCATAAGCAATTCAATGTAACGATTCCATTACGGGAAGCCTTCAAAACACCAACAGTTAGAGGGATGAGCGACTATATTAAAAAGGCAGCCGAAACCAAGTATTCTTCGTTGCAGCCATTAGAAAAACGTGAATACTATGAGCTTTCATCCGCACAAAACAGGCTGTACACCATTCATCAAATGGAAGGTCTCGACACAACCTACAATATGGCAAGAGCCACCCTGTTAGAGGGTGAAATCAACCTGGATCAACTGAAAGCAGCGTTTGGTGAGCTAGTAATGAGACATGAGGCATTACGAACCTCGTTTGAAATTGTGAAGGGCGAAGTGAAACAGCGTATTCATGATGATGCGAAAGTCAACATTATCTATTTAGAATCTGACGAGGAAATGGTTCTTAGCCCTAATGGAGATCCGGATGAAAAATTAATCCATGTCATTCAAGGGTTCATTAAACCCTTTGACTTAACAAAGGCTCCATTGGTAAGGATCATGCTGATTCGCTTAAACAAAATCCAGCATGTGTTACTAACAGATATGCATCATTTGATTTCTGATGGTTATTCCGTCAATCTTTTGCTGCATGAATTTTCACTGCTTTATCAGGGACAAAAGCTTACCGAGAACCGGGTTCAGTACAAGGATTATGTTGCTTGGCAGCATCAGTTTTTCAAAACAAAGGAGGCGAAAAAACAGGAGGAATATTGGCTGGATATCCTTTCTGGTGATCTTCCGGTCTTGCAATTGCCAACGAATTTTCCTCGTCCGCCGATACAAAGCTTTGCTGGTGACAGCTTTTTGTTTGAAAGCGGAAAGGAATTAAAGCAGCGGCTTGAAGAGCTTTGCTCGAATACGGGTACGACACCGTATATGGTTTTATCGGCTGCATATAGCATCCTGTTATCCAAATATTCGTCACAGCAAGACATCATCATAGGCTTGCCAATTTTAGGGCGAACACATTCAGATTTAAAACATATGATTGGGATGTTTGCCAATACGATTGTAATCAGAACGTTCCCTAATCGGGATAAATCCTTTGTAACATTTTTAAGCGAAGTAAAGGAACAACTACTTAAAGCATATGATCATCAGGATTATCAGCTTGAGATGCTCTTGGATAAATTGCAAATGAGGCGTGAACCAGGAAGGAACCCGCTCTTTTCGACGATGCTTGCCCTTCAGGATGCCCCAATCAATGAAAGAACGGTAGGGAACTTGAAATTAACTCCAGTCAATTACAGAAATAAGACAGCGAAATTTGACCTCTCTCTATTTGTGGAAAATAGGGAGGAAGGCATGGTTTTTGAAATTGAATATGCAAGCAGTTTATTTACAAGGGAAACGATCAAGAAATTTGCTAATGATCTGCTGGATATTTTAAACAGGATAATTTTGGATAAAGAAAAAAGAATAGAAGAGATGGAGATAGTAGGATTAGTAGCAGAAAATGAAGAAATTAAAAATATTACATTCCAATTCTAGCAGGCAGAATGGTCACAAGGCTTTCAAACAAAACGTTTGGGAGCCTTTTTTATTGCAGCAACATGAAATAGTAAGGGTGCCATTCCAAATTTTTTCAAAAAACACTCATATGTACAAATCTCCTATGAATATGATGGAGATAAAGTATGTGTTCAAAAGGGGAATGGAAAGAAAACAAAAAATATCCCTTTTGTCTATTAAAAAGAGGTGTAAATGGTGAAAGATATGAATTTTCCTTATGAGCAGCCGGCAACATTCACTAGAATGAAGGCGTATCAACCGTTTCATAGCCGCTTTGATCCTTGCCCGCCAATCGGATTGAAGTTTTATTCAACACCGCCTCATTTATATATGGGATTTCAGCCGCCAAACCTTCAGCAGTTTCCTCCTAAGATTGCATTGAAAAAGGGCACACTTTGGCCTGCATTATACGACCCGTATGAAAATCCATATGAAAGCCCTGATGAAGGAAAAGGGAGGTAGTGAGTGTGAAGCAATTACCTGATGAATATTACCACCTGCTTGAAGAAATTCAAGCGGTCGATTTTGTTCTTGTCGAACTGACCCTTTATCTGGATACCCATCCAAATGATATCCAGGCTCTTCAGCAATTTAATCAATGTGCTTTAAAAAGCAAGCAGCTGAAGCAAGTGTTTGAGTCTAAATTTGGAATGTTGCAAGGCTTTGGGAACAGCTTTGCAGATGCAAATTGGAGCTGGGGATCTGCTCCATGGCCATGGCAGGTTTAATTTGATCAAGGATCGGTGCTGCCCGGTCCTTTCACTACGAAAGGAGAGGAACAGAGCATGTGGGTATATGAAAAAAAGCTTCAATATCCAGTAAAAGTTAGCACATGTAATCCGACTCTGGCGAAATATTTAATTGAACAATACGGCGGTGCTGACGGGGAATTAGCGGCTGCATTGCGTTATTTAAATCAGCGTTATACGATTCCAAGCAAAGTTATAGGCTTACTAAATGATATTGGAACAGAAGAATTTGCTCATCTAGAAATGATTGCAACAATGGTTTATAAGCTAACCAAAGATGCTACACCTGAGCAGCTAAAAGCAGCAGGTTTGGGCGAACATTATGTGGATCATGATTCTGCCTTGTATTACCACAATGCAGCCGGTGTGCCTTTTACAGCAACTTATATTCAAGCTAAGGGAGACCCAATTGCAGATTTGTATGAAGATATTGCGGCAGAAGAAAAAGCAAGGGCTACATACCAATGGCTTATTAATATTTCAGATGACCCTGATATAAATGATAGTCTTGCCTTTTTAAGAGAGCGGGAGATTGTCCATTCGCAACGATTTAGAGAGGCAGTAGAAATTTTGAAAGATGAACGTGATCGTAAGAAATATTTTTAAGACAAACTCGGAGCGTCGGTGCGTTCCGAGTTTTTTTATTGCTCATTAGATTAGGATTTTTTGAATAGATTGACCTTTTTTGAACGAATAGTAAGAAGGCTGTCAGAAAATTCCCCGACAGCCTGATGCCTCTTTATAAAAGCAGATTCCCCGTATTATTCCTTATTTGACTGATCTTCCACACTGACGAAAATTGGATTGGAATAAAACCAGAGATCTTGATAATTTCGTTTATTGATTTCGGCAAAACGTGTTTCATTATCTTCAATATTTGTTACTGGATCAATCAGGGGCTCTCCGTTACTTGTTTCTCCTGGGACATTTACTCCCAGATTGGTCCCTCTAAGTCGGAAATATTGATCCTTATCTGCTCTTGTTTTAAATGTAATGACGTTGTATCCATTGTGATCTGTTTTCCAGTCTTTGCTTGAGAATCGTTTCATTACTTTGGTTGTATCATTTGTATTTTTGTTGTAGGCATCTGTGTTAGGAGCAGCTTTCCCAGTTACGTCACCAGCAATCAGATCGACATGATCTACTTGAACTGGATCTCCATTATTATTTTTTGCTGGGCTTTTAAAGCGGATTGTTATCGTAACCAATTGTCCTTCTTTTACTTGAAGGGTTTCTCCCATCTCAGCTTCGTCCCCAGCACCTTTTGCTCTAAAATCAAGTGCATTGATTAAATCTCCAAAAACGGAGAAGGATTTTCCGGACCTCATTCCATCCACAACAGCCTGCGCTGAGGAACCGTTCACCCATGTATAGTTTTTGGAATACTGGCCAGGCCAATATCCACTGGAGTATAGACCATTATCACTAATATGGAAATGGGAGTCCGAATTGGAAAAGTTCCAGAAATGTCGTCCTTCTCCAAGGAGTGCATCCCATGTACCGCCAAGCTTAGCAAGCATATAATCTGAACCGCCATATGTTCGGTTTTCTGGTGTGGAAAGATTTAAACCGCCTCTGTCAGGCTCCATTTGATTTCCAGGCATTCCTTCAAATCCAAAAGCAACATTTGGGGCGATGTTATTGAAGTCGCGGAAATCGGAAACTGTGTAAACTCTTTTTCTAGATGGATGATTAAATATAGCAAAACTTGTATTCTTGTAATTTTTCTCAAGCCAAACCAAAGCTGTCCGAGCATCCTGCGGAGTCTTATAAGCTCTTTGATCCTGAGCATTCCATACGGATACATCTTCTGAATTAAACATCTTTTCATCCCGATCCGTAAATAAATATTCAAACTGGTTTATTGCTTTTAAGGTTTTCATGGATCCGGCTTGATCGCCTAAAATCCCAATGCCTACATGTTCGTAAGTAGGCATGTCCCACTCGAATCCCGAAAAGATGATTTTATTTTTATATCTTCCTGCATCTTGCAATTGTTTTATTTTTGGTGCTTGAAATTGCATGATTCCTTGTGACATTGGAATCGGTCCGCCTGGAATCGGATTTCCTTCATCGTCTCGGGATGATGGTCTTAAGTGATCGGATATTCCAATCCAATCCATCCCATACTGATCAAATCCATGGTCTAGAAGCTCTTCAAGAGATTGCTGGGAATCATCAGACTGAAACGTATGAGTATGATATTCTCCAGTCAACCATCTGCCCTCTGAATTCCCGGATTTGACATTCTCAACTTCTTTTGCGTTCACTGGCAATCCTTGAAGAAGGATAGAAAAACTGAGGGCTAAAACAGATATTGCTTTACATTGACGCAGCATTTTTACTTTACCTCCAAATAAATGAAAAATAGTAAGACAAATTCTATTTTACTGAAAGCATATGAACTCTATATTTACGTTTTATATTTTTTATGTAAAAAAGGAGATGACTCAGTACAAAGAATGTTTCATGACACTCAGGCCTATTCAATCGGCGGAGTATTCTTTGTACGAGTCATCCTGTCAGTTAATTCAGGGTAAATCTTTCTTTAAAATTGAAATCTAATTCAAATTGATTGCGGTTATCGGTTAAATAATTAAAATCAATATATGTTTTTTCCTTTTTCGACATTTCGTCTACAAATGGGGAGTAAGTACGGAAAAACAGTTTGTTTTTCTCTTCATCAAATTCGACTAGTCTTAGCCAGCCATTTCCGCCTCGATAGTTTGATTGGTAATTGACTAGCATTTGAATCACATCGTTCCCTGCCGCGTTTTGTTTGACCCGGTGTGTGATTCCAAAGTAATGCCCATTAACCGTCATAAACACTTGATTGTGTTGGTTGACAAGCTCATTCCAGATAAGTTTCCCGTTAGACGACTCAACGGCAGTGGTTTCATTATTTTCTGCTTGAGGATATATAATATCATGAGAAACGATGATCGTTGGTATGTTTTTATGTTGATTTAAAACACCTTTTGACCACTCTAAATCCTTTTGAAGATTTTTCATATCAACCATTAAGAGTAAGTATTCATAGCTGCCGGCTTCAACAAGAGCATAAGAGCCATAGCCTGAAGGAGAAGAACCCTTATAGTATTCTTTATCTGCAAAACGCTGCGGTCCATAATGTGTTAAGAATGGATCTCCACTAGCATAATCATGATTTCCTGCTGTCATGATATAAGGAATATCCTTTTTCTCTAAATAGGAAATAGATTCAAGAGAATTTTGCCATTGTGCTTCTGAATTACTATCGACAATATCACCAACAAATGCATTCATGACAATATTGTTTTTCTTTGTATTTTTAGCAATCCACTTCATTTGGCTGGTAAAGATCTCTGGATTGTGGTTAGAATATTTCTGTGTATCTGGTACAAAAAGAAAATTATAATTATTTTTATCTGTTAGGAATGGGAGTTTCTTGTTTGTTCCTTCCACCGGCTGATCATCACGAGCATCTTGAATAAGCCATTCTTTTTCAGACAAAGCCTCATCTGCGATTCGTATTTCTTGAATATTGCCTGCAAATAATGCATCTAATTCATTTCCCCACTCAGAAGCACCGATGTTCCAGCCTTTACCTTCTATCGTTGCAATGCCTTTTACCTCTATTGATTTTCCGTAATCGCTAATGCCATTTACTGTTAAAGTCGTTGTTTGCCCGTCATTAACAACCGCCAAATGGTACCATTCATCACTATTTAATGAACGAGACCAGTTGGTCACATTATAATTTAGATTTGATGGATGGCTTGTCCATTGAATTTCTTGGTCACTGGATACAGACAATGTTGTAAGAATTTCTTTCTCGCCTTCCGTTTTATTGAGATCAGCAGCCTGCCCTTGTCTGGTTAAAATCCCCATCCAACTATGTAAACTACTATTAAAATCACTCGGTAATTTAAAAACGGCTTCGATCGTAAATCCATTTTCAAATGTCTCAGAATTGATTGGTGAATCATTGGTTGTTTTTAAATACCTTCCCGCAGGAGCTTTTTTATAATTAGCAAATTGTAAGCTATCAATCTTTTCTTGGCTATCATAATCATCCTCTGACCATGTCAGCATATTTTTCAATTCTGGTGAAGACGAATCTCCAACCGTTACTATCTCTAAATCGTTTCCATTTTGGCTGGCATCTTCAATGACCATATTCCCGTTTTCAATCGAACCGCTTTTCACATATTCTTTTGAAAATTTCCAATCTGCTACAATGCTTGTGGTTTCTTTTTGGGCTGCAGAACCCGAAGATGCAGCAGTTGCAGTAAAAGTAGGAACCATCAAACATATGAGAGAAAAACCTGCTATTACATTTTTCATTCCCATCATCTTTTCCTCCTAGTAAAAATTAGCTAGCAATAGAAGATTATCAGTTAATTATTAATATTGCTTAAAGGATAGATTAATGTTGTGTAAACACTAATATTGGCCTTTTGAGTTATTGTTCGTTTTCCTTTAATAAAACCCTCTATTTTTTTCAATTAAACATTTTTACAAATTTCAACTTGAAGACGAAGGGATTTTGCTATTTGTTACTAAACTCGTATAAAAGGCCTAGGAAGGTTTTTATTATTGCCAGAGGAAATGAAATGTTATACGTTTTGATAAAGTTTAACCGTTTATTAGAAGAAGGAACTTTTCAGGTTTCTAAAATGAAAAAAGGCTCCAAAAATTGGAGCCTGAGACCTGATAAAACATTCTTCCAATCTTCACGGGCAGGAAACCACCTCAAGCATCGAGGAAAAGGAAAGAAGATCGGATAACTGCCCGTAAAGACTCGGTGAAGAAAAGACTTTCGTTATTATTATGTGATTGTCAGTATTATAATTTCGTTGATTCTTTCCGCTGATGAACGTTTTCTGAAAAAGTTTTTAGGAGATCTTCTCCTATTAACCCTTGCCCCATTAAGGAACGAAGCAGCTCCTCTGGATCATGGATTGGTCTGGATGTTAATAATCGGCCATCTAATAAAATTGATAAATGGTTTTCAAGAGGAGTAATGGTTTTAACCTTTGACAGGATATGGGCGGGTGCATTGGTCTTTTTCGAAATGGTCACTAGGACTTTTATTTTCGTTTTCGTCTCAGATAGCTTTTCGAAGTAAGATTGATGCTCTTTTGGAATGAGCGCTTCAATTAACCAGGAATTTTCTCCATCCTCAAGGTTAATGATTAACCCGTCTTCGAGCGGAATCTTTTTGATTGTCTTTTCTTGATCAATTTCTTGTTCAATTTTCAAGCCCACAAGCTTAAATGTTTTCATCGCCATCACCCCTGTAAGCTAAATTTTTAATGAATAGCAAAAAATGATGATACTTCGTCTTTTTGTCCAGCTGCGAAGCAAGCATGTTCAAGTGGAATCAGTGAGACAGAACGATCTAGTTTTTACTTCCAGCGCCCAGCTCGTATTTTATACGTTGCTTTGCATCTATTCGTCTTTACTTATTATACCATAGGAACAATTATTGCCAAAAAAGCGACCGTTACTCAGACAACTTCTTCGTCTTTTCAATAACGGTAATTAACATATCTTCAATCAGCCTGCGGTCTTTTGGCTTAGCTAGTAAAAGCTGTTGTAGTCAAACAATCATTTTGGGATTCTTAATTAAATAATCAATCACGTGCGGCAGTGAAGGTTCCTCGCTATAGTCTCCAAATACTTCAAAAAGGTAATCATTTGTTTGCGGCTTTCTTCCAATCAGCTCGTCGATGCTAATATTAAAAGCCTTGCTTAAGGAAAGCAGGTATGATAAAGCAGGCTCTTGGACTCCTGTTTCAAGCCGCGTTATAACTGGCCGGGAAACGTTCAGCCTTTCCGCGACGCAAATATCACGTTGGCTGTAAGCCGGCAATTTCGTAATGCAGCAGGTGAGATCGATACGGATTTTGTTAACTGTACGCTCTGGAGACGAACGGCTGAAAACACGGCAAACTATTGACGAAAAGGCTCAATTGTTGGTGTCACAGGAAGAATCCAGACACGCAGCTATGAAAATGCAGAACGAATCCGTGTCTATGTCACTGAAGTTGTAGCCGATTCCGTTCGCTTTATGAGCGGCAAACCACGTGAATTAGTCGAGCAAGAAAGCTAGTTCCGCTTTACTCTGCACTAGAAAAAATCAAAAGTACCCCCTTAACTCCTCATAGTTTGAGAGGCTGGTTGCCGCTAGATTGCCTTAGCAACCAGCCTATTTTTAGGAGAAATGATGGTGTAATAGCATAGAGGAGGTGAGAGAAGGAGGGAAGAATGATTAAGAACCTTCATTTTTCACTTCTAACGTAGGAAATCCATGAAATAAAAGATGGAGATAACTGTCTTAGAAGATACAATCAAAGCTAATATAAAAATCAAAATGAATGAAAGCAAATAAGCAACAAGCAGCCAACAGAATTTAAAGGCCATTTTAAAAAAATTGAGGAAGAGCTCGGGAAGCATCGCGAGGTTTTTAAGTATTTATGCTGCAGATTTAAGCTTAGTAAAAACAAATGTGTAAAACCTACTCTCCCCATTACTGCTCTATTATATATTTTACTTCAAATATAAATTCTTCCGTTTTACCTCAAGAAAATTAGTTTCCTACACTTTCAAAAAAAATATTGGTACAATAAGGGGGGATTAAACAACCATGTAAACAATGAGTAGAAATATCGGAAAGGTAGATCCTAATGAGATTGTTACGAAATAAGGGACCATTTTACATTCAAGTGAAAAATGAATTGAAAGAACGGATCATCAAAGGTGTGTATCCAAAGAATTCGTTAATCCCTCCTGAACCTGAATTGGAAAAGGAGTTTGGCGTTAGTAAAATCACGATACGCAAAGCTGTTGAACAATTGGCGATAGAAGGTTATGTGGAAAAGCATAGCGGCATTGGTACAAAGGTATTAGCGAATCGGGCAGTCTCGAAACTATCGAAGGGGCAGGGGTTTTCCGAATATTTATTATCTACTGGATATACCTTAAAAAAGGGCAATGTAACGATCTCTAAGATTGATGTTTCAAACCATCCCGTTTTGTCCGCCCACTTTGAACAAGATTGTTATTGTATTGAGCGCATTTATACCTTAAATGATCAACCATATATTCATTTTACCCATTATATTCCCAATCGTTTTTCACTATCATTAGATCCAGAAATGTTTAAGGATTCTTTGTATGAATTGCTGTATGAAAATGGCGTCTATTTTAATCGGTTCCAAGATGAATTTGGTGTGGACACACCGAATCAAAAAATCGCCAATTTGCTAAAGATTGAGCCGAAACCACTATTTCAGCGAACCCGTTATTCTTATGATATCAACGAACAACTAATCGAATATTCGATCGGCTACTATAATACCGATATTCATAAATATGTCGTTAATTTAAATGTATAGGGTAGGAACATTGTGATTTCTATCCTTTCTAGCTATATGGAATATTTTACATGGAATTTTAACGATTAAACATTATAACGTTATGTTTACTTTGTTCGATTTCTGTGTTATCTTTACCTTACATCAAGAAATCATTTTTACAACTAAACATTATAACGTTATATCTAGTAGAACGGCACAATAAGAATTGTAAGCGTCTTTATATAGACAATGAAAAAGGTGAAAATAAAATGGAAAACTTTGTGTTACGTCACGTAAAGCGAGTAAATGGAGAGGAAATCGATATTGTTATTGAGGAAGGGAAAATTGCCCAGGTAATGATGGCAGGAAGCGGGCAAGGAGAACATGTTATCGATTGCTCAGGTCTCTTTGTATCAAGCGGATGGATTGATTTACATGTCCATGCCTTTCCTGAATTTGATCCTTATGGCGATGAAATCGATGAAATCGGAGTAAAGCAAGGAGTAACGACCATCGTGGATGCTGGTAGCTGTGGAGCAGATCGTATAGCTGATTTAGCAGCAAGCAGTAAAAAAGCCAAGACGAATGTATATGCCTTTTTGAATATATCACGTATCGGCCTAGAAAGAATCGATGAATTATCAAGACTAGAATGGATTGATAAAGGAAAGGTTGTACAAGCAGTAAAAGATTATAAAGAAATCATTGTTGGCTTAAAGGCAAGGATTAGTAAAAGCGTTGTTTGTGAAAATGGAATAGAACCATTAAAGATTGCGCGTGCTCTTTCCAGTGAGACTGACTTGCCATTAATGGTGCATATCGGCTCTGGGCCGCCTAAAATTGAGGATATTATTCCTCTTTTGGAAAAAGGAGATGTTATTACCCATTATCTTAATGGCAAACAAAACAATCTTTTTGATGAACATGAGAATCCACGCCAAGTATTAAAGGATGCCATTAAACGCGGTGTTCATTTAGATGTGGGCCATGGTACGGCCAGCTTCTCCTTTAAGGTAGCAGAAGCAGCAAAACGCCATCATATCGCTTTAAATACAATTAGTACAGATATTTATCGCAGGAACCGAATAAACGGACCTGTTTACAGCATGGCCAATGTTTTAACGAAATTTCTTTCCTTAGGATATTCGCTGGAGGAAGTCATTGCAGCGGTTACGATAAATGCGGCTAATTGGCTGAAAAAACCGGAGCTTGGCCGGATAAAGGCTGGAGATGCTGCTAATCTAACTCTTTTTGCAGTGAAAAAGGAACCGATTACTTTAATTGATTCTGAAGGGGAAAAGCGGGTATCAGATCAACGGATTGAAACTAAAGGAGTTGTTGCAAATGGTGAATTCATTGAATGCTAAATATGGCCTTAAACGTGTAATTAATGCAAGTGGACGAATGAGTATATTAGGTGTATCGGCTCCAACCGATACGGTAATGGAAGCAATGAAACACGGTGGGCAAAATTATGTAGAGATCGCGGATTTAGTCGATAAAGCAGGTGATTACGTAGCTGGGATCATGGGTTCAGAGGCTGCCGTTATTGTAAACTCGGCATCAAGCGGGATTGCCCTTTCAGTTGCGGCTATGGTGACACAAGGCAATCGCCGCAAAAGTGAACGTCTTCACCAGGAATTTCTGCCTAAAAATGAAATTATTATCCTGAAAGGCCACAATGTCCAATACGGAGCCCCAGTTGAAACGATGGTTTATTTAGGTGGCGGCAAGCTTGTTGAGGTTGGTTATGCCAATGAAGGAAAGGCAGAGCATATTGAAGAGGCAATTTCGGAAAATACTGCGGCCATCCTTTACGTCAAATCACACCATGCGGTTCAAAAGAACATGATTGCGGTTGAGGAAGCATGGGAAGTTGCCAAACAAAATGGGGTTCCCCTAATCGTTGATGCTGCAGCAGAAGAAGATCTTCAAAAATATGTGAAATACTCAGACTTGGCGATTTACAGCGGGTCAAAGGCGATTGAAGGTCCAACTTCAGGGATTGTCGCCGGTAAACGTACGTATATTGAATGGCTAAAGGTTCAATTGCATGGCATTGGCCGCAGCATGAAGGTCGGAAAGGAATCGACATTTGGCTTGCTTCAAGCGCTGGATGAATACGGCAATAAAGAAGACAAAAGTGAACAAGAGAAAGAAACATTACAGACATTAATGTCATTGAATGAAATCGAAGGCGTAAAGGTGACAATCGTACAGGATGAAGCAGGTCGGGCGATATTCCGCGCGCGGATTCAAATTGATCCAAATCAAGCGAATGTAACAGCAAAAGAAGTAAATACAAGGCTGCGCGAGGGTGACATTGCCATTTACACTCGTGATTACGGCGTGAGACAGGGCTATTTTGATATCGATCCCCGTCCGCTGCAGCATGATGATATTGAGGTAATTGAAGCTAAAATCCGTGAAATAGCAGGAGGTAAATAAGATGACAGGCATAACAAACCGTTTTTACAAGGAACGTGTCGCATTAAATGTATTAGCAAATAGTATAGAAAATGCAAAAGAGGTATTTGAAGCAGCTGAAGGCTATGTGTTAGTTGGTGTTCTTTCAAAAGATTATCCGACCGTGGAAGAGGCAGTTGCAGCAATGAAAGATTACGGTAACGAAATTGATGATGCTGTATCAATTGGATTGGGTGCTGGTGACAATCGACAAGCAACAGTTGTAGCCGAGATTGCGAAATACTACCCTGGCAGTCATATTAACCAAGTCTTCCCTTCAGTAGGTGCAACGCGTGCCAACCTTGGAGAGAAAGATAGCTGGATTAACAGCTTGGTATCGCCAACAGGAAAAGTTGGATATGTGAATATCTCAACAGGCCCGATCAGTGCTGCTCAGGACGAGCATGCGATTGTACCGATTAAAACGGCTATTGCCCTTGTGCGCGATATGGGCGGCAATGCATTAAAATATTTCCCTATGAACGGGCTAAGCTGTGAAGATGAGTTCCGTGCGGTTGCTAAAGCATGCGGGGAGGAAGGCTTCGCGCTAGAACCGACAGGCGGGATCGATAAAGAAAATTTCGAAGCCATCTTGCGAATCGCCTTGGAGGCGAAGGTGCCGAAAGTGATTCCTCACGTGTATTCATCGATCATCGATAAAAGCACAGGGAAAACAAAGGTAGAGGATGTGCGTGAATTACTTGCAACAATAAAGAAATTGGTTGATCACGATGCCTAAGAATATCGCAGCATTCGGAGAGGTAATGATGCGCTTGCAGGTGCCAGGGTATGAACTCCTGTCACAAGCAAGCACATTAAACTATTCCTTTTCTGGAACAGGAGTCAATATAACCGCAGCTTTAGCGCGATTTGGACATGCGGGATATCTCGTGTCCACATTGCCGGCCAATGCAGTGGGCGATGCAGCCGTTGCCTATCTTCAAAAGCTGGGAATAGCGCAAGCATTCATTAGACGTGATGGGCATTATGTTGGCATGTATTTTTTAGAAAATGGATTTGGTGCCCGCCCAAGCAGGGTGACCTATACCAATCGCCAAGCAAGCAGTTTTAATACTGCTGCTGAAGGATCGTACGATTTTCATTCCATTGCCAAGAACATCGATGTTATTCATTTTTGCGGGATCACCCTGGCGATGAATGATACGGTCCGTCAGCAAATGAAGGCATTTGCCAAAGCGGTGAAAGAAAATGGAGGAATGGTTGTATTTGACTGTAACTACCGGCCATCGCTCTGGGGTGAAGATGGATATGAAAAAGCAAGACAGCATTATGAAGAAATGCTCCATCTGGCTGATCTCGTTATGATGAATGAAAAGGATGCCATCTATATTTTAGGGATGAAAACGGAGAAGGAAGATCGTCATGATCAGCTCGTGGACTTGATTCCAGCTGTGGCGAAAATGTACAACATCTCTGTTATTGCGGGTACCCATCGTTCCATTAACGGAGACAACACTCATTCGTTAAAGGGATTTATGTATAAAAATCAAACATTCCATTTTTCAAAAACACTGGCCTTTTCGGTTTATGACAGAATTGGTGCGGGAGATGCCTATACAAGCGGGATTATCCATGGTGAAATCGAAGGATTTTCACCAGAGAAGACCGTTGATTTTGCCGCAGCTGCAGGGATGCTTGCTCATACCATAGTGGGCGATACGCCAATGTCATCAGAGGGCGATATCCTTCGTGCGATGACTGTATCGCTGGGCGATATACAAAGATAAACATGATTAAAAAATAGAGAGAATGCGAGAAAAGGGGAAAAGCTCCCCTTCTCACAACTTCTATGAAAACGTTTACGTACAGGGAGAAGGGGGAAGAACTATGGAATTATATTTGTTAACCATTACCTTGCTGTCAATTGTCATTGTCATTTTAGGTGTAGCATGGTGGAAATGGCATGCTTTTATTAGTTTAACGGTTGCCAGCTTGTTTTTAGCGGTAATGTCAGGATTATCAATGGACAAAATCGTCACTGCTTATGAAACCGGAGTAGGGAGTGTTTTAGGCCATTTAGTCGGAATTTTAGCGTTAGGGACCATTTTAGGAAAGCTGATGTCTGACTCAGGTGCAGGAATGCAAGTAGCGGATTTCTTCATTCGTATCTTTGGTGTTAAAAAATTGCCGTGGGCGATGCTGCTTTCAGGCTTTATCATTGGGATTCCGGTATTTTTTGACGTAGGGATCGTTATGTTACTGCCTCTTGTTATTTCAATCTATCGAACTACGAAACAAAATATTTTACTAATTGCCATACCTGTTCTTGCAGGATTATCCATTGTACACGGCTTGGTACCTCCACACCCTGGTGCCATGACGGCAATAGGCATCTATCAAGCGGACATCGGAAAGGTTCTGATTTACTCGCTGATCATTGCATTGCCAGCTGCGATTATCGCAGGACCGTTGTTTGCAAAGTGGGTAAAAAATCGTGTGATACCAGAAGGAGAGCCAGAGTTAATTCGAGTAAGCAAGATGTCAGAGAAGCTGCCAAGCACAGGCATTTCATTCTTCATCATCTTATTACCGGTTTTACTAATGATCTTATCCGTTCTCGCACCGTATCTGCCATTACCAAGCGTAATGCTTAAGTTATTTATCTTTATTGGAAGTCCTGTCATTGCCCTGTTAATTTCGTGTTTTGCAGCCTTTTATTTCCTTGGTATTCGTCAAGGAATGGATAAAACGTATATTCAGAAACTATCAGAAGAATGCTTACTGCCAGTCGGATCGATCATTTTAATCATCGGAGCAGGCGGTGGCTTTAAACAAATCCTTATTGAGAGTGGTGTAGGCACATCCATTGCCCAAATGTCTGAGCACTTTTCCCTCTCACCTATTGTGTTGGCGTTTATCGTATCAGGCTTGATCCGCATTGCCACAGGATCAGCAACTGTCGCATTAACAACAGCTGCAGGAATTGTTGCGCCAATTATTGAACACATGTCAGGCGTAAACCTGGAATTGCTTGTTATCGCTACAGGTGCCGGATCGCTCATGCTCTCACACGTCAATGATGCGGGATTCTGGATGGTAAAAGAGTATCTGGGCTTAACCGTAAAAGAAACGTTTAAAACCTGGACCGTATTAGAAACAATGCTTTCGTTCATTGCTTTTGGAACCGTTTTATTATTTGATTTGTTTGTATAAGAGGAAAACTCCTTCTGCATATTTGCAGGGGAGTTTTTTTGTGTTGTCCTTTTAGGAAAAAGTGATGACTCTAATAAATGTACATCAAATTGCTCTGGAAGGACAAAGTAACATAACTAAACAGAAGAAAAGTCCATGATCAAGCATCTGAGGGCACAATTACTATAACTAGGCAGAAGAAAGGTCCATGATCAAGCATCTGAGGGCTTAATTACTATAACTAGGCAGAAGAAAAGTCCATGATCAAGCTTCTGAAGTCTAAACTGCCATGACTGAAAAGAAGAAAGGTCCATGATCAAGCCTCTGAAGTCCCAATTGCCATAATTGAAAAGAAGAAAGGTCCTTGATCAAGTCTATGAAGTCCCAATTGCCATAATTGAAAAGAAGAAAGGTCCATGATCAAGTCTATGAAGTCCCAATTGCCATAATTGAAAAGAAGAAAGGTCCATGATCAAGTCTATGAAGTCCCAATTGCCATAATTGAAAAGAAGAAAGGTCCATGATCAAGTCTATGAAGTCCCAATTGCCATAATTGAAAAGAAGAAAGGTCCATGATCAAGCCTCTGAAGTCCCAATTGCCATAATTGAAAAGAAGAAAGGTCCATGATCAAGTCTATGAAGTCCAATTGCCATAATTGAAAAGAAGAAATGTCCGTCATACTTTTTAAAATAAGTAAAAATTAAAAAACAGCCCAATGTATCAATTGGGCTGTTTCCAGTTTTACTTTGTAACCTTCTTGCCAATAAGAGTCACAAGCTTTTCCCACTGCGGGGCTTTTTTATCTTCCGTTTTTTTCGCTTTTTTCTGCTTGGCTGCCAATGAGTCATTCCCCTTTATCTTTGAACTTTTCCATTTAGAACAAATTTATTTTCGAGAATTCCAGTTTATTATTTCTGTCATACTTAAATCGACAATGTAAACAGCTCTTCAAGCTCATCAGCTGATAGTTCGGTGATCCAGTTTTCGCTTTGGATAATTTCATCATTTAATGATTGCTTTTTCTCCAGCATTTCATCGATTTTTTCTTCAATGGTACCGGTGGTGATCAGCTTGTGGACATGTACAAATCGGTCCTGGCCGATCCGGTATGCACGGTCTGTTGCCTGGTTTTCAACAGCAGGGTTCCACCAGCGGTCATAATGGATGACATGATTGGCTGCTGTTAAGTTTAAGCCTGTGCCGCCAGCCTTTATAGAAAGAATTAAAAATGGATACTCTTTCTTTTGAAAGGACTCCACCATGCGGTCACGCTCATTCTTCATGACGCTGCCATTAAGGAAAAGAACTTTTTCCCCGAATTCCATTTCGAGCAGGTCCTTCATCATTTCACCCATGCCGATGTATTGGGTAAAGATGAGGCAGCTTTCCTGCTGTTCGCGAATCGTTGTTGTTAATTCAATGAGTTTCTCAATTTTATGAGAACGGCTCATAAGCTGTTTTGGCTGCTGCTCTTTTAAATAAAGGGCAGGGTGATTGCAGATTTGCTTTAGCTTGCCGAGCATTTTTAAAATTAATGCCTTCCGCTGCATGCCGGCTAGTGATGTTACCTGTTCAAACGTATCTTTTACAAGCTGCTCATAAAGGGAGGCTTGCTCGACTGATAACGGTACATATTCTTTTTGTTCCTGCTTTTCAGGAAGATTTAAGGCGACATGCTCATCGCGCTTCGTTCTTCTCAATAAAAAGGGTTTAATATAACGCTGCAGCTGCTCGATCTGTTCGGTGCTGCGATCCTTTTCAATCGGCAGAACATAACGCTTATGAAAGCTGTGCAGGCTGCCTAAGTATCCGTGATTGAGGAAATCATAAATGGACCACAGCTCAGTCAGGCGGTTTTCCATTGGCGTACCTGTCAGGGCGATATGATGGAGCCCGCGCAGCTTGCGAATGGCCCGCGACTGCTTCGTATGAGCATTTTTTATGTTTTGTGCTTCATCAAGGCAAATCGTGCTCCATGCAATCGAAGATAATTCATCAAAGTCAGTATGCGATAATCCGTATGAGGTAATCACCACATCTGCATCTTTAATCGATTTCGCAAATTTTTCTTCCTTTGCACGATTTGAACCATAATGCAGCTTAATATTTAGATGTGGAGCAAACTTGTCAAATTCTCTTTGCCAGTTTCCAAGCACAGATGTCGGAGCGATAATCAATGCAGGGTGTTCAGGCTGCTCATGATTCTTTACATAAGAAAAATAGGCGATCATTTGAATGGTCTTACCTAGCCCCATATCATCGGCTAAGCAGGCACCAAAGGAAACACTTCGTAAAAATAAGAGCCAATCGACCCCATTTTGCTGATAGGGACGAAGTGTGCCGTTAAATTCGCTTGGAATCGCGTGAGTCGGCAATTCACTGGTATCCGTCAGCTTTCTAAGCATTCCTCGCATCTGCTGATTCAGCTCGATTTGAATGTTGGCAAATGCCCGGGTATCAAGTACATCCTCGTCATCTGAATCGATGTCCTTTGCCTGCAGCTCCTGATGTAAAATATCAGAAAGATGAAGGCCTTCCCGATCAGCCCTTTTCAAGATCGCCTGTACCTGTTTAATAAAAGCAGGATCAAGCTTAATCCATTGTCCTCTATAATTAACAAGGCGGCGTTTCTGGGCAACAAGATCGAGAAATTCCTCTTCGCTCATTTCGACCCCGTTTGTGGCAAAACGCCAATTAAAGTCGATAAGAGAGTTCATCCCCACAAAGGACTGTCCTCGCGGAGAAGACGACACCTTTGCTTTAAGCATAAGCTGTGATTCTTTGACAACCTGCCACCATGAAGGAAGAAGAATTTCTACCCCCATATTGATCAGCGTTTCACTGGCATCTGTTAAAAATAGCCATGCTTCATCTTCGGTTACAAAGGTTGTTCCGGTTTGAAAGCTCAGCCAAGGAACGATCTCTGAGAAGCGCTCCTGCTCACGTTCAATTTTAGCTAAATATGGACGCCATTTTCTTGGCAGCTCGCCTTCTCCTTGATAGTGAATCATCTCATTTTCATTGTCTTTGCTGCGCAGCAGAATTTCCAACTGCCAGTCGTCACCATCGATTTCAGGCTCATTTAAGCGGAGGCCGACGGTAAACGGCGTATCATCGATGTGCCAGCCAATTTTCTCAAGAAAATCGGCTTCATCAATAAAATGTCCTTGAAATGTCGTAAGGACTGGATAGGTTTGGACGATTTCTGCCCAGGCATCACGGAGAAGATGATCGTGTTCAATTAAGTCGGCAAGCGCAGCAGAAAACCATTCCAAGGCAAATCCCTCTAGTTGGTTTTCAGCATCTTTAAAACGAGTAACCCCCTGCTTCCAGCCTTCAAAATCAGGTACATATTGCCCATTTGCAATGAGGTTATAAATCAGGTGGGCATCGTTTGCCAACCGCCCTGCATCATCAGATAGGGAGATGGATGCAAGTGAATTATAGGTTTCTTTTCCGAGCAGCTCGACCATCATCCAAGGAGAAAGCTGGACAGACGGGATGCCGATATAACTAATGTCCTCAAGCTTTGTTCCGAAAAAAGAAGACTCATGCCATGTGAAAAGGTAGCGGATAAATTCATTCACTTCTAATGGGCTTTCGTCATGTGCCGAGGTGCAATACACATAAAAATGGTAATCTTCAATTTGTTCGGCATGGACGACAATATTGACCGTATTAATCATGAATCAGCTTCCCTTTCTTTAATTCTTCTTTAAAGGCGCGAAGACGCTTGTGCTCCTCAGATAAATGCAGAATATAATTTTCCCACACTTCTTCCCGTTTTAACTTTTTGTACTGTGCCTTCATTCGTTTTAAGTAGCGAACTGCCATTTTATAGTTTTCCCTTGTTTTCATGCTAATTTCCTGTTGAACAGTTTTCACATAAAGCGGCAGAAGAATGCCCGGTTCTTTTTTCTCAATTTCCTTTAAGAGATAAGAGTCCATTTCATCAAGCGAAAAGCCTAATAAAGTTTGGAGCTCAATCCATGTTTTATATTCCTCTTTTTCCAAGAGATAATCATGAAACTCTGCATAACTAAATGGCAGCATGCTGCGGCAGGCTTTTTCAAAGAGCTGATGATCCTTCACTGCGTCGCCATATTGTTTAATTAATTGAATCGAATAACGAATTACTTGGCGTTTCTCCTCAAAAGGTATCTCGCTGTTGATGTATTCTGTTGAATGCTCCATCATATAGGAAACCCATCCGGAAAGTCGCTTCCAATTTTTCTTTTTTAAAATATCCTCAACCCAATTAAATGTCAGGGGCAAGGCAGCTGGCGTAAGATTGCGCATGGTCCCGAAAATATGCTCATCACGTGACTGAAGAAAATCCATATGCATTAACGCAATTTCCATTTCCACTGCATAAGGAGATTGCTGTTCTTGCTCTTGATCAAGGCGTTCTTCAAGCCATTCCCGTTCAATCGAGATAAATTTATCACGCCGTAAAAGCTCAATCCATAGCAATTGATAAAGATTGATACGCTCATATTGATAATGATGGCTTGTATAAAGAAGCTCCCTGAAGCGCTCAACACTATCAACTAACAGCGGATCAAGTGCAAACGGAAGGGCATAACGCTTCATCTCCCGTATGGCGATTTGGACATTATCGATGATTTGATCAATATAGGGATAAATAATATGTTGTAACATATAATCAGTTGGCTTCGTCTCATTAATCAGGTGCAATATTTTTAAAAAGACAGTAACAGATGCCTGGACAATAAAAAATTGCTTCATCTCAGGGGACTTTGGCGCCTTTTTTCTAAGATTCGAATAATAATGGTGAAACAGACTCTGAAATAACTGATGCGGGGAAGAAACCTGCTCTTGCCATTCTTCATAGACTCGATCAAAAAAGGCAATCCAGCTTGCTAAGGATGCATCTTCATAATCCTTTTCAGGTTTTAACAACGAGCTCGCTTTACGAACATTTTTCAGTACATCATCTATCGGCTTTTCTTCTTTCCATAGGTCAACAAACGTGCCGACTCGGTCTACACTTGCATATACATATAGGAAAGTCGCGATGCGATGTCTGCAAATAGAGGTAGAAGGACAAGTACATGTACTCATCACAAAATCGTCTAAATCAAGCTCAACCTGGACACTTGTCACATCCTGTACCTTTGCCGAAACGGAATGACTCGTTGCGCTTACGTTATAAATACTGCCTTGTCTATATAAGATAAGTCCTTTTTTTATTAAATTCCGGTCCTCCTCATCCTTGGGAGACAGCAATTGTTTAATTTGTTCACCGGCACCAAGCACTAGTTCTTTACTAAGTTCCTGACCTAGCATTTGCATATGAACCCCTTTCGAATGAAAACCTAATTCTTCTATTATACCTCAAAAAGAAATGTCTAAAAAGGTTTAGTACAAGAATGAAGAGGGACATAAAAATGAGAAAGCAATCGAATGGTGTTGTCGAAAGGAACTTTAGTGATGAAAATCACGAAAGCATGGCATGAAAGAGCATGGAAAAATCAGGCGATTATTGTTTAGCTTGCATGCTTGCTTGATTGCAAGTATAATAGTCCCATATTGTCTGAAATTGTAAAAAAAGAAAGGGATTTGTAAAATATGAAAGATAGTCAGCTAAAACAAGAAGAGCTGCTGCAAATTCTGTTACGCGCTCATGACAAAGGCGAAAAAACAACGGACATTACAACAACTGAATTACTAGAAGATCTGATCTCACAAATAAAGAAAGTATATGCATCATAAAAAATGCGGGCGCCTTAGGGTGCCCGTATTTTTTGTTTGTATTCGTCTATGCACCTAATAATTTTCTCAAATTTGGCGTCCGCTGGATCAGAATCTTGCAACTTTTGCATGTCATTTTGCAGCTTTTAGGAAGAATCTTGCAACTCTTGGCATTATTTTTGCAACTTTTAGGGGGAATTTTGCAACTTCCAGTCATAATTTTGCAACCTTACCTCTTCTAATAGAATATTTTTCTCTATCTTTGACAAAATAAAGGTGAAAGAATACAAGGAGGTATTGTTATGCCAGATAACGGGCGAATCGTAAATAACACATACCAAGAGCAAGCAAAGATGTTTAAGAACGGTGTTCAAACAGCGACGAGTTATGTGCAAAACGCAATTGAAAATGTGGCAGAGTCAACTCAGGATGCTACGCAAAACCTTGTAAACAATGTAATGAAAAGACGCCGGGATAAAGAGTAAGCGTGATTCAAGATGCCCAGGTACGAAAAATAGCCCTTTACAAAAGGGCTGTTTTTTGACTGTAAGGATGTTCCGGTCAATTTAGGAAAACGCTATTAGCCACATCATCAATCCTATCTTATATATGAAAAAGATAGCAAAGTGAAGAAGGAACAGATTAGTGCACTTCAACTATTTTATATCCTTTACGCCATTATCGCTGCTATCAGGGAGTAATTTTATTTCATTTTTGGATATTGGTTTTACCTATCTGGCTACCTATATTCATACGTTGATGGCAATCGTTTTTCCATTTATCTTTCTATGTATTGGTCTTATGAAAAATAAATTGATGAAAAGAAAAGAACTTTAGAAGGAACACTGCGAACAATTGTCTGGCTAGAGTATATTTTTGAATGATTTACATCAAACTACAAAGGTAAATGAATCTTGGTTTTGTTCATATTATAGTTAGGATCAGGTGATCTGATGAAGATAGAAATAATGAAGGCTGAAGGTGAATGGTTTGTATGGGTGTTAGTGTTGATTTCAGTGTTAGTAGTCTTGTTTATGCCAAAAAAGAACCTAACATGGGTGGGCGTTTATATAACATTTGGCATGGCTGGATACATGACCTGGGTAGCCGATGCCATTGTAGGCGGAACATTTGATTTATTTGATCTAGCGGGAAAAAAGACGATCGAGTTAGGCGATGCTTTTTTAATTAGCTTCGTTCCGGCCAGTTTATCTGCAATTTTTGCAAATTTCTATAACCCAAGAAAACGATGGGTTTATGCAGTTTTTTTTACCTTACTTTCATTTGTTTTAGAACTTGGCTTAGTTCAAACAGGATATATGGAAAATATAAACTGGAAAACCATATACGGAATACCTGTCTATTTCTTTTTTTACGGTTTTTTCTTCCCTTGGTTTTTAAGGGTGCTTACAAAAAAGAAATTGAAAGTCGATACATAGTATGAAAAAAGTCCTTTTTACAAAGGACTTTTTTCAGTCATTCTTTTGATCCTATGACCATCATCTGGAACTATCATTTCCCACATAAATCATCTAAAATATTAGCAAACGCTTACACTCAAAAGGGTGGGTTATGATGCTCTATTTCCGACATATTCTATATATCATTACACTTCTCGTATTCTTACTAACTGGTTCTCTAACATTATATTACGGTAACGAAGCATTTCATTTTACTGAGGAGACTGTCCCATCTTCAAACAAATCAACTACATACAGCTACCACTTCGTGCTCATCCCAGAGGAGCTCGATAATGATTATTGGCGTTTGGTTGAACAGGGTGCCCGCGATGCGGCAAAGCTTCATAATGTGTATCTGGAGTATCTCGGCCCAATGCAGGCCAATGATGATGAACACTTAGAAACGATCGATATAGCGATCGCTGGTCTAGTCGATGGGATTATTACACAGGGGGTGGGGGAAGAGGAGTTTGAGAAGCTTGTAACAAAAGCGAAGGAAAAACTCATTCCAGTTGTAACAATTGACACAGATGCCCCTAATAGCGACCGGCAAGTATATGTGGGAACGGATAATTATTACGCAGGATTTCTCGCGGGCAAAGCCATGATCAGTGACACATCGGGCCCTCAGCAAGTTGGAATCATAACCGGCCGTCACAATGCACCACATCAAAAGCTTCGCGTTCAAGGCTTTAAGGATGCCGTTGCAACGGAAAAGCGCATCAGGGTCATAGCAGTTGAGGAATCAACCATTACGAAAATAGGTGCAGTGGAAGCGGCATATAAAATTTTAAAAGAACACCCATCAGTAACAGCATTCTATGGCACTAGTGCCCTGGATGGTATTGGCATTGCCCAGGTTGTTAAAGACATGATGGCAGTGGATGATCTATATATCATCGCCTTCGATATCTTGCCTAAAACACTCGCTTACATGGAAGAAGGCACCATTGAAGCAACAGTCGTTCAATTTCCTTATCAAATGGGCTACGAAGCAGTTGAGAGAATGATTCAGCTTAAAAAAGGAGAAGACCTTAACCCGCTTCAGCATACAGATACAAAGGTGATTTATAAAGAGGATCTTCCGATTTCACCTGAAGCAATGGGCGGAGGGGTTGAGCCATGACCAAAATTCGTAACAAACTATTACTCTATTTTTTAGCTTTTGTCGTTTTATTTAATATCGTTTCTTATTCGGTATACTTTAGCAGCTCAAAAATGGTATCTGAATACCACTCAAGCTTTGAGCGCTTCTTACTCTTTAATGAAATCACTCAGCAATCAACGCAAATTTATGAAAAAATCAATGCCTATGTTGTCGAAAAAAACCCTGCATTTATCGAGGAATATCAGGATATAAAAAAACAACTCCTTAAAAACAACAAGAGACTGACACAGGAAGAGATAACAGGGATTAATAAACAAGAACTGGCCAAATATCAAAGAATGGTCGGAAACCTTATCTTTGAAAGTGATGTGACCATTGCAGCTGTTCGTTTTGGTAATGTCGATCAGTACTCCGCACATGCAAGAGAAGTGCGCAGCATTTCATCGTATATTCTTGAATCGACACAACAGCTCTTAAACCTTGAGCTCGCGGATTATCAAGCGTTTTATCAGGAAATGGAGGAGCGCAGACATGCATTCAAATGGTTCATCATCAACCTGTTCAGTTCAACACTGCTTTTTGCGCTGTTAGCAGCGGTCTGGTTTTCACGCGGACTAACAAAGCCGCTCCGCAGTCTTTCAAAAGCCGCTAAAGAAATGTCAGCGGGCAACTTTGAAGGCCCCCAGGTTCAGGTCAAAACAAAGGATGAAGTAAAGGTCTTAAGCGATTCCTTCCAGCATATGCGCGAAAATATTAAGCAGCTTATTGAGGAAATAAAAGAAAAATCAGAGCTGGACCAGCTGTTGAAGGAACTTGAGCTTAAGCACCTGCAAAACCAAATCAACCCGCATTTCTTATTTAATACATTAAACACCATCTCTAAAATGGCGTACCTCGAGGATGCGGCCGTCACATCGCGCCTCATCCAATCTGTTTCAACCCTGTTGCGCTCAAGCTTGGGCGACATCAGTAAAACCGTTACATTAAGAGAAGAAACAAGGGTAGTAGAGGAATACTTCTACATTCAAAAGACAAGGTTTGGAGAACGAATTACATTTGAAACAAGCATTGATGAAAGCTGTCTAAACGTAAAAATCCCTTCCCTGACCCTTCAGCCGCTGGTAGAAAATTCCTTCATTCACGGAGTGGAGGCTCTTGAAGATGGTGGTATCATCAGTCTCGCAATCTATCATGACAACAAAGATGTCATCATCGAGGTATCGGACAATGGAATTGGGATGGACGAGGATAGGAAAAACCAAATTCTTTCAAAAATAGAGGATGACCTCCACGAGGCGCATAGCGGACATTCAACAGGCATCGGCCTGCGCAATGTCATCAAACGGCTTAATCTAGTATACAAAAGGACGGATGTCTTAACGATTCATTCAGAAAAAAATAAGGGCACAACCATTCGTATTAAACTTCCGTATCAAGAGGGGGAAGCGGAATGAAAATCATGATCGTTGACGATGAAATCATTGAACGGAAAGCAATGAAGAAATTTATCGAAGAAAGCTTCACGCACATCAAAGTAGTAGGAGAGGCAGCAAATGGCAGAGTCGCGATTGAACAAGCAAAGGTGAATAAGCCCGATGTCATGATTATGGATATTCACATGCCTGGCATCGACGGCCTTGAAGCGATCAGGCAAATCCTTCAGGAGCTTCCCAGAACAAAATTCATCATGGTATCAGCTTATAACTCATTTGAATATGCGAAAGAAGCAATGAAGCAAGGAGTTAAGGAATACATCCTGAAGCCGAGCAATAAGCAAGAAACCTTTGAAGCAATCGTAAGGGTCGAAAAAGAAATCAATGAAGAAAAGCGCGAGATGTTTGAAACGCAAAAAATCGCAAAGCAGCATATCATTACCGCGATTATGCAAAACGAACAAACAGGTGACATCGAGACAATGTATAAAATGCATTATCCCAATGCAAAAATGGCATTTTTTCAGGTGATCACCACGTCCCAGCCAGAAATGGTTTCCAGGCTCTTAACGGAAAAAGCGCCATGTCTCTTTATAAAAAAGGAGCTTAGGGACAAGAGCGCCGTGCTTTTCATAACCGAAAAAAAATCAACCAATCAAGTAAAAGCAGATGCGCTCACACTCGCACGCGCCATATGCCAGGCCTTGCCGGCATCCACCACAATTGGGATCGGCAGCCCTTTTGCCCAGGTAGAAAAACTGCCGATTTCCTATCAGCAGGCCTTGCTGGCGTCCGCCCAGCTAAAAAAAGATTCCCACGTATCTTATGGATATCCAGTAATTGAGGAAAACGCAGGGGATGGGACATTAATCAAGCTTGAGAAATTTCTTATCAGTGAAATCCAAGCGGGGCAGCTTGAGCAAGCAAACGACTATTTCCTTCTATATTACGATTACTTGTGCAAAGAAACAGATGAGAAAAACATCATTCCTCTTCTCGGAGAATGGGGCATTCGCTTAAAGCATTCATTAGAGCGGCAAGGCGTTCCTATCCGCGACCTTCCTGTGCTTGAAGCTAAAACAAAGGAGGACTTTTTAGAGCTGATTCGCCAATTTTGTGAAAAAATCATTCTGCAAAAAGTAGAAAACCACTCGGTCATGATGGCGAAAACCTATATTCATTCTCATTACAAAGACTCTTTTAGCCTAGAGGATGTTGCTGAATATGTAAAACTAACACCAACATATTTTACAAAAGTGTTTAAGGAGCAAACGAAATTAACCTTTATTGACTACGTAACAGACTATCGAATTGAAAAAGCAAAGGAGCTGCTCCTTCATACAAAGCTCAGCCTCAAGGAAATTGCTTATGAAGTGGGTTATAAAGACCCAAATTACTTCAGCCGGGTTTTTAAAAAATGGACGGGCTGCACACCGAAACAATATCGCAGCACCGAGAGTACAATCACAAAATAATGCAGAAATAAATAAAATAGTGAAGAAGATAGGCGCGAATAAAGCAGATATCCCCCTCTATAATAGGAATCGTAAGCGATTTCAACAGAGGGGGTTTTTTCATGAAAAAGAGTGTTCTCTTATCTTTGTTTTTAGTTTTCTCATTAATAGTTTCAGCTTGCAGCTCAAATTCGAGCATGGAAGAAAAAACAGAGGGAAATAGTGAAGGCGGCAGTGGAGATGCTGGGGCCCCATTAGATATATTTAGTTGGTGGACAGGTGCGGGCGAAGAGGATGGCTTAAAAGCATTATTAGCATTATTTGAAGAAAAATATCCAGATATTCCGGTTGAAAATGCGGCAGTAGCTGGCGGAGCCGGTACGAATGCAAAGGCCGTTTTAGCAAGCCGCATGCAAGGTGACGATCCTCCTGCAACCTTCCAAGTACATGGCGGTGCAGAATTAAATGAAGGCTGGGTAGCAGCCGAAAAGATGGAAAAGCTTAACGATTTTTACGAGGCAGAAGGCTTAAACGATAAATTCCCGCAAGACTTAATTGACATGGTAAGCAAGGATGGCAATATCTACTCCGTTCCAGTCAATATTCACCGCGGAAATGTTCTTTGGTACAACAAAAAAGTATTTGAAGAAAACGGCTTACAAGCACCAGCAACATTTGATGAGTTTTTTGAAGCAGCAGATGCATTAAAAGAAAAAGGCATCACTCCGCTAGCACTTGGCGACAAGGAACCATGGACGGCAACACATTTATATGAAACCGTTTTGCTTGGCGTATTAGGAAATGAAGACTATGGCAAGCTTTGGACAGGCGAACTTTCATTTGATGATCCAAAGGTAGTAGAAGCAGCAGACATTTTCAAGAAAATGCTGACTTATATTAATGACGACCACAGCTCCCGCAACTGGCAGGATGCTTCCCAGCTAGTCGCAAACGGTGAAGCTGCTATGAACGTAATGGGCGACTGGGCAAAGGGCTACTTTGTAAACGACTTAAAACTTGCAGTTAACGAGGACTTCGGCTATATCCCAACACCAGGAACAGAAGGCCAATTTATGGTCATCACTGACACATTCGGCTTGCCAAAAGGTGTTGAGAACCCTGAAGGTGTTAAAAAATTCTTAAGTGTTCTTGCATCAGTTGAAGGCCAAGACGCATTCAACCCATTAAAAGGCTCCATTCCTGCACGTGTCGACGCAGACATTGAAAAATATGACCAATACGGAAAAGACACTATGGAAGACTTCAAAACAGGAAAACTCGCACCAAGCCTTGCACACGGCTCAGCAGCATCCGAAGGCTTCTTAACAAAAGTTAACCAAAGCATCAACATCTTCGTTACTCAACAAAACACAGATCAATTCACGAAAGACATGAATTCTGCTGCAGCAGAATTAAAGTAAAAGCTTGGAATACAGGGGACAGTGGCTAAATACAAAAAAGAGGGACTGTCCCCTAACAAGGAGGGAAAACCATGCCATCAGTCAAACCTTATCCGCAACAGAATATGGTTTCAGTCCTGACTAAAAAGAAAAAGCCATCAAGTGATCATCTTATGGCCATTGCTTTTATCCTGCCATCATTTTTACTTATCCTGATCTTTGTATACGGCTTTATTGGATGGACCGGTTATGTGTCATTCAGTCATTGGAACTCACTCGTACCAGACTTTTCTTTTGCAGGTTTAAAAAACTATCTGTATTTATTCCAAGATTTCCGATTCCAAGCGGACCTGCGAAATTCGCTCTTTTTCTCCGTGCTGTTTATCGGCTTCGTTATATTAAGCGGTATGTGTCTGGCGATCCTGCTTGACCAAAAAATCAAAGCTGAACCGGTTTTTCGTAACCTATTCTTCTTCCCGATGGCCTTATCATTCGTTGTTACAGGTGTTGTTTGGCAATGGCTTCTTAACCCTTCAACAGGTGTAAACTTATTTCTAACCAAATTAGGCTTAAGCCCAAAATGGTATACCGATACATCGATTCTCGCGGGCTTCGAGTGGGGGAGAATTGAATTTGGAATTCCGGTGGCTCTTATCGCAGTCGTCATCGCAGCGGTTTGGCAAATGACCGGTTTCTCGCTAGCGATGTATTTAGCAGGCTTACGCGGCATTCCCGATGAAGTGAGAGAAGCGGCGCGGATGGACGGGGCAACGGAAATTCAGCTTTATCGAAAAATTATCCTGCCCTTATTGCAGCCGATTACTGTCAGTGTCATCATCATCATGGCGCATATTTCCCTGAAAATATTTGACCTTATTTATGCTATGACAGGACCAGGGGCCAATTTTGTCACAGATGTTCCAGGTGTTTACATGTTTGAAACGACCTTCCGCGGCAACTACTACGCAAATGGGGCAGCGATTGCGATAATCATGCTTGTATCAGTGGCCATTTTCATTGTGCCTTATTTGATCCACAGCAGAAAGGCGGAGAAATAAATGGTCCTGCAACGTTTTAGTAAACCAATGATCTATCTCATTTTAATCGCCATGAGCCTTTTCTTTCTTATGCCTGTGTATGTCATGGTGATCACAAGCCTAAAACCTTTTGATGAAGTCACGCTAGCAACAATGTGGAAGCTGCCGTCATCACTCGACTTTAGCGGTTATGCAGAAGCTTTCACAAAACTATCGCCAAATTTAATCAACTCGTTTTATCTCGTTATCCCGGCAACATTACTGTCAGCCTTGCTAGGGGCGATGAACGGCTATGTTTTGTCAAAGTGGAAATTTAAAGGAGCGGATACTCTTTTCACGATCATCCTATTCGGTATGTTCATCCCATACCAAAGCATTCTGATTCCATTAATCCAATTCTTGCGTGAAATTGGTCTTTATAACTCAATCCCGGGTCTTATATTTGTTCACGTTGTGTACGGCCTGCCAATCACAACGTTAATGTTTAGAAACTTTTACGCAAATATCCCTGATGAAATGATTGAATCGGCACAAATTGACGGCGCCGGCTTTCTGGGCATTTTTCGCCATATTATGATACCGCTGTCGATTACAAGCTTTGTTGTCGTAGCGATCTGGCAATTTACGAATATATGGAATGAATTTCTCTTCGCCGTGACCATCACAACTTCAGACCAGCAGCCAATCATGGTTGCCCTGCAAAACCTGTCCGGCTCGCAAATCGTTCAATGGAATGTGCAAATGGCCGGTGCACTGCTGGCCGCATTGCCGACATTGCTCGTTTATATTTTACTAGGCAAATATTTTGTAAAAGGACTGCTGGCAGGATCGGTGAAAGGGTAGTCCGCTCACATGAGGCTCTTGCAGCATGTAAGAGTCTCTTTTCTGCAAAGAAGTTTAATAGAAATCGCTAAGCAGGAATGTTAAAGTTCTAGGGAGAATCTTGCAACTTTTGAGTAAATCCCAGTAACTTACTAGTATTCAATAATAGTCGGAAAACATTTGAACGGCCGTTTAGCTGAATCTGTTTATTAGTATCCTAAAAAGGAATAAATAGCATCATAAATAAGGGCAACTTTCATAAGCTGTTTTTATCATGTTGAACATTTTTTCCTTGCAAAGTATTTTCAATTCTATGAATATACTACATCCTTACTAGTAAAATAATATTGACAAATTTCTAATAAAAGTGACAGAGCACCCTTCTTCAAGGGAATGAAGACCAAAATGAACAGTAGAGAAGGAAAAAGGTAAGGGTTTAAAAGATCGTGAAGCTGATGATGCAGAAATTATCCTATAAAAACAATTTTATCAACAAAATTCTACAAAATGTTGTCGATAAGTTATATGTTGACGACTAATAGTGTGTGTGTTATTTTTCGAATATAATTAACGTTGGAAAAATTCTGAATTAAAGGAAATGAAGAAACTTTTAGATTAAAAGGGGTTAAGGGAAAAGGTGGTGGTTCATGCGAAGGATAGAAAGTTATTAAATATATAGCATCTTTTTTTAAAACGAATATTTGGAAGCGCTTACCAAATATTTTGGAATTTTAATAAGATACTTAACTCTACGGTGTTACAGGCATTTTAACGATTTTTTTCTTAGTATGCAGGGATTAAAAAAGGAGGAAGAAAATGAAAGCGAAATCGCTCATTAAAGCGAGAGAAAACAAGTATTTCTACTTATTCATCTCACCATGGATTATTGGATTTCTTTTGTTTACAGGCGGTCCAATTTTAATGTCCATATTCTACAGCTTTACGCAATACAATATTGCAGATCCGCCGGTCTTCGTAGGAGCTAAGAATTATTCACAGCTTTTTAACGATCCGCTATTTTGGAAATCAGCAAAAGTAACCTTGTATTACACCTTGCTTGCGGTTCCTTTAGGACTAGTTCTTTCATTGCTGACTGCTATGCTTGTAAATGTTGAGATACCTGGTCAGCGTTTTTTTAGGACAATCATTTATCTGCCATCGATTATTTCCGGTGTTGCCTTATCCCTCTTATGGCTTTGGATGTTAAATCCTCAGCTGGGTGTTTTGAACTTTTTAATTTATAAACTTACTGGACAACAAGGCCCGCAGTGGCTGCTTAGTGAGGAATGGGTCATCCCCTCGCTGGTTATGATGTCGCTTTGGGGCATTGGACCAAATATGGTTATTTATCTTGCAGGGTTAAAAGGTGTTCCGAGCAGTCTGTATGAAGCTGCGGATATTGATGGGGCATCTAAATTCAGTAAATTTATACATATTACGGTCCCGATGGTCTCACCAGCTACATTATTTTTATTAATTACCGGAATCATCGGAACCTTCCAAGTGTTTGTTCAGGCCCAAATTATGACCCAGGGCGGTCCGAACTATGCATCCTTCTTCTTTGTCTATTTCTTATACCAACAAGCATTTGGATCATTTAATATGGGATATGCCTCAGCCATGGCATGGATTTTATTTGTCGTTGTTCTGCTCTTAACTTGGCTTATGATGTCCTTATCAAAAAGATGGGTTCACTATGAAGGAGGGAATCAGTAATGGCACGAGAGGTGACACCGCAACAAGTTCCAGCATCTACTCCTTTACTTGAGAGGAAAACTCGAAAAAAAATAAAGGATCTACCAACAAAGATTTTTTCATTTATCATCTTATTTTTCATTTCCATCCTAATGCTTGGCCCATTGTTTATTATGTTATCTACTGCCTTAAAGGATCAAACAACCGTGTTCTTGTTTCCTCCTAAATGGATACCGGAAACCTTGCAATGGGGTAATTTCAAGGAAGCACTTACTTTTAAGCCGTTTAATCTCTATTTCTGGAATACAACTGTGTATTCTGTTGTAGGCACACTTGCAGAAGTCCTTTCATCAGCGGTTGTTGCGTACGGCTTTTCGAGATATAAGGGGAAAGGGAGAAACATTTTATTCCTTGCTGTGCTAGCAACGATGATGATTCCTTATCCGGTGGTTATGATTCCGCAGTTTGTATTATTTAAAACGTTAAATTGGACAGACTCTTATCTACCGTTAATTGTACCGTCGCTTTTCGGTTCAGCGTATATCATCTTTTTGCTGCGACAATTCTTTAATACATTACCAAAGGACTTGTTTGAAGCGGGAAGAATTGATGGCTGTGGAGAGCTAAGGGCTTTTTGGAGCATCGCCTTGCCTCTTTGTAAACCCGCATTGGCAAGTGCGGCTATTTTCGGATTTATGTTCCGTTGGAATGATTATTTAGGTCCGCTGATTTATTTAAATAGTGAAACGAAATATACACTTTCGATCGCCTTGTCGTCATTTACATCACAGTTTACCATTCCGCCGTGGCATTTATTAATGGCAGCATCACTTATCGCCGTTTTGCCTCCGTTACTGCTGTTCTTCTTTGCGCAAAAATACTTTGTGGAGGGAATTGTTGTTACCGGAATCAAGTAAACCAAATCACAGCAGCAAATTGAGAGGGGGCGGTCTTAGAAGAAACGAAGAGCGGTATTTTCGTAATCCTATAAAAAATGATCAATAGATTACAAGGGGTGTAGGGATGAAGAAGAGAGTATTCAGTATCATAATGGTTGTTTTCCTGTTAACACTAACTGCCTTAAGCGGATGTAGTTCTTCCAGCAGTTCAACACCAAGCGAAAAAGATAGCGGCGGAAAAACAAAATTAACGATCTTAACAACTGCAGCACCAGGGAAAGAAAAAGAATGGTTCTTTAAAGAAGTTTTAAAACCTGAATTTGAGAAAGCAAATCCTGATATTACATTAGAAGTTATTGCTGTACCATGGGATAATTTTGATTCTAAGCTCTCTACTTTAGTGGCAGGCGGAACTCCGCCGGATGTTTTCAGCCATTGGGGGGCAAGCGGATTCGCTGACTATACAAAACGTAACTTAGCAGCTGATTTAACTCCATATATGGATTCTTTTGAAAATAAGAATATTACGCAAAATCTCCTTGATATTTATAAAATTGGAGGAAAACAAATGGGAATTCCATTTGCTTCTTTCCAAACGTACGTCTATTACAACAAAGATTTGTTTGATAAAGCCGGCGTTCCTTATCCGGAATACAAATTTGGCGATCCAAACTGGACGTGGGAAGAGTTAAGAAATATTGCGAAAAAATTGACATCAAATTACGGAAAACCTGATGCCGTTTATGGATTAGCCGGTGATAATGGTGATCGAGATAACTACGGCTGGGATTATGGCGTAGATCTGTACGATGATCAGGCTTATCAAACAGGTATTGTAAAAGATAGTCATTTTGATGACCCGCGTTATGCTGAAGCAATTGAATATTTCCGCGCTAATATTTACGATCATAAAATTTCACCTTCACCAGCTGTTACCGAAGCGATTGCCCAAACCGGTGATGCATTCGTAACAGGGAAAGTAGCCATTAACGTTGATGGCGGCTGGGGACTTGGCAACTATAGCAACAACAATATGAATTTTGGAATTGCGCCTGTTCCGGTAGGCCCTGAGGGCACTTCAACACCTGTTCTTTACGTTGACCCATTAATGATGAGTGCGAAAACGAAGCATCCGGAAGAAGCATGGAAATTAATTAAATTTATGACAAGCACCGAAATCCAAAAGAAATTTGCTCAAGAAGTTGGCCATCCGCCGGCAGATTCTGAAGCATTTGGAGAATGGACAAAACGCTTTGAAAAAAATATCGATCCTGCCTACTTACAAGAGCTGGCGCAAGGATCAATTGAAAATGGTAAAGAATCACCGAACCATATGTTAGCAGGGTATGGAGAAATTAGAACATTCTTCTTAAATGAGACAGAGACCATTTTCTTAAACAATAAAGACCCAAAAGAGATCCTGCCTCCATTAAAGGAGAAATTCAAAACGCTTATTCAAAATATCGAAGCAAAAACAGCTAAATAAACGTTAAGGTAAGAAATGCCCTTTTTATTAGGGCGTTTCTTTTTAAGTGCGCCCAGCATGGGTGTAATCTATAGGGTGAAAGTCCCGAACTGTGAAGACAGAAGTAACAGTTAGCCTAACACAAGGGTGTCTATGGTGACATGGAATCTGAAGGAAGTGAGCGGCAAACCTCCGGTCTGAGGAACACGAACTTCATATAAGGCTAGGTATCATTGGATGAGTTTGCTTAACAAAACAAAGTCCTTTCTGTCGAAGGTGATACAGAGTAAATGAAGCAGATAGGTGGAGGGAAAGATTGCACTCTTACCTGGGGAGGTCTGATTGGAACGCCAAGTACATTTGGTAACCTATCTAGCGATAGATAGCTGAACAATCAGAAGTCAGCAGAAGTCATAGTACCCTATTTTCTCGAGAATTAGGGGAAGGGCTGAACAATTAGGAAGAACTAAGAACTAGGCGTAAACTTCTTATGTTGAAACAGATAATCTGAAAAGAGCTACCTAAAGGAGGATAT